>NZ_JABUHN010000015.1 GCF_013328815.1 Tabrizicola fusiformis
ATGGGTCTGCTCATGCACGCCGGCTACCACGCTGGATTCACGAGATGAATCCCTCACGGGATTTGTGCAACAGAGCCCTTTCGATGCTCTGCGCGCATGATACCGACCGAGGCGAGTGCCAGCTTGCCTCGGTCAATTCATGCGGCGATGCGCGAACGGTTCAGCCAAGCGATCAAATCCGACCGCATATAGCGGACGATCTTCGATGCGGGCTGGCTGTAGGGCGGCCCCGACCTGCGCTTGCGGTGATCGCGCAGATAGTCCTCGGACACGCCAAGGAATTGCGCGGCCTGCGCCGGGGTCATGATTTCAGGGAAATTCTGCGCTTCGATAGCCGTGCGCAACTCGGCAAGGAGGGCGTCTGGAGTCATGGGTGTTCTCACATTGAGGGCACCTGATGACCGCGCGCTTTCCTCCCATCCTCTCCACTGACCGCCTTCACACGCCCTTGGGCTGCTTCGGGTTCCTCGGCCTGTCAGTTTCGCAGTCGCGTCACGGCCTCACTCGACAGGGGGTTTCCCGCGAGTGGAGGCAAGGTATATCCAATCTAAGCACGTCTGAGCATGTCTTCAACCGACAAGGCAGGTGCGCTTTTGGAAACGATCTGGTTCGCGATGGCGTTCGCATCGGCATGTGACCCAAGATCGTGCATATAGCGGCCAGCGGCACCCTGCATGATGGTCACGTCGCCGCGCATCCAGTTGATTACTGGCCCTGAAAGACCTGCTTTTGCCGCCGCCGACGAAAACAGGTGGCGGGTATCGTGGGGCCGCAGCACGCCGCCGTTGTCCACGTCATTGCCGTCAATGTCGATCTGGCGAAGGCCCGTGATGGGCTTGTTGTAGTGCCGCCCCTCGAAGACGATCTGATCATGTGTCCGCGGTGTCAGGCGGAAAACGTCGAGGGCGGCGTCCGACAGGGGGAATGTGCGCCGAAGGCCGTTCTTCATCCGCCCAAGGGTCAGCATCTTTTCGTCGAAGTCGATGTCTTGCCAGCGCAGGGCGCGAATGTTGCTCATGCGGAACCCTGTGAACAGCAGCGCGAGCCACGCCGCACGCCGCGTCATGTTCGGCACCTTCGATATTGCCTCCATCGCGGGCCAGCGTTTCGCCTCATCGAACAGCAGTTCCCGCGTCCGCGCCTCATACCCCTTCACGCGATAGGTGGGGTCATGTTCATAACCGTCGTCCCGGTAGGCAAGCTGGGTGCCGTAGATCGCGCCCAGCGCGCGCAGCAGACAGCTTGCCGTGGTAGGCTTGTTCGCCATCGCCTTGATCTTTTCGTTGACCATCTGCCGCGTGATGTCCGTGATGGGCATGTCGAGCCAGCGAGGCGTGTGAAGGCGCAGCATGGCGGCATAGCCCGCCGCCGTTTCCGCCGACACATGACGCTGGCGCGGGTCGAGGGCCTTCGTGACGTGCTGCTCAAGCGCGACCCGAAGGGTGATCTCGGGCGCGTTGCGCGGGGCATCGTTGCGGACGATCACGCCTGCTTCCTCGATGCGGGTATTGAACTCGGCCGCCGTTTGCGCCGCCTCGATCACGGTCATCTGCGGCCACGTCCCTAGGGTTTCCGTGAAGTTTTGCCCCTTCCAAAACTTGCGGAAGCGCCACGTCTTCGACCGCGCGCCGACTTCAAGGTAGAGGTTGGGATAGCGGGTGTCGCGGTAGCGGGTTGCTGCGCCGCCAGTGTGAGCCGCCTTGTCGAGCGCGCCCTTCGTGAATGTCATTTCCAGCGTTGCCATGATCGGCCTCATGCAATTGTCTATGCAATTGCATGTCACCCATCACCCGGTCTGATCAACCGAAGATGCTGATTTTATTAGGTAATTCCACCGTCAGCACGGGTCAGCATGGTCGGATTCTGGAATTAGAAGGCGGCTGCTCTATCCAACTGAGCTACGGGACCGTGCGCCCCTTTTGGGCCATGGCGCGGCGTCAATCAAGGCTGCGCGTCATGAAAACCGAGTTGGGGTCTTCGGCATAGCCTTCAAACGGCGGGCAATAGGCAAAGCCCGCCCGTTCATAGAGCGCGCGGGCGGCGATGAAGGTGGGCTGCACCCCGGTTTCCAGTGACAGGCGGGAAAAGCCAGCCGCCTTCGCCTCACCCACCAGATGGTCGAGCATTGCCTTCGACAGACCCCGCCCCCGCGCCTCGGTCAGCACATGCATCGACTTCACTTCGGCATGGGTATCGTCGATCCGCTTGAAGGCGCCCATTGCCACCGGCGCCCCGGCGTCGCGCATCACGAAGAAGGCGATGCCGGGCGTGGCAAGCTGCGAGGCATCCATCATATGGATGCTTTCAGGCGGGGTGTCGGCGTGCATGTCGGCGGTGTGCCGCGCCATCAACAGCGCGAGATCGCCCCCAAGGGGGCTTTCCCGGGTGATCGTCAGGCTCATTGCCCGCCCATCATGTTGGTGCCGTTGACCAGAAGCGCACCCTCGGCGGTCATCTCGACCTCCCAGACCAAGGCGCCGTTGTCGCCCGGTTTGGCCATGCCTTCGGCCATGGCGAGCATCGGCCCGGCCTGCATCTTCACCTCTTCCGGCGCGGCGGCCAGCGCGGCGTTGATCTCGGCCATGCCGGTGAGGCTCAGTTTCGCGGTTCCCGTCGGCATCGGCGTCATCGGACCGGCGGTGATCGTGGCCTCATAGCCCAGGGTATAGACCGGCGCCGTGGCACCGCCGGGGGCCAGCGTCACATCGACCACGCCTTCGGGCAGCAGGGCGCCCAGAAGCTGACCTTCGACTTCGGGCGGCAATTGCGGGTCCTTGGTCAGGTCCAGCGCCGAAAGCAGCAGTTGCGCCGGGGCGAGCAGGTTGAACCGCGTCACCTTGAAGTCCAGCGACAGGTCGGACGGCACCAGCGGCACCGCCCATTCGGGCACCACCCCGGCGGGAAGTTCCAGCCCTTTCAGCACGAAAGCCTCGCGGAAGAGACCCTCTTCGACGATGCCATTCGCTTCGACGGTGATTTCGGCGCTGGCCAGCGCGGCGGGGCCCATGGGCGTTTCCACGGTGATCGCAGTCGTGGTCGAAGTGGAGACCAGATGCTGGAACAACGGCAACCCGTCGGTCAGGATGGTCTTCAACTCGCCTTGCTGGGCGGCAATCGCCGCCTCTGACGGGTTGGCCACGAAGAAAGCCAGCAGTTTATACATTGCATCCGGGCGCAGCCCTTCGGCACCGCCGTTGCCGGTATAGCTTTCGGCGCGCAGGGTGATTTTGCTGGGCGGGGCGCCTTCGCCCATCGGCGGCAGCGAGAAGGTCTCGGCAACCCCCTCAACCGCATAGGTCATGGTCGTATCCACGCCACCGTCGGCCCCCTCCTCGGCGGTGCTTTCATAGCTGCCCGAGGCGATCGTGTAGTTCACCGTATTGTCGCCCATGGCCGGGTCGGTGGTCTTTTGCACCATGGCCAGATCGGTGAAGCTGGTGGACGAGGTCGAGAAGGTCTGCAACCCGGCGTCAAACGTGCCTTCGCCCGTCACATTGGCGATATGGAGCGACATCTCCATCTGCCCCGGCACCTTGATCTGCAGGTCAAAGCTCTGATCCTGCGTCATCTCCCAGGTGCCGTCGTCATTGTCGGTCAGCTTGAACTCAATCGGTGTGATCGAGGCTTCGGCTCCGGCATCGGGCAGCTTGGCCAGAAGCGGTGCGAAATCCAGCTTGACTCCGTAAACCTCCCCCTCGGGGGCTACGGTCACCACACCCGGCGCGCTGCCGAGATAGGTCTGCAAAAGGGCGGTCAGGTCCGCCGCCCCCTCAGGCGTGGCTTGGGCAAGGGCGGTCGTGCCCCAAAGGGCGGCGACAAGGCCGAATGCAAAATGGCGCATGGAAATCTCCTTGGTTCAATGGGTTGCCTGCGCTGGCAGGCGGTCGATCAATGGGTCCAGGCGCCTTTGCGGTCGGTGGCGAAATTCTCGCCATAGCCCCGCGGGCGGATGTTGTGCTTGCGGCCCTGCGGCTCGACCACGTCGGCGGTGATGCCCTTTTCGGCGGCATAGGCAAGGGCGGCTTCCTTGCTGTCAAAGCGCAGCCGCACCTGCGATTGCGTATCGCCCGAGCCGGTCCAGCCCATCAGCGGATCGACCACACGGGCGCTGTCGGGTTCGTAATCCAGCACCCAGGTTTTGGTCTTGGCGGTGCCGGACTGCATGGCGGTCTTGGCGGGCTGATAGATGCGCGCGCGCATGGGGCAATCTCCCTTTGGGTCTGCCCGGTTATCCCGAATGTGCGGGCAAAGTGCAAGGCTCTCGGCCCCGGCTGCGGCCAAAGGTGCTGTCGGCTGGTCACGGGGAGTGTGGGTGGGGTGTGTGGTGCAACCAGCCGACAGCTTCAGTGTGCTGCTTGCCCCTCAAATCTGCGGCAGCTCTGGTCGCAATGCAACCAAAAGATGCAGAGATGCGGGAAGTTTTCGCTAAAATTGAACGGCTTTTCTTCATCCTGTCGCAACCTCGGTTAACACCGGCTTTCCAGCGCCCTTTAATGGGAACAAAAACGGAATAGATTGGGGGCGAAAGGGAATCACCCATGCCCCACAACAACACCAATCTGCCCTCGATCCGCCCCGATGTCCTGACCCGGCCCAAGCTGGAAGGCGGGCGGCGCTTTGCGATGCAGACGCCGTTTCAGGCCGCCGGCGACCAGCCCACCGCGATTGCCGAGCTTTCGTCCGGGGTTCTGGCCGGAGAGCGCGATCAGGTGCTGCTGGGCGCCACTGGCACCGGCAAGACCTTTACCATGGCGAAGGTGATCGAAGAAACTCAGCGGCCGGCGATCATCCTTGCGCCGAACAAGACGCTGGCAGCGCAATTGTATGGGGAATTCAAGGGCTTCTTTCCCGACAACGCCGTTGAGTATTTCGTAAGCTATTACGATTACTACCAACCCGAAGCCTATGTGGCGCGCACCGACACCTATATCGAGAAGGAATCCCAGATCAACGAACAGATCGACCGGATGCGCCACTCGGCCACCCGGGCGCTCTTGGAGCGGGACGATGTGATCATCGTCGCCTCGGTCTCTTGCATCTACGGCATCGGCTCGGTCGAGACCTATTCGGCCATGACGCAAGACCTGCTGGTGGGGCAGCTTTACGACCAGCGGCAGGTGATTGCCGAACTGGTGGCGCAGCAATACCGCCGCAACGATGCCGCCTTTGCCCGCGGCTCTTTCCGGGTGCGCGGCGACAGTCTGGAAGTCTGGCCGGCCCACCTTGAAGACCGCGCCTGGCGGTTTTCCTTCTTTGGCGAAGAGCTTGAAGCGATTGTGGAATTTGATCCCCTTACCGGGGCCAAGACCGACAGTTTCAAGCAGATCCGCATCTATGCCAACAGCCACTATGTGACACCCCGCCCGACGCTTCAGCAGGCGATCCGCGGCATCAAGGACGAGCTGTTTCACCGGCTGAAGCAGCTCACCGGCGAGGGCAAGCTGCTTGAGGCGCAGCGGCTGGAACAGCGCACCAATTTCGATCTGGAAATGCTGGAGGCGACCGGAAGCTGCGCCGGGATCGAGAATTATTCCCGCTACCTCACTGGCCGCGCCCCCGGTGAGCCGCCGCCGACCCTTTTCGAGTTCATTCCCGATAATGCCATTGTTTTTGCTGACGAATCCCACGTCTCGGTGCCGCAGATCGGCGGCATGTATAAAGGCGACTTCCGCCGCAAGATGACACTGGCCGAACACGGTTTTCGTCTGCCAAGCTGCATGGACAACCGGCCGCTCAAATTTGAGGAATGGGATGCTATGCGGCCGCAGTCGGTCTTCGTCTCGGCCACCCCGGCGGCATGGGAGCTGGAGCAAACCGGCGGCGTCTTTACCGAACAGGTGATCCGCCCGACCGGCCTGATCGACCCGCCGGTCGAGATCCGGCCCGTCGAAATGCAGGTGGACGACCTTCTGGACGAAATCCGCAAGGTGGCGGCCAATGGCTTCCGGGTGCTGGTCACGACACTGACCAAGCGGATGGCCGAAGACCTGACCGAATATTTCCACGAACAGGGCATCCGCATCCGCTATATGCACAGCGACATCGACACGCTGGAACGCATTGAAATCCTGCGGGATTTACGGCTTGGCGCCTTTGATGTGCTGGTCGGGATCAACCTTTTGCGCGAGGGGCTCGACATTCCCGAATGCGGTCTGGTGGCCATTCTGGATGCCGACAAGGAAGGCTTCCTGCGGTCGGAAACCAGCCTTGTGCAAACCATTGGCCGCGCGGCGCGCAATGCCGAGGGCCGGGTGATCATGTATGCCGACCGCATCACCGGCAGCATGGAGCGGGCGCTGGCCGAAACCAACCGCCGCCGCGCCAAGCAGATCGCCTATAACGAAGCGCATGGCATCACGCCGACCACGGTGAAAAAGAACGTCGAAGATGTGCTGGCCGGTCTCTGGCAGGGCGACACCGACCAGTCGCGCGTTACCGCCAAGGTGGAAAAAGCGCAGGTGGGGCAGAACCTTGCTGCCCATCTCGACGCGCTGCGGCTGGCGATGCGCAAGGCGGCCGAGAACCTTGAATTCGAAGAGGCGGCCCGGCTGCGCGATGAGGTCAAGCGGCTGGAAGCGGTGGAACTGACCGTCGCCGACGACCCGCTCGCCCGGCAATCGGTGGTCGAGGAGGCGGTGGAAGAGGCCGTCAAATCCCGCGGCCGCAGCACCGCCGGCCGCGCCGGCCAACGCGGCGGCAAGGCGCGGCGGCGGTAAGCGTCCGGGCGGGCCTCGTCCGGGGCCGCCCGGAAACGGTCAGACGCGTTTGACCACCCGCAGCAGCACCAGCAGGATCACCGCCCCGATGGTGGCATGGATGATGCTGGCCAGAATGCCGCCGCCAATGGCCAGCCCGACGCGCGGCAGAATGAAGCTTGCGATGAAGGCGCCGACGATGCCGACGACAATATTGCCAATCAGACCAAAGCCATAGCCAGAGACCAACCGGCCTGCAAGCCAACCGGCGACGGCGCCGATGATGACGAGAATCAGCAGACTTTCGATGCCCATGACCGTTCCTTTCATGACCCTGCGGACTGCCCGCATGGCTTTAACATAGGGGCAATTTGTCGCAGGGCAATCATTTGCCGCCTGACCTTGCGTCATCCCGGGGCCGTCGCCCGCCTTCTTTCAGGTGCAGGCGCCCCTCGCGGAAACTGCCGCGCAGCAGAACCTCATCCGAAACCACCTCGGGATAGGTCCGTTGCCAGTCGCGGTAGCGGTCATTCGAGACCACCGTCGCACCCATATCGCGGGCCGCCCGCAAGATATAATCGTCTGCCGGAGTGCCTTTGGGCACCACAAGAACCTGCGCCTCGGGCAGGCCAAGCTTGCGGGCCAGTTCCTGATCGTCCTGATAACGGTCGCCGATCTTGTAGCCGACATTGGCATCAAAGATGACCCCGGGTGTCAGACCGCGCCGGCTCACCTCTGCCACAACCGCCCGCACGGGGTCGAGCGAGGGGGCGCCATCGGCCCAGTGCATCACATTCGAGCCGTCGATGATAACCCGCTCTTCCGTCTTGCGGCTGTGCGGAGCACGCCGCAGAAGCAGAAACAAACATGCCACCGCACAAGGTGCGGTCAGCAGCAACCAATCGCTCTGCCCCGGAACGGCAAGCGCCGCGCCGCTGCCCAGCAGCGAGACGGCAAGAATGACCCGCAACATCGTGAACCCGCGTTACACCACCCCGACAACCTCATACATCACCGGCTCAAACCCTTTGCACAGCGTGTTGATCTCCCTGTTTCGTTCGCGCATTTCGGGGGTGCGCAGCATCGCCTGATAGTCTTCGCGCCGCTGCCATTGCGAATAGTTGCAGATGCGGGTCATCGCGTCGTTCATATGCAGCCCGGCGCCAAGAAAGCCCGGCTGATGGCGGATCACCTCCTGATAGGCGGACTGGAGTTTCTCCAGCAGGTCATGGGCGGTGGCGGGGGTCATCTCGAACGTGGTGATGACGGTTTGCCCGGCGAAACTGGCGTCGATCTGCGGCATGAATGGTCCTCCCTTCCCTCAGTCTGGCACAGATCGGTGGCGAATTCACTTGTCACGCGCAATCTGCCGCAACAGGTTTAAGATTGTGTCAACGGGGCTGGTGCCGGGGGCGGGCTGCACCTATCTGGGCGCAAAGGGAGGCGCTGATGACCAAGTTTCTGGACCGGGATCACCCGGTATTTGCCAAGATGTGGGTGCGGGTGGCGACCGCGGGGCTACCGCTGGTGTGGGCGGCGGTGGAGTTCTGGTTCAACAGCCCCGGCTGGGGACTGATGTTCCTTGCAGCGGGGCTTTGGGCGCTGTGGGAGCTGTTCCTGCGCCGCTAGCAGCGGATGCTGCCCCGCATCTCACCACTGTCACCTTGCAGCGATTTTTCATAGAGTTTGCAACCCGTTACCTCGGGGATCAGTGCGATCATCGTGGCGCGGATCGCCTGATGCTCGCCCGGTTTCGCATAACCGTGACGGACCACTTCCACCCGTTTTTCGGTGTGCCAGACGGTGTAATTCCGCCCCTCCCGCGTGACCTCAACCCGCTTTGCCCCGAAAAATTCGGGCGCCGGGGAGGCGGCGCAGGCGGCCAGAAGAAAGAGGAGCGGAATCAACTGCATATTGGCATTTTGTCGGCAAAACGGTTAAGAAAGCGTTACGTCTTTTTTTCGTCTTCTTGCTGTCTTTCTTCCGTCTCTACGCCCCCGCCGCTTACCCTTGATTAACCTCTCGCGGCGA
This sequence comes from Tabrizicola fusiformis, assembly GCF_013328815.1. Taxonomy (GTDB): domain Bacteria; phylum Pseudomonadota; class Alphaproteobacteria; order Rhodobacterales; family Rhodobacteraceae; genus Fuscibacter. The sequence goes on from NZ_JABUHN010000015.1 coordinate 8,727, forward strand.
TGCTGCCCGTAGGAGGCCCCGCCATGACCGATCTGAAGAAGCTGACCCCGAAACAGTCCGCCCACTACTCTTACATGATGGACGTGATGGCCCGCCTCGAATGGGACTTTCACAACACCATCGAGATGACGGGCCGCATCCCGGACGCGTGGCACGACATCGCCCGTCAGACCCCGGACCGGCCCAAGATGAAAGTCAATCTCGGGCTGGACGAGGATGTGGTGAGGTTCTTCAAGTCGATGGGCGAAGGCTATGGTCCGCGCATCAATGCCGTCCTGAAAAGCTATATGCACGCGCGATTGGCGGGCGTGATCCGCGGCGCCGAGACCACGGCGCATTTCCGCCGCCGGGAAGCCGCGTTTGATGGACCAAAACCGCAATTCGGCGAGTTTGCGAAGTTCATCGGGGATGAATGGTCGGACGAAGGGCCGGAGGTGCCCGACAAAGCCAAGGCGAAGGGGATCGAACTGCTACAGCAGCGCTATGGCGAAGAGGGGATGCCGGAAGCGGATGTGAGCGGGCTGCCGAGGGTGTGAAGGGGCGTCCTCTGATTAACCTGGAATTAACCTCGGCATGGCTTTCTGACCGCACGTCAGATTATCGTCGCCCCCAGGTCACAGGGGGCCACCGTCCTCTTCACCGTCGCTTTTGCCGAGCGGGGAAGCCGCCGGCTGTGTGACGAGGTTCAGCGGGCAATGGCCGAGCGACGATTTGCGTAGGCTGCGCGATTTCACGCAGCTTGGAGGGCACGGAGAGGATGGTGTGGGCAAGCACGAACCCTACGGAATAAAGGCGTGCGTGCAAGCACCCTATACCTTTTGATCGGGTCCCGCCCGCGAAGGCGTTCGCGGGCGTTCGGCGCTGAAAACGCTCCACTGGAGCGTTTTCTCCCCGGCAAAGCCGGGGTCGCGCCTCACCCATCCATCTTCAACGCCGAAATAAACGCTTCCTGCGGGATCTCGACCTTGCCGAACTGGCGCATCTTCTTCTTCCCGGCTTTCTGCTTCTCAAGCAGCTTCTTCTTCCGGGTCGCGTCGCCGCCGTAGCATTTGGCGGTCACGTCTTTGCGCATGGCCGACAGGGTTTCGCGGGCGATGACGCGGCCGCCGATGGCGGCCTGGATCGGGATCTTGAACATGTGGCGGGGGATCAGCTCTTTGAGCTTTTCCACCATCGAGCGGCCGCGGGCCTCGGCGCGGTCGCGGTGGACCATCATCGCAAGGGCGTCCACCGGCTCGTCATTCACCAGAATCGACATCTTGACGAGGTGATCTTCGCGGTATTCGGAAATCGTGTAGTCGAAGCTGGCATAGCCCTTGGTGACCGATTTCAGCCGGTCGTAGAAATCGAACACCACCTCGGCCAAGGGCAGGTCATAGACCACCATGGCACGGCTTCCGGCATAGGAGAGGTCCATCTGGATGCCGCGGCGGTCCTGGCAGAGTTTCAGGATATCGCCCAGATATTCGTCGGGCACCATGATGGTGGCCTTGATCCGCGGCTCTTCGATGTGATCGACATAGGTGAGGTCGGGCATGTCGGCGGGGTTGTGCAGGTCGCGCACCTCGCCGTCTTTCATGTAGAGCTTGAAGACCACCGAAGGCGCGGTGGTGATCAGGTCGAGGTCATATTCGCGTTCCAGCCGGTCGCGGATGACTTCGAGGTGCAGAAGGCCAAGGAAGCCGCAGCGGAAACCAAAGCCCAGGGCGGCCGAGGTTTCCATCTCGGTCGAGAAGGAGGCATCGTTGAGCGAGAGTTTCTCGATCGCGTCGCGCAGTGGTTCGAAATCGGCGGCATCGACGGGGAAGAGGCCGCAGAACACCACGGGCTGCGCCGGTTTGAACCCGGGCAGCGGCGTGTCGCAGCCCTTGCGTTCATGGGTCACGGTATCGCCGACACGGGTGTCGCGCACCTGCTTGATCGAGGCGGTGAAAATGCCGATCTCACCCGGGCCAAGCTCGGGGATGTCCACCATCTGCGGTTTCAGCACCGCCAGCTTGTCGATGCCATAGACGGCATTGGTCGCCATCATGCGGATGCGGTCGCCCTTTTTCACCACGCCGTCGATGACGCGCAGCATGACGACGACGCCAAGGTAGGCGTCATACCAGCTATCGACCAGCATCGCCTTGAGCGGCGCATCGCGGTCGCCCTTGGGGGCGGGCAGGCGGGTGACGATCGCCTCAAGCACGTCGGGGATGCCGAGGCCGGATTTGGCCGAGATGGCGATGGCTTCGGAGGCGTCGAGGCCGATGACGTCTTCGATCTGCTGCTTGATGCGCTCGGGCTCGGCGGCGGGCAGGTCGATCTTGTTGAGAACGGGGACAATCTCGTGCCCGGCGTCCAGCGCCTGATAGACATTGGCCAGCGTCTGCGCCTCGACCCCCTGTGACGCATCGACCACCAGAAGCGAGCCTTCGACGGCCTTCATCGAGCGGCTGACCTCATAGGCGAAATCGACGTGGCCGGGGGTGTCGATCAGGTTCAGGATATAGGTCTTGCCATCCTTGGCGGGATATTCGATCCGCACCGTGTTGGCCTTGATGGTGATGCCCCGCTCACGCTCGATATCCATGCTGTCAAGGATCTGCGCCTTCATGTCCCGCTCGGCCACGGTCCCGGTCATCTGGATGAGCCGGTCGGCCAAGGTGGATTTGCCGTGGTCGATATGGGCCACGATCGAGAAATTGCGGATGAGATCAAGCTGGGTCATGCGCGTGCGTATAGCGCGCGGCAGGGCCGCGGGGAAGGGGGCGTGTGGCGGTGTCGGGAAGGCGGGGTGAACCCCGCCCTACGGCGCCGGGCACCGCTGGATGTTGGGGCGGGAAGGGGCAGCGACACCAGACTCGGGGGAGGGGGTGACAAAATCGGCCAAAATCCGCCAACTGTTTCCAACTATTGAAAAATCTGTCCCGAATCGGCATAATAGGCGGCAGAAAATGACCCTTGGCGGGGAATGCCGGGGGCAATGAGGCAGAGCATGACGATTTCCAGACTGAAGCTGGCCTGCGGGGCCGCGTTTTTTGCATGTGTGGCGGGGGCGGCTTCGGCGGGTCCGATCGAAAGCGCCTGCAACCGGTCCGACCGCGATGCGGCCAACCGCGCCCTGTGCAACTGCATCCAGCAGGTGGCGGATTTCACCCTGCGCAGCACCGATCAGCGCCGGGTGGCGGGTTTCTTCAAGGACCCCGACAAGGCGCAGGACGTGAAGATGTCCAAGCGCGGCGCGGATGATGCGTTCTGGGACCGCTATCAGGCGTTTTCGGCCCAAGCCGAAGCCTATTGCGGCGGCTGACCGCGCAGGGCCGCGATCAGGCCGTCACTGGCGGCCTCGATCAGGTCCAATGTGCCTTCAAAATCGCGGGTATACCACGGGTCGGGCAGGTCTGTGCGGCCTGAGCCGGGGGCATAGGTCAGGAAAAGCCGGGGCTTGCTGCCATCGGGCGGGCAGAGCGCCTCCGCATCGCGCAGGTTCGAGCGGTCCATCACCAGCACAAGGTCGAAGCGGGTAAAGTCCTGCGGGGTCAGTTGCCGGGCCCGCAGGCTGCGCAGGTCATAACCGCGTTTCGCGGCGGCCTCGATGGCGGGCAGATAGGGCGGCTCGCCGACATGCCAGCCGCCGGTGCCGCAACTGTCCACCGTGAGGTCAAGCCCCGCCGCCGCCGCACGGGCGCGCAGCACCGCCTCGGCGGTGGGGGACCGGCAGATATTGCCGAGACAGACGAAGAGGACTGCGGTCATTCGGGGGGGCTTTCCGGCGCCTTGCCAAAGCGGTAGTCGCGGGCATGATCGGGCAAGGCCAGCCCCGGTGCAAGGTCGGGCGCCGGGATCGGCGCGCCCATGCCAAGGGTGATGGGCAGCACGCCCGCCCAGACCGGCCAGCCGATATCCTCCTCTGGGTCTTCGGTGTTGCCCTGCGAGATCTTGGCGCTGGCCTCGGTCAGCGGCAGCGAGAGAACGGCGGTCGCCTTGACCTCTTGCGCGGTCATCGGGCGCAATTGCGGCCAGCGGCCGCGAAAAAGCTGTTCCACCATGGTTTCCAGATGCCGCGCCTTGAGCGCGGGGTCGGTCACAGCCTCGGCCGTGCCAAAGGCCATGACGCAGCGGTAGTTCACCGAATGCTCCAGCGCCGAGCGGGCCAGCACCATGCCATCGGTGAGCGTGACGGTAACGCAGACCGGGGCATTTGCAGCCGCGCGGACCATGCGGCTGGCCGAAGAGCCGTGCCAGTAAATCCGGTCCCCCTCGCGCCATTGCAGGGTGGGGGTGACGACGGGAAAACCGTCCACCAGATGGCCGATATGGGCGACCGGCATCGCATCGAGGATGGCGTCGATGGTGGCGCGGTCATAGGCGGCCTTGTGGTGCAGACGGCGGGCGCGGGTGCGGGGCGAGGGGGCTTGGGTCATGCCGGCAGGCTAGCGCAGGATCGGGTTTGAGGGGAACCGGCAATCTGCGGTCTGACCCGGGGCGGTGCGTGCAGGCACGCACCCTACGGGCGGATTGAACGTGTCGGGTAGGGTGCGTGATTTCACGCACCCCTGAACGCAAAAGGCCCCCGCATGGGGGGCCTTTCGGTTCATTCCGCGGTCAGGAGCGGCGGCTTTTGCCGGGTCAGCCGGGGTTTGCCCGGCTCCTCATAGGTCAGGTGGATTGCATCATCCTTGACGCCGACATGGACGGTGCCGCCCTTGACCAGCTTGCCGAACAGCAGTTCCTCGGCCAGCGGCTTCTTGATGTTTTCCTGAATAACGCGGCCCAGCGGACGCGCACCCATCTTGTCATCATAACCCTTGTCGCCCAGCCATGCGGCTGCTTCGGGCGCAAGGTCGATATGGACGTTGCGGTCCATCAGTTGCGCTTCGAGTTGCAGCACGAACTTGGTCACCACCTCCATGATGACATCCTTCGACAGCGGCGCGAAGGAGATCACCGCATCCAGACGGTTGCGGAATTCGGGAGTGAAGGTGCGCTCGATGGCGGCGGTATCTTCACCCGTGCGGCGCTCGCGCCCGAAACCGATGGCCGCCTGCGATTGCTCGCGTGCGCCGGCGTTCGAGGTCATGATCAGGATCACGTTGCGGAAATCCACCGTCCGGCCGTTGTGGTCGGTCAGCTTGCCGTGGTCCATCACCTGCAGAAGGATGTTGTAGACATCCGGGTGGGCCTTTTCCATCTCGTCCAGCAGCAGGACGCAATGCGGATCCTGATCGACGCCATCGGTCAGCATACCCCCCTGATCAAAGCCGACATAGCCGGGCGGGGCGCCGATCAGACGGCTAACCGCGTGTTTCTCCATGTATTCCGACATGTCGAAGCGCAGCAGTTTCACGCCCAGCGAAGACGCCAGTTGTTTGGCCACTTCGGTCTTACCCACGCCCGTCGGCCCGGCAAACAGATAGTTGCCGATGGGCTTTTCCGGCTCGCGCAGACCGGCGCGGGCGAGTTTGATGGCGCTGCACAGGGCTTCAACCGCCTTGTCCTGACCGAAGACCACGCGCTTGAGGGTTTTCTCAAGGTCGCGCAGGGTTTCGGCATCGTCTTTCGAGACCGATTTCGGCGGGATGCGGGCGATCTTGGCCACCACAGCCTCAATCTCTTTGATCCCCAGCGTCTTGCGCCGCTTGCCTTCGGGCAGAAGGTGCTGCGCCGCGCCCGCCTCGTCGATCACGTCGATGGCGCTGTCGGGCAGTTTGCGGTCGTGGATATAGCGCGCGGCCAGTTCCACCGCCGATTTGATGGCGTCGGCGGTGTAGCGGACATCGTGATGCTCTTCAAAATTGGGCTTGAGACCCTGAAGAATCTTGATGGCATCCGGCACGGTCGGCTCGTTCACGTCGATCTTCTGGAAGCGGCGCGACAGGGCGCGGTCTTTCTCAAAATGCTGACGGAATTCCTTGTAGGTGGTGGAGCCCATGCAGCGCAGCTTGCCGCCCTGCAACGCCGGTTTCAGCAGGTTGGAGGCATCCATGGCGCCGCCCGAGGTGGCACCGGCACCGATGACTGTGTGAATCTCGTCAATGAAGAGGATCGCGTCGGGGTGATCCTCAAGCTCTTTGACGACCTGCTTCAGACGCTCTTCAAAGTCGCCGCGATAGCGGGTGCCGGCCAGAAGCGCGCCCATATCAAGGCTGTAGATCGTGGCATGGGCCAGAATTTCCGGCGTCTGTTTGTCCACGATCTTCTTGGCCAGACCTTCGGCGATGGCGGTCTTGCCCACGCCCGGATCGCCCACCAGCAGCGGGTTGTTCTTGCGGCGGCGGCAGAGAACCTGAATGGCGCGTTCCACCTCTTGCTCGCGTCCGATCAGCGGGTCAACGTCGCCCTTGCGGGCCTTGACGTTGAGATCGACGCAATATTTCGACAGGGCGGATTCCTTGGCCTCACCCGCTTCGCCCTTGGGGGTTTCGTGGCTCGGTTCATCCGCGCCCGAGACGGGGCGGGTTTCGCCATAGGACGGGTCTTTGGCCACGCCATGGGCGATGAAATTGACCGCATCATAGCGCGTCATGTCCTGTTCTTGCAGGAAATAGGCGGCGTTCGACTCCCGCTCGGCAAAGATGGCGACCAGCACGTTGGCGCCCGTCACCTCGGTCCGGCCGGAGGATTGCACATGGATCGCGGCGCGCTGGATCACCCGCTGAAACGCGGCGGTCGGCACGGCTTCGGAGCCTTCGACATCGGTGACCAGCGTGGAAAGGTCGTCGTCGATGAACTCCACTAGGGTCTTGCGCAGCTCGTCAAGGTTGACCGAGCAAGCCTTCATCACCCGCGCGGCGTCGGGTTCGTCGATCAGGGCCAGAAGCAGATGTTCCAGCGTTGCCAGCTCGTGGCGGCGCGCGTTTGCAAGCGCGAGCGCCCCGTGGATGGCCTGTTCAAGCGTGGTCGAAAACGATGGCACTTGTTTCGTGCTCCTGTTCCTGCGGGTCGGAGGGTGGCCCCTGCCCAACCATGGCCTCATGATGTTAAGGATCGGTTTTCTGCGCCCGGTTTCAAGTCCTAATCGGTCAGGATTGTCCATTCTTCCGGCGATGGCACAAAATGTGATCGTCTGTTGCCAAAGACGCACGAGCGCGCGCGGCAAGGGGCGGTCAGAAGCGGTCCTTGCGGGCGCGGATCTCGGCAAAGGCTTCGGTGTCGGAGGCGTCCGGCAGGCCGATGGCGGCCTTCACCGCGGGCAGGGCGGCACGCAGCATCGGGTTGGTGGCAAGCTCTTCGGCCAGAGGCACCGGCACGGTGGGGCGGCCAGCGGCCCGGGCCGCAGCCACGGCAGCGATGCGGGCGGCAAGGGCGGGATTGTCCGGCTCGATCGTGGCGGCAAAGCGCAGGTTCGAGGTGGTGTATTCGTGGCCCGAGCAGATCAGCGTTTCGGGCGGCAGGGCCGCGAGTTTGCCAAGGCTGGACCACATCTCGGCCGGGGTACCTTCGAACAGCCGCCCGCAGCCGCCCGACATCAGGCTGTCGCCGGTAAAGGCAAGGCTCGAGGCGGGAAAGTGAAAGGCGACATGGCCGCGGGTATGGCCGGGCACGTCGATCACCGTGCCGCGGGCGCGGCCCACCTGCACCTCGTCCCCTTCCCACAGCGACCAGTCCAGCCGGGGCAGGCGGTGGCGGTCGGCATCTGCCCCCCAGACGCGGGCGCCGGTGGTCGTGCGCAGCTCGTTCACGCCCTGAATATGGTCGTCGTGGTGATGGGTCAGAAAGATGCTGGTCAGCAGCCATTCGCGGCGCAGCAACTCTTTCAGGATCGGCGCGACTTCGGGCACATCGACCACGGCGGTTTGCCGCGTTGCCGGATCATGCAGCAGATAGGCATAATTGTCCTGCAGGCAGGGAATCGTGACCAGTTCAAGCGCCATGGCTTTTGTCCCGTCAGTCGCTATTCTGCCGGCCAATGTGACCCGAAGGGATGGCGGCTGCAATGCACCTCGACGTGCTTGACCTGCGGAATTTCTACTACCGCACGCAGTTGGGCCGGGTGGCACAGCGTGCGATCCGCGACCGGGTGGTCGAAATCTGGCCGCCGTTGAGCGGGCAGACCGTGGCGGGCTTCGGCTTTGCGGTGCCGCTGCTGCGGCCCTATCTGGCCGAGGCGCGGCGGGTGATCGGGCTGATGCCCGGCCCGCAGGGGGTGATGCCTTGGCCCGCCGGCATGGAGAATGTCAGCGTGCTGTGCGAGGAAACCCACTGGCCGCTGCCGACCGGGCTGGTGGACCGGCTGGTGCTGATGCACGGGCTGGAAACCTCAGAAAACCCCTCGGCCGTGCTGGAAGAGGCGCATCGCGTGCTGGGTCCGGGAGGGCGGGCGCTCATCGTGGTGCCGAACCGGGCGGGCCTGTGGTCGCGGCGCGATGCGACGCCCTTCGGCTTCGGCCGGCCCTATTCGGCGGCCCAGCTTGAGGCGCAGTTGCGCCGCCACGCCTTCACGCCCGAGCGCAGCCTGACCGTGCTGCACGCCCCGCCCAGTCAGGCGCCGTTCTGGCTGCGCACGGCGGGCTTCTGGGAGGGGGTGGGACGGCATCTGCCCTGGCTGTCGGGTGGGGTGCTGATGGTCGAGGCGACCAAGCAGGTCTATGCGCCCACGCGGGGCGGGCTGGGCGCGGTGGTGCGGCGTCCGTTGCGGGTGCTTGAGGGGGTGGGCCAGCCCGCCCCGGTGCCGCAGACCCGGGGCACGGCCCGCCGGGCGGACTGACGCGCCGGCGGTCTTTGGGGGCTTTGCCCGATTCCCTCAATACTCGCGCAGGTGCGCCGCGCGCGCCCGGAAGGGTGTCGGATGGCCCTGTTTGCGCCCGCAGAATGGGTCGCTTTGCCCCGGCCTTTCGCCGCCCCGCGCCCGGAAGCGTTTTGCCGCATCCTTTTCACACCAAAACACCTGCCTGTGAGGTTGCGGGGTGCCCATGGCTCTGCTAGAGACGCGCAAAATCTGAAGACGCATGCCCCCAGTATGCGCCGCAATCGGGCTGAAATCCGAAGGCGGCGAGGGGTGGGGGCCAAAGCAGCGGAAGGGATGACGTGTCCGAACCAGCATCTATCTCGCTTGGCATCGCGGGGCGCTACGCACAGGCGCTTTTCGAACTTGCCAAGGACGCCGGGGCGCTCAAAGCGCTTGAAGCCGACGCCGAGGCATTGGGGGCCGCATTGGCCGCCAGCCCCGAACTTGGATCGCTGATCGCTTCGCCCGTGGTGGCGCGCGATGATCAGGCCCGCGCCATGGCGGCGGTTGCCGCCAAGCTGGGCCTGTCCGAGCTGGTGACCAACACCATCGCCCTGATGGCCTCCAAGCGGCGTCTGTTCGTGCTGCCGCAACTGGTGGCCGACCTCAAGGCGCGCATCGCCGCCGAAAAGGGTGAAGTCACCGCCGAGGTGACCACCGCCGCCGCCCTTTCGCCCGAGCAGGCCGCCCGTCTGGCCGCCACGCTCAAGGCCAAGGTCGGCAAGGACGTCAAGCTGAACACCACCGTCGATGAAAGCCTCATCGGTGGACTTATCGTCAAGCTGGGCTCGACCATGATCGACACGTCGGTCAAGGCCAAGCTCGCTTCCCTGCAGAATGCCATGAAAGAGGTTGGGTGATGGGAATTCAGGCTGCTGAGATCTCTGCGATCCTGAAAGAGCAGATCAAGAACTTCGGCAAGGACGCCGAAGTGGCCGAAGTGGGCCGCGTGCTGTCGGTTGGCGACGGTATCGCCCGCGTTCACGGGCTGGACAATGTTCAGGCCGGTGAAATGGTGGAATTCCCCGGCGGCATCCGCGGCATGGCGCTGAACCTCGAAGTCGATAACGTCGGTATCGTGATCTTCGGTTCCGACCAGGACATCAAGGAAGGCGACACCGTCAAGCGCACCAAGTCCATCGTGGACGTGCCCGCCGGTGAGGCCCTGCTGGGCCGCGTCGTGGACGGTCTGGGCAACCCGATCGACGGCAAGGGTCCGATTGCCGCCTCGGAGCGTCGCGTCGCCGACGTGAAGGCCCCCGGCATCATTCCCCGCAAGTCGGTGCATGAGCCGATGGCAACCGGCCTCAAGGCCGTGGACGCGATGATCCCGGTTGGCCGTGGCCAGCGCGAACTGATCATCGGCGACCGTCAGACCGGCAAAACCGCCGTGGCTCTGGACGCCATCCTGAACCAGAAGACCTATAACGAAGCTGCCGGCGATGATGAGAGCAAGAAGCTCTACTGCATCTATGTCGCCATCGGGCAAAAGCGTTCGACCGTGGCGCAGCTTGTGAAGAAGCTGGAAGAGACCGGCGCGATCAAATACACGATCGTCGTGGCCGCCACTGCTTCGGACCCGGCGCCCATGCAGTTCCTGGCCCCCTATGCCGCGACCGCGATGGCGGAATTCTTCCGCGACAATGGCCGCCATGCCCTGATCATCTATGATGACCTGTCCAAGCAGGCCGTCGCCTATCGCCAGATGTCGCTGCTGCTGCGCCGTCCGCCGGGGCGTGAAGCCTATCCGGGCGACGTGTTCTATCTGCACTCGCGTCTGCTGGAGCGTTCGGCCAAGCTGAACGAAGATTTTGGTGCCGGTTCGTTGACCGCGCTGCCGATCATCGAAACCCAGGGCGGTGACGTGTCGGCCTTCATCCCGACCAACGTGATCTCGATCACCGACGGCCAGATCTTCCTGGAAACCGAACTGTTCTATCAGGGCATCCGCCCCGCCGTGAACACGGGTCTGTCGGTGTCGCGCGTGGGTTCGTCCGCGCAGACCAACGCGATGAAGTCGGTGGCCGGCAAGGTGAAGCTGGAGCTGGCGCAATACCGCGAAATGGCGGCCTTTGCGCAGTTCGGTTCGGACCTTGACGCTTCGACCCAGGCCCTCTTGAACCGCGGCGCCCGTCTGACCGAGCTGATGAAGCAGAACCAGTATGCGCCGATGACCAACGCCGAAATCGTGGTCGTGATCTATGCGGGCACCTCGGGCGCGCTGGACAAGATCGCGGTCAAGGACGTGGGCCGTTTCGAGGCGGGTCTTCTGAAGCACCTGCGCACCAAGGGCGCGGCGCTGCTGGAAGACATCACCAAGAACGACCGCAAGGTTGCCGGTGATCTGGAAAAAGCCATTCGGGCCGAGCTTGACGCTTTCGCCAAAGACTTCGCGTAAGCGGGTCGGGGGAGAGGCACAATGCCCAGTCTGAAGGACCTCAAGAACCGGATCGGAAGCGTGAAGAACACGCGGAAGATCACCAAGGCCATGCAGATGGTCGCCGCGGCGAAGCTTCGCCGCGCACAGGATGCGGCAGAGGCCGCCCGCCCCTATGCCGAACGGATGAATTCCGTGATGGCGGGGCTGGCGGCCTCGGTCGGCAATGCCGAAGGCGCTCCGCGCCTTCTGGCCGGAACCGGCAAGGATCAGGTGCAGCTTCTGGTCGTGATGACCTCGGAGCGGGGCCTGTGCGGCGGCTTCAACTCGACCATCGTGCGGCTTGCCCGCGCCAAGGCGAATGAGCTGCTGGCGGCGGGCAAGACGGTCAAGATCCTGACGGTCGGCAAGAAGGGGCGCGAACAACTGCGCCGCGACTTTGCCGCCAACATGGTCGGCCATGTCGATCTGAGCGAAGTGAAGCGGGTGGGCTATACCAATGCCCAGACGATCGCGCGTGACATTCTGACCCGTTTCGACGCGGGTGAGTTCGATGTGGCGACGCTGTTCTACAACCGCTTCCAGTCGGTGATCAGTCAGGTCCCGACCGCGTTGCAGGTCATCCCGGCCAGCTATGAAGGCGCCAGCGCCGGCGGGCTTTACGACTATGAGCCCTCGGAAGAGGCGATCCTCGCCGATCTTCTGCCGCGCGGTGTGGCCACGCAGGTCTTTACCGCTCTTCTGGAAAACGGCGCCTCGGAGCAGGGCGCGCGGATGTCCGCCATGGACAACGCGACGCGCAACGCGGGCGACATGATCAACAAGCTGACGATCCAGTATAACCGGAGCCGTCAGGCCGCGATCACCAAAGAGCTTATCGAAATCATTTCGGGCGCCGAGGCGCTCTGAGGAACCGGAGAAACGACAATGGCACAAGGCAAAGTCACGCAGGTGATCGGCGCCGTGGTTGACGTGCAGTTCGACGGCGAACTGCCGGCGATCCTGAACGCACTGGAAACCGAAAACAACGGCAAGAAGCTGATCCTCGAAGTGGCGCAGCACCTGGGCGAAAGCACCGTGCGCACCATCGCCATGGACGCCAGCGAAGGTCTGGTCCGCGGCGCAATCGTCAAAGACCTCGGTGCGCCGATCTCGGTGCCGGTGGGCGACGCCACGCTGGGCCGCATCCTGAACGTCATCGGCGAGCCGGTGGACGAAAAGGGCCCGGTCGCGGCGACCGAATTCCGCGCCATCCACCAGAAGGCCCCGTCCTTCAGCGAGCAGGCCACCGAAAGCCAGGTTCTCGTGACCGGCATCAAGGTGATCGACCTGCTGGCGCCTTACGCCAAGGGCGGCAAGATCGGCCTGTTCGGCGGCGCCGGCGTGGGCAAGACGGTTCTGATCATGGAACTGATCAACAACATCGCCAAGGTTCACTCGGGCTATTCGGTGTTCGCCGGTGTGGGCGAACGGACCCGTGAAGGCAACGACCTCTATCACGAAATGATCGAGTCGGGCGTTATCAAGATCGACGACCTGACCGCCTCGAAAGTGGCCCTTGTTTACGGCCAGATGAACGAACCGCCGGGGGCCCGTGCCCGCGTGGCGCTGACCGGCCTGACGCTGGCCGAGCAGTTCCGCGACCAGTCCGGCACCGACGTGCTGTTCTTCGTGGACAACATCTTCCGCTTTACCCAAGCCGGTTCGGAAGTGTCGGCTCTCCTGGGTCGTATCCCGTCCGCCGTGGGCTACCAGCCGACGCTGGCGACCGACATGGGCGCCCTGCAAGAGCGGATCACCTCGACCAAGGCGGGTTCGATCACCTCGGTTCAGGCCATCTACGTTCCGGCCGACGACCTGACCGACCCGGCGCCTGCGACCTCGTTCGCCCACCTTGACGCCACGACCGTTCTGTCGCGTGCGATCTCGGAACTCGGCATCTATCCGGCCGTGGACCCGCTCGACTCGTCCTCGCGTCTCTTGGACCCGACTGTGATCGGCGAAGAGCATTACAACGTCGCCCGTTCGGTGCAGGGTATCCTTCAGCGCTACAAGTCGCTGCAGGACATCATCGCCATCCTCGGGATGGACGAACTCAGCGAAGAAGACAAACTGACCGTGGCCCGCGCCCGGAAAATCCAGCGCTTCCTGTCGCAGCCCTTCGACGTTGCAAAGGTCTTCACCGGCTCGGACGGCGTGCAGGTTCCGCTGGACAAAACCATCGCCTCGTTCAAGGCGGTTGTCGCGGGTGAATATGACCACCTGCCGGAAGCGGCCTTCTACATGGTCGGCGACATCGAAGAAGTGAAAGCCAAGGCCCAGCGTCTCGCCGCGGCTGCGGCGTAAGGGGGGATCATGGCAGGAAATCTGCAATTCGACCTCGTCAGCCCCGAACGGCGTCTTGCGTCGGTTCAGGCTTCCGAGGTCCAGATCCCCGGCGCCGATGGCGACCTGACGGCGATGGAGGGGCATGCCCCCACCATCACCACGCTGCGCCCGGGCATCCTGCGCGCTCTGGCCGCTGATGGGGTCAAAGCCTATGTCGTGACCGGCGGCTTTGCCGAGATCACCGCTTCGGGCGTCTCGGTTCTGGCCGAACGCGCGATCCCGCTGGCCGAAGTCACCCCGGCGGTGATCGAGGCGCTGGTGGCCGATGCTTCGGCTGCCGCCAAGGTGGGCAGCGACAAGGACAGCGCGGACAAGCTTCTGGCCGATCTGGCCGCGATGCGGGTGGCTGCGGGGCACTGACCCTGACGGCATTCCGCCTGAAAAGCCCCGCTTTGCGGGGCTTTTTTCATCCGTCCTTTTCTTGCCGGATTCTTCGGCTATCCTGACAAGAAGAAGTGGGAGCTTTCATGAAGCGGTTTTCGGCCGGAGCCATCGGCATCCAGCAAGGTTCGCGTGTGTTGTTTTCGGATTATGCCGATGGCGGTCAGATGTGGACCGGCCAGGGCGACCGGGAAAGCCGCTATGTCGTGGCCTTCAAAGAGGCGTTCACCGAGGCGCCGTCGGTCATGGTCTCAATCTCGATGTGGGACACCGACCACAAGCACAACGCCCGCGCCGACATCACCGCCGAAGCGATCACCTCCGAGGGGTTCCATCTGGTGTTCCGCACATGGGGCGACACGCGCGTCGCCCGCATCCGCGCCGACTGGACCGCCATCGGGCCGGTGCGCGACGAGGATCACTGGGAGCTGTATTGACAGGCTGCGCGCGGTGCGCGCCGGTCTTTCGTCAAGGTGCGTGCAAGCACGCACCCTACCGAAAATTTGCGCCGTAGGGTGCGTGCTTGCACGCACCGCCCCGGGTCACCCGCGCGGGTAGAACCCTTCATAGATCGGCGTCAGCGTATCGGTCTCGAACAGTGACGACACCGACATGCCGCCCCAGATGTTCAGGATCGCCTGAGCGAACATCGGCGCCGTGGGCACGATGCGGATGTTATGGGCGGCTTTGACCGCCTCGGTCGGTTCGATGGAATCGGTGATCACCATGCTTTTCAGCACGGAATTGGTGATGCGTCCGACCGCCGGACCCGACATCACGCCATGGGTGGTATAGGCGTGAACCTCGGTGGCGCCGGCCTCCATCAGCACTTCGGCGGCTTTGCAGAGCGTGCCGCCGGTGTCGCACATGTCATCGACGATGATGCAGGTCTGGCCCGAAACATCGCCGATCACCGTCATGCCGGCCACTTCGCCGGCCTTCTCACGCCGTTTGTCCACGATGGCGAGGGGGGCGTTGATCCGCTTGGCCAGTTCGCGTGCCCGCGCCACACCGCCGACATCGGGCGAAACCACGGTGATCTTGCCCAGCTTGTCCTTGAGGTTGTGTTCGATATCCAGCGCGAAGATCGGGCTGGCATAAAGGTTGTCCACCGGAATGTCGAAGAAGCCCTGAATCTGCGCCGCGTGCAGGTCCAGCGTCAGTACCCGGTCCACGCCCGCCTGCGTGATCAGGTTCGCCACCAGCTTGGCCGAGATCGGCGTGCGGGCCTTGGCGCGGCGATCTTGCCGCGCATAGCCGAAATAGGGGATCACGGCAGTAATCCGCGCCGCCGAAGACCGGCGCAACGCATCGGTCATGATCAGAAGCTCCATCAGGTTGTCATTGGCCGGGTTCGAGGTGGGCTGGATGACATACATGTCTTCGCCGCGGACATTCTCGAAGACTTCGACGAAGATTTCCTGATCGTTGAACCGCTCGATCCTCGCATCGACCAGATTGACAGAGGTGCCGCGGTGCATCGACATGCGCCGGGCGATGGATTTGGCAAGGCTGAGATTGGCATTGCCGGAAATCAGCTTGGGTTCGGTCAGGGCGGGCATGATGCACTCCGGTGGCAACGGATTCGTGACGTTGACACCGCTTATCACCGGGCTAGGGTCTTGCAAACCGATGCAGGCAGGCAAATGAGGTCCGAGAGGATGCAGATCGACTATTTTCTGGCGCTGCAATCGCCGTATGTCTATCTCGCCGGGCGCCGTCCCTGGGAGATTGCCGCCCGGAGTGGCGTGGCGCTGGTGCTGAAGCCGGTGGATGTGGCGCAGCTTTTCCCGCGCACCGGGGGAAAGGTGCGGGAAGAACGTCATCCCAGCCGCAATGACTATGCCGCGCAGGACCGGGCGCGGCAGGCGAAAAAGCTGGGGCTGAAACTTGATCCGGCCCCCTTGTTCCGCGCCGCGAATCCGGCGCCGGCGGCCTATGCGCTGATTGCGGCGCAGGCGGCGGGGGGCGGTGATCTGGCGGGCTATGTCACGGCGATCAGCCGGGCGCTCTGGGCCGAGGGGCGGGACATTTCCGACGATGAGGTGATCCGCGCCGCACTGGCGGCGGCGGGGTTCGATCCCGCGGTGGCCGACCGCGGCATGCTGATGGCCGCCGAGACCTATGCCGCCAATCTGGAAGAGGCGGTGGCAAAGGGCGTGTTCGGCGTGCCGTTCTTCGTGGTGGGCGAGGAAAAGTTCTGGGGGCAGGACCGGCTGGACGACCTCGACCTTTATCTGGCGGGCCGGCTTTAGTGCGTGATCTTCCGCCGCATCGGATTTACGGCAGCGGGCCGCGCCCGGTTCTGGCGCTGCACTGTTCGCTGGCGCATGGCGGCGAATGGGTCGGGCTTGCCGGGCTCTTGGAGGGGGTGCGGCTGATGGCGCCGGACCTGCCGGGCCATGGCCGTCAGCCGGAATGGGACGGGCAGAGCGATACCCACGCTGATGCCACCCGGCAGGCGGCGGATTGCGCGGCGGCGCTGGGGGCGCCGGTGGATGTGATCGGCCATAGTTTCGGCGCCACGGTGGCGCTGCGGCTGGCGCTGGAACGGTCGGAACTGGTGCGCAGCCTTGTTCTGATCGAGCCGGTGCTGTTCGCGGCCGCCAAAGCCGCCGAAGACCCCCGCTTTGCCGCTTTCGCCGCGCGCGAGGGGGTGTTTCGCGCGCTATTGGCGCAGGGACGTGCAGAAGAGGCGACCGAAGCCTTTCTGACTGTCTGGGGCAGCGGGCAGCCCTTTGCCGATCTGACACCCGAGGCGCGGGCCTATATGGGCGCGCGGATCGGCATTGTCGCGGCGCTGGACCCGGTGCTGATGGGCGATGCCGCAGGGCTGTTGCGCTATATGGCGATGGAAAGTCTGGGGGTGCCGGTGCTGCTGGTGGAAGGTGACCAGAGCCCGCCGATCATCGACGCGATCCAGACCGAACTGGCGCGGCGGCTGCCGATGGCAAGCCGCGCCGTGGTGCCGGGGGCGGGGCATATGCTGCCCGTCAGCCATGCCGCCGCACTGGCGCCGCTGGTCGCGGCACATCTGGCGCAGGCGTAGCGCGGTCAGCCGTTCAGTGCCGCCAGAAAGCCATCGACATCGGCTTCGCTGGTGGACCAGCTTGTGACCAGCCGCGCCGCCTCGCGCCCCGGGGGGGCGGGGAAGGGGTAAAAGGCGGCGCCCGCCGCCTCGGCCCGCGCGCTCAGGCCCGCAGGCCATTCGGGGAACAGGATATTGGCCTGAACCGGATGGCGCAGCGTGGCGCCCGGCACCGATGCCAGCCCCGTGGCAAGCCGGGCCGCCATGGCATTGGCATGCGCCGCCAGCCGCAGCCAGAGCCCGTCTTCCAGATAGGCCGCCATCTGGGCCGACAGGAAGCGGTGCTTGGAAAAGAGATGCCCGCCGCGCTTGCGCCGGAGTTCAAACTCCCATGCCTTGGCGGGATCAAAGATCACCACCGCCTCGACCCCCAGACAGCCGTTCTTGGTGCCGCCGAAAGACACCATGTCGATGCCCGCTTTCCACGTCATTTCCGCCGCGCTCGCCCCGGTCGCCACCAAAGCATTGGCAAAGCGGGCGCCGTCCAGATGGCAGGGCAGGCCATGGGCCTTGGCCTCGGCCACCAATGCGGCCACTTCGGCGGGGGTATAGACGGTTCCCGCCTCGGTCACATTGGTCACGGTCAGCATCCCGCGCTGCACGCCATGCACGCCACTGGCCCCCACCGCGCCCAGAGCCTTGCGCAGGGTTTCTGGTGTCATCTTGCCATGATCGCCCGCCACCAGCGCCAGCTTGGCGCCATGGGTATAGAATTCGGGCGCGCCGCATTCGTCTTCGGCCACATGGGCGTGTTCGTGGCAGAACACCGCCCCCCAGGGCGGACAGCCCAAGGCAAGGCAGAGCGAATTGGCGATGGTGCCGGTGGCGACCAGATAGACAGCGGCCTCGGGCGCCTCGAACACCTCGCGGAGCTGCGCACGAACGCGGTCCATCAGCGCATCGGCGCCATAGCTGCGGGCGTAACCGGCATTGGCGGCCTGAAGCGCGGCCATGATCTGCGGGGCGGCGCCCGAAGCATTGTCAGAGGTAAAGAACATCAAGGCGTCTCATCAATGGTGTATTGGTCCCAGTCTTCTTCGGGAACCTCGAACTCGGGGATGGTCCAGCCGCGCACGGAATTGCCCGAGGCATGGGTGCTTTCGGGGTCGCCGGTGTTGAGCGGGTGCCAGTCGGGCAGGGATTTGCCTTCATGCAGCAGGCGATAGGCGCAGGTTCGCGGCATCCAATAAGCGATCTTCGGCAGGGTCTTGGGCGACAGCCGCACGCATTCCGGCACGAATTGATGGCGGATTTCATAGTGCGAGCAGCGGCAGGTTTCGCCGTCCAGCAGGCGGCAGGCGATGCGGGTGAACTCCACCTCGCCGGTGTCTTCGTATTCCAGCTTGTTCAGGCAGCATTTGCCGCAGCCGTCACACAGCGCCTCCCATTCGGGGGCGGTCATCTTGGCAAGGGGGACGGTTTCCCAGAACCGGGGGCGCAGCTTTTCCATCGCGCCAAACTGGCGCGGCGGCGCGGGAAAGGGAAGGGGTCACAGCACCAGACGCAACAGGGGGCGGCCTTCCTTGCGGCAGACCACCTCGGCAAAGCCCGCGCGCAGGAAGGTGGAGGTGGAGCCGACGAAAAGCCCGATCGACTTTGACTGTTTTGCCCGGTCCATCGGGCTGGCCTCGATCAGCCGGGCGCCATGGGCGCGGGCATGGGCGATGCCACCCGTCAACATTGCCCCGGACAGGCCACGGCCACGCAGCTTTGGCCGGAAGAAAAAGCAGGAAATCGCCCAGACGCCGGGATCGTCCGCGGGCGCGTCGGGCAGAGGGGTGGAACTGCGGTTGGGGTTGTTCCATTGCGGCACGTCGGCGCGGGGGCCAATCTGCATCCAGCCGATTGCCTGTGCGCCGTCATAGGCCAGCAGCCCGGGCGGCGGGCCTGCCGCGATGCGGGCAAGCATGTGGTCGCGCTTGCCATCGCCATCCAGCGCCTGCCGAACCTTGGGCGGCAGGCGGAAATAGCTGCACCAGCAGCCATAGCAGGCCCCCTGCGGCCCGAAGAGATCGGTGAAATCGGCCGCCCGATCGGGTGTCAGCGGGTGGATTTGCAGGGTTTCCATCGGTCCTCCGGCGATGTTCGCAGGATGTTCTCGCGGTAATGCCCTGTCAAGCGTTGCCATCAGGTCCGGTCCGGGGCCAGATGGTCAGCGTTGCGCCAGAATCTCGCGGGTCTGGGCAACATCGCGGTCCATCTGGGCCAGAAGCCCGGGCAGGCCGTCGAACTTCATTTCGGGCCGCAGGTAATCGACCAGCGCGACCGAGAGGTGCTGGCCGTAAAGATCGCCTTTGAAATCAAGCAGGAAGGTTTCAAGGTTCGGGGTGTTTTCGCCGAACATCGGCCGCACGCCAAGGCTGGCGGCCCCATCATAGCTGCCGGCCTGTGGCCCGGTCAGCACCTCGACCCGAACGGCATAGACGCCCAGCTTGGGCAGATGCAGGCCGGAAACGCTCATGTTCGCGGTGGGAAAGCCCAGTTCGCGGCCGCGCTTTTCGCCGTGGATCACCTCGCCGTCGATGCGGTGCCAGTGGCCCAGCATGGCGGCGGCATCGCGCGGGCGGCCCTCGGCCAGTGCCTGCCGGATGGCGGTGGATGATATCTCATCCGCGCCAAAGCGGACCATCTCGGCCACCGTCACCTGAAAGCCCAACCGCTCGCCAAGGGCGACAAGCGTTCCGGCATCGCCCTTGCGGCCCTTGCCAAAGCGGAAATCGGAACCGACGACGACATGGGCCACGCCCAGCCCCTGCGCCAGAACCTGCGCGGCAAATTCCTCGGGCGTGAGGCCCGCCAGATCGGGGCCGAAGGGCAGCTCATACAGCCGTTCGACCGAGAGTTTCGCCAGCCGGTTGGCCCGCGCCTCGGCATTCATCAGGCGGAAGGGCGGGGCGGCAGGCGCGAAATACTCGCGCGGATGGGGTTCGAAGGTGATCACGCCAAGGGGGGCTGGCCCGCGTGCAAGGTCGATCACCGCCTGATGGCCGCGATGCACGCCGTCGAAATTGCCCATCGCAACCGAGGCGCCGCGCGCTGCCGGGTCAAGCCCCTGCCAGTGATGATAGGTCTGCATCTTCCCCCGGGGGGCGGGGTGGCCCCGCTAGTCGAACTTGCGGCTGGGCGCTAGAACCAGCGCCTCGCCCTTCAGGACCACCGTTTTACCCACCGCGCAGTGGGTTTCAAGGGTCACCCGGCGTTTGGCGTGATCAATTGCCGTGACTTTCACTTCGGCATGAACCCGGTCGCCGGGCCGCACCGGCGCCATGAAGCGCAGCGACTGGCCCAGATAGACCGTGCCATGACCGGGGAGTTGTTCGCCGATCACCGCGGAAATCAGGCCCGCGGTCAGCATTCCATGGGCAATGCGGCCCTCAAAGATGGTGTCGCGGGCATAAGCCTCATCCAGATGCACGGGATTGCGGTCGGTCGAAACCTCGGCAAACAGCTCAATGTCGCGGTCGGTGACCGTCTTGTCGAGATGGCGGGTCATACCGATTTCAAGGTCTTCGATGCAGATCGTGCCGCGAGGCTGGTTGTCGAACATGGCGCGATTCCCGTTTTGATGCAATGCAGCATAGATGATGCTGCATTGCAGCGCAATACGGTTGCGCAGGATTTGTGCGTGCGTGATACTAAAGGCGCAATTTTGTTACCGTGCGGTCACGCCAGAAACGGCATTGCCCAGGTCGGCGAAAGCTGTTGCTGCGCCAGCCACGCCTCAAGCAATTCCGGGTCGGGGTTGGCGGGATCGTCGCCGAAACGCTCGGTGGCAATGCCGCCGGTGATGAACAGCGTGTCCAGCCCCTCGGCCACGCCGCCTTGAACATCGGTGGAAATCCCGTCGCCGATGCAGAGCAGGCGCGGATCATCCAGACCCAGCCGCCGCCGGGCAAGGTCATAGACCGGCGGATGCGGCTTGCCGTAATAAAGCGCCTCGCCACCCATGGCCCGGTAATCCTCGGCCAGCGCACCCGCACAATACAGCCGCTTGTCGCCCATATCGACCACGATATCGGGATTGGCGCAAAGCATGACCAGTCCCCGCGTTTTGCCCAAGAGAAGTTGCGCGCGGTAATCATGCGGCGTTTCGGTCAGATCATCGGTCAGGCCGGTGCAAACGATGCCTTCGGCCTCAAGCATCCCCACCCGCTCGATCGGCGGCTGGCTGGCGGCATATGCGCCGGTTTCGCCGGGAAATTCGGTGAAGAACGGCTCGTCCTTCGGGGCGCCGATGTGGAACACCTTGCGCCCCACGGCGCCCGAGAGCATCGCCGCCTGCGCGGCATCGCCGGAACTGACGATCAGATCCCAGGCGTCGCCGGGCACGCCCATCGCCTCAAGCTGGCGCTGGATCGCGCTGTTCGGGCGCGGCGCATTGGTCAGCAGCACCACCTTGCCCCCCCCGGCGCGAAAGCCCCGCAGCGCGGCCACGGCGGCGGGGAAGGGGGTCTTGCCATTGTGCAGGCAGCCCCAGAGGTCGCACAGCACCGCATCATAGCGGCTGGCAATGTCGGACAGGTTGCGGATCATCTCGGTCATGGCGCGTTCCTTTCGGCTGCCCCCTGATGTAGCGGCGCGCGGCGCAAAGCAAAAGGCCGCGCCTGCCGCATCTGGCTGGGCGGCTGTCCGAATTTCGCGGCGAAGGCACGTGACAGGGCCGAGGCCGAGGAGAACCCGCAGCGCAGCGCCACTTCGGCCAGGGGGTGGCGGGTGTCGGTGATAAAGCGCCGCGCCGCCTGCAACCGCAGGGTCAGGGCATAGGCGGCGGGCGTCATGGCAAGATTGTCGCGGAAAAGCTGCTCCAGCCGCCGGGGCGACAGGCCAAGGGCGGCGGCGGTCTCGGCCACCGGCTCGGGCGCATCCAGCCGCGCCTCCATCCGGGCGATGGCGGCGGAAACCCGCGGGTCCAGATGCGGGTCGCGGCGGGCGCGGCTGATCTGCGGCTCATGCCCTTCGCGGGCGGTGGTGATGAAGCTGGCCGCGACTTGCAGGGCCAGAGCGGGCCCGTGGCGGGCGCGGATCAGATGCAGCATCAGGTCGGCGGCGGGCGCTGCGCCCCCGGCGGTAAAGCGGTTGCGGTCGATGACAAAGCGGTCGGGCACCACATCCACCCCGGGATGGGCGGCGGCGATATCCTCAAGGTCTTCCCAATGCACGGTGGCACGGTAGCCGTTGAGCAAACCCGCCCGTGCCAGCACCCACGCCCCGGCGTCGATCCCCCCCAGCGCGGCAAAGCGGCCCGCCATCCGGCCCATCTCACGGATCAGTGGGGCGGTCGCCACCTCGGATTGCCGGAACCCCGCGATCACCACCAGCGCATCGGCCCCTTCGGCGGCGGCCAGCGGCCCGTCCGACGGCAGCTCGATCCCGCAGGTCAGCGGCACCGCCCGCCCGTCGGGCGACACCACCCGCCAGCGGAACGCCTCGCGCCCCAGATGCCGGTTGGCCGAGCGCAGCGGGTCCAGCGTCGAGGCGACCTCAAGGATCGAAGCCTGCGGCAGCACCAGCAGGGCGAGGGTCAGCGGTTGCTGCGATGCGGCGAAGATCGTTGCGCTTCTTGTCATGCTTGTTTCGTAAATCGTCAAGCGCGCCGCCGCAAGCCCGCTAGGATGGCGCCAACCCATCTGGAGGACCGCCATGCCCTTGGCCATGAACCGCGAAGTTTTCATCACCTGCGCCGTCACCGGATCAGGCGGCACGCAGGACCGCAGCCCGCATGTGCCGCGCAGCCCGGAACAGATTGCCAAAAGCGCGATTGATGCCGCCAAGGCCGGGGCCGCCATCGTGCATTGCCACGTCCGCGACCCCGAAACCGGCAAACCGGCCCGCGACCCCGCACTTTACCGCGAAGTGACCGAGCGTATCCGCGATTCGGGCACCGATGTCGTGCTGAACCTGACGGCGGGGATGGGCGGCGATATCTACTTTGAAGGCTCGGAAGATATGAGCCGGATGGGGCCGCGTTCTGACATGGCCGGTGCTGCCGAGCGGGTGGCGCATGTGGTGGAATGCCGCCCGGAGATCTGCACGCTCGACTGCGGCACGATGAACTTCAACGAAGCCGATTATGTGATGGTGAATACCCCCGGCATGTTGCGCGACATGGCGCGGCGCATGGTGGCGAGCGGCACGCGGATCGAGATTGAAGCCTTCGACACCGGCCATCTGTGGCTGGCCAAGGCGCTGGCGGATGAGGGGATCATCCCCGATCCGGTTCTGGTGCAACTCTGCATGGGCGTTCCGTGGGGCGCGCCGGATGATCTGAACACCTTCATGGCCATGGTGAACAACGTGCCGTCGCACTGGTTCTGGTCGGCCTTCGCGCTGGGCCGTCACCAGATGCCCTATGTCGCGGCGGCGGTGCTGGCAGGCGGCAACGTGCGGGTGGGGCTGGAAGATAACCTCTGGCTGGACAAGGGCGTGCTGGCCACCAACGCGCAACTGGTGGAGCGGGCGGTGACCGTGATCAGCAACATGGGCGCCCGGGTGATCACGCCTGCGGAGGTGCGCGCCAAGCTGAAGCTGGAAAAGCGGGCGCCGCTGCCGAAATAACCCCTCACCCCCGCCCTCTTCCCGGGTGGGGAGAGGGAGTGCGACATCAACAAGAGCACCCACCCTCTCCCCGCCGGGGAAGGGCAGGGTGTGGGGGCGAGGCCCCAAGGAGCGGACATGACCAGAAAAGCAGCAATCATCGGGGGCGGGGTTATCGGCGGCGGTTGGGCCGCACGGTTCCTCTTGAACGGTTGGGATGTGGGCGTCTTTGACCCCGATCCGCAGGCAGAGCGCAAGATCGCCGCCGTCATGGCCAACGCCCGGCTGGCGCTTCCAGCGCTGTCGGATGTGCCGATGCCGCCCGAGGGCAAACTGACCTTCCACGGCACCATCGGCGAGGCGGTCGAGGGCGCGGAATATGTGCAGGAGTCGGTCAGCGAGCGGATCGAGCTGAAGCACAAGGTCTATGCCCAGTTGCAACAATCGAACCCCGGGGTGCTGATCGGGTCGTCTACAAGCGGGTTCAAGGCTTCGGACTTGCAGAAAGGCAGCCCTGCGCCGGAAAACATCATCGTCGCCCATCCGTTCAACCCGGTCTATCTGCTGCCGCTCTCCGAAGTCTCGGGCAGCCCGAAGAACACGCCTGAAACCATCGCAAAGACCGTGCAGATCATGAAAGACATCGGGATGTTCCCGCTTGTCATCCGGCACGAGATTGACGCCTTCATCGGCAACCGCTTCCTTGAGGCGGTGTGGCGCGAGGCGCTGTGGATGCTGAAGGACGGCATCGCCACCACCGAGGAAATCGACGAGGCGATCCGCATGGGCTTTGGCCTGCGCTGGGGGCAGATGGGCCTGTTCGAGACCTATCGCATCGCGGGCGGCGAAGCCGGGATGAAGCATTTCATGGCCCAGTTCGGCCCGGCGCTGAAATGGCCCTGGACCAAGCTGATGGATGTGCCCGAGTTCAATGACGAGCTGGTCGAACTGGTCTCCTCCCAGTCCGACGCGCAATCGGGGA
This sequence comes from Tabrizicola fusiformis, assembly GCF_013328815.1. Taxonomy (GTDB): domain Bacteria; phylum Pseudomonadota; class Alphaproteobacteria; order Rhodobacterales; family Rhodobacteraceae; genus Fuscibacter. The sequence continues at coordinate 33,190 of NZ_JABUHN010000015.1, forward strand.
TGTATGGTATCCGCGAGCTGGAACGCATCCGCGACCAGAACCTTGTCGGCTTCCTGCGGGCACTGAAGGAACGCAACTGGGGCGCGGGCAAGGTGCTGCGCGAACATGACGCCGCCCGCGCGGCGCTGTTCCACGCCGCCACCGACACCGGCCCGAAATCCGAACCGCTGGTCATGGCCCATATGCAGGTGCTGCCCGGCTGGATCGACTACAACGGCCATATGACCGAAAGCCGCTATTACTTCGCCAACAGCGAGACGATCGACGCCTTCCTGCGGCTGATCGGGGCGGGCATGGACTATGTGGCGGCGGGGCAAAGCTATTACTCGGCCGAAACCCATATCCGCCATCTGGGAGAGGCCAAGCTGGGCGACCGGCTGACGGGCACGGTGCAGATCATCAGCGCCGATGAAAAGCGGTTCCGGTCCTTTGTGCGCATCCAGAAGGGTGACGAGGTGGTCGCCACCATCGAACAGCTTTGCCTGCATGTGAACATGGCCGAGGGCAAGACGGTTGCCGCCGCGCCCGAGGTTTGGGCCAATCTCAAGGCGATTGCCGAGGCCCATGCCGCCCTGCCGCTGCCCGAGGGTGCGGGCCGGGCTGTCGGGCAGAAGAAAGGGTAAGCCATGGATTTCGGACTGACCGAAGAACAGCAGATGATCGTCGAGGCCACCCGCGCCTTCGTCGAGAACGAGCTTTACCCGCATGAGGCCGAGGTTGAACGCACCGGCATCTTGCGCGAAGATCTGCGCAAGGAGATCGCCGCCAAGGCCATCGAAGCCGGGCTTTACGCCGCCAACATGCCCGAAGAGGTGGGGGGCGCCGGTCTCGATACCCTGACCTGGCTGCTTTACGAAAAGGAACTGGGCAAGGCGAATTACGCGCTGCACTGGAACTGCGTCAGCCGCCCGTCGAACATCCTGCTGGCCTGTGTGGGCGAGCAGCGCGAGAAATACCTGCTGCCCTGCGTGCGCGGCGAAAAGCACGACTGTCAGGCGATGACCGAACCGGGCGCGGGCAGCGACCTGCGCGGGATGAAGGCGTTCGCGCGCGAAGACGGCGGCGATTTCGTGCTGAACGGCACCAAGCATTTCATCAGCCACGCCGATGTCGCCGATTTCGCCATCGTCTGGGTGGCGACTGGCGAGGAAGACACGCCGCGCGGCAAGAAAAAGCGGATCACGGCGTTTCTGGTGGACAAAGGCACCCCCGGTTTTACGGTGCGCGACGGCTATCGCAACGTCAGCCACCGCGGCTATAACAACATGATCCTGGAATTCGACGACTGCCGCCTGCCAAAATCGCAGGTGCTGGGCGAGGTTCACAAGGGCTTTGAAGTGGCCGGAACCTGGCTGGGCGCCACGCGGTTGCAAGTGGCCTCAACCTGCCTTGGCCGGGCCGAACGGGCGCTGGGCCATGCGCTGGCCTATGCCGCCGAGCGCAAGCAGTTCGGCAGCCAGATCGGCAAGTTTCAGGGCATTTCCTTCAAGCTGGCCGATATGGCGATGGAGCTGAAGGCTGCCGAACTCCTGACCCGCGAGGCGGCGTGGAAATACGACAAGGGCACGGTGACCGAGGCCGATATGTCGATGGCCAAGCTGAAGGCGACCGAAGTGCTGGCGATGATCGCGGATCAGGCGATCCAGATCCACGGCGGCATGGGGCTGATGGACGAACTGCCGCTGGAACGCATCTGGCGCGACGCGCGGGTGGAGCGGATCTGGGAGGGCACTTCGGAAATCCAGCGCCACATCATCAGCCGCGAACTTCTGCGGCCTCTGGGCGCCTGAACTGTCGGCACCGGGGGCCAGCCCCCGGACCCCCGGGATATTTAGGGACAGATGAAAACGATATGTTAACCAATCTGCGCGATTCTCGATCCACGGTGCAGGCGGGGACGCCGATGACCGTGACAGGTGAAACCCTGCCCCGCTTACTCACCGGGGCAGGGCGCCTGTTGGGCTTTTCATCTGTCCCTAAATATCCCACGGGGGTCCGGGGGTGTGAACCTCCCGGCGCTGACCAAAGGCGCGGAGGTTGGGCATGAAATCGCTCGACCGTCTCCTCCGCCCGCGCCACATCGCCGTTCTCGGCGCCGGTTGGGCGCTGAATGTGATCGAGCAATGCGCCAAGATGGGCTTTGCCGGGCCGGTCTGGTCGGTGCATCCGACCAAGGCCGAGATTGGCGGGCTGCGGGCCTATGCCAGCCTTGCCGACCTGCCCGAGCCGCCGGATGCGACCTTCATCGGCGTCAACCGCCATGCCACGGTCGATGTGGTGGCTGAACTTGCTGCCATGGGGGCCGGGGGGGCGATCTGTTTCGCTTCGGGCTGGACCGAGGCGGGCGAGCCGGAGTTGCAGGACCGGCTGGTTGCCGCGGCGGGCGATATGCCGATCCTCGGGCCGAATTGCTATGGCGTGATCAACTATCTGGATGGCGCGCTCCTTTGGCCGGATCAGCATGGCGGTGTGCGGGTGGACAAGGGGGTGGCGCTGGTCAGCCAGTCCTCGAACATCGTGATCAATATGGGGATGCAGCAGCGGGCGCTGCCGGTGGCCTATGTTGCCTGCCTTGGCAATGCTGCCGTGGTCGGGCTTGCCGATCTCGCCGGGGCCTTGCTGGACGATCCGCGGGTCACGGCGCTGGGCCTTTACATCGAGGGGATCGACGATGCCCCGGCCTTTGCCGCGCTGGCCGAGAGGGCGCGGGCGGCGGGCAAGGGCGTGGTGGCGATCAAATCCGGCAAGACCGAACTCAGCCGCACGGCGGCGGCCAGCCATACCGCCTCGCTGGCCGGGGGCGGGGCGGCCAGCAGCGCCTTCCTGCGCCAGATCGGCGTGGCCGAGGTCAATACCCCTGCCGAACTGATAGAGACGCTGAAGCTGTTCCATGTCCACGGGCCGGGCCTTGGCCGGCGCATCTGCTCGCTCTCCTGTTCGGGGGGCGAGGCGGGGCTGGTGGCGGATCTTGCCGCGCCCTATGGCATCGACTTCCCCCCGGTGCCCGAGGCCACGCACAAGCGGCTGTTCGAGGTGTTGGGCCCGATCCCCACCATCTCCAACCCGTTGGATTATCACACTTTCATCTGGGGCGACGGGCCGAAGACCACCGAAGTTTTTTCCGCCATGCTGGAGGCGTATGATGCGGGTCTCTACATCATTGACCCGCCGCGCGCGGACCGTTGCGACCCGTCCGGTTATCAGCCAGCGCTCGATGCCATCGTCGCGGCGCAGGAGGCGACTGGCAAGATTGCGCTCCCCGTCGCCTCGCTGCCCGAGAATTTCGGTGAGGCGCGGGCGGCAGAGCTGATGGCGCGCGGGGTCTGCACGCTGATGGGGCTGGAAACCGCGCTGGCCGCGATTGCCGCCGCGCAGACGCCCGCCGGGGCGCCCGGCTGGCGGCCCGCTGCGGCGCTGCCCCCGCGCGAGAACCGGCTGCTTTCGGAAGCCGAGGGCAAGGCGCTGTTGGCCGGCATCGGGGTTGCGGTTCCGCGCAGCGTTTCGGGGGCGACCCTCGCCGAGGTGCAGGCGCAGGCCGGTTCGCTCATGGCGCCGCTGGCGCTGAAGGGCCTTGGCTTTGCCCACAAGACCGAGGCCGGGGCGGTGCGGCTGGGGCTGGCCAGCCTTGACGGTCAGGCCGACATGCCCGGCGCCACCGGCTATCTGGCCGAGGAGATGGTGACCGGCGCCTTGGCCGAAATCCTGCTGGGCCTGCGCCGCGATCCGGTTTACGGCGTCACCCTGACTCTTGGCATGGGTGGGGTCACCGCCGAGGTGCTGGCCGATACGGTGACGCTGGTGCTGCCCGCGACCGAGGCCGAGATTCTGGCCGCCATGCACAGGCTGCGGCTCTGGCCGCTGCTGGACGGCTATCGTGGCCGCCCGAAGCCCGACATGGCGGCGGTGGCGGCAATTGCCGCGGCTCTGGGGCACCGGATGTTGGCCGATCAAAGCCTTGAGGAAATCGAAATCAACCCCATCCTCGTGCGCGCCCAAGGGGCCGTGGCGGTGGATGCCCTGATCAGGAAGACATGAGATGGAGATGCGGACCGAAGGCCCGATCAAGACCCGCCGCGAGGGCGCCATTCTGGAGGTCACCCTTGACCGGCCCAAGGCCAATGCCATTGACCTGAAAACCAGCCGCGTCATGGGGCTGGTCTTCCGCGATTTCCGCGACGATGACAGCTTGCGCGTCTGTATCCTGCGCGCCGAGGGCGAGAAATTCTTCTGCCCCGGCTGGGATTTGAAGGCGGCGGCGGATGGCGACGCGGTGGACGGCGATTATGGTGTCGGCGGCTTTGGCGGCTTGCAGGAATTGCCGAACCTGAACAAGCCGGTGATTGCGGCGGTAAACGGCATCTGCTGCGGCGGCGGTCTGGAACTGGCGCTTTCGGCGGACCTGATCCTGTGTTCCGACAATGCCACCTTCGCGCTGCCGGAAATCCGCTCGGGTACCGTGGCCGATGCCGCCAGCATCAAACTGCCCAAGCGCATTCCCTATCACGTCGCCATGGACCTGTTGCTGACCGGCCGCTGGTTTGACGCCGAAGAGGCGCTGCGCTGGGGTCTGGTCAAGGAAATCACCACGCCGCAGGATCTGCTGGCCAAGGCTTGGGATCTGGCGCGGCTTCTCGAGTCCGGCCCGCCGCTGGTCTATGCTGCGATCAAGGAAGTCGTGCGCGAGGCGGAAAACATGCGCTTCCAGGATGCGCTGAACCGCATCACCAAGCGGCTGATGCCGACGGTGGACAAGCTCTATTCCTCCGAGGATCAGCTTGAGGGCGCCCGCGCCTTTGCTGAAAAGCGTGATCCGGTCTGGAAGGGGCGCTGACCCCTTCAAGCACGACAGGAAATGTCGGAAACGGGCGGGGGGAAACCTCCGCCCGCGCTATTCTTGCCCTGCCCCGGCCCTTTCATCTTGGCCCAAATATCCCGGGGTCCGGGGCAGCGCCCCGGGGGCAGATGCCGGGAGCGCCCCTTGCAGGACAGCGACTATATCATCGTCGGCGCCGGGTCCGCGGGCTGCGTGCTGGCCAACCGCTTGACAGAATCCGGCAAACACACCGTGACGCTGCTGGAAGCGGGCGGAACCGACATGCGGTTTTATGTGCAGCTTCCTTTGGGTTACGGCAAACTCTTCTACGATCCGGCGGTGAACTGGCTTTACAAAAGCGAACCTGATCCCGGTCTGGCGGGTCAACAGGACCATATCCCGCGCGGCAAGCTTCTGGGGGGCTCTTCCTCGATCAATGCCATGGTCTGGATCCGCGGCCACCGGGCCGATTACGACGAATGGCGGGCCGCAGGCAACGTCGGCTGGGGCTGGGATGAGGTGCTGGCCGCCTATCGTGCGATCGAGGATAACGAGGCGGGCGCCGACGACTGGCGCGGGCAGGGCGGACCGCTGCACATCAGCCGCAACCGCAAGGGGCTGCACTGGCTGGTCGAGGATTACATCGCTGCCTGCCGACAGGCCGGTCTGCCCTATAACGCCGATTTCAACGGCGTCGAACAGGAAGGTGCGGGCACCTATCAGATGACGATCAAGGGCCGCCGCCGCAACTCATCGGCGCGGGCCTTTCTGCATCCGGCGATGCGGCGCAAGAACCTGCGGGTGCTGACCCGCGCGCAGGCGACGCGGGTGATCTTTGAGGCTGGCCGCGCGGTGGGGGTCGAATTCCTGAAAGACGGCCAGCGCCAGACCCTGCGCGCCCGGGGCGAGGTGATCCTTGCCGCCGGGGCCATCGGCTCGCCGCAATTGCTGCAACTCTCGGGCGTGGGGCCGGGGGCGCTGCTGCAAGAGATGGGCATTGGCCTGCAGCACGAGAATGCCAATGTCGGCGCACATTATTCGGATCACCACGGGCTGAACTACACCTGGCGCATGAAGGTGCCGACCTATAATGACATGCTGCGGCCCTGGTGGGGCAAGCTCTTGGTCGGGATGCAGTATTTCCTGACGGGCGGCGGGCCGCTGTCGAAGTCCATCAACCATGGCGGCGGCTTTTTCCGCACAAGGCCCGATCTGCCGCGCCCCAACATGCAGCTTTACATGCAGGCGTTTTCTACCCTGCTGCCCAAGGCCGGGGAGCGTCCACTGCTGACGCCGGACCCGTTCCCGGGCCTGTCGCTGGGCCTGTCAAACTGCCGCCCGACCAGCCGGGGCTGGCTGCGGCTGGCCTCGCCCGATCCGCTGGCGCCGCCGTCGATCACGGCGAATGCCTTTGCCACGCCGGAAGATATTCAGGAAATGCTCGAGGCGGTAAAATTCCTGCGCCAGATCGCGGCGCAGCCCGCCTTTGCCCGCTGGGCCAAAGAGGAACTGCGCCCCGGCCCTCTGGTGCAAAGCGATGAAGACCTGATCGCCGATATCCGCGCCCGCTCGGGCACGGTCTATCACCAGTCCTGCACCTGCCGGATGGGGCCGGATGCGGCAACATCGGTCACCGATCCCCGGTTGCGGGTGCATGGGGTGGCGGGGCTGCGGGTGATCGACGCCAGCGCCTTCCCCAACCTGATCGCGGGCAACACCAATGCGCCTTCGATCCTGCTGGGCTGGAAAGGGGCCGAGATGGTGCTGGCCGACGCGCGCTGACCTGCTCGGGCGGCCGCCCTCGGGGGCATCGAGCCCCCTCGGGGGGGCTGCCGCGGAAAGGTGCCGGGCGTGGCGCGGGTGACGCCTCCGGCGGGAGTATTTGGCAAGGTGCAAATCGCAGGCGGCTTCCTTGCATTTGCACCTTTTGAAATACTCCCGCCGGAGGCTCCGCAGGGTCAGCTCGCGCAGGTGGCGGGCATTATTCCCCGCGCGGGAAGCGTTTGCTGTCTTCCAGCACGTTCAGGTCCATATGGTTGCGCATATAGCGTTCCGAGGCGGCGCGCAGGGGTTGATAATCCCATGGGTAGTAATTGCCGTTGCGCAGCGCCTCATAGACCACCCAGCGGCGGGCCTGGCTTTGGCGGACCTCGGCGTCATAGGCGGCGAGATCCCAGCGGGCATCGGCGAGGGCGCGGAAATGGGTCAGCACCTCGGCCGCGCGGGGATCGGTGGCGAGGTTGGCGGTTTCCTCAGGGTCGCTGGCAAGATCGAAAAGCTGTTCGGGGTCGGCCATGCAGCGGGTGTATTTCCACGCCCCCTGCCGCAGCGCCACCAGTGGCGTGATCGAGCCTTCGGCGGCGTATTCCATCGCCACCGGGGCCATGCGCGGGGTGCCGGTGGCAAGCGGCACAAGGCTTTCGCCATCGGTCCAGGGCATGACCTCGGCCATCGAAATCCCGGCGAGGTCGCAGAGGGTGGGGGTCACGGCAATGGTGGAGACGGGGGTTTCGATAAGCCCGGGCGTCAGGCCGGGCGCCGCGACCATCAGCGGCACGCGGGACGAGCCTTCGAAGAAATTCATCTTGAACCACAGGCCCTTGCGGCCCAGCATCTCGCCATGGTCCGAGACGAAGAGGATGATCGCCTCTTGCCGGGTCGCTTCCAGCACCGCCAGAATCTCGCCGATCTTGTCGTCGACATAGGAGATGTTGGCGAAATAGCCTTGGCGGGAGCGGCGGATATGGTCCGCCGTCACCTCAAGCCCGCGCCAGTCGCAGGCGTCCATCAGGCGCTGCGAATGTGGGTCCATATCGTCATAGGCCAGCGCGGGCGGTGGTTCCAGTTCGGCGGCACCTTCGTAGAGATCCCAGTATTTGCGCCGGGCGACGAAAGGGTCATGCGGGTGGGTGAAGCTGACGGTCAGGCACCACGGGCGGGCATCAAGGCCGCGCGACAGGTCGTAGAGTTTTTGTTGAGCCTGAAAAGCGACATCATCGTCATATTCCAGTTGGTTGGTGATCTCGGCCACGCCGGCGCCGGTGACCGAGCCCATGTTGTGATACCACCAGTCGATCCGCTCGCCGGGCTTGCGATAGTCCGGGGTCCAGCCGAAATCGGCCGGATAAATGTCGGTGGTCAGGCGTTCCTCGAAACCGTGGAGCTGATCGGGGCCGACGAAATGCATCTTGCCGGAAAGGGCCGTCTGATAGCCCGCGCGGCGCAGGTGGTGGGCATAGGTTGGAATGTCCGAGGTGAATTCGGCGGCATTGTCGTAAACCCGCGTCCGGCGCGGCAATTGGCCTGACATGAAGGCCGCACGGGCCGGGGCGCAGAGCGGCGAGCCGGTATAGGCATTCTGAAAGCGGACCGAGCGGGCGGCCAGCGCGCGCAGATTCGGCGTGTGCAGGAAGGGCGCCGGGCCGTCGGGAAACAGGGTTCCGGTCAACTGATCAACCATCAGGATCAGGATATTCGGGCGGGCGGCGGTCATCGGGCGTCCTTTCGCTGGTGCTGCCATTGAAATCGCATATTGTGACGGCTGAAAAGCCGTTGAATTTCCATGATGATCATAAAGGATCTTTATGCGACTGGACCCCGAGGCGCTGCGGGTGGTGGAGGCGGTGGCGCGGCAGGGCAGCCTGACCCGGGCCGCTGCCGCGCTGGGCATGACGCAGCCCGCGATCAGCTATCGTCTGGCGCGGATCGAGGCGCGGCTGGGCTGCCGGTTGTTCCGACGCGGCCGGCCGGGGTGCGCCCCCACCGCGGAAGGGGCGGTGTTGCTGGCGGCGCTGTTGCCGGCCTTGGCGCAGATCGACGCGGCGCTGGCCGAGGTGGCGGCGATGGGGCGGGCGCCGGTTTTGCGGGTGCTGACCGATTTCGGGCTGGCGGGGCAATGGCTTTTGCCGCGGCTGGCGGGGTTTCGCGCCCGGCATCCCGGGGTGGAGACGCAGATCACCGCGGCGCAGGTGGTGCCCGACCCGCGTCCGGGCGAAGTGGCGATCCGCTTTGCCCGGAGCGCGCCGCTGGGCGGATGGCTGCTGATGCCGGAGCGGGTGGTGCCGGTCGCCAGCCCCGCCTGGCGCGGCGATTGGCAGGGCGGGCAGGGGGCGAGCCTTCTGCATCTGGAGGCGCCGCCCGGGGCCGGATGGCTGACATGGGCGGACTGGTTTGCGGCGCAGGGGGTGTTGCGGGGGCGGCGCGCGGGGGAGTTACAGCTTAACACCTATGATCTGGTGATACAGGCGGCGCTGGCCGGGCAGGGGGTGGCGCTGGGCTGGTTGCCCTTGGTTGCCGCGCATCTGGCAGCAGGAACGCTGGTGGCACTGGCGCCGGAGCTTCCGGGCGCGGGCACCGGCTATTGGGTTGAGGGGACGGGGCCGCAAACGGCGGCGCAGCGGGCTTTTGCCGAGTGGCTGGCGCAAGAGGCCGGTCAGGAGGGGCCGGCGCAAGCGGGTCTTGTGGCATCTGTCGCATTCGGCCGGAATGCGTCGCAATAGACTGCAGATTCCCCGGCCTTGGGGTGCCCAATGCGGCATCACACAGGAGAAGCCCTTGATGCAGACCGTCACCGCGTTTCCCCACCGCGTTGTCGAGACGCCGGATATGGGGATCACGCTGTCCGATGGTTGCCGTTTGTCGGCGCGTGTCTGGATGCCCGATGATGCCGGAGCAAATCCGGTGCCCGCCGTGCTGGAATATATCCCCTATCGCAAACGTGACGGCACCACGCCACGCGACGCATTGATGCACCCCTATGTGGCTGGCCATGGCTATGCCACCGTGCGGGTGGATATGCGCGGCAATGGCGACAGCGACGGTCTGATGGCCGATGAGTATACCGCGCAGGAGTTGTCGGATGCCTGCGAGGTGATCGCATGGCTGGCGGCGCAGCCGTGGTGTTCGGGCACGGTGGGGATGATGGGCAAGAGCTGGGGCGGGTTCAACTGCCTGCAGACGGCGTTCTTGCAGCCGCCGGCGCTGAAGGCGGTGATCTCGGTCTGCTCGACCACCGACCGTTTTGCCGATGACATCCATTACAAGGGCGGGTGCCTTCTGGGCGAGAATTTCGGCTGGGGGGCGGTGATGCTGTCTTATTCCAGCCGCCCGCCGGACCCCGCGCTGCGGGCGGACTGGCGCGAGGAATGGCTGAAACGGCTTGAGGCGGAGCCGTTTCTGGCGCCGCGCTGGGCCGGGCTGCAAGAGCGCGGCGATTACTGGAAACACGGCTCGGTCTGCGAGGATTTCGGGCGGATGACGGTGCCGGTGCTGTCAATCAGCGGCTGGGCCGACAATTACATGAACACCTCAGCGGCGCTGGTGGCGGGCTGCGCCGGGCCGGTGCAGGCGATTGTCGGGCCTTGGGTGCATCAATATCCCCATACCGCCGTGCCGGGGCCGCAGATCGGTTTTCTGCAACTGGCAATCCGCTGGTGGGACCGCTGGCTGAAGGGTATCGAGAACGGGGCCGAGGGCGATGCACCCTATCGCGCCTATATGCTGCATTCCGAACCGCCGGATGCCAGCCCGCGCCACCGGGCAGGCCATTGGGTGGCCGAAGCGGAATGGCCCTCGCGGCGGGTGGGGCGGCAGGTGTTGCACTTGGGGGCTGACGTCGGCACCGGGGCGCTGCCCCGGGCCCCGGGATATTTGGGCCAAGATGAAATTGCATTCCGGGCCGAGATCGCCAGCCCGCAGCATCTGGGGATGCAGACGGGCGAGTTCTTTCCCATGGGGCTGAATGCCGAGATGCCGGGGGATCAGGCGGGCGACGATGCGCTGTCGCTCTGTTTTGACGGCGCCGTGCTGAAGGCGCCGCTGGAGGTGCTGGGTGCGGCGCGGCTGGTGCTGCGGCTGGCTTCGGACAAACCTTTGGGCTTTGTCGTGGCGCGGCTGTGCGATGTGGCGCCGGATGGGGCATCGGTGCGGATCGCGCATGGAATGTTGAATTTGTGCCATCGGGGCGGGGCCGAGCAGCCGCAGCTGATGGTGCCGGGGCAGGCGGTGGAGGTGGCCTTTGACCTTGACCAGATGGCCTATCGGCTGGCGCCGGGGCACCGGCTGCGGCTGGCCCTGTCGAATGCCTATTGGCCGTTCGTCTGGCCCTCGCCCGAGGCGGGGCGGATCACGGTGACGGGCGGGTCGCTTGACCTGCCGGTGCATCAGGGCAGCGGGCCGGAATGGCAGCCGCCGGGACCGGAGGCGGCAAGCCCTTGGGCGCACAAGGTGCTGCGGGCAGGCAAGACCACCCGCAAGATCGAGACCGACCTGATCACCGGGCGCGTGGCGCTGGTGATCAGTGACGATCTGGGGGACGCCGAGAATCTGGACCACGGTCTTTGCACCGGCGAAACCATGAGCGAGCTTTGGGACATTCACCCCGACGACCCGCTTTCGGCCCGCGCGGTGCATGTCTGGGAACAGCGCCTGTCGCGCGGCGATTGGGCGGTGAAGACCCGGGCCGAGGCCGAGATGACCGGCACCGCGACCCATCTGGTTTTCCGCGCCCGTCTGACCGCGTGGGAAGGTGAGGAGCAGGTCTTTGACCGCCATTACAACTCTGAGGTGCCGCGCCGCTTTGTCTGAGCGATTCTTCTTTGCCTGAGCGAAGAATCGGTTTCTACTGCTTGAAAATAAACGAAATGGCCTCCGAAAAGTGGGGCAAGACAGGGAGAAGACCATGACCGACCAACTGAGCCATCTGGCCCGCATGGCCGCCAAGGGCCGCATGACCCGCCGCGAGTTCAACAGCCGCGCCGCCGCCTTGGGCGTTTCGGCTGCCGTCGCGTCCAGCATGTTCGCCACCGCGGCGCGCGCCGAAGAACCCAAGAAGGGCGGGCTTCTGCGCGCGGGGATGCAGGGGGGCGAGTCAACCAACACGCTGGACCCGGCGCTGGCCGCTTCGGAAGTGCCCTTTGCGGTCAACATGATCTGGGGCGAAATGCTGGTGGACGTGAACGCCAAGGGCGAGATCGACTATCGCATTGCCGAGGAAATCTCCTCCTCGCCCGATGCCAAGGAATGGAAATTCAAGATCCGTTCGGGCGTTGAATATCACAACGGCGCCACCGTGACGGCGGATGATGTGGTGGCTACGCTGAAGCGCCATACCGATGAAAAGGCGCAATCCGGCGCGCTGGGCATCGTCAAGGGCATCACCGAGATGAAGGCCGAGGGTGATATGGTCACCCTGACTCTGGCTTCGGGTAATGCCGACCTTCCCTTCCTGATGGCCGATTATCACCTGATCATCCAGCCCGGCGGTGGTGTGGACAATCCGGCGGCAGGCATCGGCGCCGGCCCCTACAAGGTGGTGGTGAACGAGCCGGGCGTGCGCCATGGCTTTGAAAAGCACGCCAATTATTTCGACAGCACGATGGGCCATGCCGATCAGGTCGAAATCCTTGTGATCAACGACAACACCGCCCGCACCGCCGCGCTGCAGGCGGGTCAGGTCCAGATGATCAACCGGGTGGACCCCAAGATCATCGAACTGCTGAAAGGTGCCCCGGGCATCTCGATCCAGCATGTCGCTGGACGTGGGCATTATGTCTTCATCATGCATGTGGACAAGGCGCCGTTTGACAACAACGACCTGCGCATGGCGCTGAAGCTGGCGATCAACCGGCAGGAAATGGTGGACAAGATTCTGGGCGGCTATGGCTCGCGCGGGAACGACTTCCCGATCAACTCGGCCTATCCCCTGTTTGACGACACCATTCCGCAGCGCGAATATGATGCGGCGGCGGCGGCGGAATACTACAAGAAATCCGGCCATGACGGCAGCCCGATCGAACTGCGCACCGCGCCCGGCGCCTTCCCCGGTGCGGTCGAGGCGGCGCAACTCTTCGCGGCTTCGGCCAATGCGGCGGGCATCCCGCTGACGGTCAAGCTGGAGCCCGATGACGGCTATTGGTCGGATGTGTGGAACGTGCAGCCCTTCTGCGCCAGCTATTGGGGCGGCCGCCCGGTGCAGGACCAGATGTATTCGACGGCCTATCTCTCGACCGCCGACTGGAACGACACCAAGTTCAAAAACCCCAAGTTCGACGAGGTGCTGATCGCGGCCCGGGCCGAGCTGGACGCCACCAAGCGCAAGGCGATGTATTCCGAACTCGCCAACCTGCTGCGCGACGAGGGCGGGCTGATCTGCCCGATGTTCAACGATTTCGTTGAAGCCAAGCGGGATGAAGTTGGCGGCTGGCAGCCCGACCCGAACGGCGAGTTGATGAACGGGCGCGCGCTGGCCAAGTGCTGGCTGAACGCCTGAGGCCGGGATGCACCCCGTCCTGAAACTCGTGGCCCAGCGGATTGCGCTGGGCCTGCTGCTCCTTCTGGCCGTCTCGGTGGTGATATTCGCCGGCACCGAGGCGCTGCCGGGGGATGTGGCCAGCGCCATCCTTGGCCAATCCGCCACGCCCGAGGCGCTGGCGAACCTGCGTGACAAGCTGGGTCTGAACGAGCCGGCGCTCTACCGCTATTTCTCGTGGCTTGGCGGGGTGCTGACGGGTGACCTTGGCACGGCGTTGACCAACGGGCAGGACATTGCGCAGGCCATCGGCCAACGCCTTGGTAACACCATCTTCCTTGCCGCCTGCGCGGCGGTGATCTCGGTGCCGCTGGCGATCCTTCTGGGGTTGGTGGCGGCCCGCTATGCCGGCAGATGGCCGGACAAGCTGATCTCGGGCATCACACTTTCGACGATTTCGCTGCCCGAGTTCGTGGCGGCCTATTTCGTGATCTATCTGCTGACGCAGTTGATTCCGATCTTCAACCCGGTGGCGATGGTCTTCCCGGGCATGGGGTTCTGGGAAAAGCTGCACGCCGTGGCCCTGCCGGTGATCGTGCTGGTTCTGGTGGTGCTGGCCCATATGATGCGGATGACCCGCGCGGCGATCCTGAACGTCATGCAATCGGCCTATATCGAAACGGCCGAACTGAAGGGCCTGTCGCCGATGCAGGTGATCTGGAAGCACGCTTTCCCCAATGCCATCGCGCCCATCGTTTCGGTCGTGGTGCTGAACCTGGCCTATCTGGTGGTCGGCGTCGTCGTGGTCGAGGTGGTGTTCAGCTATAACGCCCTTGGCCAATATCTGGTTGACCATGTGTCGAAGCGCGACCTGCCGGTGGTGCAGGCGGTGGGGCTGATCTTTGCCGCCGTCTATATCGGGCTGAACATCCTTGCCGACGTCATCTCGATCGTCGCCAACCCGCGATTGAGGCACCCGAAATGAGAATTCCGCTCTCGGCCCTTCTGGGCATGATCTTTACCGGCGCCTTCTTTCTGGCAGCGATCTTTGCTGATTTCATCGCGCCTTATCCGCTGGATGCCGCCGTGGGCGGCGTGTGGGAGGGGCCTTCGGCGCAATACTGGCTGGGCACCGACACCATCGGGCGCGATATCCTGAGCCGGATGATCTATGGCGGCCAGATCACCATTTTCGTCGCCACCGCCTCATCTTTGCTGGCCTTTTCGCTGGGGGCCTTTCTGGGCTTTCTCGCGGCGACGCAAGGCGGCTGGGTGGATCAGCTTCTGTCGCGGCTGGTCGATCTGGTCATGGCGATCCCCTCGCTGATCATCGCGCTGGTGGTGCTGTCGGTGCTGCCGATCAACCTGACGGTGCTTATTCTGGTGATGGGCATTCTGGATGCGACGCGGGTGTTTCGCCTGTCGCGGGCGGTGGCCGTGGACATCACCGTGATGGATTACGTCGAGGCGGCCCGCTTGCGGGGTGAGGGAAAGGGATGGGTGATCTTCCGTGAAGTGCTGCCCAATGCGCTCTCACCCTTGGTGGCCGAATTCGGGCTGCGCTTCATCTTTGCGGTGCTGTTCATCTCGACCCTGTCCTTCCTTGGTCTTGGCATCCAGCCGCCGCTGGCGGATTGGGGCGGCATGGTCAAGGAAAACAAGGATGCGCTGGTCTATGGCAAATCCGCCGCTCTGATGCCCGCGCTGGCGATTGCCGCGCTGGCGATTTCGGTGAACCTCGTGGCGGACTGGATTCTCAGCCGCACCACCAGCCTGAAAGGGGGCCGCGGTGCCTGAGACGCTTCTCGAGATCAAGAACCTCAAGATCGAGGCGACATCCTACCCCCCCGGAGAGCCGCCCCGACATGTCACGCTGGTCGAGGATGTCTCGGTCAGCGTTGAAAAGGGAAAGGTGCTGGGCCTGATCGGTGAATCGGGCGCCGGAAAATCCACCATCGGCCTTTCTGCCATGGCCTATGGCCGGGGCGGGGTGCGGCTGACGGGCGGGCAGATACTGCTGAACGGCCGCGACATCCGTCAGGCCGGGGCAGGGGCGCTGCGGGCTCTGCGCGGGCGCGAGGTGACCTATGTCGCGCAATCGGCGGCGGCGGCCTTCAACCCGGCCCGGCGCCTGATGGAGCAGGTGATCGAAACCTCGCTTTCCCATGGGCTGATGTCCAAGGCCGAGGCCGAGGCGCGGGCGAAAAGCCTGTTTGCCCAGCTTGGCCTGCCCAATCCCGATACATTCGGCGAGCGTTACCCGCATCAGGTGTCCGGCGGGCAGTTACAGCGGGCCATGACGGCGATGGCGCTGTGCCCGAAACCCGATCTGGTGATCTTTGACGAACCCACCACGGCGCTGGATGTGACGACCCAGATTGACGTGCTGGCGGCGATCAAGCGGGCGATCCATGAAACCGGGGTGGCGGCGCTGTATATCACCCATGACCTTGCGGTTGTGGCACAGGTGGCCGATGACATTCTGGTGCTGCGCCACGGCAAAAAGGTGGAATACGGAACCACCGACCAGATCATCAATACCCCGCGTGAGGATTATACCCGTGCGCTGGTCTCGGTCCGTTCGATCGACCATGCCGAGAAGGGGCCGGCCGCGCCGGTGCTGTCGGTCGCCAATGTGACCGCGCGCTATCGTGGCACCAATTTCGACGTGCTGAAGAATGTCACCGTCGATCTGGCCCCCGGTCAGACGCTGGCGGTGGTGGGCGAAAGCGGCTCGGGCAAATCGACGCTGGCTCGTGCGATCACCGGCCTGCTGCCGCCCGGTCAGGGTCGCATCACCTTTGCCGGGCGCACGCTTTCGGCCGATCTGGCGGGCCGCACCAAGGATGATCTGCGGGAATTGCAGATGATCTACCAGATGGCCGACACCGCGATGAACCCGCGCCAGACGGTCGGCACCATCATCGGCCGCCCGCTTGAGTTCTACTTCGGCCTCAAGGGCGAGGCGAAACGCAAGCGGCTGCAAGAGCTTCTCGAACAGATCGAGATGGGCAAGGGCTATGAAAACCGCTATCCGGCCGAACTTTCGGGCGGCCAGAAACAGCGCGTCTGCATCGCCCGGGCGCTGGCGGCGAAGCCAAAGCTGATCATCTGCGACGAGGTGACTTCGGCGCTTGATCCGCTTGTGGCGGACGGCATCCTGAAGCTGTTGCTGAACCTGCAGGCGCAGGAAGGCGTGGCTTATCTCTTCATCACCCATGACCTTGCCACGGTCCGCGCCATCGCCGACCGCATTGCGGTGATGTTCAAGGGGCAGGTGGTCCGCTACGGCCAGAAGAGCGACGTTCTGGCGCCGCCCTTCGACGATTACACCGACCTCCTTCTGTCCTCGGTGCCCGAAATGCGCCTTGGCTGGCTGGAACAGGTGCTGGCCCACCGCAAGATGGAAAGCGCCGGGAACTGATTTCATCTTGGCCTAAATATCCCCGCCGGAGGCATCCGCCGCGCGGGGCAAGGAGACCGTGATGCCCAATGGCCGCAAACTGCTGCTGATCATCCTTGATGGCGTGCCCTATGCCAACTGGCGGCGCCTCTTCGGCAATCTCGAAGGCTGGGTGGCGCAGGGGATGGCGCGGGTCTGGCGGATGCGGGCGACGCTGCCCTCCACCTCGGCCTCCTGCTATGCCTCGATCCATACCGGGGTACCGCCGCAGGTGCATCGGGTCTGGGGGAATGAGGCGGTCTATCGGCTGGAGCAACCCGACATCTTCTCGGAATTGTCCAAGGCGGGGCGGAAAACCGGCGCGGTCACCCACAGTTTCTGGTCGGAATTGTTCAACCGCAGCCCGTTCGATCTGGTCCGCGACATCGAATATGACGAACCGGAAGGCCCGATCCACCACGGTCGTTTCCACACCATGACCGGCTATGGCAACATCAACCAGATGACGCCCTCGGATGTGGATCTGTTCGCCACGCTGACCCGGCTGGCCGAGGTGAAGGGGATCGACTACGGCATCCTGCATACCTGCACGCTCGACAGCATGGGGCACCGTTTCTATCACGACTGCGAAGAGATGGATAATGCCTGCTATGTGATGGATGCGATGCTGGCGCCCTTCCTGCACCGCTGGCGCGCCGCGGGATATGAGGTGATCGTGACCGCCGACCATGGGCAGGATGCCCGCGGCCATCACGGCGGCACGGGTGAGGCGCAGCAGGATTTCGCCTTCTATTACTTTGGCGACAGCAAGATGCCGGGCAAGGATGTGGTGCTGGACCAGCTTGCGCTGGCGCCGTCGATCCTGACGCGGCTGGGGGTGTCGGTGCCGCCCTCGATGAAGGCGGCGCCGTTCTTTACCGCCTGATGGTTTCAGGCTGCGTAGGTGCTGCCTTCCTCGTCAAGGATCGCCTTCATCTCGCGCAGGTGCAGCGTGGCAAAGCCCGGGTAGTTTTCCCATTCCTGCGCGGTCTTTTCCGCCACGGCATCGGGCAGCACGCGCAAGGGTTTGCCGGTTTGCAACGCGCGGATATAGGTCTCGGCCGCGCGTTCGAAGTAATACAGCCGGTTGAAGGTTTCGGCCACCGTGCGGCCCACCACCAGCACGCCATGGTTGCCCATGATCATCACCGAAATCTTCGGATCGGCCAGCAGTTGGGCACAGCGCGCGCCCTCTTCCTCGAATGCCATGCCGCCGTAATGTTCGTCCACCACCTGCCGGTCAAAGAACATCGCGGTGTTCTGGTCGATGGCGGGCAGGCGGCTGTCGGCAAGGCTGGCCAGAACCGTGGCATGGATGGAATGCACATGCATCAGGCAGCGCGCATGGGGCAGGGCGCGGTGGATGCTGCCATGCAGGCCCCAGGCGGTGGGATCGGGCGCATCGGGGCGGTTCATCGTCTCGGCGTCGTCCGCGTCCAGCTCCAGAAGGTCGCTGGCCTTGATGCGGGAAAAGTGCCGGCCATTGGGGTTGATCAGGAACCGCGTGCCTTCGGGGTTTACCGCCAGCGAAAAATGGTTCGCCACCGCCTCATGCATGTTCAGCCGGGCGGTCCAGCGGAAGGCGGCGGCAAGGTCGGCGCGGTCCGCCTGATGGGTCAGGTTGGCATGGGCGTTCATCGGGTCTCTCCTTCGGGCCAATGATCTGCCGCCATGGCGGCAAGGGTGGTGACAATGCGGTCGAAACTGGCAGCAGCGCGCGGCACGCTGGCGCGGGCGCGCAGATAGCCGTGGACAAGGCCCGGCTCCTGCACCCAGACCGCGCGGCCCCCGGCTGCGGTCAGGCGGGCAGCATAATCGCGGGCATCATCGGCCAGCGGGTCGCATTCGGCGGAAATCGCCAGCGTCGGCGGCAGACGGCTGAAATCGCGGTCCTGCAAGGGGCTGACGGTGGCATCGCCTTGCGGCGGCGGGGCGCCGTGGCGGATGTCCTTGTAGAAGAGGACATCATCGCGCGTCAGCATCGGCGCATGGGCATGGGTCAGATAGCTGCCTTGGTCAGGATCGCCGCCAAGACCGGGATAGATCAGCACCTGGCCCAAAATTGCCGCCCCGCGCAGCGCATGGGCCACGGCGGCACACAGGTTGCCCCCCGCGCTGTCGCCGCAAAGCAGGATCGGCCCCCCGGCCAGCAGGGCACGGGCCACGGCGCAGGCATCGTCAAAGGCCGCCGGGTGGCGGTGTTCAGGCGACAGGCGGTAATCGGCGCAGACCACCCGCAGCCCAGTGCGGGCGCAGATTTCGGCGCAGACATCGTCATGGCTTTCAAGCCCCCCCACCACGAAGCCGCCGCCATGCAGATACAGAACCACCGGCCCCGCCCCGGCGAAATCGCGGCAGGGCACGCCGGCAATCGCATGGTCACGCGCCGTCACCCCGGGCGGATAGCCGCGATGAAAGGTGCGGCACATGTCGTCATAGATCGCGCGCTGTTCGGCGATAGTCAGACTGGCGGTGTCGGGCGGATAGGCAGCATCGGTCGCCCGGATAAAGGCCCAGGTCGGGGCGTCGATAAGGCTTTGGTAATCGGGCGCTGCCATGCTGATGCCTGTGATGCCGGTCTTCGCGCATCGTGACAGGGTTCGCTGTCTGCGCCTGTCCGGTTGCGACGGAATTGCCGAAAATCGCTCATAGTTTTGCCACACCAGCCCGGCAGAGTCGGCAGGGTCAGGGTCACGGGGGTTATCATGCAGTTCATCCGGGCAATCGAACAGGAAGAGGCGGCACTCGTCGGTTTCGGCATTCGCGTGCTGCTTTTGACGCGGCAACCGCTTGACGGGCCGATCGTGCGGCGACTGGCCGGGCTTGGTGGCCGTGTCGCGGTGGAGGAAGAGCTGTTTACCGCGCTCTCCACGGTGATCGACGATCCGGTGGAGTTCGGCCTGTTCGTGATCGACTGCGATTCGCTCGGCGGGATCGAGGTGGGCCGCAAAGCCTTTGCCATGCTGGGCGAAACCGTGCGGCGGGTGCCGGTCATCCTGATCAGCGCCGAATGCCGGCAGCAACGCTTCCCCGATGGCCGCGACGCGGCAACCGAACTGCGCGCGCCCCTGTCCAGCGTGTCGCTGCGGGTGGGCTTTGAACATGCGCTGCGCGACCGTCTGGCGGCGCGCATGATCGGAAATTCGCACAAGGCGGCCTGAAACTGCCTGAGCCAAAATGAAAAAGGCGGGCCACCGGGGCCCGCCTTTTCAATTCTTGAGCAGCGAAATTACGCCAGCGACAGATTGGTCGCCGATTCGCGGCCGTCACGACCGGCTTCGATGTCGAAGGTCACGGCTTGGCCGTCCTTCAGACCACGCAGGCCAGCGCGCTCCAGCGCGGTGATGTGAACGAACACGTCCTTCTTGCCGCCTTCCGGGGCAATGAAGCCGTAGCCCTTGGTTTCATTGAACCATTTCACGGTGCCCTTGGCCATCGTGAAGTCTCCTCTAGATATGCCGCCCGCGAGATTGCAGCAGCCCGGCACCGTCAGCTTTAGTCGAATGCTGTGGCCGGAAATCGGAGACAGGGATCGAGTGTAGATAACGTCGCAGGTTGGATATGGGGCCGTTTCCCCGGCGTTTCAAGAAAAATCGGCGCGCTCAGACGCTTTCGGTCGAAAGCGAAACGGTTTCTTCCCTGCGCCCGCCGCTTGCCAGCAACAACAATGCTGCCACTCCGGCACCGCCCAGAGACCAGACCCCCAACCCGGTGACGAAGGGCAGACCGACGGCCCATGTCACCAAGGCAGCCATGAAGCCCAAGCCGCCGCCCAGAATCACCGCGATTGCCGCCATTGTTGCCTCCTGTCCTACCGGACAAGGATTCGGCGTCGATTGCGGCACAACTTGGGCCAAATCTGGGAAAGCTCAAGCGTGTCCGGTTCGATCCGAAGCGAAATTCGCGGCCCCTCGCGGATGCTCGAAGGCAATTTTCGCTCGCTTGATTTCAAGGGGGCCCGGACAGGCTCTAAAACCGCCGCCGCGCCCGCAGCGCCGCACCGATGGTGCCATCGTCGAGATAGTCCAGCTCTCCGCCGATCGGCACACCCTGCGCCAGCGAGGAAAGCTGCACCGAAGTCGCGGCCAGCGCATCGGCGATGTAATGTGCCGTGGTCTGGCCATCCACCGTGGCGTTCAGCGCCAGAATGACCTCGCCCACACCGTCTTCGGCCACGCGGCGCAGAAGGCGGGGGATGCCCAACTCCTCCGGCCCCACCGCGTCCAGCGCCGAAAGCGTGCCGCCCAGCACATGATAGCGCCCCTTGAAGGCGCCGGTCCGCTCCATCGCCCAAAGGTCGGCCACATCCTCGACCACGCAGATTTCGCCGGTAGCGCGGGCCGGATCGGCGCAGATCGGGCAGATGTCCGCCGTGCCGATGTTGCCGCAGACCGCGCAATCGCGGGCGTTCAGCGCCACGGTCGCCATGGCCTGGGCCAAGGGGGCCATCAACTGCCCGCGCTTCTTGAGCAAGGCCAGAACCGCGCGCCGGGCCGAGCGGGGGCCAAGCCCCGGGAGCCGGGCCATCAGCTCGATCAGCGCCTCGATGTCGCGGGTTTCCTCCATCTCAGAACGGCAGCGACATGCCGGGCGGCAGGCCCAGCCCCTCGGCCATCTTTTGCATCTCGCTGGCTTGCCTTCCGGCGGCCTTGGCCTGTGCGTCCTTGATCGCGGCAAGGATCAGATCTTCCAGCACTTCCTTTTCGGTCGGCACCAGAATCGAAGCGTCGATGTCCAGCCCCGTCACCTCGCCCTTGGCGGTGCAGCGCGCCTTGACCAGACCGGCCCCGGATTCGCCCACCACCACGACGCGGGCCAGATCGGCCTGCATCTCGGCCAGTTTCGACTGCATCTCGGTCGCGGCTTTCATCATCTTGGCCATATCGCCAAGCCCGCCCAGCCCTTTCAGCATCGCCATATCTCCTCAAATCATGCGTCCAAGATAGGCGTCGCCCGCGGGATGGGCAATATTGCCCATCCTACCCGTCCTCGAACGGATCCCATTCGTCTTCGACCTCGGGCAGGGCCTGGGCCGCGGCTTCGGCGGCCAGCGCCTCGGGCGTGCGGATTTCGGCGATCTTCGCCCCCGGAAAGGCCGCCATCACGGCCATCACCAGCGGGTTCGCCATTGCCTCGGCGCGGGCGGCATCCTCTTCGCGGTCGCGGTCTTCGGAGATGGTGGGCGCCCCGCCGGTCGAAACCACCGAAACCCCCCAGCGCGCGCCGGTCCAGCCCTGCAACCGCTGCGAAAGCCGCGCGGCAAGGTCGGGCACGGCCCCAGGCGCCGGTTCAAACTCGATCCGGCCCGGCGCATAGCGGACCAGCCGCAGCCCGGTTTCCACCTCATAGAGCAGCTTCATGTCGCGCTTTTCGCGGATCAGTTCGACGATCTGCGGAAAGCCACTGTAAACCTGCAACTGCCCTTCGGCCAGCAGGGGCGCCGTGGCGGCCATGGCCGGCCCGCGCGCAGGCGCCATCGGTGCGCGCATCATCGGGGCATGAAGCGTGCCACCGCCACCGCCCGCAGGCGCTCCACCCGGCATCGGCGGGCGCGGTTCCGACTGCAGCTTGCGGATCAGGGTTTCCGGGTCGGGCAGGTCGGCCACATGGGTCAGCCGGATCACCGCCATTTCGGCCGCCATCATCGCATTGGGCGCCAGTGCCACCTCTTCGATGGCCTTGAGCAGCATCTGCCACATCCGCGTCAACACCCGCATCGGCAGCCGCGCCGCAAGGTCCAGCCCGCGCGCCCGTTCATCCGGCGGCACCGTGGGGTCGTCGGCGGCCTCGGGTGTGATCTTGATCACCGAAACCCAATGGGTGATCTCGGCCAGATCGCGCAGCACTGCCATCGGGTCGGCGCCGTCGGAATACTGTCCGGAAAGCTCGTTCAGCGCATCGGCCGCTGCCCCGGCCATGATCCGCTCGAAGAGGTCCAGCACCCGGCCCCGGTCGGCCAGGCCCAGCATGGCGCGCACCTGCGCGGCCGAGGTCTCGCCCGAGCCGTGGCTGATCGCCTGATCCAGAAGCGAGGTCGCATCGCGGGCCGACCCTTCGGCGGCCCGGGTGATCAGCGCCAGCGCATCGTCGGCAATCTGCGCGCCCTCGGCTGCGGCGATCTTGCGGAGCAGGCCCAGCATCACCTCCGGCTCGATCCGGCGCAGGTCGAACCGCTGGCAGCGCGACAGGACCGTGACCGGAACCTTGCGGATTTCGGTGGTGGCGAAGATGAATTTCACATGCGCAGGCGGCTCTTCCAGCGTCTTCAACAGCGCGTTGAAGGCAGAGCCGGAGAGCATGTGAACTTCGTCGATGATATAGATCTTGTAGCGGGCTGAAGCGGCGCGATAATGAACAGAATCAATGATTTCCCGAATGTCGCCGACGCCGGTGCGGCTGGCCGCGTCCATCTCCATCACATCGACATGGCGGCCCTCGGCGATGGCGCGGCAAGGGTCGCATTTGCCGCAAGGCTCGGTCGTGGGGCCGCCCTTGCCATCGGGTCCGACACAGTTCAGCCCCTTGGCGATGATCCGCGCCGTGGTGGTCTTGCCGGTGCCGCGGATGCCGGTCATGATGAAGGCATGGGCGATCCGGTCCGCCGCGAAGGCGTTCTTGAGCGTGCGCACCATCGCCTCTTGCCCGACCAGATCGGCAAAGGTCTCGGGGCGGTATTTGCGCGCAAGAACCTGATAGCCTTGCTCTGGGGCGTCCGTCATCTTGCCTCGCGGGGGAATCGATCCCTTCCAACCTAAGGCGCCGCATCCCCGGCGTAAACCATCGGAGGCCCTATGGCATTCAGCATTACCGAAGTGCCGCTGCGGGCGGGCGTGGCGGGCCTGTCGCCGCTGCCGGGGCGCGAGGGCGATTATGCGGCCGATCTGGCGGCGCTCTGCGGCTGGGGCCCGGCGCTGGTGATTTCGCTGACCACCGGGGAAGAGATGGCGCGCAAAGGCGCGGGCAGGCTGGGCGATGATCTGGCCGCCGCCGGCATCGGCTGGGCGTTTCTGCCGCTGGCCGATTTCACTGCCCCGGATGAGACGCTGGCCACGCATTGGATGCTGATTGCCGAACGGGCGAGCGAGATCCTCGACGGGGGCGGGCGGATATTGGCGCATTGCATGGGCGGCTGCGGCCGATCCGGCGCCGCGGTGCTGCGCCTGATGATTGACGCGGGCGAAGAACCGCAGGCGGCCCTTGCCCGGCTGCGCACCCTGCGCCCCTGCGCGGTCGAAAAAACTCAACAACTGCGCTGGGCCACGGCGGGGGCGCTGTCATGACCGCCCGTATCGCCATCCTGACCGTGTCCGACCGTGCCGCCCGTGGCGCATACGAAGACCGCGGCGGCCCCGCCTGCGAAGACTGGCTGCGCGCGGTCATCACCACCCCCGTCGAAATCCTGCGCCAGATAACCGAAGATGGCGCCGCCCCCGTCGCTGCCGCGCTCACCGATCTGGCCGACACATGGGGCGCTGACCTGATCCTCGTCACCGGCGGCACCGGCCCCGCACCGCGCGACCGCACCCCCGAAGGCGTCGCGGCGGTGATCGACTTCGACCTTCCCGGCTTTGGCGAGGCGATGCGGACCGCCAACCTGCGTGTGGTGGCCACCGCGATCCTGTCGCGGCAGGGCGCGGGCGTGCGCGGCAAGACCCTGATCATCACGCTGCCCGGCAGCCCCAATGCGATCGGCTCCAGCCTCGATGCCGTCTTCGCCGCCGTGCCCTATTGCCTTGACCTGATCGGCGCCGCCCGGATTGAAACCGACCCCGCCCGGATCAAGGCCCACCGCCCGAAAACTGCCTGACTTGCCATTTGCACCTTTCGAAATACTCCTGCCGGAGGCATCGCCGCCAGCCAGAGGCACCCCCGTCAGGCACCCACCCCCGGCGCGGGCAACAGGCTGACGCCGTTGATCTGCCAGCCCTCCGGCGTCTCGATCATCTCATAATCCAGAAGATACCCGCGCCCGGCCTGATCGGTCACCATCACCCGCTGGTAAAGCCGCCCGCCTTCGCTGCGCCTCTCCAGCATCCGCACGCTGCCGGGGTGATGCACCATCGGATAGCCCTGCGCGACCATGGCGCCGAAATTCTCGGGTGTGCCGAAAATGCCCTTGATGGTCGGGCTGGCAAAACTGAAGGCCAGCGCCATATCCCCGGCGCGGAAGGCATCGAACTGTTGCAGGATGGGGGCCTGAACCGGGTCGCTCTGGGCGCCCGCCTCCAGGGCGGCAATCACAGGTGCAAGGGCAAGCAGGATGGCAAGGCGGTGCATGGAAACCTCCTGTCGGATCAGGACAGAAGGGTAGGGCGCCAAGGCCCGGGGTCAAGCGGGCGCGGCGGTCGTTCAGGACCGCCGCGCCCGCCTTGCAGGATCAGGCCACCAATTCGCCCGCCAGCGCCCGGTCGATCAGCGCAACGGTCTCGTCCAGCCCATACAGCGCGATGAAGCCGCCAAAGCGCGGGCCTTCGCTGGCCCCCAGCAGCACCTCATACAGCGCCTTGAACCAGTCGCGCAGCGGCTCGAACCCATGATCCTTGCCGACCGCATAGCAGATGTTCTGCAGCGCTTCGTCATCCACCGGCCCGTCAAAGGCCACCAGCCGCGCCCGCAGATCGGCAATCGCCGCGCGTTCCATGTCCGACGGCAGGCGGAACACCCGGGTGGGCGCAATCTTGTCGGCAAAGTAGCGCAGCGCATGGGCCGCGGCGGCATCGAGATCGGGGTGGGTTTCCGGGCTCGCCTCGGGCGCATAGCGTTTGATGAAGCCCCAGAGCCCCTTGGCATCCTTGGCCCCGGCCACCGAGGCGAGGTTCAGCAACATCGCAAAGGGCACCACCATCTTCGATCCCGGCGGCTTGCCGCCGTGGATGTGCCAGACCGGGTTGTTCACCTGCTGCTCGATGTCTTGCGTCGGATAGGCGCGCAACTGCTGATGATATTCGTCCACCGCCTTGGGGATCACATCCCACCACAGCCGCTTGGCCGTTTTCGGCTTCTGATACATGAAGTAGCTGAGGCTTTCCGAAGCCGCATAGGTCAGCCATTCGTCGATGGTCAGCCCGTTGCCCTTGGATTTCGAGATCTTCTGGCCCTCGAAATCAAGGAACAGCTCATAGGTCATGTGGTTCGGCTTGCGCCCGCCCAGCACCTCGCAGATGCCGTCATAGATCGGGGTGTTGGTCGAGTGGTCCTTGCCATACATCTCGAAATCCACCCCCAGCGCGGCCCAGCGGGCGCCGAAATCGGGCTTCCATTGCAGCTTTACATGGCCGCCGGTGACGGGAAGGGTCCATTCGCGGCCGTCTTCATCGTCAAAGGTGATGGTGTGGTTCACCGCATCAACATGCTTCATTGGCACATAGAGAACCCGCCCGGTTTCCGGGTGGAGCGGCAGGAAGCAGGAATAGGTCTGCTGCCGCTCTTCGCGCAAGGAGGCCAGCATGATCTTCATGATCGCGTCATAGCGTTCCGTCGCCAGCTTCAGCGTGTCATCAAAGCGGCCCGATTTGTAGAATTCGGTGGCGCTGATGAATTCATATTCAAAGCCGAACGTGTCGAGGAACCGGCGCAGCATGGCGTTGTTATGGGCGCCGAAGCTGTCGAACTGGCCGTAAGGGTCGGGAACAGAGGTCAGCGGTTTTTGCATGTGCTGGCGCAGCATCTCTTGCTGCGGCACATTTTCCGGCACCTTGCGCATTCCGTCCACATCGTCGGAAAAACAGATCAGACGGGTCGGGATGTCGGAAATCACCTCGAACGCGCGGCGGATCATCGTCGTGCGCGCGACCTCGCCAAAGGTGCCGATATGCGGCAGGCCCGAGGGGCCATAGCCGGTTTCAAACAGCACATAGCCCTTTTCGGGGTCTTTCTTTTCGTAACGTTTGAGGACCGCGCGTGCCTCTTCAAAGGGCCAGGCCTTCGACTTCAGTGCCGCATCGCGCAGGGTGGTCATCGTGCAATCCTCATTCCGGCCCGGAACCCTGTGCCCCGGACCCTGCCCCCTTAGTGCCGCGGCCCTGCAACGTCAACAATCGCAGGGCGGCGGCGGGGCAGGGCGGACTTACAGCCCGGCGTAAAGATCGGTCACGAAGCTGCCTTTGATCGCGGTGCAATCCTTGGGGTCGGGCGGCGTGTCCCAGTCGGCCGCCTTGCACAGGTCACCGGCAAAGCTGCCCGAAACCTTGCCCGTCGCGCCATCGAAGGCAAAACTGTCAAGCGTCACGGTGACCGGGGCCACACCCGCCGCGCCATTGACCCACAGCGCGGTCGCCATCGGGTCGGGCGTGTAATCGACCCGGCCCACCACGCCGTCCTTTGCCGGATCGGCGGTGTATTCGATGCCGATGCTGAAGAGCCCGCCGCCCTCGATGCTTTCTGTCGCCATCACGGTCAGCAGCTTTTTCGCATCGGGGCCGGTGTCGTCGGGATTGACCGGCGTGACGGAACCCGAACCCACGCGCATCGTGTCATAGACCGAGCTGGAGGTGACATAGGACAAAGCCGTGTCGCCAAAGGTCCATTCGACCTTGCCGGAAATCTCAAGATCGGTGGTGTCGCCTTCCTGCGCCGCAAGGGGGCCAGAGACGAGTGCCAGAGCAATTGCGGCAAGGCCGCTCAGGGTAAGGTGTTTCATCCGGGGTTCCTGTGGGTTCGCGCACCCTTGCGGGCCTGGGGCCAAGAAACGGCATTGCGGGACAAAACGCAACCGTGCGGCGGGCGTCGCCCCTTGCCGCAATGTCTTGCCGGCCCTAGGTTGCAGGTCCGTTTGCAAAGAGGCCGCCGCGATGACCGAAACTCCCCCCATGTCCGCGCAGGATGCGCTGGTCGCCGTGATGGTGGCCTGTTCGGCCTCGGACCAGAACATGCGGACCGCCGAGCTGGTGGCGATTCAGCGCATGGTCAACCATATGCCGGTCTTTGCCGGCTATGACCTCGACCGGGTGCGGCGGATCAGCCAGATCGTGTTTGACCTGTTCGAGGAAGAAGACGGGCTGGACGCCCTCTTTGGCCTGATCCGCGAGGCGCTGCCCGAGCGGCTGAACGAAACCGCCTATGCGCTGGCCTGCGATGTGGTCACGGCGGACGGCAAGCACAACGAGGTCGAGCTGCGGATGCTGGAAGAGGTGCGGCACGAGCTGCATATCGACCGACTGCACGCCGCCGCCATCGAATGGGGCGCCCGGGTGCGGCACATGCGGCCCTGACCGCCCTCAGACATAGCGTTCGCCCCAGCGGTGCAGAAGCTGGCCCTGCAACTTGCGTGCTCGTTTCAGCCATGCCTCACCGCCCGGCGGGCTTTCGCGGTCTTCCATCGGCAGGGCCGCCCGCCGGTCCGGGTCGGCTGACAGAATTGCAAAGGCAAGTTCGCGGCCCTTGGGCGGCTGGATGAACCCCGTAAGGGCCGAGACAAAGTTCAGCGTTCCGGTCTTGGCGCGCACCCTGACGGGGTGGTTTTCCACCGCGCGCCCCTCGCCGTCGCGCATTCCCATGTCGCGCAGGATGGCGGCAAGGTTGTGCCCCGAGGTGCGGGCCTGCCCCTGCCGCAGCGCCTCGGCCATGCCGCGCGCGGTGACGCGGGTTGCCGCCCCCAGCCCGGAGTGATCGACGAAATCGCCCGGATGGCCCAGATGCCGCGCCGCCCAATCGCTCATCGCGCGGCCCGAACCGCGCAGCGTGCCCGCGCCGGAGGCGGCAAGCCCCACCGCCTCGGCGGTGATGTTGGTGGACCAGCGCAGCATCCCGCGCAGCACGGCGTCCAGCGGCTCGCTTTCATGCCGGGCCAGTTCGCGGGCGGCCTCGGGCAGCGCGGTCAGCGGTTCCGCCCGGGGCAGGGCGATGCCCTGTGCGGCACAAAGGGCGCGGAATGCCTCGGCGACATAGGGCGCGGCGCGGCGCACCGGAAGCCAGCGGCTGCCTTCGGTGCCAAGGGCGGCCTGCGCCACGGTCCAATCCTCGGTCGTCTCGCGCAGGCGGTAGGTGAAGAGCGGCGTCTCACGCGGGGCAAGGTCCATGCGGGTCAGGTCGATCTTGGGCGCAAACCGCTCCCCCCTTGCATCCATCGAAATGGCCCAGCCGTCGCCCGCCTTCTTCCACTCGAAATAGACCCGGCCGAAATTCAGGATCAGGCCGGAAAGGCCGGGGTTATAGCCCACCTGCTCGGGCTGGTCGGCGGCGATGCGGGGCAGGTCGGGCAGCGCACCGCTATAGGCCCGATAACGCCCCGAAACCGACCGCACCCCGGCGGCCCGCAAGGCCGCCGCCATGTCGCCCAGATCGTCGGTGTCCAGCGTGGGGTCACCGCCGCCTGCAAGGATCAGATCGCCCGCGATCTGGCCGTTCACCAAGGGGCCGGTGGCCAGAACCCGCGTGACAAAGCGGTGGTCGGCCCCCAGCCGTTCCAGCGCGTATAGCGCGGTGATGGTCTTGGCCGTGCTGGCGGGCGGCAGCGGCAGGTCGGCGCCGTATTCTTCCAGCACCTTGCCAGTGCCGGCATCGGCCAGGATCAGCCCGGTTGCACCGCCCAGCTTTGCGTCGCGGATCAGGCGGGCGATGTCTTCGCCCGGAGCGGCGGTCGTGCCCGGTCGTGGGCGCGGAAAGGGCGTGGTCGCGGGCGCCTCGGCCCAGAGCGGTGCCGTGGCCCCGGCAAGGAATGCGCCGAACCCGCCCGCCATCAGGCCACGTCTTGTCAGTCTGTCGTTCACCCCGGGGCACCTCCGCCCCAATTGCCTAACGGCGCTGGGCGGGCGGATCAAGCGGCGGGGCGGGAACAATCTGTCACGGCTGCGTCAGCACCGCCGCCGGGCTTTTCCATTCGCCGCGCGCCCGGATTTCGCTGGACGAGGCGCCGTTCATCGGCAGATCGACGAAGAGCCAGCTTGGCGGCGGATCGAAGGCCAGCGCCTTGCCGCGCGAAACCCGGTGCGTGCCATAGGTCCGCGCCGCCACCGAAAGCCGGGCCGCCACGCCCGAACCGGGCCGCGCCAGAACCGCCACCGGCACGGCGTTCAGAACGTCGCGCCAGCGCGCCCATTTGTGGAACTGCACCAGATTGTCCGCCCCCATCAGCCAGACGAAGGTGACCCCCGGGTAAATCGCCCGCAGCCGCGCGATGGTATCGGCGGTCAGCCGGGTGCCAAGGCGGCTTTCCAGATCGGTGACCCTGATGCGCGGATGGTCTTTCAGCACCGCCCGCGCCCGCGCCATCCGGTCGGCCATCGGTGCCGGCTGGCGGGGTTTCAGCGGATTGCCCGGCGTGACCAGCCACCAGACCTGATCCAGCCCCAACCGCTTGAGCGCCTCGCGGCTGATATGGGCATGGCCTTCATGCGCAGGGTCGAACGACCCGCCCAAAAGGCCGATCACCATGCCCGGGCTGGCGGGGGGGAAGCCGGCTCTCATGTGTCAAGGCCCCCGGGGCCATGGTGACGCTGGCGGTGGCAGTTCGGGCAAAGCGCGATGACATTGGCCAGCGTATCAGGACCGCCGCGGCCAAGGGGCAGGATATGATGCACCTCCAGAAAAGGCCGGCCCTGCGGGGTCATGAAGGGGGCGGGGCGTCCGCAATCGCCGCAATGACCGGCGGCGCGCCACAGCGCCTGCTGGCGAACCCATGCGGCGCGGATATGCCGCAACACCTCGGCCCGCGTCGCGGCTGCGGGAGAGAGGGCGGGCGAGCGCGCTGCCTCCACCACCGCCTCGTCCCAGTCCACGGCACCTGCCTCGGGGTGGCCAAGGCCAAGGCCGATCCGGCGATGGCGCAGCGGTTGAAAGCTGATCAGGGCGATCTCGGGCAGATGGTGTTGCATGTGCAATTGCATCTGGCGGGAGTCCATCAGCCGCTCTGCCCCGCGCGTCACAGGAATGCCGGCCAGTTCCATGGCCAGCCCGACCACGGGCTTGAGATCCCAAGGTTCATTGTCGGCCGGGTCGATCACATAATGGCTGCGCGAAGGGCTGCGGAACGTGCCCGTTTCGCCCCGGCGAACCCGGGCCAGCGCGTCGAGAAAATGGGCGCGGGCAATCGGCATCGGCGGTCCTTGCTGCGGATGTGACTGTTTCGGGGCGGGTGCCGGGGCTGTCAAGAATATTTGATCTTTGCGCCCTGTGCTGGCGGCCGGGGTCAAGATGAAAGCTTGCGGTCTGACTTATTTCTGACAATAGTCAGATAATACCCCTGACCAGAGTCTGATGATGTCTGACCTTGCCCGCATCCGCCGGTTCAACCGCGCCGTCACCCGGGAGACCGGCGCGATGGAGGAATCCTTTCTGGGCCGGGGGCGGCCCTTGGGTGCGGCGCGGGTGTTGTGGGCGATTGCGGAGGGCGGGCGCGATGTGGCCGAAATCCGCGCCGAACTGGCGCTCGATTCCGGGCTGATGAGCCGCCTCTTGCGCGGGCTTGAGGCGGAGGGGCTGGCACTGGTCGAGGCGGATCCGGCAGACCGGCGACGGCGGCGGGCGGTTCTGACCCCGGCGGGGCGGGCCGAGAAGGCCGCCTATGACCGGCTGAACGATGCGATGGCGGCGCGGATGCTGGCGCGTGCGCCGCGCCACCATGCGGCCCTGCTGGCGGCAATGGATCTGGTGGCGGTGACGCTGAATTCGGATCGGATCGAGATTGCCGTGGCCGACCCCGAGGATGCGGCGGCGCGCGCCTGTCTTGCCGCCTATTTCCGGCTGTTGTCCGAGCGGGTGCCGGGGGTTTCCGCCGCCGTGGTGCCCGATCCCGACCCGGACGCCGGGTTGTTCCGCCCGCCCGCGGGTGTGTTCCTGCTGGCCTGGTGCGACCGGCTGCCGGTGGGCTGTGTCTCGCTCAAGCCGCTGGCGCCGGGGCTGGGTGAGGTGAAGCGGCTCTGGGTGGACCCGGCGGCGCGGGGCCTTGGCCTTGCCCGCCGCCTGATGCGCGCGGTCGAGGATCAGGCCCGCGCGCTGGGCTATCAGCGGCTCAACCTTGACACCAATGCGGCGCTGGGCGAGGCCATCGCGCTTTACCGCCGCGATGGCTGGACCGAGACCGCGCCCTATACCGGATTTCCCGCCACGCATTGGTTCACCAAGCCCCTCTGACCGTTGCAGCCAAGGCCCCTTGCCGCTACATGGGGGCCAACCAGCGATCAGGAGCAGCGAAATGGCGTCGTATCAGTATGTCTACCACATGGAAGGCGTGTCGAAGACCTATCCGGGCGGCAAGACCTGTTTCGAGAACATCCACCTGAACTTCCTGCCGGGGGTCAAGATCGGTGTGGTCGGCGTCAACGGTGCGGGTAAATCCACCCTGCTCAAGATCATGGCCGGCATCGACAAGGATTTCAAAGGCGAGGCTTGGGCCGCCAAAGGCGCCAAGGTCGGCTATCTCGCGCAAGAGCCCTATCTGGACCCGGCGCTGACGGTGAAGGAAAACGTCATGCTGGGCGTGGCCGAACAGCAGGCCGTGCTGGACCGCTACAACGAACTGGCGATGAACTACTCGGACGAGACCGCCGAGGAGATGGCCCAGCTTCAGGACCAGATCGACGCGCAGAACCTGTGGGAGCTTGAGGCAACCGTGGGCGTGGCGATGGACGCGCTGCGCTGCCCGCCCGACGATGCCAATGTCGAAAGCCTGTCGGGCGGTGAACGCCGCCGGGTCGCGCTGTGCAAGCTGCTCCTGGAAAAGCCCGACATGCTGCTCTTGGACGAACCGACCAACCACCTGGACGCCGAATCCATCGCCTGGCTGCAAAAGCACCTGATCGACTACAAGGGCACCATCCTGATCGTTACCCACGACCGCTATTTCCTGGATGACATCACGGGGTGGATTCTGGAACTCGACCGCGGCCGCGGCATTCCCTACGAGGGCAATTATTCGGCATGGCTGGACCAGAAGGCCAAGCGGATGGCGCAGGAAGCGCGCGAGGACAAGTCCAAGCAGAAGGCGCTTGAAAAGGAACTGGAGTGGATCCGCTCCGGTGCCAAGGCCCGGCAGGCCAAGGGCAAGGCCCGTCTGACCCGCTACAACGAAATGGCCAGCCAGACCGTCACCGAGCGCGCAACGCAGGCGCAGATCATCATTCCGAACGGTGAGCGTCTGGGCAACAAGGTGATCGAGGTGACCGGGCTGAAGAAGGCCATGGGCGACCGTTTGCTGATCGAAGACCTGTCCTTCACCATCCCGCCGGGGGCCATCGTCGGCGTGATCGGGCCGAACGGCGCGGGCAAATCGACGCTCTTCCGCATGATCACCGGGCAAGAGACGCCGGACGAGGGCACCATCACGCTGGGCGATACCGTGCAGCTTTCCTATGTCGATCAGTCGCGCGACGCGCTGGACCCCAACAAGAACGTCTGGGAGGAAATCTCGGGCGGGTCGGAAATCATCCAGCTTGGCGACATGCAGATGAACAGCCGGGTCTATACCGGCGCCTTCAACTTCAAGGGCACCGATCAGCAAAAGAAGGTCGGCCTCTTGTCGGGCGGCGAGCGCAACCGGGTCCACATGGCCAAACTGCTGCGCTCGGGCGGCAACGTGCTGCTGCTGGACGAACCGACCAACGATCTGGACGTGGAAACCCTGCAGGCGCTGGAATCGGCCATCGAAGATTTCGCCGGCTGCGCCATCATCATCAGCCACGACCGCTTCTTCCTCGACCGCCTCTGCACCCATATGCTGGCCTTCGAAGGCGACGCCCATGTGGAGTGGTTCGAGGGCAACTTTGAAGCCTATGAGGCGGACAAGGTGCGCCGGTTGGGGCCGGACAGCATTGAGCCGAAGCGGGTGAAGTATAAGCGGTTTAGTCGGTGAGGGGGCCCCTCACCGACTATTTTATCACTTTAAGGAAAGGTGGAAGGCGCTTGCCCGAATACGTTTGCGATGGCTCTTGCAGTAGAAAAAAAGTGCGCGCATCGTCGACGATCTTTCCTAGCTCATCTAAGATGTATTTTGCAAGCTCAATGGTTGATTGATGGTTTTCTGATAAAAATTTATTTGCCAAATCACCGGAAAAGAAGATGTCAATTTTTGCGACACTTTCGGGCAGATTAACATAGTATTTCAACTTTTCTCCGTTCGGTAAGGGGATGTCCCAACCTGAGCCGCCTAAATGATCGGCAAGGAAAAAATCTTCTGCCCCAGGCGGCTTCGTCAGGTCGATCGCTCTCCAGTCTTCGGGTGTAACAATTATGGTTGCGCTGACGGCGGTTTCAATCCGCCCCTGTTTTTCAAGGTTATTGCGCGCTTCCTTAAAGTATCTAAATACTCTGTCATTCTGCATCCTTTTCTGGTGCTGTTCATACCAGGTTTCAAAGCGCACATCTTTGCCTCTGATATTCTGTATAACCCATGTCACGCTTCGAGAGAATGTTAGAACGTTTCTTAGCCCGATATTTTTCTCGCTGCCGCGATTAGATTTCATCATATCTAGGGTCAGGACCGGCTCTGTTGCACAAATCCCGTGAGGGATTCATCTCGTGAATCCAGCGTGGTAGCCGGCGTGCATGAGCAGACCCAT
>NZ_JABUHN010000016.1 GCF_013328815.1 Tabrizicola fusiformis
TCCTGCCCGATATCATTCAGGCGCGGAGTCGCAGGTCAGGCAAAAACTGGGAAGGTGCCGCCCAGGAAACGCTTACGCTGCCATTCGGCGGGGCGGCGATGAAGAGCGTCAACACGCCGCCGGTGGCGATGGCGAAACCCGTCCCCATGTCGGACAGCGTCGGCGCGCCAGTGCCGTCGTTGGCCACCAGCTGCCAACGGGTGTGGGTGCCGCGCTGGAATCCGATGCCGATGCAGTTGATGAGCCCGGTCCGAAATCCGCGACACTATTGACCATCGACCAGGCGATCGAAATCGAAGAAGTGCCGACCTCGGCTGTGGAGTTCCTGCACATCCAGGTCGACGTTGCAGATACCGACAACGACGACGCCCTGCGCGATATACTTAGGCGGACCCTGCGCGATACGGCGCGAAACCTGGTGTCGGAAAGCGCCGTGATCCGTCTTAAACTGACCGGTCGCACGCGGCGGCGTTGGCAGGTCCTGCGCGATCAGGACGTCTGGAAAGAGACCGCCGCGCAATATGCTCGGGAGACAGGCACGCTTTGGCTGGACAAGGTCGTGTTCGACCTGTCCGACACCGCAGAGCCCGGGCACAGCGCCACGGACGAATTGGCTGAGATCATGAAAGCCATCAGCGAGGAACCCGGTTTTTCCGAAACCTGCCGTGCTGAGATTGAGGGCATTCTGCAGGAGTTGGCGCCGCAACGGCGTGCCGAACTGTTGCCTGATGAAGCTGCAATGGACCAGCTTGCGCGGCGTCTCGCAGAAGCCGGCGCAAAACGGATCCTTGCGCGAATGAAGGGAGCGACGCCCTGATGCGAATCGAGCGGCTCTCTCTCGACTTTTTTGGTCATTTCACGGGCAAGGTCCTCGATTTCGGGAAAGCCGGTCAGGCTTCGGATTTCCATGTGATCTACGGCTCAAACGAAGCCGGCAAAACAACAACAATGGAAGCCTATCTGCGTCTTCTCTACGGCTTTCCCCATCGGGAGCCCTATGGGTTTCAGCACCAGCGACAGAATCTTCGCGTTTCCGGTCTGCTCGACATCGGAGGCGAAACCCGCCTGTTCACGCGACTGCCGTCCCGCAGCGGCAACCTCTGGGGAGAGGCCGACGCGGCCCTGCCCGAGACCGCGATCGCCTCGCACCTCGGCGGGCTGTCGCTCGACGACTACCGCAGCCTGCTTTGCCTCGACGACGACACCATCGAAAAAGGCGGTGAGGACATCGCCAGCGCGCGAGGCGATATCGGCCGTTTGCTGTTCTCCGCGGCAGCCGGTGTCGCGGACCTCAATGCAGTTCTGGAACAGGCGCGGGCCGAGGCGAACGGCCTCTACAAGAAGCGCGCCAGCACCACGCGCGTCGCGGAACTGAAGCGCGAGTTGGGTGAGGTCGAGACCAACATCCGCACCCTCGATGTCAGCGCCCACGCGTGGCGAAAGCTGAAGGATGCGCTTCAGGCCGCCAAGGCTGAAGAGGCGCAGTCTCGGCAGGCACGGGACGCGCTTCGCGCCGAACAGGCGCAGATTGCTGCGCTGCGCCGGGCCCTGCCCAAACTGGGTGAGATGGGCCGCCTCGCGGACGAGATCGCCGACTGCGCCAACTATCCCGAGCGGATCGACATCAATCCCGAAGACCTCGTCGCGATGAGGACCGACCGGGGACAGGCGGATGCCGAGTTGCGGCGGCTGCTGGACGAACTTGACGAGGCGGAAAAGGCGCGCGCCGCGCTGGTCATGGACGCGGACCGCCTCGCCCTCGGCGAGCAGCTGAACGATCTGGACGAACTGCGCAGCCGGACGCAAACGGCGGTGCTGGACCTTCCCAGACGCGAACGGGCCCATGATGAGGCTCTTTCGGACATGGCACGCATCGCCCAGGATCTGGGGGCGCCCGAAGGTTGCGATGTCACCGCACTTGTCACGTCGCCGGGAGAAATTGCCATACTTGAAGACCTGCGTGACAAGATGCGAGACGCCGCCGCGGCTTGGGAGACCGAGCAACGCGAGATCGCAGGCTTGCAGACCCGCATCACCCAAGCACAGAAGGCACATCAATCATTGCTGGAAGATCCGCCGCAGTTGGGGCTGGTGGATCTCCTCAAACGGTTCGACGCCGATGCCCTGGCACCAGCAATCGCCACGGCGACACAAGCCATCGCGTCTGCCGACACGGCCCAGGAGCAGGCGCTCGACGCGCTTTTCATCGGAGCATGCACCTTCAGCGCCCTCCCGGTCTGCCCGGCCGATCCATCGACAGCAGCAGACACTGCCCAACGCCATGCCGATCTGTCGGAGAAGCTCGGACGCTTTGACGACAGGTTGGAGCGTTTGGACGAGGACATCGCCGCCGTGAAGGCGAAAACCACCCGACTCTCGGAAGACGCAAGGATCGCCAGTGACGAAGTGGAACGGGAGGCCCGGGCCCGGCGTGACTCGCTGTGGCAAGCGCATCGCGAGACGCTGACTTCCGAGAGCGCCGACAGCTTTGCGCCGGCGATGAAAACCGTGGACGACATCAACGCTGCGCGTCTCGCCCACGCCAGCGAGCTCGGCGAACTACGAAAGCTTCTTCAGGATCTGGCGGACGCGGAAGCACGCGCGACGACGACCCGGGAACAGCGCGATGGGCTCGCCGAGCAGGCACGAGAGCTCGAGAGCCAAGTCCACGGTCTATGCTCGCAGATCGGGCTTCCGGCGCTTTCACCTTCGGCTTTTTCGGACTGGGTTGCGCTTCATGCCAAGGCCATAACCGCCGAGCGGCAACGGAACAGGCTTGCCGAACACCACCGGGAGACGCTGGATCGGGCGGAGCGGCTTCGTCAGGCGCTCACGCCCCTCGTCGCGTTGGAGACCCCGACAATTGATGCGGCGTTGCAAGCCGCACGCCGTCATGCGGAAACCGAACGCCTCTACCAGGACAAGGTGCGCGCGGCCTCAGACAAGACCGCCGCCCTGGAGGAGGATCTTGAACGCCGGCAGGGCGAGAAAGAAGCCCTCGAAGACGCCTCCCGAAAGTCGGCTTTGGCCTGGAAGACCAGGGTGGATGATCTGTTCGGCGAGATGCTCTCACCCGACAGGCTCATCGCCGCACCCGGGCAGTTGCGCGAACTGCGCGAACACGACGCGAAGCGGCTACAGGCCGCGCGTCAGGTCTCCACGATGCAGGACGACCAGCGTCGGTTCACGGAAGCCACGGGCTCACTTGGTTCGCGTTTCGGCATCGGGGAGAGCGATCCTCTCGACACGTTCCGGCGCCTGCGGGAGCTCGCAGAACAAGCGCAGGCTGACAAGTCACAGCACGAGAAGCTCGGCACTAGGCTTGAGGACGGTGCAACTCGGCGAACGGAACTCGAGGCGAAGCTCGAAGACATCGCCAGGAAAGTGGTGGAACTTGGTGCGGTGTTTCCGGAGACGGTGGATACCAGCACTATTGACGCCCTGCGGACCTCTGTGGGCAAGGGCCTGGACGTCATCGTAAAAAGAGAACGAATCGCTGAAATCGAACGGCAGATCCTTGACGACCTCTCGCTGCGGAGGGTCGAGGAAGCCCGCCAATTACTTGCCGATGAAACCGCTACAACACTCGAAGCGAAGGCGTTGTCGCTAGAGACCGATCTCAACCTCGCAGAAGAGCGGATGTCCACCGCGACCGGAGCGCGGGCGAATGCTGAACGGGACCTCGGCAATGTCACCGGCGGCGCAGAGATCGCCGAATTGGTCGAGCGGCGCGCCACACTGCAGATGCAGATTGAAGAGGCGGTTCTTGACTACCTGGAGTGGGACTTCGGTTTGCGCCTCGCCGAAGACGCCATCCGCCGCTATCGCGACAGGCATCGGAGCGACATGATGGCAGCCACTGAGCGTGCCTTTGCAGAGCTCACGAATGGCGCCTACCAGAAGCTGCTGACGCAACCGGACGGTGCGTCTGAAATCCTGTTGGCGGTCGATGCTAGCGGCACCCCCAAGCAGATCGGCGACATGTCGAAGGGTACGAGGTTTCAACTCTATCTGGCGCTGCGCGCCGCGGCTTACGAACAAATGGTAGCACAGGGCGTTCAACTACCCTTCTTCTGCGACGATGTTTTCGAGACCTTTGATGAAGATCGAACGCGTGCCGCCTGCCGTCTCATGGAGCAGATCGGCCGGAGCGGTCAAGCGATCTATCTGACCCATCACCGCCATGTTGTCGAAATCGCGAGGGATGTGTGTGATACGCAGCCAATCATTCATCTACTCTAATCTTGTAAGCATTTTATTGCTCACATCAATTACACCACGACCTGGCAGCGCTCTTATAGTGTGGCAGGTCAAAATTCGAGTTTGACGGACAGGGAGACGAGCATGAATAACAAGGAGGCAGTCCTTGCCGACATCGCGAAAGACTCGCTCACCTGCATTGAAAAGGTGGCCGGTGACGCAGAGGCGGCGCGGACATCGCATCGGAAGAGCGACGCCAGTGCATTTGCAAGCATAAATACACTCAACAGTCCGCAGCAGGTGAGCCATCTCGGGAAGGTCGCAGATGCAGAAATGGACGCTCTTGCTGCACTGATCGAGCAGCCTGTCATCGCGCGCATACACTTCATCGACGAAAACGATGAAGAAGACACCATCTTCATCACTCGCGGCACTCCCCGTACAGTACCCGGCTTCAAGATTGCGAGCTACAGGGCGCCACTGGGCCGCATCGCATCCCTAGCAGCTGGCGATGAAGGCACATTTCGCTTCGGCAACACCGAGCGGGACCTTCTGGTCGATAGCTCTGCGCGCCTCAAGCCACAACGCGAGCAAGGACAGTGGGACGCCAAGGACACGGAAATCGACATACGGGGCCTCGGGCGCTTCACCGTTGGGTCGCTGCGTGAGCTACTGGAACCGAGCGCCCACATCGAAGAGGGCGACCTCGAGGCGCTTTGGGACGACGAAACTGACGCGAACATCGTACAGGGCGTGCGCCGCGCGATCCTCACGCAAATGGGCCTGCGTGATCAGCCGATTCTTGATCGGCACCAGGATGAGATCTTTCGGATGCCCATCAACAGTCGCTGCTTCCTCTCCGGGCCACCGGGAACAGGTAAAACCACAACGCTCATCCGACGCCTTGGCCAGAAGACGGACCGGCAGGCTCTTGAAGAGTCGGGGGAAGAGACACGACTCATCCGACAATTGGAGGAAGAAACAGGCAGGCCGCATGAGAGCAGCTGGCTTCTGTTCTCTCCGACCGAGCTGCTTAGGCAATATGTAAAAGAGGCGTTCAACAAGGAAGGTCTGGCCGCAAGTGACGGGCACATCCGGACTTGGGACGAGTTTCGCCGTGAGCTGGCGCGCGAGGAGCTTGGCTTGCTGCGAACGAGCGCGGGAACTGGTCCGTTCGTCGAACGACGTACGCAGGACTACCTCAAGCCTGAAGTGCTGGACGAGGCTCAATGGTATGATGAATTTCGAGAGTACATCGACGCCTCAGTTGCGGACGAACTGCGCGCAGATGCAGATCTTTTAGCGAAGAGTGACGCACCGGATCTGAGCGCAATTGGGGAGCTGTTGGGGGAACCATTCAATAGGCCTGGGCGTGATTTCTATGCGGATACGATGCGGAGCGTCGCCGGACTTATTCCCGAAGTCCGGGAAGCAATTTCCTCACGGACCGAAGCAATCAACCGCATTCTCACGCGAGCGCGCAACGCCCTCACTCATGCCGATCGCAACTTCCCCGACTTTCTTCGCCAAGAAATCTCCCGGCAGCTCGCCGCAGATCCGCAAGGCGCGGACGAGGATGACGAATTTGAAGTCGCGCTGGACGACGAAGATGAACAGGCCAGTGTGCCGCAAGCCGGTCGCCCGGTAAGCCGGCAGCAAGCCTTGGTACGTTTTGAACGTGCCCTGAAGTCTTTGGCTAAGGCCCGGCGGGCGCGACGTCGCGTCTCGGAGAAGTCGCAAGATGGCTTGCTTCTCGAGTGGCTGGGTCCGGACCGCATCCCAGCCGATGCCGAGATTTCCGAACTTGGGAAGCTGTTAGTCGAACAGTCACGGCTGAGGAAGTTCGAGCGCCTTGAACGGCTTTTCCTCCGTGGGATCCCGACAAGATACAAGCGCTTCCGCAGCGAAATGGCGAAGGCAGAACGGTGGTACGAGGTGACGCCCGCCAAGGCGTCGGATATCCACTGGCAGGAACTTGACCTCGTGATGCTGGCGACGCTCCAGATCGCCAACGAACTGTTGAACAACTATCGCAGCCGAACCGAGCTCGAACTTCCAGCAGCAGGGCCACTCGCGTCCATACGATACATTCAAAGGGCACAGGTTTTCGTCGACGAGGCAACCGACTTTTCGCGGGTACAGCTCGCTTGCATGAACGAGCTCGCGCATCCATTGACCGGCTCGCTCTTTCTTTGTGGGGACATAAATCAACGACTGACTTCTTGGGGCCTCAAATCGAATGAAGCGCTGAACTGGATAGGCGAAAAGATCGAACGCAAATCTATTACAGTTTCATATCGACAAAGCCGACGCCTTGTTGATCTTGCAAAGCAAATTGCCACCATCGGCGGCTCTCAGGCAGATGAAATCATCCTGCCCGACCGCCTCGATTCTGAGGGATTGCCCCCAGTTTGGCATGCAAGCCTCGGCGACATCTCTGCCGTCGCACAATGGCTAACCAAGCGTATTCACGAGATCGATCGAATGGTTCAGAAGGCCACGACGATTGCCGTTTTGGTGAATGAGGAAGAGCAGGTGGAACCGCTGGCTCTGGAACTCAATGATCGGCTGGAAGATATCAACCTTTCTGCTGTCGCCTGTAAGGACGGAAAGGTTGTCGGCAACGACCGGGATGTACGAGTATTCAACATTCGGCACATCAAAGGCTTGGAGTTTGAAGCTGTCTTCTTTGTCGACCTCGACCAAACGGTCTCCAAGCATCCTGATCTATTCTCGAAATACCTTTATGTGGGGGCAACCCGCGCTGCAACCTATCTGGGCGTAACCTTCAAAGACCAAGTTCCAGAGCAGATTGAACCGTTGTCGCATCATTTTGGCGAAGATTGGGCGCTATAAGCAACAAAGGGATTGAGGACAGGGAACAAAAGAGATGCCATTAGAAAGCGCCGCAATTGAGTTGAGGTCAATAAATAGGTTGCTCGTTGATGAAAACGGGTCCCCCGCGCGGTATTGGATTCCCGCGTACCAAAGAGGATATCGTTGGGACCGGCTACAGGTTACCCAACTCCTTGACGACATCTGGGACTTCATCCAAGCCAGCGAGGAGAAACGCCGAACCTCCTTTTACTGCCTGCAGCCATTAGTTGTCCGCAAGCTGGAAGACGGGGGATACGAGGTCGTTGATGGGCAGCAGCGGTTGACAACCATCTTTATCCTGCTCTCCCACCGAAATGAAATCCTCACACTGCTCGGTAAACAACGCTTTTCCATCG
The DNA here is from genome assembly GCF_013328815.1 of Tabrizicola fusiformis. Lineage (GTDB taxonomy): Bacteria > Pseudomonadota > Alphaproteobacteria > Rhodobacterales > Rhodobacteraceae > Fuscibacter. Next base: position 7,434 of record NZ_JABUHN010000016.1, read on the forward strand.
ACTACGAGACCCGTGACCGCGCCTTTCTTGATGAAATCGATCTCGACCGATCCAACGAGAACGTAGATTTCTACCACATCTGCCAGGCTTGGCGAGCGATTGAGGAATGGCTTGCCGGCCGCAACCGAATGCATGCGCTAAAGCTTCTGCAGCATCTGCTCAACGACGATGAGGCCGGTCGGAACGTGAAGGTCATCTGGTACGAGCTGGCGCCCAATGACGATCCGGTTGCAGCTTTCACCCGACTGAACATAGGTAAGATACCACTTACGGAGGCTGAACTGGTCCGTGCCTTGTTCCTGCGCCGCGCGGCCCAGGACGATGCTACCGGCAATCTTTCGTTACGGATTGCTTACGAATGGGATCAGATCGAAAAACGGCTGCAGGATAACTCCGTCTGGTACTTCCTGCAGAACGCCGACCTCGATGACGCAAATCGGATCGGCCTTGTCTTTCGGCTCGCTGCAAGGATGGAAGGCCATGCGTTGAACGGGGAAGACTACGCGGTATTTTCCCATTTTTCAGACCTGTTGAGCGCAGAACTAAGTGCCGAGATCGAATGGCGCAAGGTGAAAGATATCTTCATGGCGCTGGAGGAATGGTACGAAGACCGATACCTATTCCACGTCCTTGGGTTTGTTCTCAATCAGACCGGTGGTGGCCTTTCCACGATTACCGAACTGCTTGCTGACAGCCAAACATTTAGCAAACACGATTTTTCCCAAGGTCTTCGCGATCGGGTCTATCGGATGGTGATCGGAAGTGATCTATCGGCGGCTCCCCTAGATGAACTTGAGGAAGAGATCACCAATCTCTGCCGTACAGTCGACTACGCAAATGCACCCAAGGTGCGGAGCCTGCTCCTTTTGTTCAATCTGGCAACGCTGCTTGAGGATCCGCGGTCAAACATCCGGTTCCAGTTCGATAGTTTCAAGCGAGAGTCTTGGGATATCGAGCACATACGCTCAGTGAGCGACGAACGACCTTCACGACCGCAAGCGCAGAGTGAATGGCTGCACCACTGCCTAGAGTTCCTGCGAACTGCCAGGGGAGAAGACGAGCAAGCGCTTGCAGAGAGCATCGCAACCTACCTCGACCCACACTCTGAGCCTGGGAGCCGGCCGAGCTTTGAGGAAATCGATGGCAAGGTTCTATCGTTCTTCAATGAGGCTACGGCGGGCCCTGATCACGACCTCGCAAACTTGACGCTGCTCGACTCTCGGACCAACCGCGGTTATCGAAATGCGGTCTTTGCGGTGAAGCGCAGCGTTTTGCTGAAAAACGACAGGTCCGGGATCTTCGTACCTCTGTGCACTCGCAACGTTTTCCTGAAATGCTACAGTCGCACGGTTGGCAACGTTATGTTTTGGACCGAACATGACGCTCAGGACTACCTAAACGCGATCAGTCGAACGCTGACGCGATTCTTCCTTGGGCAAGGAGGGGCAAGCCGATGACTTCGCGAACCACCTTCGGCAAGCTGATCGAACGTCACGGCCGTGTCGAGATCCCTGTCATCCAGCGGGACTACGCGCAAGGGCGGGCGGACCAGCACATCGTCCGAGACGATTTCCTTAAATCCCTCCACGACGCGCTGCGCCTGCCTAAGGAAGACCCAACACTGCCCCTAGATCTCGACTTCGTCTACGGGAGCGTCGTAAACGGCTCCTTCCAGCCGCTCGACGGCCAACAGCGGCTCACCACGCTGTTCCTGCTGCACTGGTATCTCGCTTGGGTCGACGGCTGCAGCGAAGATCTCCGCACTCGAATCGTCACATCAGGACGATCCCGCTTTAGCTATGAAGTTCGTCCCGGTAGTCGGGATTTCATCAACGCTTTTGCTAACTATGTGCCGGATATCTCAGCCGGGGAGTGTCAGGATATTGTAGGGATGATAACTGACCAGCCTTGGTACTTTCGCAGCTGGCGGTTCGATCCAACGATTCGTGCTGCACTGTCAATGTTGGACCGGATGCACGAGGTATTCCAGAAAACCTCAGGCCTGTATGCTCGATTGATCGACGAAACGGCTCCCGCAATCACATTTCAACTTCTTGATCTTGAGCAGTTCGACCTCTCGGATGATTTGTACATCAAGATGAACGCACGCGGGAAACCGCTGACTCCATTCGAGACATTCAAAGCGCGTTTCGAGAGACATCTGGAAAGCCAGTTCAAGGACACTCTGCCGGATCTCTGCAACGGGACGCCTCTCGCAGACTTTTTCTCTCATCGGATCGATACGCGCTGGTCGGATTTTTTCTGGCCGTTCCGTGATAGGAAGACTGCCACATTCGACGACGCCATGATGAACCTGCTGCGGACAGTTATCATGGTTACAAGGGATCCCGAAGCTACTGAGACCTCGGCTGATCTGGCCGACCTTCGCTCCATGGCGCGAGCTAGCAGCTATACGTGGTTTCACGACAGGGGCTGGCTGGATGAGGAAATGGTCTTGGCGCTGATCACGCTCTTGGAGCGGTGGAGCGCGGGGCCCGAAACGTTCCACTGCTATCTTCCCGACACGAGGCACCTCGATGAACAGGCTCTTTTTCAGGACATACTCACCAAGCCGACCAGCCTTACCTTCCAACAGCTTGCTCAGTTTGCCGGTTATACCCAGTTCCTAGTCCATTCGCCCGGAGAAATTGATTCCACTGCTTTCGATGCATGGATGCGGGTCGTCTCCAACCTCGCGACCAACACCGATTACAATCGCCCCGAAGACCTGCGTCGGAGCTTTGCTGGTCTTCGGGAGCTCACGCCGCGGATGAACGATATCCTCAACCATCTCGCCAGTTCGGACGGCGACGTGAGAGGTTTCTCCCGCGAGCAGGTCGCAGAGGAGCGGATCAAGGCTCATCTCATCGGTTTCGGCGGCGTTTGGCCGGACCGGCTCGAAAGAGCAGAGCGGCACACCTATTTTCGAGGGCAGATTGGGTTCTTGCTATGCTGCTGCGGTTTGAAGCTTGGTGAGGTAGATGCCGAGCTCGAGCGTCTTGATCCAGCTACCGCAAACGAGCTAGCGAAACCGTTCGAGCATTATCTCGCATACGCCTCACAGATGTTCGACGACCTCGTGAAACACCCGAAAGGATCTGGCCGGCTCTGGGAGCGCGCACTTCTCGCGACGGGAGATTTCCTGCCGAATGTCGGCAGAAATCGATCGTTGCTGACCACCTCATACGACGAGGCTTGGGGTTGGAAGAGACTCCTTCGAAATGCAGCTGCGGGTGGTCGGCCAAGCCAAGTCCTAAAGGACCTCTGGGATCAACTTGAGGACCCGGGCTCATATGCCGCTGACCTTGGGGGCGTTATCGAGTCTGCATCGGAAATCGATCCATGGCGTGAGGCGATCCTCGCAACGCCGTCGGTCTACGACTACGGCACCTACAGAATGATGCGCTTCTCAGAGGATGGAGGCATTTACCTTCTCAGAAAGACGCAGATGAACGGACGACATGCAGAGCTGTTTACCTACTGCCTGTACGACAGCCTCGCGTCTGAAATGAGGCCATACGGATTTTCGACAAGTTATTTCGAAGCAACGTCGACAGAAGAGGAACCTGGTCTGTATTTCGTGCGAGACCACGACGGTGACGCTGCCAAGTTCCATCTGTGCATCAGCGAGGCTCCAGATAGATATGAGTTCTATCTCGAAGAGCCCGAGGAGCCGAAGGAGAAACTAATCGCTATTCTGGTAGGGGTCGGCTTCCAGGAGAAGGAGGGCTGGTGGACCAAAGACGTGGAACGCAGCGACATACAAGCCCAAGCGCTCTCGCTCGCTCGCGCCTTTGCGCAGGAAACGTAACTGTTTTGCGTGAGCACGGTCAGAAAATCCCCCAGGGATATGAAGGACTTCGTTCCCTCTTGCTTCCACAGTGCTTCCACGGGTGTTGGAAACGCAAACGCCGCCCCTTGGGGCGGCTGCTAACGTCTTGATCTGTATAGGTAATTTTGGTTGCGGGGGCAGGATTTGAACCTGCGGCCTTCAGGTTATGAGCCTATGGACCCGGAATTTGACTTATCGCTTCAATTCAGTAGCTTAGCCCGCAAGCCTTTGAAATCACAATACAGGCTGGTCGTCGCTCGGTGGCAATGCACGGATTTCGAAGGATTGCCACGGCTTGGAATGGCGCAAAGCTGCATTTGTGGGTTGAGGTGGCGTTGAGGTGAAAAGCAAATCCCGAAGAGCTTAGCGATCCAACGATGCGCATGTCGGAGCACGAGGTCAGACAAACAGGCCAGCGCGGCCAATGCTCGGGTTCTTGGTGAACTGATAATTCGTGTAGGGCGTGACGACCTCCTGATCGGACTTATGGTTCTCGATCACGATGATCTGGGCCTGTCCGGACATGCCCTGAAGATACCGGTAGAAATGCGTCGCCACGTCAGCTTTGCGCAATTCCAATTCATCGTCAGTGAGATCCTCAAAGCGTTCCTCTTCCGCGGGGCGATAGGCAAAAAGCGGCGAATCTAGGATGACAAACCCCGGATGCGGCCGCCCCTTCTCGATGCAATAGACGAGCACGCCGATCTTGAAGGCGGCATGCAGCAGCGCTCTAACCCCCGCGCCATTGTCACGGCGACGCTTGCCATCGACGACGATGTCCTGGTCGCCCTTGTCGAAATGTACAGCGTCGGCGCCAGGATAGTTCCATGCCTTCAGGACCTTCTTCACGACTGCCGAGAGTTCGTACGCTTCGCTGTTCGAGAGGTCGAGATTGACGTCGATGCCTTCGGCGCGTTGTCTTGATGGCACGGTCGTCGCCTTGATGCGCGCGATTTGGGCCTCGAGATCGGAAACTCGGCGGCGGGTGTCCAAGTCGGATTCAAGCTTTTCGCATCGCGCACTCGCACTGAAGAAAATGGATCGGGCCGACACCTCACTCTGCGCAGCTTGGACTCGCGCGAGGCGTGCTGCGTTCAGACGGTCACCCGCCACGACTATGAGCCGCTCAACTTCCACGATTTCGGCGTCAACATCGGAGAGCGCCGCGGCAAGGTCACGGGCCTCGGCACGGATCTTCTCCATTTCCAACTCGACGGCGTAGCGCTGTTGCTCGATGCCGCCAAGACCATGGTCGTGCTTTTGGTGGTCGGGGAAAGCCCCACACAATGGGCAATTGATTGTGGCGAAGCGTTGCAGCAGAAAACCGCCTTCCTCCAAGCCTTCGAGACGATCAATGTCGGAAGAATAGACGCGCGCGAGCTCGTCGAACCGTACCTTCAGGGCATTCAACTCCGCGATCCGCGCTTGGTAGCCCTGAATGTCATCGGAAAAGCTGCGCTCCTCGAGCGCTAGCGCATCCAGATTGTTCTGGCGCTCTGCCACTATGTCGAGAAGTTCGGCCTTCTCCCGTTCGGCTGCCATGAGATCAGCAACAACCGCGCTGGTTTCTACTGTGTCATCGATCAACTTTCGCAACTGATCGGCCATCTGGGAGAGGAGCTCGATCTGCCCTTCTTTTACTGCTCTGAGCTGATCACCGGACCGCACCTGAGCGATCGAAGAACCATCTACGCCAGTCAACAGAAACTTGAGCAGCCCCTTGTCTTCTGAGGTTACCGTAGTGTTGTGTGCGAGAAGAAGGCTCTTTTCATCGATCATCCTCGTCTCGTCGATGAGAAGGTACCGCATGACCACACGGAGCGAAAATGGCGTCTTCTCTGCCCTCTCGTTCTTCAACAGCTGCGCTTCGCGGTAGCCGACTCTGGACAGGAGAAAGCGCGACACGTTGGGAGAACTGACATGTTTGCGCGAAAATACCTCGTATTCAGGCGAACCCTCGTCAACGGCCAGCAGATGCCCGTCGGCCTTGTAAATATCGCCGCCCAGCGCGGACGCCCGCAAGGTCAGTTTCTGATCACCGGGGAGGGTGAGCCAAAGGAGATAATTGTCCACCCCATTGCCTTCGGGAGGCAAAGTTGGAAGTTCTCCTCCTAGAAGATAGTCGATGGATTTGCGGACGAATGACTTGCCGGTGTTCGACGCACCCCAGATGATATTCACGCCCGTCTTGAACTGAACAGAGACCGGCGAGCGCTCGGGCCCGGTGAACGTCAGCTGGTCAATAATGATCCTGCGCCGATCAGACATCATCAGCGGCCTTGCCAACGATTTCATGAGACCAGCGCTCCAGGCCATCCTTCAGACCTAGGATAAACGTGTCGACCCCTTGAGCAGCGGCCTCAAGAGCCAGCCAATTGGCCGCGTTGGCGAGGCGGCGATTGTAGGCGCTTCCAAACAGATCGATCATCGCAGTTGCCGTTTCATGCGCCCGAAACGTGATGCCGCCGTCTGAAAGGACCTGTTCGACGAGAGATGCGCGTGCCATCAGAAGCAGACCCTCTTCCACCAAGTGGCGCCGCACGAAATACTCGCCGGCACGGGCATTGATCTCGGGGTGGAGGCTGGGCGGACCACCCGCGTCGCCGGTGTGGACGATGTAGTAGTCCAGTAGCGACATGGTTGCGACGTCGAAAGCTTGGGGCGCAAAAGCGTCGAGAATGAGCAGCGCCCGCACACCAGCTTCCAGCGGAGTGTTGAACAGTTGCGGCTGGGCGAAGGGAAGGGTCAAGCCCATGGCATGCGTCCGACATTCGCGAAGTGGTGGCACGCGCCCTGTTTGACGCTGGGGGTCACGCGATTGTGCCGTCCAAGCGCGCCGGTAACCTGGGCGGTGGAGGCAGCCCCCATAATCTGAGTAAGTCTTTCGTATAGCGGCGACTTGTCCAGCGCGTGATACTGATCGATCACGGTCTCGTGGACGTCCTCGTCGACATTGTCGATCTGGCTGGCCGGAAGATTGTCACGAAAATGGCGCCGAAACGCTTGGCGTTCGAGATACCGACGGCGAGCATTGATGATCTGGAAGCCGTAAGTGACGTTGGCAACGACGTCCGTGTAACTTGTGAACGGCGTCCCGCTGGCCGCGGCGAACACCGCCACAAGCTGGGTCACGTAAGCGGACTCCTCGTCAGCGACATCGGCCGGTACATCAGCCACTGACATTCGCGGTGCCTCGCCAGGATCGATATCGAGATGTTCGTGCAGGACGGCCCGCATCTGAGGCTTCTCCACCAGCTCGCTTGCCTTCCAGAGTTCGACCTTCTCGAACGCGTAAGCGCGAATAGCTGTCTCCAGAGCCGGAGACAGCGGGCATGGTGTCGTCGATATGCCGTTGAGGCAATAGGCTTCCCAATTGTCGATCAGGAAGTCCGCGATGAGCGAGGGTCGGTCGATTACCTTCTTGACGTCCCGGACTGCCGAATTGGGGCAGACGAAAATATAGCTGGTGGGCAGCGTGAATTCGCCCTGACCCGCATAGTAGAAGATCTTTCCTAATTCGGTGACGAACTCGGCCTTGCCCAATGGCGCTTTTAGATGCTTGCACTGATAGTTGTGCCATTCGCCGTCGTACCGGCGAGCCGAAAGAAAGCCGACGGCGTCCCGCCCCATGTCAGCCGACGCCGTGGGACGCTCAAATCCGACGTAAATGTCCGAAACCTTCGCGAGCCACTTCTTGACTAGGTCTTCGAGCTCGCTGTCCGTTAGATTTAGGATCTGGCGATCCTCGTTGAATGCCATCGTGCGCTATTTTCCCTTCGCCCTCGCGATAGTCCTGACGGAAATTTCTTTCCTGATCAAACCCTATTCGACCCCAACCTCAGCAACCCGGTACGAAAGGCAGCACTTCTGACCCTTTGTCCGGAAGCCAACAAGCGTCTCGGGGCACGATGCCGGGCGTTAACCGATGCGCCTGCGAAGACCTGCTGTTTACTCAAACAGCTTCCAATCATGGATCACCGGAACGCCCTCGCCCTCCCCATTTCCGGTCACCGCCTGCATTCCGGTCCTGTCGCCATGCTTTGCTTGATATGGGCGCGAATCTACGCCTCATGTCGGACGAGCAGATGGGGGCGATCCATGGTCAACAGGCTGAAACTGAATGAGAAAACCGTCCGGGAGGCTGAGAACCTGGGGCGGGATTACCAGATCTTCGACACCGATGTGCGCGGGTTCTCGATCACGATCTACCCTTCCGGCAACCGGGCGTTCACGCTGGATTACCGGATATCAGGGCGCCAGCGGCGGATGGTGATCGGGCGCTGGCCGGAGTGGAACACGGTGGCCGCGCGCGAGCGGGCCAAGGAATTGCGGCGCGACATCGACGAGGGGATCGACCCTCTTGGCCAGCGGGAATCGTCGCGCGAGGCCCCCCGGATCAACGATCTGATCGCGCGCTATCTGACAGAACACACGCCGCATCTTGCCCCTCGCAACGCCGCCGATCAGTACACGATCATGCACAAGCTGGTGGCGCCCGACTGGGGCAAGAAGCTGGTGACCGAGATCACCAATGCCGATGTGGAAAAGCTACTGGCCAAGATCGCAGCAGGCCGGGCACGTCCGTCAAAGGAAAAACCCAACAACCGCGCGCGCAAACTGCAAGGGGCCAAGCCCACGCCGGTGCGCGCCAACCGGGTGGGCGAGGTTCTGCGCAAGATGTTCACGCTGGCCATCGGCTGGGGCATGCGCGCGGATAATCCTGCCAGCGGATTTCGCCGCCGGATCGAGAACGAGCGCGAACGCTTCCTGACGCCCGAGGAGATCGGGCGGCTGGCCAAAGCACTGGATGCGGCCAAGGATCAGCGTGCGGCCGGGATCATCCGGCTCTGCATGCTGACCGGTGCGCGGTCGGGCGAGGTGCGCCAGGCGCGGTTTGAGCAGTTCAACCTTGACCTTGGCAGCTGGTCGAAACCTGCCTCCACCACCAAACAGCGCAAGATCCACCGCATCCCGATCTCGGGCGAGGTGGCAGCGATCGTGCGCCAGCGCCAGTTGCTGGTGCCGCGCGGCAATCCATGGCTGTTCCCCGGCGATACGCCCGGCCAGCCCGTCAAGGAAATCCGCCGCTTCTGGGTCGGGATCCAGAAAGAGGCCGCAATCCCCGATGTCCGCATCCATGACCTGCGCCACACGTTCGCATCCCTGCTGGTCAGTGGTGGCGCCTCGCTGGAGATGATCGGCAAGCTGCTGGGCCACAGCCAGATGCAGACGACCCAGCGCTATGCGCACCTGATGGATTCGCCCCTGCGCGATGGCGTCAATGCTGTCGCCAGCATCTTCCGCCCCCGCCCGCAGCTGGTGCACGACGCCGATCAGGACCAGAAAAGCGCCTGATCGCGGCTATTCCCGCTCGCGCAACGCCCGCCAGATCGGTGCGATCTTCTTGCGCGTGGTGCTTTCCTCGGGGATTTCGCCATTGGGCGAGTTCTGGGCGAACCAATCCTGCACCTCAGCGATCAGCTCGGCCTGCGTCGCGGGCACGCCCTGATCGTTGATCCGCCGAAACAGCATGATGTTGACGCCCTCCCAATCGTAGCGCGGTGCGGACCCGTTCGACGTCATCGGTCGCCGCAGCAGGTCGCGCTCTTCCTCAAACCTGTGCACTTCCTCGGCCAGAAGCAGAATGTCGGTGATCTTCACCAGCACGCCAGCTGCCGGTTCGGTGATGTATTGCCACTCTGCACTGCCCTGCGGCCGGATGCGATAGACCCGGCATTCCTCATCGCTCGGCCCGTGGCGGCGGAACATCGCCATCATGTCGGCCGCAGACACTGCGACGATCCCGGCCATGGGCTGCTTGCCGCAGATCGCCGCGGCGATGCTGGTCATCAGGGTCAAATGGTCGGTGGCGGCCCATGCGGCCAGGTCGGCAGCAGCGCAACCCCAACGGGCGCAGGTTTCGGTCAAGGAATAGAAGGCTCTGGGTGGCAGGCTCATGGGTCGTTCTTTCTGACTTCACGCAGCCAGACCCGGGCCAGCACCGGGCATGGCGGGAAACGCGCGCCCGAACAGCGGCTTGCGAGCAGACAGGCCGACGACGTGCGCGCCTCAAGATGCTTCGCACAGCCATGTCTGGAGAACCGGGTGAAAATACACCCCAGCGACCTTTAACACGCGCAGGTAGAATCGGCTTGAGCTGACAAGGATCAGCTATTCGCATTTGAAACGAATTGTCGTTAACTTCCCTGTCAGGTTCGGTCAGGGATTACACATGGATAACAAGCGGCTGGGCAAGGCCCTCGACATCATGCGTCTGGCGGAAGAGGCCGCCGCCCGGCCCGGTGGTATCAGCCTGGTGCAGATCGTCGAGACCTTCGGTGTCACCCTGCGCACCGCGCAGCGCCTGTCGCGCGCGCTGGAGATCGCCTTCCCGATGGTGCAGACGCGCACCGACAAGGATCGGCGCAAATGGTGGCAACTGCCCGACAGCCGCCTTTTGCACCTGCAGGGCATCCGGGACAGCGAATTGTCGGCGCTGGACATGGGGATCCGGCGTGCCGAACGCGACGGGGCCGTGACCGAGGTGGTGGCACTGACCACTTTGCGCAATCGCCTGCTGGCAACGATGCCCCCGACCTTTGCCCGGCGCGCCGAGGTGGATGCAGAGGCCGTGCTGGAAGCGCGCGGCCATGCCTGCCGCCCGGGCCCCCGCGCGCAATATTGTGCCCAAGTGCTCGGCGTGATCGACGCCGCGATGAAAGGCCCGTTCACCATCCAGATCGACTATGCGGCGGCGCAGGACAGCGCGCCACGGTCGCGGCCGGTCGAACCTTATGGTGTGCTGTTCGGCATGCGCGGCTACCTGATCGCGCGCGAGATCGGCAACAGCAAATATCGTTATTACCGTCTGGACCGGATCGCGCGCGCCAGCCTGTTGCCCAATTCCTTCGTGCGTGATCCTGACTTTGACCTTGGCAAGCACGCTGCCCGGGCCTTCGGCTCGTTCCACTCGGAGGCCGAATATGGCCCGGTGGAATGGCGGTTCGCCCCTGCGGCGGCGGCTGTTGCGCGCAGCTTCCTGTTTCACCCCGACCAGCAGATGGTGGACGAGGACGACGGCAGCCTGACCGTGCGCTTCACCGCCGGGGGCTGGCTGGAAATGGCCTGGCACCTCTACACATGGGGTGACAAAGTCGAGGTGATCGCGCCCCCAGCCGTGCGCAGCCTTGTCGAGGCCTATCGCCGCAGCGATTTCTGCGCCCTGCCCTGACGCCGGAACGGGTGTTTCGCCCCCGCCGCACGGCTGCTGTCGTGCCCATCCGGTGAAATCCCACTCGCACGGGCATCAGCCGCGATCATCGGGTGTGATCTGCCACAGATATCCGGATTTGGCGGAATGGCGCTGGGCGGCAATTCCGATTCGCATTCCGGTCCCGCGCCCAAACCCCAATGAAACAAGGACCGGAATGGCCCGCGCTGCGCCAATTCCGGTCTCTGCCTAGGTTCCGGTCCTGCCCGTCTGCTTCCTTCGCCCCGTCTCCGGCCTTTGCCGGGATCTGGATGGGAGAGTGATATGCAGACCATTGCCCCGGCCCCCGAGGTCCAACCCCTGAACCTGCTGGCCGACTGGATCAGCCGCGAACAACTGGCCGGTGAACTCGGCGTTGCCTGTGACACGCTTGCGCGCTGGGAGGCCCGCCAGATCGGCCCGCCCTGCACGCGGATCGGGCGCAAGGTGCTCTACCGGCGCACATCGGTCGAAAGCTGGATCAACGCGCAGGAACAGACCCGCCCCGCGCGCACACGGCGGGGCCGCAAATGACCAGCCTTCTGTCCCACCCGCCCGTCATTCCGACCTCGACCACCGGCGACTGGATGCACGACCGCCTGACCGAGGCGCGCGGTGTCCTGGCCGACACCACACAGCATCCGGAATCCTTGGTCATCCTCGCCGCCCGCGTAGTCGTCGGCCAAACCGATGATGCCGCGGAATGCAGCGACGCACTGGAAGTTCTGCGCCTCCTGGATCGCCGCCCCTTGCACGCCATCGCGGCGGCGGCGTTCCCGAAAGGCGGTGCGGCATGAACCGGCACAGCACCCCCGAGGCCGACGCCCAGCGCGCCATTGTTCAGGCCCTGCGCTTCGCCCTGCCCCGCGACGCCGTCGTCCATCACTGCGCCAATGAGGTGACCGAGGTCGGGCCCCGCGGCGCGAAGCGTCAGTCGATCCTCGTCGGCATGGGCGTTCATGCCGGGTTCGCCGATCTGATCGTAATCTGCGGCGGCCGCGTGCTGTTTCTCGAGATCAAGAGCGAAACCGGCCGATTGCGCAAATCGCAGGAGGTCTTCCGCGACACCGTCTGTTCGCAAGGCTTTGGCTGGGCGCTGGTTCGATCCGTCGACGACGCGCTGGGCGCGCTGGCCGACAATGGCTTCACCAGCCGCGCGCAGCTGCCAGTTCGGAGGGCCGCGCCATGAGCCATAAGGCAACGGTCTGGGCCATCCAGCAACGCGGGCTGAAACCCGCCACCAAGATCGTGCTCTGGTTTCTCTGCGACCGGCACAACCCGGATTTCGGCTGCTTCCCGACGCAGGAACGGCTGGCCGAGGATGCGGAAATGTCGATCTCGGCGCTGAACGCGCATCTGGCCAAGCTGGAAGAATTGCGCCTGATCCACCGCGTCCGCACCCATGACCCACGCACCCACAAGCGCCAGGCGACACGCTACATATTGGCGTTCGAGGAGGGCTTCCCACAAGACCCATGTCCAGAATCCGGAGATGGGGTTTCCGGAACGGAGGAAGAACGGGACGACACCCCATCTCCGGAAACCGGACATGGGGCCAACTCCGGATTTTTGGCAAACCCATCTCCGGATTTTGCCCAAAGCCATCTCCGGAATCCGGAGACTAACCTTGTAAGAGAACCCTTAAGTAAACCTGTAAAGGAGGAGGAGGACGCGCAAGCGCGCGAGGCCGAATTTGATCGGTTCTTCGCGGAACTGCTCACAGCGCTGGGCTTCGCGGCCAACGCCACCCTGCCCGCCTGGTGGCAGGGCTGGCCCGCCCGCACCCATGTGCGCCGCTGGATCGATGATCTCGGGCTGTCGCAGCAGCGGATTCTCGAGGTCGCGCTCGAGACCCGGGCCGATCACCCGAACCCGCCTGATGGCCCCAAAGCCCTCGACCGGTTCATGGAACGTGCCGCCCAGCGCGATGCGCAAACGGCAATCGCGAATGCCAAAAGCCAGAAGGCCAAAAGGCGGCGCAAGCGCGAAGATCCTCCTCGGCTCAGCGACGACGAAAAGGCGGCCTTCTACGCCAAGATGGTTAACGCCGACGGCTTCCTGCCCGTCAGCGCGATCAACAACAGCATCCGCGACCTGATGCTGGTGCGCGGCCTCGTCACCCCCGAACGCCTCCGATTGCGGGGAGTGCGGTGAATGGCATGGTGTCACGTCCCCGGCACGGATTGTCCCTCTGCGCAGGCGGCGGAGGGCTGGATCTGGGCCTCATGCTCACTGAGCCCGGATATCACACGCGCTGCTTCGTCGAGTGGGAGGACTGGCCAAGGGCCGTCCTCATCGCAGCCCAAGCCACGCGGTATTTCGCCCCGGCCCCGATCTGGACCGACCTGCGGACGTTCGACGCCCGTCCCTTCCGCGGCGCCTTCGACATCGTCCTGGCCGGATATCCCTGCCAGCCCTTTAGCGCGGCCGGAAAACGCGGTGGCGCCGACGATCCCCGGCACCTCTGGCCAGATGTCGCCCGGGTCATCGGGGAATGCCGTCCCGCATGGGTATTCCTCGAAAACGTCGCCGGGCACGTCACCCTCGGCCTTGAAACCGTCCTACGAGAGCTTTGGGCAATGGGCTACACGCCTGCGGCGGGTTTGTTCAGCGCGGCAGAAGTCGGCGCGCCGCACCAGCGGCTCCGGATCTTCATCCTGGCCCACACCGATGAGCCTGCATCCCGGCACCGCCAGCTACAATCCGGCTGGCAACAGCGACTTTACCCGGAAGGCCGAGGCGCTGGCGCTGGGCATCACCAGCTGGTCGACACCCAAGGCGACGGATGGCGCGAAGGGCGGGCCCGGGCAGAGCTATGGCTCGGGCGGGAGGCCGCCCATTCCCGCGCAGGCGGCGCAATGGCCGACGCCAGCCGCGCAGAACTGGAAGGGAAGCTCGGAGGCCAGCATCACCCGGGCGGATGGCAAAAGCCGCATGGATATCCTGCACTATCGGGCGGAGCAGGGCTTCACCCGCCCGGACCCGGCGATCACGAGGCATGGTGCAGGGTCCTCGCTGCACGCCCCGATCTCGCGCCCGCTGTGGGCTTCGATGATTGCCTCGCATGGGCGCGCCGCTTGTCGGCGGATCTTGAAGGGCCGCTCACGGCAGCGGCTGAACCCTCTCTTCGTCGGATGGCTGATGGGCTGGCCAATCGGGCACGCGCTTTGCGCCTGCTCGGCAACGGAGTTCATCCACTGGCAGCAGCATATGCGTGGCGCTCTCTCGCAGCTGCCCACGGCCTCGGGCCCGTGGATCTGGCGGCCGACGGATCAGGCCCAGCGCCCGGCACAGATGACGCTGTTTGACGAGTTGCGACCATGAGCCTCCTCGGCCGGATCGGGCGCGACGGCGCAAGCGTCAAACGGGCGATGGGCGTGCAGGCGGCGCTGGAATGGGCCTTCGGGGTCGAGAAGGCCCAGCTGGAACTGCCGCCGCCCAAGGACGGGGCTGAAGAAGGCTTTGGATTTGGCCTTGAATATGTCCTGCTGCAACGCGCCATCCTTGGGTGCAAAATCGACGGCGGGCAGCACAAGATGGGCAGCCACACCCACCCAGACGCCGAAGTCATCGCTGCTACGGTTGCCGGGATGCCCGACAGCCTCGGCGGCATCCGCATGGCAATCCGCGTGACGGAACTGGCAAGGGCCGGGCTGACCCCGGACTGGATGCCCGGCGCCTTGCCACGATGCGTGCCGGTCGAGATGAAACGCAACCAGCATGGAGGACGCGCGACCACCATCGTCGTCGGCACCGAGCGAGTGAAAACGCGTGGCAAGTGGCGTACTGTCGAGGTTTTGGCCTGCCCCGTCACCTGGCGCCCCTATCGCGAACAGATCCAAGCAGCGCGCCAAGCCTACGACGACTGGTGGCAGGCGCTGGGCTGGGTGCGCGAAGGGCTGCTGGCGGGCGGGATTATGCGGGAGGTGGAGTTGACTGGGGCGATGCCGAAGGTGCGGCCTTGGAGCAAGGGGCGAAATCGATCTTGAGGGCGGGGAGTTGCCACTCGCTGCATTCGTGGGATGGACGGCGGCGACGCTCATCAGTGTGCAGACCGCCGCCCTTACATTTCACCACCGACACCCTTGAACTTGTCGACAAAGTCAGAAATCCTCTCGAATACTCTCGCCTTCTTGCCCCGAAATCTAGGATTCAACGGGCTCATTTTGGGCAATATGGCATTCAGGTCAGCCCCATTTTCAGACGCGAACTCTCGTTTGACCGAAACCTCGATGTAACGTTTTGCCGCCTCGGGATTCAGATCTTCGGATGTGATGATCTCGTCCACTTCGCGGCGCTGCTCTTCCCGTGCAAAGGCAAAGAACGCTTCGATCAGGCTTGACTTGTCGTCGAGGCGATCAAGGTCTGTCTGGTTGATAAAGTCGACGATTAGGCTCTCTTTCGCCCGGTTGCCGAGGCTGGCACGAATGGCGCGGCGGGCCTCTTCGATCAGACCCACCTTGTCTTTCGAATTCTTGCTCTTCTCAAAGATCAGTTCGAGGATATATTCGAGGTTGATCTCCTGCGATTTGAGAAGATCAACCTCAAACACCACATCATCCCAGTCGATACCAGACTTATCCTTGTCGGCCGCGCTCTTTTCTTGCCGCAACCAGTCTCGGATATCGTTGTAGGTGGACCTGTAATCTTGGGTTTTGCGCTCAGACGGCAGATTGACTTTCTGCATTTCATGCAGCACGTCGTCATTCAGATAGTGTTTTGCCTTGAAGCAGTCGATGGCGTCTGGATTGCGGGTATCCACATCCTGAAGAGCTTTCAGTGCCGCGAATTCATCGTAGTTCCGCAGGATGTTTTCGACCCTAAGATACTCGCCGAACAATTTCACAAAAGCCTTTTTGTCAGACTCTCTGTCGATCGCTGAAGGGTTCGGAAACCGGGTTTCAAGCTCGCTCACGATATCGATGAAACCGCGTCGGGTGTTCCCGTTTTCCTGATCCCGAAAGCCATTCATGTATTCGTCGTAGCTCTTCTCCAAAACAACATTCTTGGTGTTCTTGTCCCCGAAAAGCGTGATCGCGTCGACGGTCGCCTGTTCGAGATCACGGAAGGCGATGATATTGCCGAAGGTCTTGGTCGCGTCGTAAATGCGGTTCGTCCTGGAAAATGCCTGTATCAAGCCGTGGAATCGAAGGTTCTTGTCGACGAACAAGGTGTTCAGAGCCGGAGCGTCAAAGCCGGTCAAGAACATGCCGACAACGATTAGCAGATCGACTTCTCCGGATTTGACGCGCTTCGCCAAATCTCGGTAGTAGTTTTGAAACCCCTGCCCATCGACGCCGAAACTCGTTTTGAAATACGCGTTGTAGTCCCGGATCGCCGCATTCAGAAATTCTTTGGCGCTGCTGTTCATCGCCGAAACGTCAAAACTCTCGTCTTGGATGTCCCCAACGGCGTCCTGTTCTTCGTTCGCGGCGAAGGAGAAGATCGTTGCGATCTTCAGGGGCTTGTCGATGTTGGCCTGCAGCGCGTTCAGCGTCTCGTAGTACAGCTTGGCAGCATCCACGCTGCTGACCGCGAACATGGCGTTGAAGCCGCTGCTTCCCGCCTGTAGCCGGTGCGTCTTCCGGCGAAAATTGTTAAGGATATACTGCGAAACTTCCTTGATCCGTTCAGGATGCTGCAGGGCCTGCTTGTTTTCTGCGGCGCTTAGCTTTTTCTCGTCTTGCTCGCTCTCGATGGCTTTGAACTGCGGCCGCACGTCGTTGTAATCGACCTTGAACTTCAGTACCTTCTCGTCGCGGATGGCGTCAGTGATCACGTAGGAATGCAACTCGCGCCCGAACACGCTGGCAGTGGTTTCCGCGCCCGCGGCATTCTCCGGAAAAATCGGCGTGCCAGTGAAGCCGAACTGGTAGAACCTTTTGAATTTCTTCCTCAGGTTCTTCTGTGCCTCACCGAATTGACTGCGATGGCACTCGTCGAAGATGAAGACCACCTGCTTGCCGTAGATGGGCAGATCGGCCTCGGCCTTCATCAGATTGTTCAGCTTCTGGATCGTGGTGACGATAATCTTGTTGTCATCCTTATCCAAGTTTCGCTTCAACCCCGCGGTGCTGTCAGAACCGTTCACGCTGTCGGGGGAAAACCGCTGATATTCTTTCATCGTCTGGTAATCGAGATCCTTCCGGTCGACGACGAAGAACACCTTGTCGATGAAGTCGAGTTCGGTTGCCAGCCTGGCAGCTTTGAAGCTCGTCAGAGTCTTACCTGACCCTGTCGTGTGCCAAATGAAGCCACCGCTTTCGGGCTTGCACCAGGTCTTGGCCAGATAAGAGCTGCGGATCTTCCACAATATGCGCTCTGTCGCCGCGATCTGGTAGGGACGCATGATCAACAGGGTGTCGCTGACATCGAAGACCGAATACTGCAGCAGGATATCCAGAAGTGTGCGTTTCTGCAGGAAGGTTGCGGTAAAGTCTTTCAGATCCTTGATCAATCCGTTGTCGGATTGTGCCCAGTTCATCGTGAAGTCGAAGCTGTTCTTGTTGCGCTTCGTAGTGTTGGCGAAGTAACGAGTATCGGTGCCGTTCGAGATGATGAACATCTGCAGAAACCGAAAAAGCGAGTTCTCGCTGTTAAAGCTCTCCTTGCTATAGCGATGGATCTGATTGAATGCCTCGCGAATAGCAATGCCGCGCCGCTTCAGCTCGATCTGCACCATTGGCAGACCGTTCACCAAAATCGTCACATCATAACGGTTGGCATGAGAGCCAGTTTGCTCGAACTGCTTGATCACCTGCAGCTTGTTGCGGGCCTTGTTGCGTTTGTCGACCAAATGGATGTTCTGAATCCGGCCATCGTCAAAGACAAAATCATGGATGTGGTCGTCTTGGATCTTGCGGGTTTTGTCGATGATGCCTTCGCTGGGCCTGTCCAGATATGTCTCGACGAAGCGCGGCCACTCAACATCTGAAAAGACGACACTGTTCAGATTCTGCAGCTGAACGCGGATGTTGGCAAGCATCGCCTGAGCCGAAGTGATGTCGGGACGGAATTCATAGCCCTGATCGACCAGATCCCGCACCAGTTCACGCTCCAGATCGTCTTCGCTCTGGTAACCCTTGGCGGCACTTTCGATGCGCTTGTATGCATCCAGAACGATGAAATTCTTGCTCTCGGCGATCGGGGTCAGAGTCTCAGACATCCTGCACTTCCTGTTTCCAATAGCCGTAGTTGTTAATCAGGTTATCGAGCAAGAGCTTGACTGTATTCTTCTGTTGCGGGTTAGGGTCGGCGACCTGTTCGGTTGACAGAGGCGAGTGGCTGAAGGTGTTGATCAGGCGCACATAGGCTTCTTTGTTGCCCTCAGCGGTATTCAACAAGTCGCCCCATCTGTCATGCCCCAAAAACCCTGCGGTCTTCTCATAAAGGTTGCGAAGCAAGGTAAAGTGATACCGCTCAACCTTATCTTGCGCGATGGCCTCTTCCAACATGCGCCGCAAATGCAGATGATAGGTGAAACTCTTGTTGGCATCGCCGTATTTGGTGTTGAGCGTAAAGCTCCCGTCGGCATGGCGTTCCATCAAATAGCAGCCGTCATTCGCGGGCTTCTTTTTCAAATCCAATTCGTTATGCAGAACATTATAGAACAGCGGGCTATGGGTGGTGATGACAAACCTCAGTTGTGGGGGGGCCTGCTTGATCAGGTCTGCAAGGTTCACGGCCAGTTCGATCAGGTGGTTTTCGTCCAGTGAGCTGACGGGGTCATCAATGAACACATATTCCAGCGCGTTAAACTGATCTGTCCCGCGCTGCTCCTCTTCGGCGATACTCAGTTCTTCCACCACCGTTGCCAGCAGCGTGTAGAAGATGCTCCAGATGAAATTGCTTTCTTCGCCCTTCGAGATCTTGAACGCCTCTGTCTTCGCGTCATCCCCTGCCTCGATGGTGAAGGTCACTTCGGAAAAGGCCTTCACCTCGGTCTTGCTGCCGTCCGCGTTGTCGCGGGTATAAGGCTGGTTGAAGGTCGGGGTCAGAGCGGCCTTGGTATAGTGCTGGAAAACGCGGGTGATGTTCGCCTCTTGGCCCTGATCGACCAAAATCCAGTCGGTAAAGCTGTTGGGCTGGATCACCAGCTTGGGCAGGCCATCCCCCTTCAAGTCATTGTCCCAGTAAAACAGATCTTCGGTGAAGGCGCTGTAGTAGAGGATCTTGGTGCGGGCGGGGGTGTCGTCGCCCTCGACCTTGGGGGCAATCAGGGTCTTCATCGCGCGGGACAGGCGGGTTTTGCCGGTGCCGTTGAAGGCGTAGATTAGTTGGACCTTTTTGTTGGCAGCGCGCAGTTGCTCGGCGATTTCCTCAAGGGTTTTGGTCATGCCTCATCCCCTTTGGGAAAGCTCAGCAGCAGATTGCGGTAGTATTCATATTGCTTTTGCCGCAGTACGATTTCGCGCGGCAGGCCTTCGGTGAGAGATGTGGAGATCGTGTCGAACTTGTCTAGGATGTCAGCGATGCGCTCTTGTTCGGCAAGTGGCGGGACGGGTATCGGAAAGTTGAGGAACATAGGCATTCGAAGTGACGTAACTGAAGAGCTGACGGATACCCGCTGAATGTATTCATAAAATTTGGCGACAATAAAATGATAGACATATCTCGGCAGCATTAGCTGCGTTGGCACTATTCGGTAGGCTCGTTGATGCAGGGCATATTTGCCCGTTGCATAATGAAATACTTTTCCTACCCCAGCGCCATCGCCAGCCGTGATGATTGCTATTTCATCAAAGTCGAAGCTGTTCAATCGTAGTTGCTCTTTCCCACGAGCGTAAAAAGTGTGTTCGCCATTCGGCACTGCGTCAGCCGTATTACGGCTTCCGGTTCCTATGACCGCCACCTCCCCCAGTGTCTTCCACTCCACATCCCCACCCTCGAAGTTGAGGAGTCGGTTGCGGTAGTGGTTGTATTGGGTTTTGCGGGCGGTAAGCTCTGCGGTAAGCTCTGCGGTAAGCTCTGCGGTAAGCGCGGTAAAAGCGTCCAATATCCGCACAATCTCTGCCTGAATCGCCAAAGACTTCTGCGGGTTCTCTGGGGAGGGGATGGGGATAAGAATTTTCGCCATATCCACAGCAGAAACATCTATGACCTTCGTTCCCTTGGCATAGCGGCGCTTCTCGCCTTCAAACTCTGGCGTTTGCGTGAAGTGTGCAAAATACATCGCCAAAAGCGAATTGCTCGGCTTGATGATCGTGGCATGTCCGCCGGTTACGGCTTGCTCATGGCCAAAATAGACCAACGGAGTCGCTACGTCCTCAAAGTTCTCACTGGTGTTGGTGATAACGATGTCGCCATAGTTCACTTTTTTTAAGCTAGCTGCGGTTTCCGGCGCAACGAATGACTTCGTTGTCGTCGTAGACATACCGTAATGGGTATAGATTTGCCCGTAGTGGATGGCTGGGACACCTGTTTCCGTGAAGTCTGACTTTGGCAAGCCATTGCCGCGCACAAGCTCTGCGAGCTCCCCCAACGGCACCCACTCCACCGCCGCCCCATCCAGCAGGCGCTCCAGATACCCCGAACCGCTCACGCCTCGATCTCCGCCACGATCGCGTCGATCTGCGCACGCAGATCGGTGATCCGCGCCACCGTTGTCGCAATATCGGCGTTGAGGGTGACAATATCCGTCACCTCGCGGGTGTCCTTTGGCTCCACATAGGCGCTGACCGACAGGTTGTAGTCATTGTCCATGATCGTTTGCTGCGGAATGTTCTGCGCCACATGGGGCACTGGCTCTTTGGTGGCAAACAGGCGCAGCACCTCGGCGATATGGGGATCGTCCATCAGGTTGGTGTTGGTGCTTTTGCGGAAGAAGGTCTCTCCGCTGGCATCTATGAACTGCACGTCGGTGCCGGTCTTGTTCTTGGCCAGCACGAGGATCGTCACCGCGATGGTGGTGCCGAAAAACAGGTTCGGCGCCAGCGCGATGACGGTTTCGACATAGTTGTTGTCGACAAGATATTGGCGGATCTTCTGCTCCGCCCCGCCGCGATAGAAGATGCCAGGGAAGCAGACAATCGCCGCGCGGCCGCGCGACGAGAGGTAATGCAGCGCGTGCAGGACGAAGGCGAAATCGGCCTTGGATTTCGGGGCCAAGACGCCTGCGGGGGCAAAGCGTTCGTCATTGATCAGGGTGGGGTCATCCGACCCCTTCCATTTCACCGAATAGGGCGGGTTCGAGACGATGGCGTCAAAGGGCACGTCATCCAGGAAATGCGGATCTTCCAGGGTGTTCCCGTGCTGGATGTTGAACTTGTCGTAGTTCACGTTGTGCAAGAACATGTTCATGCGGGCGAGGTTGTAGGTGGTGTAGTTGATTTCCTGCCCGAAGAAGCCGCCTTCGATGATATGATCGTCGAAGTGCTTCTTGGCCTGCAACAGCAGTGAGCCAGAGCCGCAGGCGGGGTCGTAGATCTTGTTGACGCGGGTTTGGCCATGCATGGCGAGTTGCGCGATCAGCTTGGACACGTGCTGCGGGGTGAAGAACTCGCCGCCCGACTTGCCCGCGTTGGCGGCATAGTTGGAGATTAGGAATTCATAGGCATCGCCGAAGGGGTCGCCCTGCGCATCCGCGAAGTCGAGCCTGAGCCCTTCGACGCCTTTGAGAACCTTTGCGAGGCGGTCGTTCTTTTGAGCGACGGTGTTGCCAAGGCGGTTGCTGGTGGTGTCGAAATCGGAGAACAAGCCCTTAATGTCTTGCTCGGATGGGTAGCCATTGGCCGAGCCTTCGATTGCCTTGAAGACGGCGGCAAGGTCCGTGTTTAGGCTTTCGTTGGTGTTGGCGGATTTGGCCACGTTCCTGAACAGCTGCGACGGGTAGATGAAGTAGCCCTTGGTCTTCACCGCATCATCGACGACCTCGGCGGGGATGTCAGCATCACGCATGGAGGCGTAGTTGACGCCCGGATCGCCGCCTTCGATGTAGGTGGTGAAGTTCTCACTGATGAAACGATAGAAAAGCGCGCCCAAGACGAATTGCTTGAAGTCCCAGCCATCGACTGCTCCGCGTACATCGTTTGCGATGGCCCAGATCTGGCGGTGAAGTTCGTCGCGCTGTTGTTGCCCGGTCATTTCTGTTTACCCTCTTGTTCCTGCTGGGCGATCCAGCGTTCGATCTCGCCCTTACGAAATCGCCACGCACTGCCAACTTTGAAGCCAGGAACCTTGCCCTCGGAGGCAAACCGATAGGCCGTCTTCTCCGCGATTCTGAGATAATCGGCGAGTTCCTTCGTGGTCATGATGTCATCGTTGGGCATTCGGAAATGTCCTTTCAGATAGACCTGGGTTGAAAATAGAGGAAACTGAGGGTGGCGGCAAGCTAGCAATCAGAACGCCTGCGCGTGGCGCTGGTCATATCTGTTACGCTTGGCACGAAGGTTCGCAATGGGCTGCCACTGGTCACGCTTTGCGCACTGCGTAACGCAAGGACTATGCGCGCCCCCCTTGGCATGGTTCCTCCCCGGCCCATAACGTATGCGGGGGGGCGCAGCGCGGCGTTTCGCTAGCGACAGGCAGTTTCACCGGGGAATCCAGGCGGAATCCACCAGACGGTTGATCTTGGGAAAAGCGACTCATTATCAAAGGCTTGCGGAATCACGATCTTAACGTGCTGGATTCTTTGCGGAATCCAGGGAATCCAGTTTGCGGAAGCCACCTTGCCGGAAGCCAGCCAGCGGAAGCCACTTGCAGGGAAGCCATTGAATCCGCGTGCATTTTTCATTTGACAAAGCTGCCCCCCTTGACCTACCCATTGATCATCGAAGAATTGCGCCCGGAGGACACCCCTCGCGGGCGCTTTTGATTTCCCGACCTCGCGGATCCCGATCCTGACGCTGGCGTCGCCCAGCGCGCATCGGCTTGCCCGCCCTGCCCCATATGGAAACGAACCGATGGACCTGGTGTTTGCGCCGAGCCAGATCGAGACCTGGCCTCTCGATCGGCTGCGCCCTTATGCCCGCAATGCCAAGATCCACGGCACCGATCAGGTGGCCAAAATCGCGGCCAGCATGGCGAAGTTCGGCTGGACCGTGCCCTGTCTGGTGGCCGACGATGGTGAACTGATCGCCGGGCACGGCCGGGTGTTGGCCGCCAGTATGCTGGGGCTGACCGACGTACCGGTGATCCGGCTCGGCCACCTCGACGAAGCCGAGCGCCGGGCCTACCGGATCGCCGACAATAAACTGACCGAGTTGGGCGAGTGGGACGAGGCAATGCTGCGCGACGAAATCGCGGGGCTGCTGGCCGAGGATTTCGACCTGTCGCTGCTGGGGATCACCGACGAGGATCTGGACGCCCTGCTGCGCGATCCCGATCAGGTCGAAGGCGGCGCGGTCGAGGGGGAGGATGACATTCCCGAACCGCCGGTCACGCCGGTGTCGGTGGCGGGTGACCTGTGGCAGCTTGGATCGCACCGGCTGATCTGCGGTGACAGCA
The DNA here is from genome assembly GCF_013328815.1 of Tabrizicola fusiformis. Taxonomy (GTDB): domain Bacteria; phylum Pseudomonadota; class Alphaproteobacteria; order Rhodobacterales; family Rhodobacteraceae; genus Fuscibacter. The sequence continues at coordinate 30,959 of NZ_JABUHN010000016.1, forward strand.
CATCGGCAGATGTGGTCGGGCGGCTGCTCGGCGACGTGAAGCCGTTGCTGATGGTGACAGACCCGCCCTATGGCGTTGATTACGATCCGTCCTGGCGCAATCAGGCGGGCGCGGCCAAGACCAAACGCACCGGCAAGGTGCTGAATGACGACCGGGCCGACTGGCGCGAGGTGTGGGCGCTGTTTCCCGGCGACGTGGCCTATGTCTGGCATGGTGCGTTGCACTCCTCGACCGTGGGCGAGAGCTTGGTGGCAGCGGGTTTCGCCGTGCGGTCGCAAATCATCTGGGCCAAGGACCGCCTCGTTCTTAGCCGCGGCGACTACCACTGGCAGCATGAGCCCTGCTGGTATGCGGTCAAGAAGACCGGCAAGGGCCATTGGGCGGGGGATCGCAAGCAAACCACGCTGTGGCACATCTCCGGCAAGGACCAGGATGCCGCCACCGTGCACGGCACGCAAAAGCCGGTCGAATGCATGCGCCGCCCGATCCTGAACAACTCCAGCCCGGGACAGGCGGTGTTCGAACCCTTCATGGGATCCGGCACCACCCTGATCGCCGCCGAGACCACGGGCCGCGTCTGCTTCGGGATCGAGTTGAACCCGGCTTATGTCGATGTGGCTATCGAGCGCTGGCAGCAGTTCACCGGCGCCAATGCCGTCTTGGCTGACACCGGTGAGACTTTCGCCGACCTGAAGGCCAAAAGGCTTGCGGCATGAATGCGCCCCTCCTGCCGGGCCGGATCGAACATTGGCCCCTAGCCCGCTTGAAACCTTACGCCCGCAACGCCAAGATCCACGACGCCGATCAGGTGGCCAAGATCGCCGCCAGCATGGCCGAGTTTGGCTGGACCGTGCCGGTACTGGTGGCCGCAGACGGCGAGTTGATCGCTGGCCACGGTCGCATCCTGGCGGCCGCCCACCTCGGCCTGTCCGAGGCCCCTGTCATCGTGTTGGGCCATCTGACTGAAGCCCAGCGTCGGGCCTATCGCATCGCCGACAACAAACTGACCGAGCTGGGCGGGTGGGACGAGGCCATGCTGCTGCAGGAACTGCAGGCTCTGCTGGCCGAGGATTTCGACCTCGGGCTTATCGGGATACCCGAGGATGAACTGGACGCCTTGCTGAACGCGGGCAACGACGACAGGACGGTGATCGACGACGATGAAGCCGATGCCATCCCCGAACCACCTGCCGAACCGATCACCAAGCCGGGCGATATCTGGGCGCTGGGCAAACATCGCTTGTGCTGCGGCGACGCCACCGATCGATCTGCCGTGGCCAAGCTGATGCAGGGAGAACAGGCCACTCTGATGTTCACCTCGCCGCCCTATGCCCAGCAGCGTGCCTACGGGGCGGCGAAGGAAAAGGTCGGCGATTGGGATGCGCTGATGCAGGGCGTGTTCGCTGCAGCGCCGGTCACCGCCGAGGCGCAGCTGCTGGTCAATCTCGGCCTCGTGCACCGCGACAGCGAGTGGCAGCCCTATTGGGAAGGATGGGTGGAGTGGATGCGCGCATCTGGTTGGCGGCGGTTTGGCTGGTATGTGTGGGATCAGGGTCCGGGCTTGCCGGGCGACTGGAACGGCCGCCTCGCCCCGTCGCACGAGTTCATTTTCCACTTCAACCGCAGCCCTCGCAAACCGCACAAAACCGTCCCGTCCAAACATGCGGGCGAAACCCTCGGCGGCGGTGGACTGCGCGGGGCCGACGGCACCGTGCACGCCAAGACCGGCACCGGCAACGCGATCCAGAGCCACCGCATCCCGGACTCTGTCTTCCGCATCATGCGCCACAAGGGCGGGCTGGGTGCGGCCGGATCGCATCCGGCGGTGTTTCCGGTGGCGCTGGTCGAGGCGGTGCTGACGGCGTTCAGCAATCCCGGCGACCTAATCTATGAGCCGTTCTGCGGCTCCGGTACCCAGATCGTCGCCGCCGAACGCGCTGGGCGGCGATGCTTCGCGATGGAACTGGACCCGATTTATTGCGACGTCGCCGTGCGGCGCTGGGAAATGGCGACGGAGAAGGCAGCGCGCCGGTTGACCACGGACGAGGCAGCGGCGTGAAACAAACCGGTGCCCGAAATGACGACCACCACCCGATGGGGTGGCGGTTCTGGCTTGTCGGGATGAGAGCGGCGTCACGCCGCCGGGAGGCGGTACACCCTGCCCCTCGCGTCATCCCTGTCCGAGGTGACCGCGAGGCCCAGCTTCTTCTTCAAAGCCCCGGACAGGGCACCCCTCGCGGTATGTGCCAACCACCCCGTCTCCGCCATGATCTCCTCGATGGTGGCCCCTTCCGGCGTGCGCAGCATGGCGATCAGGATCGCCTGTTTGGTCCCATCCCGGATCACTGGCGCCTTGAGAGCGGGCGCCTCGGCAGCATGCTTGCGGATCGCCACTACGGTCTTGACCACCACCGGGTCGATCCCGATGGCCAGCAGGCCCGCGTCGGTGACCACCAACGTGGTGCCGTGCCCGTCGCCGGTCTCGCGCCAAAGCGGTTCATTCCGGCGCAGGTTGGCGTCGACCTCCTGCAGCCAGCCATGTTCGATCATCTTGCTGACGGCCACCTTCGCCGCTGCCCCGGCCAGCCCCTTGGGCAGCGGCAGGGCGATGTTGTCGGGGCGCTGGGCCCCGGCGTTGAGGATGATGGTCTGGGTTTCGGTCAGTTTGGTCATGGCGTTCCCTTATTGGTCATGGGTGGCAAGGAAGGCGGTGATGCGCGACATCAGGTCGTTGTGGCCGTCGGCATCCGTGCCGATGATCACGTCGCCATCGTCGTCGCGGTCCAGATCGGCGATCTCGCGCAGCAGGGCGATGGCGTCGTCGCAGGCTGCGAGGCGTTCGGCCTCCCAAGCGGCAGTGATGGCGTCCTGTTCGATCTGGTGGCGCTCGGCGGGATCAAGCGGCATGTTCGCCCTCCCATTTGGCAAAATCGTCCGCGAGCCCCATGCTTTCGGCGATCTTGCGCAGGATGCCGGGCGACTGGCGTTCCAGATCGGCAGCGAGCCGCGCCTCCTCCGCGAAGATTTCGCGCGGCAGATGATTCAGGGTGCCGAAGTGCAAGCGCATCGAGGCTTCGACCCCGGCGGGGTTCAGCTCGGGTGCCAGTTCGTGAAGCAGGGTTTGATAGGACATCGGGTTTTCCGTTCAGCCGGGCGCGCGGGATGCGCCCCCTTCTACGAAGCCAAGCCCCGCCATCGCGGGGCTTGCTGGGATCGCGTTCGGGTCAGGCGGCGTGTTCGCCTTCCCTGAAGGCGCTGTCGGTGATCTGGCGCAGCAGGCTGGCGTAATGGTTCAGCGTGCCGACATCGCCCCAGTTGATCTCGTCGGGGTGGGTCTCGAAATGGTCGTCGCTCAGCGCCTTCAGCCGCTCCAGCATCGCGTCGATCTGGAACTTGGTAGTCATGAAGGCCTCGAGGGCTTTGACGTTGTCGGTGGCGCGGCGGGTGGTCATGGCGTGGTCTCCGGGGCTGAGTTGCATCGTTCTGCTGCAATCAGAATCGCTCTATCGCAGAGCGTAATCAACTGAATAACAAGCATTTTCATTGCGTTAGGCGCGTCAGGCAACAGCATGGAAGGTATGTCCGAGCGGGAGTATTCCGCCCATTCCGGCCTCTCGCGCGGGGCGATCCAGAAGGCACGCCGCGCCAGTCGGCTGGTGGTCTACAGCGACGGGTCGATCAACGCCGCCGCCTCTGACGTGCGCAGGGCCGACATGACCGATCCGGACCAGCAGCGCCGCAGCACCGGCGGCGACAGCGGGTTCAGCGGTCCCGCAGACAGCTCGTCATATCTGAAGGCCCGCACCGCGCTGACGGTCTACCAGGCGCAGGACAAGCAGCTGGGCATCCAGAAGAAGAAGGGCACGCTGGTCGACCGGGCCCGGGCGGAAGCGCTGGTGTTCCGGTTGGCCCGACAGGAACGCGATACTTGGGTCACCTGGCCCAACAGAGTGGCGGCGCTGATGGCGGCCGAAGTGGCCTTGGGAGTGGAAAAACAGACCGGAACGCCGGTGATCATCGAGGCCGCGATCCTGCAGAGGGTGTTGGAAGCCCATGTCAGACAGCACCTCGACGCCCTCGCCGATCTCAGGGTCTCGCTTGGATGAAGGAGAAGAACTCGACCTGAGCACCGATCTCGACCTCGAATTTGACGGGGCCGAGGACATCCTGCGCTCGTGGCGCAAGGGGATGCGGCCCGACCCGGATCTGACGGTGTCGGAATGGGCGGATGAACACCGCTGGCTGTCCTCGCGGGGCGCGGCTGAACCGGGACGCTATCGCACGGCCCGCGCGCCTTACCTGCGCGAGATCATGGATGCGCTGTCACCGCGGCACCCGGCGCAGCGCGTGACCTTCATGAAAGCGGCGCAGGTCGGCGCGACCGAGGCTGGCAACAACTGGATCGGCTTTGTCATCCATCACGCGCCGGGGCCGATGCTGGCGGTATTGCCATCCCTGGAACTGGCGAAGCGCACGTCACGCGGGCGGCTTGATCCGCTGATCGCGGAGAGTCCGGCCCTGCGCGAACGTGTCAACCCCGCCCGGTCGCGCGACGCAGGCAATTCGATGCTGTCGAAGGAATTCCCCGGCGGCATCCTGGTGCTGACCGGCGCGAACTCCGCGACCGGTCTGCGGTCGATGCCTGCGCGCTACATCTTTCTGGACGAGGTAGACGCCTATCCGGCGTCGGCCGACGAAGAGGGCGACCCAGTCACTCTGGCGGAGGCGCGGACCACCACCTTCTCGCATCGGCGCAAGGTGTTCATGGTGTCGACCCCGACGATCCGGGGGCTGAGCCGGATCGAGCGCGAGTTCGAGGCATCGGACCAGCGCCGGTATTTCGTGCCCTGCCCGCACTGCGGGGCGATGCAGTGGCTGCAGTTTGAACGCCTGCGTTGGGACAAAGGGCGGCCTGACACCGCAGCCTACCACTGCGAGGGCTGCGAAAAGCCCATCGCCGAGCATCACAAGACGCAGATGCTGGAGCGCGGGGAATGGCGGGCAACGGCTGTGTCCGCCGATCCGCACTCGATCGGCTTTCACCTCTCGGCGCTTTACTCGCCCTTGGGCTGGAAAAGCTGGCAGCAGATCGCCCGCGAATGGCTGGCAGCGCAGGGTTCGGAAGAAATGTTGCGCGCCGCGCGCAACACGCTTCTTGGCGAAACTTGGGTGGAGAGCGGCGACGCACCGGAATGGCAACGGCTGGCCGAACGCCGCGAAGCCTATGGCGGCGTGCAGATCCCGGTGGGTGGCCTGTTCCTGACCGCGGGCGTCGACGTGCAGAAAGACCGGATCGAGGTCGATGTCTGGGCCTGGGGCCGGGGCTTGGAGTCCTGGCTGGTCGATCACATAGTGATCGCTGGCGGCCCAGACGACCCAGCCTGCTGGGACAAACTGACGGCTTTGCTTGGCCGCGCATGGGTTTGCGCCAATGGCGCGGTGATGGTGATCGGCAAGCTGGCCATCGACACCGGCTATGAGGCCCCGGCGGTTTACGCTTGGGCGCGCAAGCAAGGCTTCGATCAGGTCGCGCCGATCAAGGGCCTGGAAGGCTTCAACCGCGCCACGCCGGTGTCAGGCCCGACCTTTGTCGATGCCACCATCGGCGGCAAGCGTCTGCGCCGGGGCGCGCGGCTCTGGTCGGTGGCCACGGCCACCTTCAAGACCGAAACCTACCGCTTCCTGCGGCTGGAGCGGCCGAGCGACGAGGACCGGGCGCTGGGCGTGCTCGACGCCCCCGGCACCGTGCACTTGCCAGACTGGATCGACACCGAATGGCTGAAGCAGCTGGTGGCCGAACAGCTGGTCACCGTGCGCAACAAGCGCGGCTATGCCCACCCCGAATGGCAGAAGATGCGCGAACGCAACGAGGCGCTGGACGCCCGGGTCTACGCCCGGGCGGCCGCCTGGATCATGGGCGCGGATCGCTGGGATGAGGCGACATGGCGACGGCTGGAAGCGCAGGCCGGGGTGGAAACTCGACCGGCGCCCTCGCTTGCCATCGCGAGTGAACCGGTGTCGCCCACCCCGCCCAAAGCCGGATCACCAACCACGCCACGGCGGAAACGCCGGGCCTACACACCGAACTTCATGAGGGACTGAAATGGATCTGGAACGGATGCGCGCGCTGTTGGCCGCGCTGCAGGAGGCGCGCTACGCAGGCGTCCGCTCGGTCAGCTACGACGGAAAATCGATCAACTATGGCTCTAACGCGGAGCTGGCGAATGCCATCAGCGATCTGGAAACCCGGATCGCCACAGCCACATCCGGCACCCCGCGTCGTCGGCGCTGGGGCACTGTCGCCTCGAAGGGTCTGTGATCCATGGCGTTTGAAGCGTTCCGCCAGCGCATCGGCAGCATCATCGGCGGGTTTGACGCGGCACAGGCTCATCGTCGCCTGCGCGGGTTCAGGGCCAGCCGCGCGCATGTGAACACGCTGATCGCGGCCTCGGGCGACACGATCACCGCCCGGGCGCGCTGGCTGGTCCGGAACAATGGCTATGCAGCCAATGCAGTCGAGTCCTTCGCCAGCAATGTCGTCGGCGATGGCATCAAGCCTTCGTCGACCATTCAGGATGCCGCAAAGAAGGAAGAGCTGCAGGCGCTATGGCTGGCGTGGACCGATGATGCCGATGCCGAAGGGTTGACGGATTTCTACGGGTTGCAACGCCGGGCGGCGCGCGAAGTGTTCCTGTCGGGCGAAGTGTTCCTCCGTATCCGGCCGCGCCGGGAGGAGGACGGCCTGACTGTTCCCCTGCAACTGCAGATGCTGCCCGCAGAAATGCTGCCCTTGGATATGAACCGCACCTTGCCCGACGCCGGGCTGATCCGGCAGGGGATCGAGTTCGACGGCATCGGCCGCCGCGTTGCCTATCACTTCCTGCGCCGCCACCCCGGCGATATGACCGATCCCGGCCTCGCAGGCGAAACCGTCCGCGTTCCGGCTGGCGACGTGATCCATGTTCTGGACCCTGTCGAGGCGGGCCAGTTGCGCGGCGTGTCGCGCTTTGCTGCCGCCATCGTGAAACTGTTCACGCTGGACCTTTATGACGACGCAGAGCTGGAGCGGAAGAAGATCGCGGCGATGTTCGCGATGTTCATCACCTCGCCCGCGCCGGAAACTCCGCTGGAACCGACCGAGGAGGATCTGGAGGTCGAACCCGGTCAGGTGGTGCGGTTGGATCCGGGTGAGGATGTGTCCACCCCGGCCACGCCAGACTCGGGTGGCACCTATGAGCCGTTCCAGTACCGCACCCTGCTGCAGATCGCGGCCGCACTGGGCGTGCCCTATGGTTATCTGACTGGCGACACGGCGAAAGGCAACTTCTCCAACACGCGGATCAGCTTGATCGAATTCCGCCGCCGCATCTCGGCCTGGCAGCATGGCGTGCTGGTCTATCAGCTTTGTCGCGCGGTTTGGGTGCGCTGGATGGACACGGCCGTGTTGTCGGGGGCGCTCGACCTGCCGGGCTATGCCAGCCAGCGGCGGCAATATCAGGCCTGCGCCTGGCTCCCGACCAAATGGGACTGGATCGACCCAATGAAGGACGCCTCGGCCGAGATCCTGCAGATCGAAGCGGGCCTGAAATCGCGCACGCAGGCGCTTGCGGAGCGGGGATACGACGCCGAACAGGTGGACCGGGAAATCGCCGCCGAACGAAAGCGCGAACGCGATCTGGGCCTCGACTTCCGCCGTCCTGGCTCCCCCGCGCAGGGTCCCGGCGAAGGCGCGGCGAAAGATGCAGATCAGGACAGCGCCAAAGACGATGAGGCCGACGACGGCGCGCAGGACACTGCCGATGAAAAACCCGACCCCAAGGAGGGCGCATGATGCACCACGCGCAAATCGCCCAGCGCGCATTCAACACGCCCTTGATGGTCGATCCGGCCAAGGCGCTGGCGTTTCTCTCGGGGCTGGGGCCACGCATTACCGGTAAGGAGATCACCTTCCAGGGGCTGGAGGTGGAAGTCGCTGACCAAACTGCTGCCAGCATGCCCGCTCGGGCTTCACTCTTTGGCAATGATCTCGCCCAGCGCCACCAGCGGAACGGCACGCAGCCCTTTGCGCTGGTGGATGGCATCGCGGTGATCGAAATCGCCGGGACGCTGGTCCATCGTGGCGCGTGGATCGGGCAATCCTCAGGCCTCACCTCCTATGAGGGCATCGCCGCACAGCTGCAGGCGGCCCTCGCGGATCCCGGCGTTCGCGGCATTGCGCTCGACATCGACAGCTTCGGTGGCGAGGTTGCCGGGGCCTTTGATCTGGCGGATCGCATCCGCGCCGCCAGGGCGCAAAAACCCGTCCATGCGTTCGTCGCGGAACATGCGCTGTCGGCTGGCTATGTATTGGCGTCACAAGCCGACCGCATCGTCCTGCCCCGCACAGGTGCGGTCGGCAGCATTGGCGTGGTGGCCCTGCACACCGATATGAGCGGGGCCCTCGACCAGAAAGGGATCGCCGTCACGCTGATCCACGCCGGGGCGCACAAGGTTGATGCCAACCCATACCAGCCCCTGCCCGAAGCGGTGCACGACCAGATGCAGCGCGAGTTGGAGGTGGTGCGTTTCCTCTTCGCGGAAACCGTCGCAGCTGGGCGAGGGGATCGGCTGACCCGCGCATCGGCGCTGGCGACCGAAGCTGCTGTGTTCCGCGGGACCGAAGCAATTGCCGCCGGTCTGGCTGACGAACTTTCCGATCCTGTCACCGCTTTCCACGCCTTCGTCGCCGCACCTCGCGGCACAACCTCCCCCAGCAGAAAGGGTCCACAGATGACCACCACGCCTGAAACTCCCATCGAAACGCCTGCACATGTCGCATCAGCCCCTGCAGTCCCGCCTGTAGATGCTGCCACCACCGCGACGAATCCGGCCACAATGACCGCCGACGCCATTCGCGCCGAGGCTGCCCAGGTGGCGCAGGTTTGTGCGCAGGCCGCCCGGTTGGGCGTGACCATCGACGCCGCCGACGCCGTTACGCGCGGGGTGAAACCCGAGGCATTGCGCGCCCGGGTCCTGGCTGATCTCGCCGCCCGCAGCGATGCGGCTGGCATCATCGCCACCGCCCCGGCGGCCGCTGCCGCCAAAGACAGCCCGATCATCGCCGCCGCGAAGAAGGCCGCGACCGACGCCAAGCGCTGAACCATCGCCTGCTTCCCCACCCCCACCAACATGGAGACTGACGAATGCCCGTCCTGACGGAACCGCCTAGCATGGGCGATGTCCTCAAATATGAGGTCAACCCGAACTACACTCGCGAGGTGATCACCCTGCTGATCGGAATGCCCTACCCGGGCGGTTCTGTGCTGGGGAAGATCACGGCCAGCGGCAAATACACCCTGTCGCCCGCGACCGGTGCCGACGGATCGCAGGTCGCCAGCGCCGTGCTGCTCTATGCCGTCGATGCGACTCTCGCCGATGCGACAGGCATTGTCGTCACCCGAGGCCCCTCCATCGTTTCGCGTGCGGGCCTCGCTTACGGTGCCACCGTCGATGACGGCAGCAAGATCACCGCCAAGATCGGCCAGCTGGCCGCCGTCGGCATCATCGCCCGCGACGGCGTCTGACATCCAATCCCCTCATTCCACCGGAGCACCCCATGACCATCGTTCGCAATCCTTTTGACGCTGGCGGTTACTCGCTGGCCGAGATGACGCAGGCCATCAACATCCTTCCCAACCTCTATACCCGCCTTGGCCAGATCGGCCTCTTTCGCTTCGAAGGCGTCACCCAACGGTCGGTGATCATCGAGCAATATGAGGGCGTGCTAAACCTGCTGCCCTCCGTGCCGCTGGGTGGCCCCTCCACTGTCGGCACGCGGGAAGGCCGCTCGATGCGGTCCTTCGCCCTGCCGTGGATCCCGCATGACGATGTCATCCTGCCCGGCGACATCCAGGGCCAACCCGCGCTGGGCGCGTTTGATGCCGCCGACCCGCTGGTTGAGGTGATGAACCGCAAGCTGCAGCTCATGCGCCGCAAGCATGCCCAGACCCGCGAATACATGGAGATGAACGCCCTGCGCGGCATCGTGAAGGATGGCGCTGGCACCACCCTCTACAACTACTTCACCGAATTCGGGCTGGCGCAAATCTCGGTGGATTTTCTGCTGGGCACCGCTGGCACCCTCGTTCAAAGCAAGGTCCGCGAGGTCTTGCGGGCAATCGAAGACAACCTTCTCGGCGAAAGCATGTCGGACGTGCACGCCCTCGTCAGCCGGGAGTTCTTCGACAAGCTGATCGCGCATCCGAAGACGGAAGAGGCCTACAAGTTCTACGCCGCCATCGGCGCGCAGCCCTTGCGGCAGGATGTGCGGCGCAACTTCCCCTTCGCTGGCATCGTGTTCGAGGAATATGCGGGCACCGTCACGCTTTCCACCAAGGCGACCGAACGGCTGGTCCCCGCGAACGAAGGCATCGCGTTCCCCTTGGGCACGATGGACACCTTCACCACCTATGGCGGCCCGGCCAACCTGCTCGAGGCGGCGAACACCATGGGTCTGCCGCTCTATGCCCGTCAGCACCTCGACGAAAAGGGCCGGTGGATCGACCTGATGACCGAAGCCTCGATCCTGCCGGTGAACAAGCGGCCGCGCATCGCGATCCGCATCCACACTTCGAACTGACGGGCCCGACATGACCGTCTTCGCCGCCGCTATGGACCGGATCTACGCCAACCCGTCCATGGCGGCGGCCGCTGTCTGGATTTCTGCCACCACATCGGAGGAACGCCCCATCCGCGTCATCCGCCGCGCCCCGGATCGCATCACCGAATTCGGGGCCGGGCGATTTGTCAGCGACACCATGATGGTGGACGTCCGCGTGTCCGACCTGCCCGATCCCCGCCCCGGCGATCTGATCGTGATCGGGGCCGACAGCTTCACCATTCAGGGCGAGCCGGTGCGTGATCGCGAGAGGCTGATCTGGTCGCTAAACCTGCGTCCATCATGAAGCTGAAGATCGCCTTCGATCCGGACCTCGCCGCCCTGATGCAGGCCGAAATCGCCGCCGGGGAAAAGGCAGTGTCCGCCTCCATGCGCGAGGCGGGCACCTCCCTCAAATCCGCCTGGCGGGGCCAGATCACGGGCGCGGGCCTTGGCACCCGCCTTGGCAATAGCATCCGCCTCGCAAGTTTCCCCAAATCCGGCGACAGCCTGAATGCGGCGGCGCTGGTCTGGTCCAACGCCCCGGTGATCATCGGCGCGCATGACACAGGGCCGTTGATCCGGTCCAGGGACGGGTTCTGGCTGGCGATCCCCACCCCGGCCGCAGGCAAAAGCACCAACGGTGGCCGGATCACTCCCGGCGAATGGGAACGCCGCACCGGTCTGCGCCTTCGGTTCATCTACCGCCGCCGCGGGCCAAGCCTGCTGGTGGCGGAGGGGCGCCTGAATTCGAAAGGCCGCGCGGTGGCATCGAAGTCGAAGACCGGGCGCGGCCTGGCCACAGTGCCGATCTTCCTGCTCGTGCCGCAGGTCAAGTTGCGCAAGCGGCTGGATCTGGCGCGGGATGCGGAACGGGCGGTGGACGGCGTGCCGGGGCTGATCGTGGCGAATTGGGTGGAGGGCAAGGTGTGATCACCACCCGCCCGTCAGTAGCCAGCCTCGCGCTGATGGCGCACGGCCAATACGACCGCCGTCTCGCCTTCGAATCGATAAAGCGACACATAGCCACTGTCGCCAAAGGTGATGAACCACTCGCGGAATTCCGGCTCCATGTCCTCGACTGGCCGCCCCGCACCCGGCTGATCGCGCAGGATGTTCATGCCCTCGCGGATGGATTTGGCGGCGCGTCGGGCAGCGTCAGGGTTCTTGTCGGCCAGGAAGCGGTAAAGCCGTTCGACATCCCGCAGCGCGGCGGGCGACCAGATCAGTTGTGGCATTCAGGAGCAGCCGCCTCTTCGCCTGCTTCCAGCTTGGCAAGCCAGGCATCGGCTTCGTCATGCGTGACGTGTTTGCCGGTCGCCTGAAACTCTTCCCAAGCTTGAAGCCCGGCCTGGCGAAACGCCTCACGCTTCTCTTCGCGCTCGACGAATTGCGCAACGGCCTCGCGCAGCATCCAGTGGGTCGAGCGGTCCTTGGCATCCGCCAACCGCTTGAGGCGGTCGCGTGTGTCCTGATCGAGTTTTACGGCAACAGGGCGGACGGCGTTCATACGGGCGACTCCGGGCGAGTATTCATGGGTATTACCTTTAGCATATCCGCGACCATCACAGAAGTCACAATTCAGGAAATGCGCTGTCATGCCCACCACCCGCGAATCCGTCCTCGCCGCGCTGCAAGCGCGGCTGCAGCCGCTTGCTGCCCCTACCTTGCGCGATGAAGTCCTGCCCGAACGTATTCCTCAGGCGGGGCTCATCATCCTGCGCGATGGCCAGCCGGGTGAACCGGAGGTCACGCTGTCGCCGTTGCGATACCACTATCAGCACCGGGCCGAGTTTGAGGTCGTCGTCCAAGCTGGCAGCGGCCGGGCCGATGCCTTCGATGACCTGATCGCTACCATCGGCACCGTGCTGGAAGCCGACCGCACCCTCGGCGGCCTCTGCGACTGGGTCGAACCCGAGGCCCCGGCCTCGGTCGATCTGCCCATCGAAGGCGCGGCGGCGCTGAAGGCGGCGGTGATCACCGTCGTGTTGCACTACACCACCACCGGCCCTCTGGCCTGACACCCCCAACATCGAGGAGACCCCCATGGCACGTGCGCAAGGCGCGCGGGCGCAGATGGCGCTTGCGTATGAGACGGTTTACGGCACCCCGCCGGTCAGTGGGTTCCGGCTGATGCCCTTTGCCAGGACGACGCTGGGATCGGAACAGCCGCTGCTGGAGTCCGAACTGCTGGGCTATGGACGCGATCCGCTGGCTCCGATCAAGGATGCGGTCACTGCCGATGGCGAGGTGGTGGTCCCCATCGATGTGGAGGCCTTCGGGTTCTGGCTGAAGGCGGCGTTCGGCCAGCCCACCACCACAGGCACCACGCCCAAGACCCACACCTTCCAGTCGGGCAACTGGACCCTGCCCAGCATGGCGATTGAAACCGCCATGCCCGAAGTGCCACGCTTTGCGATGTATTCCGGCTGCGTCCTGGATCAGCTGACCTGGCAGATGCAGCGTTCCGGATTGCTGACGGCCACGGCCCGGCTGATCGCGCAAGGCGAAACCATCGCCGCCGCGACTGCGGCTGGCACGCCCACGGCGCTGGGCCTGCAGCGTTTCGGCCATTTCAACGGAACGGTGAAACGCAATGGAACCGCACTGGGGAACGTGGTCTCGGCCGAGATCACCTATTCCAACAACCTCGACCGGATCGAGACCATCCGTGGCGATGGCCGCATTGATGGCGCCGATCCGACCATGGCGGCGCTCACCGGCCGGATCGAGGTGCGGTTCTCGGACAGCACGCTGGTGACCCAAGCCATCGACGGCAGCCCCTGCGAGTTGGAGTTCGTCTACAGCCTCGGGGCCAATGCCAGCTTTAACTTCACCGCCCACGCGGTCTACCTCCCGATCCCCCGGATCGAGATCGCCGGGCCGCAAGGCGTGCAGGCGAGCTTCGACTGGCAGGCCGCAAAGGCCGCCAGCCCCGCCCGCATGTGCACCGCCGTTCTCGTCAACACCCTTGCAGGATACTGATCATGATCCGATTGAACCTGACCGCCGCGCCCGAATGGCTGGACCTCGCTCCCGGCCTGCGCCTCAAGGTCGGCCCCCTGACCACTGCCTTGATGGTGTCCGCACGAGCCGATCCGGCCATCGAAGACCTGCCCGAAGGCGCCAGCCAAGAAGCGCTGGCCCTCGCGATGGCCAAAGCCGTCGCCCGCCGCGCGGTGCTGGATTGGGAAGGTGTCGGCGATGAGGTGGGCAATATCATCCCCGTTTCGCCCGAGGGGATCGACGCCCTCCTGGAAATCTGGCCGGTCTTCGAGGCATTCCAGACGCAATACGTCGCCAAGGGGCTGATCCTGGATGCGGAAAAAAACGTCTCCGCGCCCTCGCCGACTGGTCCTTCGGCGGGGGCGACCGGTATTGCGCGGCCTGCACGGGCACATGTCCCGACTGCCCCGCAAAACTGAACAGGCCGCAAACGCCGGAAGGCTGGCAGGTCTGGGATCTGGTCGGGCGTCTCGGCGGCCAACTCCGCGTAATCCCTGGCGCAGTCATTGGCTGGGACATGAGCGCGGCTTTGGCCCTCGCACGGGCGCTGGGCATCGACACCCTGATCGCTGCGGAGCTGCTGCCCGAGATCGAGGCGGTCATGGTGCACAAGCTGAACGAACAGACGGAAGGAAGCCGCAATGGCTGAAAAGAGGGTCAGTGTGCGCCTCGTGGCGGAGGGCGGCCGCCAGGTGCGCGCCGAGTTGGAAGGCATCGGCGATGCTGGCGCGCGGGGTTTTGGCCGCCTCTCGACCGAGATGGAACTGGCCAACACCCGGCTTGCCAGCTTCGCCCGCAAGGCCGGGATCGCGCTGGCGGCCGTGACGGTTGCAGCGGCCGCTGCAGGTGTGGCGATGGTTCGGTCGGGTCTCGAAACCATCGGCGCGCAAGCCGACATGGCGGCGTCCCTGAAAACCACCGTCGAGAGCCTGCAGGTGCTGACTTGGGCCGGGGAGCTGGCCGGAGTTTCCATGGGCGAAATCGAGCAGGCCACGAAGAAGCTGACCACGCGGTTGTCGGAAGCGGCGGCTGGATCGGGTTTGGCGGTCGGTGCCTTGCAGCGGCTCAACCTTTCCGCCGCCGAGCTTCAGGCTCTTCCCTTGGACCAGCGCATCGTCGCCATTCAGGAGGCTCTGAACCGGTTTGTCCCCGAAGCCGAGCGTGCTGCCGTGGCGTCCGACCTTTTTGGCGACAAGGCGGCGCTGGCGTTTCTGCGCATCGATCCCGCGACCTTACGCGAGGCCGCTCAAGATGTGCGCGATTTCGGGGTGGCCGTCAGCGCGGCCGATGCCGCCCAGATCGAACGTACTGGTGATGCCATCGCCAAACTCAGCCTGATCTGGTTGGGCCTGACCAACCGTCTGACGGCCGCCGTCGCGCCTACGCTGGAGACGGTGGCCAACACGCTGGCAGACATGGCACGGAGTACCGGACCCATCGGCATCGCGATCAACGCCCTTTTCGACAACATCGGTCGCCTCACCACCTACGCTGCCACCTTTGCCACGCTGATGGCCGGGCGCTGGGTGGCAGGACTGGCAGCGGCGGCCTTGTCCGTTCGCGGCCTTGCAACCGGATTGGTGATCCTGCGCGGCGCGCTGATCCGCACTGGCATCGGTGCGTTGATCGTCGGCGCAGGCGAGTTGGTATTCCAGTTCACCCGGCTCGTCGCAGGAGCGGGCGGGTTCGGGGCGGCGATTGGTCTTCTGAAGGATCTGGCTCTGGAGGTCTGGGACCGCATCGGCCTTGGTGCCGCGTCTGCCTGGTCGAAGATCGAGGCCAGCTGGGCCGGACTGCAAGCCACCATCTACGGCGCAATGCAGTCGTCCGTTGAGGCGGTGACCAGCTTTGGCAATTCGGCGGCGGGCATCTTCAAGGGCGCCTATGATGCAGTGAAAGCCATCTGGGGCCACCTGCCCAGCGCGATTGGTGATTTCGCGTTCCAGGCCGCCAACGGGTTGATCGGCGGTGTTGAGGCCATGCTGAACGGCGTCGTCACCCGGATCAACAACTTCATCAGCGGTCTGAACGCCGCACTCGACCTCTTGCCCGATTGGGCGGTGGGCGAAGGCGGGGTGCGGATCGGGACGCTGGATCCGGTGGCGCTGGGCCGGATCGACAATCCTTTTGCCGGATCTGCGGCCGCCGCCGGAACCGCTGCCGCCGAAGCCTTCTCGACCGCCATGGCGCAGACCTACGTCACCACGCCCGATCTGGGGCTGACCGGGATGGCCGAAGAGGCGACCGCCCGTGCCGAGGCCTATCGCGAGGCTGCCGGCATGCTGGCCGATGCCGCCACCCGTCCAATGCAAACCTGGCAGGCGCTGAAGGACGCGGTGACCGGTGCCGGAACCGAAGGCGAGGCTGCGCTCGACGGGGCCGCAGATGCCGCCGACCGGCTGGACGAGTCGATGACGGAAGCCGGGCGCGCCGCTGGTGGGGCTGGTGCCGCTGCTGCAGCAGGTGCCGAAGTAGCCAAGACCGGATGGGAGGCGGCCGTGGCCACGCTTGCCGACTATGCCGCGAAAGCCCGCGACATTGGGGGCGACATCGGCAATGCGCTTGTCTCTGCGTTCACCTCGGCCGAAAACGCCGTCGGCGAGTTCGTGAAAACCGGCAAGCTGGATTTCCGCGACCTGGTCACTTCGATGATCGCCGACCTGGCCAAACTCGCGGCGCGACGCTTCATCCTCGGCCCCATTGCGAACGCCCTCTCCGGCGCGCTGGGCGGCGCGGGTGGCATCTTCGCCAACATCCTGCACGCCGGTGGCATCGTCGGATCGCCGGGCCCGGGCCGGATGGTTCCAGCGCTAGCCTTTGCCGGTGCCCCGCGCATGCACGCAGGCGGCTGGGCCGGGATCAAGCCTGACGAGGTTCCGGCAATCCTGCAGCGAGGCGAGCGGGTTCTGTCACGCCGCGAGGCGGCCGGATATGGCCAAGGGCAAGGCGCGGCCCCGAACGTTTCCGTCACCATCATGGCGCGCGACGCCGAAAGCTTCCGGCAATCGCGCACACAGGTCGCGGCCGATATTGCCCGTGCTGTGTCCCTTGGCCGGAGGGGCATGTGATGGCGTTTCACGAGGTGCGCTTCCCCGACAACATCAGCCGAGGGGCTCGGGGTGGGCCGGAACGGCGCACGCAAGTGGTCGAACTGGCCTCAGGCGATGAAGAGCGCAATGCCAGCTGGGCCGACAGCCGTCGCCGCTATGATGTCGCCTATGGCATCCGGCGTGCGGATGATCTGGCGGCGGTGGTTGCCTTCTTCGAGGCCCGCAACGGCCGCCTGCATGGGTTCCGCTACAAGGATTGGGCCGACTACAAATCCGCCCTGCCGTCACAGGCGATCACCCCGACCGACCAGCAGATCGGAACCGGGACCGGCAGCCTGCAAACCTTTCAGCTCGCGAAACGCTACACCTCCGGCGCGCAGACATGGGTCAGGACCATCGCCAAGCCGGTGGCCGGGACCGTCCGCGTGGCGCTTGGCATGGTTGAGCAGATGTCAGGCTGGACCGTGGACACGACGACTGGTGTCGTCAGCTTCACCACCGCACCCGCCCATGGCGTCATCGTCCGCGCTGGCTTCGAATTCGATGTGCCGGTCCGCTTCGACAGCGACACGCTCGACGTGACCCTCGACTTTGAACGGCTGGGATCGATCACCGCCATCCCGCTCTTGGAGATCCGCAGATGAAAAACCTCTCGCCCGCGCTGCAGTCTCATCTTGATGATGGCACCACGACTTTGACCTGGTGCTGGCGGATTTCGCGGGCCGACGGCGTTGCGCTGGGCTTCACCGATCATGATCGCCCGCTTTCGTTTGATGGGACCGCGTTTGAGCCGGAAAGCGGGTTCGCCGCTTCGGAAATCCGTGCTGGGTCAGACCTTGCCGTCGACGCGCAAGACGCGACCGGCGTGCTGACTTCGGACAGGATCACCGAAACCGACATCCTCGACGGCCGCTGGGACAATGCTGCGGTGGAGCTGTGGCGGGTGAATTGGGCCGACACCGGCCAGCGCGTGCTCTTGCGCCGGGGCGCTGTCGGGCAAATCCGGCGCGGGCGCATGGCGTTTGTCGCGGAAGTCCGGTCGCTGGCGCATGTTCTGGGTCAGACGGTAGGGCGGACGTTTCAGGCGGGCTGCGATGCGCGTTTGGGCGATGCGCGCTGCGGGATCGATCTGGAAAACGCCGTCTACAAGGGCACGGGCGTCGTCACCGACCTCTTGCGCGACCGGGCGTTCATGGCCTCGGGGCTGTCTGGGTTTGATGCGGGCTGGTTCACCTCCGGCACGCTCACTTGGACGAGCGGTGCCAATGCAGGTCGTATCACCGAGGTGCTGTCCCACGGCTTGGCCGATGCCATTGCCACCCTGACCCTGCTGGAAGCGCCGGTGCGTGCCATCGCCGAAGGCGACAACTTTGTCGCCCAGGCGGGTTGTGACAAGCGCATTGCGACCTGCAGCGCCAGGTTCGCGAATGTCGCCAACTTCCGGGGTTTTCCCAATATCCCAGGCCAGGATGCGGTCCTGCGCTATGCCAGCCAGGACGGCGACCATGAAGGAAACGTGCTGTGATCACCGCCGATCCCGCCTTGGTCATCGCCGTCGCGCGGTCTTGGCTCGGCACGCCTTACCATGATCAGGCCAGTCTGCGCGGCGTCGGCTGCGATTGTCTTGGGCTGGCGCGCGGCGTCTGGCGTGAGGTGGTGGGCGACGAGCCGTTTCCCATCCCGCCCTATAGCCGAGATTGGGGTGAAACCGGGCCGCGTGAGGTGCTGGCCGAGGGGGCGCGCCAGATGATGCCGGAAATCGGCCTATCCGACGCCGGGCCCGGCACGCTTGTCCTGTTCCGGATGGCCCCTCGCGCCATCGCCAAGCATGTCGGGATCCTGACCGGACCCGACCGTTTCATCCACGCCCATGAACGGCTGGGAGTTATCGAGGAAGTCCTCACCCCGATTTGGCGGCGGCGTATCGCCTTCGCCTTCCTGTTCCCCAGAGATTGAGACCACACATGGCAACTTTGGTTCTCGGCGCCGTCGGCTCCGCGATTGGCGGCGCATTTGGCGGGGCCATCCTCGGCTTTTCCGGCGCGGCCATCGGTGGCTTCATCGGCTCCACCATCGGGTCGGTCGTCGACAACTGGATCGTGTCGTCATTGGCACCCGCCCAACGGATCGAGGGTGCGCGGCTGGACAGCTTGCGCATCACCTCATCCACTGAGGGGGCCGTGATCCCGCGCCTGTTCGGCCGCATGCGGATCGGTGGCAATATCATCTGGGCCACGGATTTCCGCGAGGAGGTCAACACCACCAGTCAGGGCGGCGGTAAAGGCAGCGGGCCAAAGGTCACGACCACCGAGTACCTGTATTTCGCCAGCTTCGCGGTTGTGTTGTGCGAAGGTGAGATCACCGGCATTGGTCGCGTCTGGGCCGACGGTAAGGCCATGGACATGACCGGCGTGACCTGGCGCTGGTATCCCGGAAACGATGCGCAGGGCCCCGATCCGTTCATCTCCGCCAAGATGGGCGCAGCCAACACCCCGGCCTATCGCGGCACAGCCTATGTCGTTTTCGAAGAACTCAATCTCGGCGCCTTCGGCAACCGACTGCCGCAGATCAGCTTCGAGGTGTTTCGCCCGCTGGCGGATGCAGACACTGCCGAGGGGCTGGTGAAAGCAGTGACGATGATCCCGGCCTCGGGCGAATTCACTTATGCGACCGGCCCGGTCAAGAAGACCACCGGCTCCGGTGGCGCGACTGTGGCCGAGAACCTGAATGCGATCACCGGCACCGCTGACATCGTCGTGGCGCTGGACCGGCTGCAATCCCTGGCCCCAGCGGTGGAAAGCGTCAGCCTGGTTGTCGCTTGGTTCGGTGATGATCTGCGCGCCGGGAGCTGCAAGCTGCGGCCGGGCGTCGAGGTGGCTGCCAAAACCACCACGCCCTCAGCTTGGGTCGTGAATGGCGTCGCACGCGCGGATGCGTTTCTGGTCAGCCGTGATGCCGAAGACCGCCCTGTGTATGGCGGCACTCCTGCGGATTTCGCTGTGGTGCAGGCGATCCAGGAGATGAAGGCGCGCGGGCTGCGGGTGACCTTCTATCCCTTCCTGCTGCTGGACGTCCCGCCCGGCAATACAAAGCCCAATCCCTACAGCGCCAATGCTGCTGCATCGGGCCAGCCTATGTTCCCTTGGCGCGGCCGGATCACTTGCTCCCCGGCGGCGGGTTTTGCAGGATCGGTCGACAAGACCGCCACCGCTGCCACGCAGGTATCGGCGCTGTTCGGCACGGCGACACCTGCAAACTTCAGCGTGTCTGGCACCACTGTCAGCTGGACCGGTCCTGTCGGCGAATGGGGCTTGCGTCGGATGATCCTGCACTATGCGCATCTGTGCAAAGCGGCCGGGGGCGTGGACGCCTTCCTGATCGGCTCGGAAATGCCCGGCCTGACCACGATCCGTTCCGGTGCCAGCACCTATCCCGCCGTCACCGCCTTCAACAGCCTCGCGGCCGATGTCCGGTCGATCCTCGGCGCTGGGCCCAAGATCGGCTATGCCGCCGACTGGTCGGAATACTTCGGTCACCACCCTGCCGATGGCTCGGGCGATGTGTACTTCCACCTCGACCCGCTCTGGTCGGACGCCAACATCAACTTCATCGGCATCGATAACTACATGCCGCTGTCGGACTGGCGTGACGGGTTCGATCATGCCGATGCGAGCTTGGCCCCGGCAATCTACGACCGGGACTATCTGCAATCGAACATCACCGGCGGCGAAGGCTTCGACTGGTTCTATGCCGACGCCCTTGATCGAACCGCGCAAAACCGCACGCCGATCACAGATGGCGCGGCGGCCGAACCATGGGTCTTCCGCTTCAAGGATCTGCGCGCCTGGTGGCAGAACCCGCATTTCAACCGCCCAGGCGGAGTGGAGAGTGGCACGCCGACCGCGTGGGTGCCGCAGTCCAAGCCGATCTGGTTCACGGAGCTGGGGTGCCCGGCGATTGACCGCGGTACCAACCAGCCAAACGTGTTCTTCGACCCGAAATCGTCGGAGAGCTTCACCCCCTACTTCTCGCGCGGCTGGCGCGACGATGCGATCCAGCGCGCTTATCTCGAGGCGACCTATCTGTTCTGGGGTGCTGCGGCGAACAACCCCACCTCCTCAGTGTACGGCGCGCGCATGGTCCATGTCCCCGAATGCGCCGCCTGGACCTGGGATGCACGGCCCTATCCGTTCTTTCCAGAACTGACGGACGTCTGGACAGACGGGCCGAACTGGCGGCTAGGGCACTGGCTGACCGGGCGGCTGGGCGCAGTGTCGCTGGCGGCGCTGGTGCGGCACCTCTGCTTGCGCGCCGGGATGCCCGAGGAATTGATCGACGTCTCCGGCCTCTGGGGTGCGGTCGAGGGCTATGTGATCTCGGCACTTGAAGCCCCGCGTGCGTCGATTTCCACATTGGCCCGGCACTTCGGCTTTGATGCGGTCGAAAGTGAGGGCCGTATCAAGTTCCTGATGCGCGGCCGCAGTGCCGGTCTGACCATTACCCCTGACAGCATGATCGCGCCCACTTCAGCGCAGGGCGATGTGATGGAATTGACCCGGGCGCAGGAAACCGAACTGCCGCAGGCGCTGAAGTGGCAGGTCGCGCGGGCTGATGAGGACTATGACGCAGCCCAAGTGGAAGCACGCCGCATCACCGTCGACACCACGCGCATCGCCTCGGAAAGTTTCCCGATGGCGATCCCTCCTGAAGAGGCCGAACGCCGCTGCCGCCGCGCGCTGATGGAGGCGTGGGTGGGTCGCGAAAGTGCCGTGTTCCGCTTGCCGCCTTCGCGTCTGGCACTGGATCCCTGCGACGTGATCCTCTTGGACCATGATGGCCGCCTGACGGAGATGCGGCTGGTGTCCATCGCGGATTCCGATCTTCGCAGCATTGACGCGGTGCGGCAGGACCGGGCGGTCTATGACTTGCCGCCGGGAGAGCCACGACCGGCGTCCCTGTCGACCCCGACCGTATTCGGCGCACCGGATGTGCTGCTGATGGACCTGCCGCAGTTGCGCGAGGATCAACCGGCGCACCGCCCCTTCGTCGCGGCCCATGCCAAGCCGTGGCCCGGTGAAATCGCGGTCTATCGCAGCGCCGCGACGGATGGCTTTGCCCTGCTGACCACATTCAGCTCGCGGGCCTGCATGGGCGTGCTGGCGGCCGACTTCTTTGCTGGGCCGGTGTCACGCTTCGATCTTGGCAATGCACTGGTGGTCGATCTCTATTCCGGCACGCTGGAAAGCGTCACGGATATCACCCTGCTGGGTGGGGCCAACGCGCTGGCTGTAGAATCTGGCGCTGGGCAATGGGAAATCGTCCAGGCAGGGACGGCCGAGTTGATCGCACCGGGGCGCTATCAGCTGACCCGATTGCTGCGGGGCCAGCGCGGGACAGAAGGTGCCATGGTCAGCATGGTGCCGACCGGCGCGCGGGTGGTCGTGCTGGACACGGCCGTGGCGCCCTTGCCGATTTCCGAAGCCGATCTGGGTTTGCCATGGAACTGGCGCATCGGCCCGGCATCGCGCCCGGCCAGCGACGAGACCTTTGTCGCCACCAGCTTTACCCCGGAAGGCGCTGGGCTGCGGCCGTTTTCGGTCGCGCATGTCGAACAGCCGTGGCGCACCGCCCGCAGCGCGGGCGATCTGACGATCCGCTGGGCGCGCCGGTCAAGATCCTTAGCCGCAGACACCTGGGGCACGGGCGATGTGCCCTTGGCGGAAGACAGCGAAGCCTATGAGGTCGATATTCTGGACGGGGCAACTCGTAAGAGAACCTTACAAGTTGCCACGACCTCTGCGCTCTACACCGCGGGCCAGCAGACCACCGATTGGGGCGCGCCCCTCGGGCCCGGCCAATTCCTCGCCATTCGCGTCTACCAGCTCTCCGCCCTGATTGGCCGGGGCGCTGCGCGATCCGTCACGCTCACATTCTGAAAGCGCACCCATGTCCGACATCACCACCCACCTCCTGCTGCCCTACATACTGGCATCGCAGGCCCAGAAGCATGTCACCCACAATGAGGCGCTGCGCCTGCTGGATGCGATGGTTCAGCTGTCGGTGCTGGACCGCACGCGCACGACGCCACCCGTCAGCCCGACCGATGGCGACCGGCATATCGCGGCATCCGGTGCCACTGGCCTTTGGTCGGGATGGGATTTGAACGTCGCCTTTTGGGTCGATGGCGTCTGGATGCGGCTGGTGCCACGCCCGGGCTGGCTGGCGTGGATCGCGGCTGAAGCGGCCTTTGTTGTCTGGAATGGGTCGGCATGGGATTTGGTTGGCGAACTCGTTGATGTGTCTGACTCCGTATTCAGCCTGGTGAACGACGCCGACCCGACCAAGAAGGCGTTGTTTTCGCTGTCGGGGATCGCGACCGGCACAACCCGCACTTTCACGCTGCCGAACACCTCCAGCGAGTTGGCGATCCTTGCAGGCACGCAGACCTTCAGCGGTAACAAGACCTTCTCCGGTACCGTCACCGCCTCGGGCACCGTCACAGTTTCGGCGGCTGCGGCAACCATCGGCACGGCGACGACGACCGCCACTTACGGAATGGGCACAGGGGCCACGACCACGGGCGCGGCCAAGACCCTGAACCTTGGCACTGGCGGCGCATCCGGGTCGACCACGGTCGTCAACATCGGGTCGGCCACAGCTGGGGCGGGTGGCACCACGGTCGTGAATACGCCGACGGTCACCTTCGCCAATGCCGTGACGCAGGTCGGTATGCCGCAGGCCACCCTGACCGCGCAGTTGCTCGGCCTCGGTGGTGCGACGGCGGACAGCTACAATCGCCTCTCCATGAACACCCCTGCCGTGCTCTTGAACAACGCCGGTGCCGGGATCGAAGCGACGGTGAACAAGGCGGCGGCCGCAAACGATGCCGCCCTCGCCTTCAAGACCGGGTTTTCGGCCCGGGCGCTGATCGGGCTTCTCGGCAATGACGACTTCAGCTTCAAGGTCAGCCCGGATGGGTCGACGTTCTATGAGGCAATCAGGATCGACCGGACAAGCGGTCAGGTGGAACTGCCGCAGCCCACCATCTTGCCGGGGCTCAGCACCGCACCATCGCCGCCGCCCGCTGGAAAGGCCGCCGTCTATGCCCGCACCCGCGCGGGTGCGCCGTGGATTGATGTCATGCGCCCCTCGGGCCGGGATTTCCCGCTGCAGCCGCATTTCGGGGTGAACCGGATTGCCAACTGGTCACCGTCGATCACGACCACGATCACCACTGAGGGTCTGCCGATCACAAACGTCGGCACCGTCTCGCATCCGACGCTGGCCGCGACAAACCTCGCCGCCAGCATGCGGCGCTGGCGTCTGACTTCGGCTGCTGTGGTGGATTCAGTTGCCGAACAACGCTCGGCTGGCTGGGCTTGCTGGCGTGGCAATGCGGCGGGGCTTGGTGGATGGACCTTCGTCACGCGGCTTTCACTTACCACGCTGCAAGCGACCGGAATGGGCTTCTTCGGCCTCTATGGTTCCACCGCTGCGCTGGCCACGACACTGACGCTGGCCACCGTGGTGAACTGCATCGGGATCGGGTTCCAGCGCGGCACTCATGCCAACTGGCAGCTGGTCGCCAACGATGGCACCGGCGCGCCCACCCTCACAGACATGGGCGCGGCGTTCGCCATCACCACCGGCGGGGTTGTGACCCTATTCATCGGGGCCCCGCCGAATGGCAGCTCGGTCTGGGTGCGTGCCGTGAACGAGGTCACCGGTGCGGTCTTTGAACAGGAGATCACCGCCGATCTGCCTGCCAATACACAGTTCCTGTCGCCCCGTCTTTATCTCAACACCGGCACCACCGCCGCAGCCGTCGCCTATGACTGCTCCGGTCTCTACATCGAAACCGACTATTGAAGGCCCCCCAGATGACCGACGAACCCACCCTTTTTGAGGCCGCCACGCAGGCCTTCCGCGATCACGGCCTGACCGCCGCCATCACCGCACTGATTGGCGGCAGTCTTGCCATCGCCGCCTCGGTCACGAGGAAGGCATTCACCAATGAGGCCATGCTGGAGCGGCTCGACCGCGAACTCAGCCTTGAGCGCGAGCGGATTGACCGAATGCGTGCCGACGACCGCAAGGCTGATGCCGACCGGCTGGAGCGCATTGAAACCGATATCCGCGCCATGCGGGATCTGATGTTCGAGGCCTTCCAGCGCGGCCGCATCGACTGACGATCACCACACCACCAAGTCGACCCACCCCACCCGCCCGCGAGGCGGGTTTTTTCATGCCCGACGCCGGGCAAAAGGAGCCTTGAAATGACAAACAGTACGCGAGAGCCGATCCTCGATATCCAGAACGCGCTGGAAAAGCTCGGCCACTCGCCCGGCGCCATAGATGGCCTGTGGGGTGTACGCACTGCCCGCGCGATGAAATCAATGCTGGCGGCCAACGGTCGCGCGGCATCCTTGGTGCCTCCCGGCCCGCTGCCATGGGTCATCGAAGCCAAGGCCGCGCTGGGCCGCCATGAGGCGCGAGATCGGTCATGGTTGATGGATTGGCTGAAGCGCGATGGACGCAGCCTCGGGGATCCGTCGAAAAACCCGTGGTGCGGCGACTTCGTCGAGACCTGCATCCGCATGGCCCTGCCCGATGAGCCACTTCTCGGTGCGTTGGGCAGCAATCCCTACTGGGCGCGCAACTGGCTGATGTTCGGCCAGAACGTGACCCCAATCTGTGGCG
Organism: Tabrizicola fusiformis; assembly: GCF_013328815.1. Classification (GTDB taxonomy): domain Bacteria; phylum Pseudomonadota; class Alphaproteobacteria; order Rhodobacterales; family Rhodobacteraceae; genus Fuscibacter. The sequence continues at coordinate 56,351 of NZ_JABUHN010000016.1, forward strand.
CGGTGCTGATCTTTGAACGCGGCTCCGGAGGCCATGTCGGCTTCGGCATGGGTCAGGATGATACGCATTTCTACGTCCTCGGGGGCAACCAGTCTGACGCCGTCACCATCGCCCGCATCGCGAAGTCGCGCCTTCTCGGCGCGCGCTGGCCCACGACCGTCCCGCCCCGCCTCCTGCGTCTTCCGACGATGAAGCCCGGCGAATTCCTGTCCACCACAAACGAAGCCTGAAGAGGAGAACTCCCCATGTTGAAACCTGCCATCATGGCTCTTGTGCGCCAGATTTTGACCGTTGCGGGCACCGCGCTGGTCGCCAAGGGCTACATTCAGGCATCCGACATCGAGCCGGTGATCGGTGCCTTGCTGACCATCGGTTCGGTGATCTGGTCTGTTGCGGACAAGCGGGAACGGCGATCAAGTTGACCTTCGACCAGGCGGTCCTGACCCTCAGTTCAATCGGGGGTCAGGCCACGAACACAGTGAAGGCAGCCTTGGCCGTGGGCCGCAAGCGCGACATCGGCCCGTCGAACAGTCGGCACACTTGCGTTGTCTTCCGTCAGAGGTTTTCCGGTGTGTAGATGTCAAATTGAACATGAATTGTCTGGAGACCTGCCATCGGACCGGACTGACCTGCACGGATCATGGCGGCAATCGCTTCTTGGCCAAGCTTTTCAAAAGGGTGGGAAATCACAAGATTGATCGACCCGTCGAGCAGTCCTGTTCTGGTTACGTCGGAAAGATCATACCCTACGATGACGACCTGTTCGCTTTTCCCTGCATCGCGGACCGCACCCAGAACTCCCGCCATCCCGCCGCCAGATACATAGATGCCCTGAAGGTCTTCGTGCTCTCGAAGCAGCCGTTCGGTCACTTCGCGGGCGATCCCGTCAGCCTCGAATGTCGAGACTGCTTCAAGCAGCGCAAAGTCCTGCACATGTTCGCGAAAATAGGACCGGAACCCCGCTTCATTCAGTTCGTGGCATCTGTAGCGGTGCGTTCCAACAAGAATCCCGATCTTTCCAGGCTGTCGACATGCCGTGCGAAAGGCCCATGCGGATGTTCGTCCGACCTTCCAGCCGTCCAGCCCGACATAGCCGATGAGAGAGGGCGCAGAAAGTGGCGAGATGAACGCCAGAACTTTCCCTCCACGTTCGGAAAACTGGTTGATCGCTTCGGTGACAATCGGATGCTCAGCTGCCACAACTGCCATCGCCTCCACATCCGAGCCCATCTCCATGATCCGGGCTGCAACAAATTCCGGAGAGAGGTCGCTGATGAGATCGATTGATAGCTGGATGTCCCTGTCTGGAACTGCCCGCGCGGCGGCTTCCAGACCAGCGGCGACCGCCTTTCCGAACACTTGGTTGGGCTGTTGCATCACCAAGCCGAACTTGTGGCGCGGCTTTGACGAAGCGATGCGCCCCCGCAGCGAACCCACCCCGTAGAAACCTATTTCCTCGGCCGCAGCCAGGACACGACTCATGGTCTCGGACCGGACCACACCGCCGCCGTGCAAGACCCTTTTCACCGTCGATGTCGATAGACCAGCCGCCGTGGCGAGGTCGTTGATCGTTGGACGTCCCATGCAAACACCTCTGGCGGATCAGAATGGCTCAAAAGAGCAACCGGGCATGGTCCTTCTGGATCATGGCGTTGAAGTGATTGAACCCAATGAGCCATATTGAACCCTTATGGACCTTATTTCTTGAACTCGAATAGGTCAACGTGGAATGATCTTTGTCATCCGGCGCACGGCAATCTTCAGCGCTGCCTGGGAGGCAAAAAAATGGACGATCTCGAGTATGGGACACGAAACAAGCGTGGTGACTGGCAACCGCACCAGTCGTTGAACGTCGCCCCCTTCTGGCGGCTACCATTCAGCGGAGGGAAGATCCTTTCGTGGCTCCTGAGCTACCTCTTCGGGTGGAACCTCCTCTTTTTCGCCAGCGCGCTTGTCTGGTGGTTCCTGGTGTTGCCCGATGTCGAGACCATGAAAACGCTGTCGGCGGGCTGGATCGTCCGTCTTCTGGTCGCCAACTGGGTCGCGATCATCCTGTTCTACGGGATCTTCGAATGGCGCTTCTATAAGCGGCAAGCACAAGACAGGCGTTTCAAGTACAACGGGAAGTTCCCGTCAGAACAGCCGTCGGACGTCTTCTGGTTCAAGAGCCAGAACATCGACAACTTCATCCGCAGCATCCTGATCAGCGTCCCTATCGGGACGGCCGTCGAAGTCATTGCGCTGTGGGCATTTGCCAGCGGTGCCGTGCCGATGATAGCGTTGGCAGATCACCCGGTTTGGTTCACCACGCTCGTATTGATGTCGCCGATCATCCATGAGGCCCATTTCTTTTTTATCCACCGCGCAATCCATTGGCCTCCGATCTACAGATTGGTTCATTCGGTTCACCATAACTCGGTCAACCCGTCGCCGTGGTCCTCGCTTTCCATGCACCCCGTCGAGGGTTTCCTCTATTTCGCCTCGGTGTTCTGGCAGTTTGCCCTATTCTCCAACCCGTTCCTCGTGGTGTTCCAATGGAATCTGGCAGGCTTCGGAGCCGTCGTGGGGCACATCGGCTTCGACAAGCTGGAAGTGACACCCGACACCGCCATCGATAGCCACGCCTATGCGCACTATCTGCACCACAAGCACTTCGAGGTGAACTACTGCGACGACGGCGTTCTGCCTTGGGACAAGTGGTTCGGCACTTGGCACGACGGATCCCCGGAGAGCGAGAAGCTGATGCAGGACCGGTTCCGCAAGAAGCGTGAGCGACTGAACAGGAAGACGTCCGCAACTCCGCCACAGTGAAATTGCGCCATCCCTCTTCGTCCCCCTTCCGATTCAGAAACAGGGCCTCAATCAGATGAGCTTTCAGACGTCGACCAAACATACGGTGGCCAGCCTGCGGACCAACCGTGACAAGCACAAATATGCCATGCTGCGGATCGAGACGCTGGACGAGGCGGCAGCAGCCGAGGCGGCGGGCGTGGAACTGCTGTCGATCCCACCGGCCATGATGATGGACCAGCGTTTCCGCAAGCTCTGTCCGACTGCCTTCGTGTTCCCCGGCGACCATTGGTGGAATATCGGCGGCCCGGACGAATTCCTGAAATGGGCGATGCCGCTCGTGGCGCACGGGGCTGACGCTGTCTACTGCGGCGGCAGCCTTCAATCGATCAAGCTGCTGGCTGAACACGGTGTTCCCGCCTGCGGCCATGTCGGCCTGGTGCCGCCAAAATGGACTTGGACAGGTGGCGCAAAGGCCGTCGGAAAAACGCTTGATGGAGCAAAGCGGATCTGGGACCAATGCCGGGAACTGGAAGACGCAGGCGCCTTTGCCGCAGAGATAGAGGTGGTTCCAGACGCGATAGCGGCAGCGATTGCCGAGCGCACGTCGCTTTTTCTGCTGTCGATGGGCGGTGGGGCTTCCGGCAACGCACAGTATCTGTTCTCGGACGACGTGCTTGGCCAGAACCGCGGACGCATTCCACGGCACGCTAAGGTCTATGCCGATTTCGCTTCGGAGTTTGATCGGCTGCAGAACATGCGGGTGGGCGCGATGCGCGCCTTCGCTAACGACGTTCACGGCGGCGAGTTTCCGTCATCCCCACACCTGGTCACGGCCGAGGCCGACGTCATCGCCGAGTTTCGTGAATGGCTTGGCAATGACAACTGAGGTTTTTGCCGTGCCCGTCGAACTGCACCCTGACCAACAACAACCCGACACTCAGAATGAAGGAGGGGCCAATGCCCTGGATTGATGCTTGCGCCGCCGAGGAAGTTGATCAGGAAGACGTGATCCGGCACGATCACGATGGTCGCACCTTTGCAATCTATCGCAGCCCTGATGATGAATACTTCTGCACTGATGGCCTCTGCAGCCACGAAAAGGTTCATCTCGCCGACGGCCTCGTCGTCGACTACGAGATCGAGTGCCCCAAACACAACGCCGCGTTCGATTATCGTTCGGGCGAAGTGCTGCGCGCTCCGGCTTGCATTGACCTCAAGACTTATCCTGTGAGGGTCGAGGGCGGGCGCGTGCTGATCGAGATCGTCTGACAACCATCGTCATCCATCTGATCGCAAGCACCCGCTTCTCGGCAACCTGATCGACCGGTCTTGAAGCTGAAGACAGGTTCGGCGCGTCAGCTCATCCACTGTCCGCCGTCGATGTTGAAGCATTGCGACACGATGTAGTCGGCTTCCTTGGTCGCAAGGAAGATGGCCATGCCAGTCAGATCGTCGGCCCTTCCCATGCGCCCAAAGGGGACAGACTCGCCGACTTCCTTCTTCTTCTGACCCGGTGCCTTGTTCTCGTACTTCGCAAAGAACGCATCGACCCCGTCCCAGTGTTCGCCATCGACCACGCCCGGCGCGATGGCGTTCACATTGATGCCGTGCGCGATCAGGTTCAGCCCGGCGCTTTGGGTCAACGAGATCACCGCCGCCTTGGTGGCACAATAGACCGCGACCAGGCCCTCGCCACGCCGCCCGGCCTGGCTTGCCATGTTGATGATCTTGCCACCTTGGCCGCGTGCGATCATGTGCTTGGCGACCGCCTGCATTGTGAACAGCGTGCCCGCGACGTTGACCGCGAAGGTCCGGTCGTAATCTTGACGCGTGATTTCGACAATGGGTGCCGCAGTGAAGAGCGCCGCGTTGTTGATCAGTATGTCGATTCCGCCCAGCACCCGAACCGCCTCGTCGACGGCGGCGTCGATGCTCTCCTGCCTGGTGACATCCATCTCTATGGCAAAGGCACCCGCGCCAAGCTGTGCTGCAGCTTCATTGGCCCGTGCGATGTTGATGTCGGCGATTGCCACCCGCGCGCCTTCGGCCAGATAGGCTTTGGCGAATTCAAACCCGATGCCGCGCGCAGCACCCGTGATCAGGGCCGTCTTGCCCTCAAGTCTCTTGTCGACATGCATGATTGTTGCTCCTCCGGGGGCGTTGGTCTGCTGACTTCGCAGTTGGTCAGTTCATCTTTGGAAAGACGGGGGTCAGATGGGCCGCAAAAAACCGGTCCAGCTCTTCGACGATCTCGGGCAAGTCTGACACCACCTCGAGTGCGATCGGTATGTTCCGGGCACGCAGGCTGCGCACGATGCGGGCGCTGGGGCCAAGATCGGGGCTGTCACAGCGCAGGATCACACGCAGCTCGGGCCATTCGAACAAGGGCGACGCAGCATTGCGCGGGAAGCTGCCACTCAATGCGTCCATCCCACCCGGCAGCGCGGCAAGATCGCGGGCGTTCCACCCCAGAAGGGCTATCGCTCCAGGCAAGGGCGCACCGGCGATCCCCTGCGACAGGATCTGGAATGCTGCGCCCGAACTCGTTGCGATCAGCCCGATGCAGGAGGAGTTGTATTCCGCTTCAAGCTCCCGCCAGGCGGTCAGACCCCTTCGATCTTCTGCCCGCACTCTGTGCAGGCCGAAGCCATCGAAAGCATGGACCACGGCAGCGTCGCAAGCATCATCGTGCAAGAATAGTATCGGTGGCTGGTTGGCCGCGACGCTGTTTGCGTGATGAGCATTGAACCGTAGCATCCTGCTTCCCCCCATTGCTTGCCGTCATGAAGGAACGTACCTGACCGCGGGTCGGATTCGATAGCGCAGGGGATGCACAAAACTGATGATATTTTGTCAGGCTTTCCCGATCCTCAGGCCCGCGCCAGTTTGCGATACTGCGACGGCGTCATCCCCCTCACCTCGCGAAAGGCACGGTTGAAGTTGGAGAGGTTCTCATACCCGACCTCACCACAGATCTCGGTTATCGGCAGATTGGTTCGGGCGAGCAACTCGCAAGCCTTTCCGGTTCGCAGCGCTGTCAGGTGGCGGGTGAAGGTATTGCCCGTCTTGTCCTTGAAGAAGCGCGAAAACGAGGACTCGGTCATTCCGGCAAGATCGGCCACGACGGAGAGCCTGAGTTCCTGCCCCAGATTGCCGGACAGGTAGCGGAACACTTCGGCAAGGATCCCGCTGGATCGGTCATCCAGTTTTGGGCTGAAGCCCGCTGACGACAGCAGCGTGTACTCTTTAGTCCGCGCAAGCAGGTGCAACAATTCCAACAGCTTGGCAAAACGCTGCAGCCCGCTGCACTGCCCCACGCCCTCCAGCATGGCAGCGCCACCGCTCCGGGCTGCGCCGTGAAAGACCATCCCGCGCCGGGCCAGCATCAGCAACCGATCAAGCTGCGCCATTTCGGGAATGGCCGAACTGGCCGACTTCAGCCGATCCTCATCGAACTGAAGGACAACATCCCGGTTCAAGATGACCTGACCCTCCGGCAGCGGCGTCATCCAGTTGTGCGGCAGTTCCGCCCCAACAAGGAACAGATCGCCCGGCGAGAAATATCCGATGTGGTCGCCGACATAGCAGGTGCCTTCGGCGTTGCGGATCAGATGAATCTCGCATTCCTTGTGGGTGTTCCAGACTGTCCAGGACAAGGGATAGTCATCGCAGCGCCAGACAAACGATTCCGACGGCAACGGCACGATCGGCTCGGTGACGGGAAGGCTGGGCCTTCGCAAAACGGTTGTGGGTGCGGAACTGGGCAATGGGGCTTCGAAGCTGATCTGCGGATTGCTGGTATCTTGCAGGTTTACTCCCGGCTTGTCAGCCCACCTCCCAGGTCGGGGCACCTCAGAAACTAGGGGCACCTCAATGACCCATCATATCAAGACCGCTTGATCATGGCTTTTGTCGACTTATCGTGGCACTCTCACGTGCATGCGTCCCCTACTTCCGGAGGTGTCGCCGTGAAATTCGATTACATCATCATCGGGGCAGGTTCGTCGGGATGCGTCCTCGCCAATCGGCTCACTGCTGATCCCTCTTGCCGCGTGCTTCTGATTGAGGCTGGCGGCGAGCCTGACACGAACCTCGCGACCATTCCCGGTGCCGCCGTCTATCTTCAGGGGTCCAAACTCGACTGGGCCTACACGACCACCCCGCAAAAGCAGCTCTTCGGGCGGCGGATCCCCTATGCGCGGGGTCGCGCTGTCGGCGGCTCCAGCGTGCTGAACCTGATGATGTATGTCCGAGGCAACCGTGCCGACTACGACCGCTGGGAGGCGATGGGCAACCCGGGTTGGGGATACGATGACGTCCTGCCTTTCTTCCGCCGCTCCGAGGGGAACAAGACGTTTGCGGACGACTACCACGGGACGGATGGGCCGATGGGCGTAGAAACCAACAGGCATCGCCATTCTCTTTGCGAGCTGTTCCTGGAGGCGGCGCAATCGATCGGCATTCCTTACAACCCGGACTTCAACGGAGCGGCCCAGGAGGGCTGTGGTTATTTTCAGGCGACGCTGAAGAACGGTCGACGGTGCGGGAGCAAGGAAGCCTTCATCGACCCTATCCGGGATCGTGCGAACTTCACGCTGCTCCGCAACGCGTTCGTCTTCCGGCTTCTCATCGAGCGGGAACGGGCGCGCGGCGTCGAAGTCTTTGCGGAGGGACAGATCACGCGGATCGAGGCCGACAGCGAGGTGATCTTGGCTGCCGGAGCGATCGGATCGCCTCACCTTCTTATGCTTTCCGGCATTGGTCCCGCTGCGCATCTTGCGGTTCATGGAATTCCGGTGATCGCGGACCTTCCAGGCGTCGGTCAGGACCTTCAGGATCACATCGGTGGCGGGTCGGTCAGTGCGATCTTGAAGGAACCGATGGACTTGGGCGGGCAAGCCACCGACTTTGAAGGTGCGCTGGCAGAGTTTGAGAGGTCAGGCGGAGGCCAACTTGCCACGCATCATCTCGACGCGGGCGCTTTCCTCAGGCTCGACGCGAGTGACCTGGACCCGGACTTCGAGGCGGTGTTTATGCCAAGCCTATCGGAATTCTACCGCTCGGATGGCCAGATGGACCTTACTCGCGTCTATCTTGGCGGCTGGGTCAGTCGGCCGCAGAGCCGGGGGTCGGTGACGCTAGCGTCCGCTGATCCGCTGGACCACCCCCTGATTGACCCAAACTACTTCGCCGAACCCCGCGACCTGCAGCTTACAGTGGAAGGGGTGCGGCGGCGGATGGACATTCTCAATGCTGGACCGTTCGATGAAGTGCGCCTGGGACGCGCTGATCCGGGGGATATGGATAATGCTGCCCTTGAACTGCGGGTCCGTCGCAGCGCCTTGACCATTTGGCATCCCACTAGCACGTGCCGAATGGGCACTGACGCGCGTGCCGTCGTTGGACCTGATCTTCGTGTCCACGGGATCGAGGGACTCAGGGTCTGTGACGCGTCGGTAATGCCCTCGATGGTGAGCGCCAACACCAATGCCACAGCCGTCATGATCGGCGAGAAGGGGTCTAGCCTCATTCGGCAGTGACGGGCTTCGAGTGGATCTTTCCTCAGTCGTTTCTGATCATGGCCGAGCTGCCCATAGCGACGGCTAATCGCCGAAACGCAAGAAGCCCCCGCTTTTGCTGAGGGACTCGTCAAACGTTGAGGTGGCGTTGAGTTGTTTTGGACAAACCAAAACCCGACTGTTTAGGTCGGGTTCTATCTATTTGATATGTTTGTTAGATTTGGTTGCGGGGGCAGGATTTGAACC
>NZ_JABUHN010000017.1 GCF_013328815.1 Tabrizicola fusiformis
GCGGGGCTGAAGCTGATGAAAGACGAGCGCCAGAGCGGCAAGCAGATGGGCCTGAAGAACGCGGTCTACAGCTGGACCGTGCTGTGGGATTTGCTGATGGCGATGGGCTGGAGCCCGCGTTCCCCGGCCTCTTCCCTCCCCTACCGGGTGCGCTTGCGGAGTGGGGAGACCGGCTCCTCGATCGGCCAGACCTTAAACCCGCAGTTCAGCGACTGGGTGATGGGTTGGCCTCCGGGCTGGACCGAACCGCTGCGGCCGGTAATGGGGTGGTGCCGCTGGCTGCAGCACGCGCGTGGCGCATGCTGAAGGCGGAACATCTGAATTGAATTCCACCTAGAGCATCGGGTGCATTCGGTGGGCCAAACCCGCGGCCGAGCCGCTCTTCCGGGGAGGATTTTCTTGATATGAAGCCCAATTTCGGCTTAGAGTCCAATGGCGGGGGCGCCGGGGCCTTGGTGTAGCTCACTTCAGATGTGCTGCGGGTCGGTCGACGGTTGGACATCGGATTTCAGCCTAATGCGACCGATCAACACAAGCCGGGACCCGCACCTACTATGGTCGAAACTGATAGCCGTAGTGGATGAATATCTGCTTCTGATCCATGGACAGGCCGATGTCGTCAATCCGATGAGGCTGTATGACCAAGCCGGTATCAGTGATAGTTCCGTCCGAACTCGCCATGGCCTTTCCTAGCGCCTTGGCGGGTTCAGTTGACCATTTTGCAGAGTTTGTTTCGACTGCTTGGTAGAACGCACTTGCCACTATGTCTGCGAGTTGCAGTCCCGCGTGCATGTAATGTGGCTCATACTCGACCAGCCCGAAGCTCAGTACTTCGAACTTGATCTGGTGCTTGTCAAGAAACGGCCTTCCACTCGCTCGAAGCCATTCCCAATAAGCCTTGGTCTGACCATATGAGTGACCGCCACGGACGCTGAAGAGCACCTTTACTTTGCCCGGCCGCCCCAGCTTTCTGATCGAATTCTTGAGGCAATAATTGGTGACGCGCTCCATGAGTATGCGCACGATCCAGTTATAGAACCATTGCTTTCCGCCGACCGCTTCAGCTCGGACATTCCGGTGGCCGCGCATGTTTTTCTTGTTCGAGCAAACTGTAAACAGCTTCACGGGAAGGTCGCCGAGCATGCCGGCAGCCCGCAGCTGCTTTTTTGGGCTCAGCTTGCGGAAGTGAAGCGTTCCCGACTGAAGAGCATTGATGTCCGTTCGGACCGCGTCAAGCCATGTGCGACAGGTCGCCTCGTTCTCCGCTCGCACGAGGACACCAGAAATGACCAGCCACTCTGACGATCCACCTAGGTCGATAGGCGCGATCTTCGACAGGCCATCATCGCCCGCCTCGTCGATGAACAGAACATAGTCATATTCGAGATCGCCCATCTAAAGATCAAAGTGTTCAGGCTGAGATTCGTCAAGCACCGGGCCGCACTGAACCGAGGCGAATTGTTGCAACAGCGCCGATTCTCCGGCAAAAACCTATGTAAAGTAGCGGGGTGAGGCGATGCCGGTTCTTAAAGCTCTCGTTCTTGGCATGGGAGTTTATGACGAGGCGCGCCAGCTGGCTTTGGATCGGCAGGAGTGGCAGGACCTTCGAACGAGGATCAATCATTCGGCGCCGGTTCCTCTCGCTTTCTGCCTTGGCTGCAACGAACCAGCACATGTGAAGGCTGCCACATCTACCACGGTCAATCCTCACTTTTCCCACTTCAAAGGAGGTGGTGTTCGATGCCCTTGGGGTCCCGATGACGGACGTACCCCGGACCAGGTGAGAGCTGGCATTTTTGACGGAAATCAAGAATCCCCGATTCATAGAGAGATGTGCCATCGTGTTCTTGATCTAGTTATGCGCGACACCCGCTTTGAGCCCGGCTCAGGTGCTGTTGACAGCTATCTCGCACCAGAGCACGGCGGCAGGGGGAGGTGGCCTGATGTCAGATTTGAGCTTCGTGGACTTGGACGGTTTGCCGTGGAAGTGCAATTCGCACCGAGTTTGGCGACGGAGGTGGTCGCTCGAAGCAAGTACTACCTAGCCGAAGGTATTCATCTCATCTGGTTAGTGCCTTGGTACAGTTTCGAGGTGGTTGCTCGGGCTTTCACTGCGGACATTGCTCAGGAAGCAGGGGGCACCCTGTTCGTGCTTGATGATGAGGCGACCGCGGCTTCCTTGGAACGGAACACGCTGATCTTTTGGGCCGCGTGGCAAAGCGAGTCCGGGCGCAAAAAAAAGCTGATTTGCCTCGATGATCTCGACCTGCGTCCCGACCGTCATCCGCTTCTGGTCGACAACACAGCTGCTCATATTTTCGGCGTGGCCGAGCGGCGAAGACATGGCGTCGCCGAGAAAATGTGGGAAAGCAAGGGCAGCTGGTCTGGTGCTCTGGTACGCCCGGACACCGGGCAGAGAGACGAAGCCTTCGATAGGTTGATGCGTGTCCTATTCTCGATTTTGGCTAAAGCTGACGAAAATTTCTTGGCTCAAGATGACGGAACATGGCCCAACTTTCTGAACAATCAGAAGAACCTCTCTGGACTGCTAAATGCGTACTTGAGCTCAGGAGACGGCGAGGAGCATGCAGTTGTGGTGTACGATATGTTGACACGAACGAAAGCAAGAAGTGCTGTTACTGCAAAGGTATGGGAAAAGATCGAGTTCGCGTTGCTGCACCCGCAGCTAGACATCACCGACCCGGCAATCAGCGAGGCAAAGTCTTACTTCCCGGAGATCTTTCGATCGGATCTTCGAGGAAACCCGCTTCGGACAGAAATACTCCCGTCTTGGGCAACCTGATCTGGCGGCGCATCCACTCTGTCGGTCAGCAGGCCATCCGCGTGGGGGGTTCATAGCAGTGGCAATTCCTGCACCGAGGCTACCACGCCGCCGAAGAAGGCGGTGCACTTTAATTGCTGACGCTTCGTGCCCGCGGATTTAGTACCTCGGGGCCTTCATAGTCGGCATCCGCCGGGAGCTCGTAGACATTGGCATCCGGATCATCGATCAGAACCAAGGCCAACGCCGCCGTCGGCGCCCAGAGAAGTCCCGGTCGATCCGGGTCGCGCTGATCGGCGCAAATGCTGTATGACCATAGGCGCATCTTCATGACGGCAGCCTATAGTTAGGTGTTTAATGATTCCTTAAGGGGGGCCAAGCCCTCTCATCACGGTGGCTGATGGCATGTGCGGACGTTTTGTCGACCCAGATATGAGGAGCGCAGGCCTCGACACGTCTTGGCTCAAGATTAACCCCTTCCCGAGGCGCTGGAACGTAAAGCCGACGCAAGACGTGCTGATCGTCGCAAAGCAGCCGGCACAGGCCATGATGGCGCGATGGTGGCTCATCCCGTCCTGGTTCGATGGGCCGGATGCTAAAGCCTGGAAGGCGACCACCTTCAATGCCCGGATCGAGGAGGCGCGCGATAAGCCCAGTTTTCGCAATGTCTGGCGGCATGGGCGCTGCCTGATCCCGGCCGCGGGTTACTATGAGTGGCAGGGTGACCGGGGCGCCAAGCGGCCCTTCTTCTTCCGATCGGCGGGTAATGACGACACGCTGTGGATCGCAGGCTTGGCATCGCGCTGGCAGGGCCTGCTGACCTGCACGATGATGACCCGCGCCGCCAATGCTTCGGTAGAGCCGATACATGACCGGATGCCCGTGATCCTGAACACCGAGGAACAAGCGGCTTGGCTGGCGGGGAGCGATGAGCTTGAGATCGGGGCGGGTGCCGTTCTTCGGCATCACGAGGTGCGTCGATTCGGTATCGCGGACGAGGGCGCCGATCTCATCGAGCCGGTCGAGTGATTCGCGGGCTGCTTTGACGGACCTTACGAAAATCGCTCTGATGCAAACTCCTGTGTCAAACTATGCAGACTCCGGTGGCGAGCCACAGCAGGCGCAGAAACCAACCCGCAGCACCTTGAAAACCCTTGCCCCGGTTTCGCTGCCCTGCGGCATCACCGCCTGTAAGAAACAGAGGAAATCCACTGAAAAACTCTTACTTGAATATAGTATTACTTTTGCTAGCCTACTTGCAGCCGCGTTGAGGAGCGTGGCCACCAATTCTCTGGGAGGGAAATCATGACTGTCATCAAAAAGCTCGCGCTTGGCGCGGGGATCAGTGCGCTTATGCTCTCGGCAGCCTGGGCCGAAGGGCTGCAGGGCAAGGTTGTCGGCTTCTCGCAAATCGGGTCTGAATCGGGTTGGCGCGCGGCAGAAACCAGCGTGACCAAGGCCGAGGCCGAGGCGCGTGGCATCGACCTCAAATTCGCGGATGCCCAGCAAAAGCAGGAAAACCAGATCAAGGCGATCCGCGGCTTCATCGCGCAGGGCGTGGATGCCATTCTTGTGGCTCCCGTCGTCGCAACCGGCTGGGAAGAGGTGCTGACCGAAGCCAAGGAAGCCAACATCCCGGTGGTCCTTCTGGACCGCGGCGTCGAGGCACCCGAAGATCTGTATCTGACTTCGGTTGCTTCGGATCAGGTCAAAGAGGGCCGCGTGGCGGGCGAATGGCTGGTGGGCACTGTCGGCGACAAGCAGTGCAACGTGGTCGAATTGCAGGGCACCGTCGGCTCGTCGCCCGCGATCAACCGCAAGCAGGGCTTTGAAGAGGCGCTGGCAGGCCATGCCAACCTGACGATCACCCGCAGCCAGACCGGCGACTTCACCCGCTCGAAGGGCAAGGAAGTGATGGAAGGCTTCCTCAAGGCCGAGGGCGGCGGCGCGGGGATCTGCGCGGTCTATGCCCATAACGACGACATGGCCGTAGGCGCCATTCAGGCGATCAAAGATGCCGGCCTGAAGCCGGGCAGCGACATTCTGGTGGTCTCGATCGACGCCGTGCCCGATATCTTCGCGGCGATGGTTGCGGGCGAAGCGAATGCCACGGTGGAGCTGACGCCGAACATGGCAGGCCCGGCCTTTGACGCGCTGGACGGCTATCTGAACGCTGGCACCGCGCCCGCGAAATTCATCATCACCGAGTCCAAGCTTTACACGCCGGCCGATGATCCGCAGGGCGAATACGACCGCCGCAAGGGTCTGGGCTACTGATCAGGTCACACCTCTGCTGCCGGTCGGGGTCCGCCCCGGCCGGCAGAATTGTCTTGTGAGACGGAACAGGCGAGACTGCCGCAAAGGCAGCAACCAAGGGAGGGGCACCGGATGCCGCAGGAACACGCAACCCTGTTGCGGGCCACGGGGATCGCCAAGATCTTCGGCAGTCACCGCGCGCTGGATGAGGTCGATTTCGACCTGCGCGCCGGTGAGGTTCATGCCCTTCTGGGCGAGAATGGCGCCGGAAAATCGACGCTGATCAAGATTCTGACCGGCGCCTATCAGCCGGATGCCGGGCAGCTTGAGGTGGACGGACAGGAAGTGACCTTCCGCGATCCGCAACAGGCGCAGGCCCATGGCATCGGCACGGTCTATCAGGAGGTGAACCTTCTGCCCAACCGCTCGGTGGCCGAGAACCTGTTTCTGGGCCGCCAGCCCACCCGCTGGGGCCTGATCCGCCGCCGCGAGATCGAGGAGCGGGCGCGTGAGTTGCTGAAAACCTACGGGCTCGACATCGACGTGCGGGCAGAGCTTTCGACCTTTTCCGTGGCGATCCAGCAGATCATCGCCATCGCCCGCGCGGTCGAGCTTTCGGGCAAGGTTCTGGTGCTGGACGAACCGACGGCCAGCCTTGACCGCACCGAGGTTGACCTTCTGTTCAAGGTGGTGCGCGAGTTGAAGGCCAAGGGGCTGGGCATCATCTTCATCACCCATTTTCTGGATCAGGTGTTCGAACTGTCCGACCGCGTGACCATCCTGCGCAACGGGCGCAAGATCACGACACAGGCGCTGGCGGGGCTGGATGCCACCGATGTCGTGCGGATGATGCTGGGCAAGGATGTGGCCTTTGACCATCACCTGACCGGCATCGACGCCGCGGCCCGCGGTGCGGTACGGGTGGAGTTTTCGCAGATGGGCCGCGCAGGCAGCGTGGCGCCCTTTTCGCTGACCCTGCATGAAGGTGAGGTGGTGGGGGTCGCCGGGCTTCTCGGCTCGGGCCGGACCGAGGTGGCGCGGCTGATGTTCGGCGTGGATGGCGCGGACGGCGGCACAGTCATGGTGGACGGCAAGCCGGTCAGCATCCGCAACCCGGCGCAGGCCGTGGCGGCCGGCTTTGGCTTTTGCCCGGAAGACCGCAAGGCGGACGGCATCTTTGGCGACCTGTCGGTGCGCGAAAACATCATCATCGCATTGCAGGCCAAGCTGGGCTGGTTCCGCGCCCTCTCGCGCGAGGATCAGATCGAGCTGGCCGGGCGCTATGCCGATATGCTCGACATCCGGGCCGCCGACCATGACATGCCGATCAAGCTTCTGTCCGGCGGCAATCAGCAAAAGGCGATCCTTGCGCGCTGGCTGGCGATCGACCCGACCTTCCTGATCCTGGACGAACCGACCCGCGGCATCGACGTGGGCGCCCATGCCGAGATCGTCCGCACCATCAACCGGCTGCGCGAAGAGGGGCTGGCCCTGTTCGTCATCTCGTCGGAACTCGATGAAGTGGTGGCCTATTCCAACCGCGTGGTGGTGATGCGGGACCGCGCCATGGTGGCGGAACTTGCGGGTGCCGATCTGGAACCTGACGCCATCGTGCGCGCCATCGCCGGAACAGGTCCGGCCCAAGCGGAGGCACGGCCATGACCCGCCCGACCGCACATCTGCGCCCCAGCTCGAAACCACCCGCCGGGCGCCCACGGCCCTTGGCCAATTTCTTTACCCGGCCACAGGTGATTGCGCTGGCGCTGGTGCTTTGCGTCAATTGGCTGCTGTTTCCGGGTTTCTTTTCAATCACATGGCAGGACGGTCGCCTGTTCGGCAGCCTGATCGATGTGCTGAACCGCGGCGCGCCGGTGGCGATCCTGGCCATCGGCATGACGGCGGTGATTGCCACCAAGGGCGTTGACCTGTCGGTCGGCGCGGTCATGGCCATCAGCGGGGCGGTGGCGGCAGTCATGGTTACCTCGGGGCAACCCGCCTGGCTCGCGGTGATGGCGGCACTGGCGGCGGGGCTGGTCTGCGGCTTGTGGAACGGCATCCTCGTGACGGTGCTGCAAATCCAGCCGATCATCGCAACGCTGGTCCTGATGGTTGCCGGGCGGGGTCTTGCGCAACTGATCACCGAGGGCACGATCGTCACCTTTTCCGACCCGGTGCTGATCTTTATCGGCACGGGCACGGTTCTGGGCCTGCCGACGCCGGTGTTTCTGGCACTGGCGCTGATGCTTGCCGCCACGCTGATCGTGCGGCGCACCGCCCTTGGCCTGCTGATCGAGGCGGTGGGCGTCAACCGTTCCGCCGCGCGCTTTGCCGGGATATCGGCGGGGCTGCTGCTGGTTCTGGCCTATACCTTTGCCGGGTTCTGCGCCGCCACCGCCGGGCTGATCGCCGCCGGAGACATCCGCGGCGCCGATGCCAACAATGCGGGCCTGTGGCTTGAACTGGATGCCATTCTGGCGGTGGTCATCGGGGGCACCTCGCTGATGGGGGGGCGGTTCTCCATTCCGATGTCCGTGCTGGGCGCGGTGATCATTCAGGCGATGAACACCGGCATCCTGATTTCCGGCTTCTCGCCCGAGTTCAATTTGGTGGTAAAATCGGGGGTGATCATTCTGATCCTGATCCTGCAATCGCCGATTTCGGCCAATCTTCTGCGCCGCAAGACCACGGCCCACAGCGACGGAGCCCGCCGATGAACCGCGCCCTGAGGCCACTTTTCGCCACCACCGCCATTTTCATGCTGGCCTATCTGATGGCCGTGGCGCAGTTTCCCGCGATGCTGTCAACCCGGGTGGTGGGCAACCTTCTGACCGACAACGCCTTTCTGGGCATTGCTGCGGTGGGCATGACCTTTGTGATCCTGTCGGGCGGGATCGACCTGTCGGTCGGCGCGGTGATCGGCTTTACCACCGTTTTGATTGCTGTGCTGATCATGTGGGTGGGGATGCACCCTCTGGCGGCCTTTGCGGTTGCGCTGATCGTGGCGGCAGCTTTCGGTGCAGCGATGGGGGCGGCCATCCACTATCTGCGGGTGCCCAGCTTTATCGTCACGCTGGCAGGGATGTTTCTGGCACGCGGCGCCGCCTCGGTCCTGTCGCCGGATTCCATCGGCATCAAGCACGAGTTCTATTCTGCGGTGTCCAAAGCCTATATCCTGCTGCCGGGCGGCGGGCGGCTGACCACCATCGCCATGCTGATGCTGCTGGTCTTTGCCTTCGGCATCGTTCTGGCCCACCGCACCCGGTTCGGCGCCTGCGTCTATGCCATCGGCGGATCCGAAACCTCGGCGGCGCTGATGGGGGTGCCGGTCGCGCGGACCACGATCGGGATCTATACCCTGTCCTCCACCCTTGCCGGGCTTGCCGGTGTGGTCTTCTCGCTTTACACCTCGGCCGGATATTCGCTGAACGCGCTGGGGATGGAGCTGGACGCGATTGCCGCCGTGGTGATCGGAGGCACCTTGCTGACCGGGGGCTACGGGTTGGTTGCGGGCACCTTCATCGGGGTGATGTTGCAGGGGCTGGTGCAAACATACATCGTCTTCGACGGCACGCTGTCGAGTTGGTGGACAAAGATTGTCATTGGCGGGTTGCTGTTTATGTTCATCGTCCTTCAACGGCTGATCTTCAGCACCTCGGCCCGCAAACGAAAGACCGTCGGAACCCCATGAGATGAGCGAACCGGGGAGCATCATAAGGGCGCTCGCCGGTCGCCCTGCCGCCCGGAATTTCCACACCTATGTCATCAACGAGGTCGGTCTGGCGATTGTCTCGGGGCAGATCAAGGTGGGTGAAATCCTGCCCGGCGACGGCGATATGATGGCGCGCTTCGGCGTCTCGCGCACCGTGCTGCGCGAGGCGCTGAAAACGCTTGAGGCCAAGGGTCTGGTCGAGGCGCGTGCCAAGGTCGGCACAAGGGTTCTGCCACAGGCGCGGTGGAGCCTTTATGACCGGCAGGTGCTGGCATGGGTGCTGGAAAGCGGGCCGTCCGAAACATTTCTCGCCGCATTCCGCCTGATCCGCCAAAGGCTTGAGATCGAGGCGGCAGGTCTTGCCGCGCGCCACCGCGATGGCGAACAGTTGCGCATGATGCACTACTGGATCGCCCAGCGCGGCAAGCTGGCGCATCAGCCCGAACCCTTCGCCATGGCCGAGTTCGAGTTGCACCGGCTGATCGCCGAAGCTTCGACCAACCCGTTCCTGCGCGCGGCCTCTGCCATGGTCGAATTCGGCGTGGCCATCACCGTGAACGCCCGGCTTGACCCGCAGGGCAATGCCCCGGCCGAGGGGCTGTCGGCCCGCGCGGCGGCGCAATACAATACCCTTCTGGCTGCCGTCGAGGCAGGTCAGGCCGATCGGGCGCAAGAGGTCATGGCCGAAATCCTTGACCTTGGCGCGCTCAGGTCAGAATAGCGCGCAACCGCGCCTGCACTTCGCCCAGCGCCGCAAGATAGGGCCCGGCCATCTCGTCCAGCGGCACGGTCGCTGCAAGACCGATGTTCAGCGCCGCCACGATCCGCCCCCGGGCGTTCAAGAGCGGCACCGCGACCGAGCAAAGCCCTTCCTCCACCTCCTGATCAATCAGAGCATGGCCCTGCGCCCGCACGCGGGCCAGTTCGGCCATCACCGCTTCGGGATCGGTCAGGGTGCGGGCGGTGCGGCGGGGCAGCGGGCCGGGGCCAAGGATTCTGCGCGCCTCTGCCTCTGGCAGGGCTGCCAGCAGGATGCGCCCCATGCTGGTGCAATAGGCCGGCAGGCGGGAACCCGGCATCAGCGCAATGGACATCACCCGTTTTTGTGCGGCCCGCGCGACATAGACGATTTCCGCCCCATCCAGAATTGACACGGAAGAGCTTTGCCCGACCCGTTCCGACAATTCGTCAAGGAAGGGCTGCACAATCTGCGGCAGGGGCATGGTGGCCAAGCAGGCCGTGCCCAGACGCAGCACCCGGGGCGTCAACGTAAAGAACTTGCCGTCATAATCGGCATAGCCGTGATGGGCCAAGGTCAAGAGACAGCGCCGCGCCGTCGCCCGGTCCAGCCCCGAGACCGCCGCAACTTCCGATATCGACTGGCGCGGGCGGTCGGCACGAAAGGTCTCGATCACCGCCAGCCCCTTGGCCAGCCCACCCATGATGTCCCGCTCGCCGATCATGCTGTCCATCCGTGCGATATGTCAACAAATGCAGCATATCGCACAAACCCGATTTACGGCAACCCTGCGCTGCGCCTATGGCTTGGCCATCGCGGGCCAGGCCCGCCAAGGCTGGAGGATGCCATGGACAAGACCCTTCCCGATGTCGCCCGGGCGGTGGCCGGGATCACCGACGGCATGACGGTGATGATCGGCGGCTTCGGCGGCGCGGGTTCGCCCATCGAACTGATCCACGCGCTGATTGACCGCTACCGCGCCACCGGGCATCCCACGGGGCTGACGGTGATCAATAACAATGCCGGAAACGGCCATGTCGGCCTTGCCGCGCTGATCGAGGCGGGAATGGTGGCAAAGCTGATCTGCTCTTTCCCGCGTTCGGCCGATCCGGTTGTGTTCACCGAGATGTATCTTGCGGGCAAGATTGCGCTTGAACTGGTGCCGCAGGGCACGCTGGCCGAACGTATCCGCGCCGGGGGGGCAGGCATTCCCGCCTTCTACACCCCGACGAGCTTTGGCACCGACCTTGCCAAAGGCAAGCCGGTCGAGGTGTTCGAAGGCCGCTCCTATGTGCAGGAACGCTGGCTCAAGGCCGATGTCGCGCTGGTCAAGGCCGAACTGGCCGACCCGCATGGCAACCTGACCTATCGCGCGGCGGCGCGGAATTTTGGCCCGCTGATGTGCATGGCCGCCGCCGAGACCATCGTGCAGGCCCGCCGCATCGTGCCGCCCGGCGGAATCGACCCCGAGCATGTAATCACCCCCGGCATCTTTGTGCAGAAGGTGGTCGAGGTGCCGAACCCGGCGCAGGAAGAGGATCTGAACCTCGCCAAAGCCACCTATCCGCTGGAGGTCTGAGCCATGGACAAGCTGACGAACAACCAGATCGCCTGGCGCGCGGCGCAGGACATTGCCGATGGCGCCTATGTCAATCTTGGCATCGGCTTTCCCGAAAAGGTCGCACAGTTTCAGCCGCCGGGGCGGCAGGCCATCTTTCACACCGAAAACGGCATCCTGAACTTCGGCGAAAGCCCGGCGAAGGGAACCGAAGACTGGGACGTGATCAACGCGGGCAAAAAGGCCGTCACCGTCAAACCGGGCACCAGTTTCTTCCACCATGCCGACAGTTTTGCCATGGTGCGGGGCGGGCATCTGGATGTGGCGATCCTTGGCGCCTATGAGGTGGCCGAGAACGGCGACCTTGCCAACTGGTCCACCGGGCCCAAGGGGGTTCCCGCCGTGGGGGGTGCGATGGATCTGGTCCATGGCGCCAAGCGCGTGGCCGTCATTACCGATCATGTGACCAAGGACGGCAAGCCCAAGCTTCTGCAACGCTGCACCCTGCCGCTGACCGGCGTGGGCTGCGTGACGCGGGTCTATACCAGCCTTGCCGTGATCGACATTGAAGACGGGCGCTTTGTGCTGCGCGAGAAACTGCCGTCGCTGTCGGTTGAGGAATTGCAGGCCGTGACCGGCGCCGAACTTTTCATCCCCGGCCCCGTTGCCGACCTGATCTGCCCCGAGGTGTGACTATGACCGAAGCCTATATCTGCGACTATATCCGCACCCCCATCGGCCGCTATGCCGGTTCGCTTTCTTCCGTGCGCCCCGATGATCTGGGTGCGGTGCCGCTGCGGGCGCTGATGGCGCGCAACGCGGGGGTGGACTGGGAAGCAGTGGACGATGTGATCTTCGGCTGCGCCAATCAGGCGGGCGAGGATAACCGCAACGTGGCGCGGATGTCGCTTTTGCTGGCCGGTCTGCCCATCGGCATCGGCGGCACCACGATGAACCGGCTGTGCGGCTCGGGCATGGATGCGGTGATCACCGCTGCGCGGGCGATCAAGGCGGGCGAGGGCAGCCTTTACATCGCAGGCGGCGTGGAAAGCATGAGCCGCGCACCCTTTGTCATGCCCAAAGCCGAAACGGCCTTTTCCCGCGACAATGCGGTTTACGATACCACCATCGGCTGGCGCTTTGTGAACCCGGCGATGCACAGGGCCTATGGCACCGATTCCATGCCGCAGACCGGGCAGAACGTGGCCGATGATTACGGCATCAGCCGCGAGGCGCAGGACGGCATGGCGCTGTCATCGCAGGCCAAGGCCGCTGCGGCGCAGGCAAACGGGCGGCTGGCCCGCGAAATCACCCCGGTCACCATTCCGCAGCGCAAGGGCGATCCGCTGGTGGTGGACAGTGACGAACACCCCCGCGCCACCACGCCCGAAGCCTTGGCCAAACTGAAACCGCTATTCGCGGGTGGCTCAGTCACCGCGGGCAATGCTTCGGGCGTGAATGATGGGGCGGCGGCCCTGATCATCGCCAGCGAGGCGGCGGCCCGCGCCCATGGCCTGACCCCCATCGCGCGCATTCTGGGCGGGGCGGTTGCAGGCGTGCCGCCGCGGATCATGGGCATCGGCCCGGCCCCGGCCAGCCAGAAGCTCATGGCGCGGCTTGGCCTGACGCAGGCCGATTTCGACGTGATCGAGCTGAACGAAGCCTTTGCCGCCCAAGGCATCGCCACGCTGCGGCAACTGGGCATCGCCGATGATGACGCCCGGGTGAACCCCAATGGCGGCGCCATCGCGCTTGGCCATCCCCTTGGCATGTCGGGTGCCCGCATCGCCGGCACCGCCGCGCTGCAACTGGCGCTGACCGGCGGGCGGCGGGCTTTGTCCACCATGTGCATCGGCGTGGGTCAGGGCATCGCCGTGGCCACCGAGCGGGTCTGACCCGATCAATCTTCGGCGGGGAGGGTTTCGGCCTGCCCCGCCCCCCAGACCACCACCCGCTCGTGCCGGCGGATCACATGGCGCAGGTTGTCGAAGGCGGCAATCACATGTGCCGCGAACCGCTCAACCGATGGCGCCCGCGGTGCCGAGGTCAGCCGCAACACCCCCAGCGAGCGGTTGGGCTGCGGGATGTCATAGGGCAGCGTGACGATCCGCCCCTCTTGCCGCTGCGCGAAGACCGCCGAAAACGGCAGCACCGCCAGCGCATCGGTTTCCGCCAGCACATTGACCACACTCATCAGCGAGCCGCCCGAATAGCGGATGTTCAGGTCGGACATGCCAATGGACATCAGGATCATCTGCAAATCCGACATCAGGGGCGAGCCGGGCAGCGGCGCCACCCATGGAAAACGGGTCAGATCCTGCGCTTCAAGCGGGCGCTTGCGCATGAGCGGGTGGCCCGGACGACAGGCCACGATGTTGCGGCCCGGCAGAATCTCGGTGAAGAGAAACGCCGGACCAAGGTCCAGCGCGCCGATGGGCACGATGCCAAGGTCGATCTGGTTGCCTTCAAGCGCCGCCATGATCTCGGGCAGGTTCATGTAGGATTGCTGCACCGTGACATCGGGTTCCAGATTCAGGAACTCGCCGATCATCCGGCTGATCATGGAATCGATAAAGAACGGCACCCCGCCCAGCCGCACCAGCCCCTTGGTGCCGCGCACGAACCCCTGCACCGCATCTGACGCCCGGCGCGAGGCGGCAATGATCGCCCGTCCCTGCACCGCAAGCTGATGGCCAAGGGCCGTGGCCTGCAACGGACGGCGGCCTTTGAGGAACAGCGGCTCTCCCACCCGCGCCTCAAGCATGGCGAGCGAGCGGCTGACCGCGGGCTGGGTCAAGCCCAGCATCGCGGCCCCTTCCGACACGCCGCCCGCATCCAGCACGGCGGCAAGCTGCATCAGGTGGCGCTCATTCAACTTCATGCCATAATGCTATACTGTTGGTCGAACATCTCAACCAAAATCCTCGGGCGCCGCGCTATCCAAAGTTCAGGGGCAGGGAGGCCCGACGGGATGGATGGGCGGCAGCAACAGCCGCAGCCGGGCGAAGGCCCGTCTGCACAACGCGCAATCGCAAGCGATTTCGCCGACCGGCTGAACCGGGTTGCCCCCTCGCGGCTGGGCGATGCGGTGGGCCAACTGGTGGCGGCGCTGCATGACATTGCCGCGAAGATCGCGCTGACCCCCGAAGAAATGCGGGCCGTGGTCGCCTTCCTGACCGAGGCCGGGCATCATGCCGACAGCCGCCGTCAGGAATGGGTGCTGCTGGCCGATGCGCTGGGCCTCTCCTCGCTGGTCGAGGATATGGCAACGCCGCGCCCGGAGGGGGCCACGCCCAACACGGTGGCCGGGCCGTTCTACCGCGCCGACGCGCCGGACCTGCCCGCCGGGGCCAACCTGTCGCGCGACGGTCGTGGCGTGCCGCTTGCCGTGCGGGGCCGGGTTCTGGGCCTGAACGGCGCGCCGGTTGGGGGGGCTTTGGTCGAGGTCTGGCAGGCCAATGGCGAGGGCCGCTATGAAAATCAGGAACCCGACCGGCAGCCCGAACACAACCTGCGCGGCCGCCTGCGCAGCGATGCGCAGGGCCGGTTCAACTTCCGATCGGTCATGCCAAAGGGTTATGCCCTGCCCTCGGACGGGCCGGTGGGGCGGCTGATCGCGCGGCTTGGCCTCTGCCTTGAACGGCCCGCACATATCCACTTCCGCGTCTCGGCCGAAGGGCATGAGAGGCTGACGACCCACATCTTCGACCGGGCAGATCCTGCCATCGGCCGGGATGCGATCTTCGGGGTGAAACCCGAACTCCTGGCCGATTTCCGACCCGCCGAAGGAGCGGCGGACGGACGTCTGCTTGACCTGAAACTTGTGCTTTGCCCGCTGCGGCAAGGCTGACCCAACCGGAGGAAAACCCATGAGCCAGATCAGCGGCTATCACCACCTGACGATGTCAACAGACGGCGCGCAGGAGGATTTCGACTTTTACACCAAGACGCTGGGCCTGCATTCGGTCAAGCGGACCGTGCTGTTTGACGGCACGATCCCGGTCTATCACCTTTACTATGGCTCGCCCAATGGCGATGCCTCGACCATCATCACCACCTTCCCCTTCCGCAAGCCGGGCGTTTATGGCCGTCGCGGCACCAATCAGTCGCGCACCATCATGCAGTCGATCCCCAAGGGCGCTGCGCAATTCTGGGTGGACCGGCTGAACGGGCGCGGCATCAAGGCGGAAAAGACCACCCGCTTCGGTGCGGACCGCGTGGTTTTCGCCCATCCCTGCGGCATCCCGCATGAACTGGTGGAAAGCGACGGGGACCCCCGCACGCCCATCACCAATGACAAGCAGGGCATCGGTGCGGCCCATGGCATCAAGGGCATCTATGGCGCCTCGGTCGCCGTGATGGACCGCACCGCGATGGACGATTTCATGACCATCGCCCTGCCCCTGACCAAAGAGGCCGACACCCATGAAGGTCTGGTGTTCCGCGTGCCGGACGCGAATGGCGTGGTGCAGCGCGTCGAGGTGATCGTGGACCGTGACAGCGCGCAGGGCACCTGGACGCTCTCGGGCGGCACGATCCACCACCTTGCGCTGAACACCGGCGACGAGGAAAACCAGTTGAAACTGCGCGCCCATATCGAGGGGTTGGGCTTTACCGACATCTCGGAACAGAAGGACCGCAACTACTTCAAATCCTGCTATGTCCGCAGTCCCGGCGGCGCGCTGTTCGAACTGGCATGGACCACACCCGAAGGCTGGGCCAAGGACGAGCCGCCCGGCGCCATCGGCAAGACGCTGGTCTTCCCGCCGTGGTTCAAGGACCGCGAGGCGGAGCTGCGCGAAGGGCTGGAGCAGGCCGAGTTCGCCTGATGGCATCGGGCGCCCTTCATCTTGGGGCATCGGCGGGGGCAAGGGCGGTTTGCGTCCTTGTCCACGGTCGTGGGCAATCGCCGGAAGAGATGCAGTCCCATATCCTTGCCCGGCTTGATGCGCCCGGGGTGGCCTTTGTGCTGCCCCGCGCACCAGGAAATGTCTGGTATGCGGCCCGGGCGGTAGACCCGCTGACGCCCGAAACGCGGGTCGCGCTGGCTAAGGCGATCGACCATCTCGCGGGCGATATCGCGGCGGCGCGGGCGGCGCATCCGGGCCTGCCTCTGGTGCTGGCGGGGTTTTCGCAGGGCGCGTGCCTGTCGCTGGAATATGCCTTTGCGGGCCTTCCACCGCCGCAGGCTCTGGTGGCCTTTACCGGCTGCCGGGTGGGGGTTCTTTCGGATGACCGCCCCCATGCCCTGCCCGCCGGGCTGCCGGTTTACCTGACCGGCGCCGATGCCGACCCCTGGATACCCGTCACCGCCTTTGCCGAGGCGGCGCTGGAACTGGGGCAGGCCCGCGCCCGGCTGCGATGCGACCTTTTCCCCGGCAGACCGCATGAGGCGACCGGGACCGAGATCGAGATGCTGCGAACCGTTCTGGCTGATCTGGTCAGCGGCAAGACACCCGGAATGGCGGCCCCACGCTAGGGCCGCCCTTTCGCATTTCCGGCGGCGCCGCGGGAGGCGGACCGCCAACCGACACACAAAAGGGAGGAACGAACATGATCACCAGACGGAAATTCCTGCGCAGTTCGGCGGCCACCGGCCTGACGCTTGCCGCTTCGGGCCTTGCGGCGCCGGCCATTGCACAAGGCGCCAAGATCAAGCTGGGCTATGTCTCGCCGCAGACCGGCCCGCTGGCCGGTTTTGCCGAAAGCGATGCCTTCAACATCGAAGCCTTTCTGGCCTCGGAGGTCGGCAAGAACTTTGAGGTCATCGTCAAGGACAGCCAGTCGAACCCCAACCGCGCGGCGGAAGTGGCCAAGGAACTGATCCTGAACGATGGGGTCAGCCTGATGCTGGCGGCCTCGACGCCGGAAAACACCAATCCCGTCGCCTCGGTCTGCGAAGGCGAAGGCGTGCCTGTGATCACCACCGTTGCCCCCTGGCAGCCGTGGTTCATCGGCCAACAGGGCAACCCGCGTGACCCGGCAAGCTGGCAAGGCTTTGACTATGCCTTCCACTATTTCTGGGGCATGGAGGATGTGATTCAGGTCTACACCTCGATGTGGAACCAGCTTGCGACCAACAAGGCGGTGGGCGGGTTGTTCCCGAATGACGCCGACGGCAACGCCTGGGGCGACCCCGACAACGGGCTGAAACCGGGGCTGGCCGCAGCGGGCTATGCGCTGACCAATCCGGGCAGCTTCCAGAACCTGTCGGATGATTTCTCGGCCCAGATCAACGCCTTCAAGGCGGCGAACACCGACATCATCACCGGCGTGCTGATCCCGCCGGATTTCACCACCTTCTGGAACCAGTTGCGCCAGCAAGGGGTCAAGCCCAAGGTGGTGACTGTGGCCAAGGCCCTGCTCTTCCCGCAATCGGTGGAAACGCTGGGCGATGCCGGGCACAACCTGTCGTCGGAAGTGTGGTGGACGCCGTCGCACCCGTTCGCCTCCTCGATCACCGGGCAAAGCTCGGCCGATCTGGCGGCGGATTTCACTGCCAAAACCGGGCGTCCGTGGACCCAGCCCATCGGCTTTGTGCATTCGCTGTTTGAAGTGGCGGCCAATGTCATGGGTCGCGCGGCGGACCCGACCGATGGCGATGGCGTGGCCGAGGCGATTGCCGCAACCGACATGGCCACCATCGTCGGCAAGGTGGCGTGGAACGGCGCCGGCGTGCCCGAGTTTGCGGCCAAGAACGTCTGCAAGACGCCGCTGACCGGCGGCCAGTGGCGGATGAAAGAGGGCGGCGGCTATGACCTCGTGATTGTCGAGAATGGCGCCGCACCGGAAATCCCGACCGGCGGCACGATGGAGGCGCTTGCCTGATGCCCTTGGTGGCGGGGTCCGAATCCGGCCCCCGCCGCTATTCCTTCGCGGCCTTCTCCCGATAGGCCAGTTGTGCCCGGCTGATCCCCAGAAGCCGCGCCGCAGCCGACAGGTTCCCGCCCGCCCGCGCCAGTGCCGCCCGCCTGATCCGCGCCTCATGCGCGTCAAGGGCAAAGCCGCCCTCGTCCAACCGCGCGGCGATCCACCCGTCAAGGTCAAGCTCCGCCCCCGATGCCGCAGCGGCGGGCGCGATCCGGTCCGAAACGCCCCGCACCCGCGCGGCCGTCACCGGCTGACCATCCAATGCCTCAACCAGAATGGCGGTCAGCACCGCCTCCAGTGTCGCCAGCCCGCCGGGCAGCGGCACAGCCGCCAGCAGGTCGAAAGCTCCGGGCTCGACCTCGGGCTGATCCAGGCCAAGCTGCCCGGCCAGACGCTCCAGCAGGGCAACGGCCAGCCGGGGCAGATCCGCAGCGCGGCTGGAAAGGGCGGGAAGTTCCTGCGCAAGCGGCGCCAGCCGGGCCCAGAGCGCAAAGGCGATGCCGCCCCCGGCCAGCCGCCCCAGTGTCAGCGCCGAGGTTGCCACCAGCAGGGGCCGCGCCTGCACCTCGCCCTCGGACAGTTCATGCGCCAGTTCGGCCTGCACCTCGGTCGGCAACGCTTCAACCCCTTCCAGCAGGATCGGCGGGGCTGCGTCCTTGCGGCGGGGCTTGCGCTGTTGCGCGAAGGCAGCCCGCAGCGCCTCGATGGTGCAAGAGGGGCCATGCAGCCGCAAAGGCACCTCGGCACCGCCGGCAAGGCGGATCAGATGGGCCGCGGCCAGTTCCTGCCCGCAACTGCCGGCCCCGGCGATCAGTGCGGGCAAGGGAAGCCGCGCTGCCCGCTCAAGCCCGCGCAGCACCGGCGCGAGAAGCAGGGCATCGGCGGCTTCGGGCACCGGCCCACCGGCCTGCCCCCGGCGGCGCACCACCGGGGCCGTGGGCAGGATGCGGTTGCGGAACAGGATCACCTCGGGGTCGTCCTCGCCCCAGCCGGTGGCCAGCCGCCCCACCACCCGGCAGGCCCGGTGCCCCTGCCCCATGCAGGCGGTTTCCTTGTAGATCACCGGGGCGCCGAAGAAAAAGCTCGCATAGCCCGAGGCATAGCCAAGTTGCTGCCAACACAGCGGCCGATCCGAATGGCGGGGCAGATCGTCACCGCTCTCGGCTTCGATCGAATTGTGCCATAGAAACTCGGCCGAAAAGCGCCCGCGGGCGAAGTCGAAATCGTTGTGCAGCGTCTCGACCCGCACGATGCCGCTGAACATGTGCAGCCGGGTTCCGGCGGTAAAGGCATCACCCCGGTCCAGCGCAGGCCAGGACCGCGCGACAAAGGCGGCATCGTGATGACCCATCTGGAAACCACGGCGCAAGAGGAAAACCCGCGCCTCCTCTTCGCCCAGCATCTGCACCAGCTCGCGGCGCAGGATGCGGTCGGCGGCGGCAGTCTGCAGCGTGACCCGCGCCTGGTTGAGCCGCAGCGCCCCCGTGGCCGCGTCGAACTGCAGCCCGCCCAGAAGCTCACGCACCGTCGGGCGGCCCCCCCGGTCGAGCAGCCCGGCTGAGTCAAGATTGATGCGGAGGGCAAGCAGCGGGGATTTCAACGCAAGGCTCCCGTGTTGGTTTAATCAAATCATCAATGAAATTTATCATTTGGTGAAGTTCATTTTTTGAAGTGCGTCAGCCCATCGGCTGGATTTTATTTATTTCGTTTAAATTCATATGCTTACTTTTATGCCAAAACGATATATTAACTGCAGTTTTCCGCATTTGACTTGTTAGCCTCTGACAGACCTCATGCGTCCAGTGGTTCTGCCCTCTGGGAGGCGGGCAGACCCTTTCCGCAAGTTCCCTGCGTCGAACCCCGGATTCCGGGGCCAGTCGCGGCTGCCCTGAAGGGCTGGAAGCCATGCGGAATGGATCGGGCCGGGAGGAGGAGAGGTTCATGGCCACACTTGAGAAGATGTTCGACGTGCGCGGCAAATCGGTGATCGTCACCGGCGGCGCCAGCGGCATCGGGCGGGCCTATGCCGAAATCATGGCCGAACAGGGCGCGAAGGTCTGCATCTTCGACATCGACCCGGCGGGCCTTGACCGTGTGGTGGCCGAAATCGGCGGCGATTGCTGGGGTCAGGTGGTGGATGTGGGCGACCGCCCCGCCATGGCTGCGGCATTCGACAAGGTTGCCGCGCGCCACGGCCGGATCGACACCGTTTTCGCCAATGCCGGGATCGACCCCGGCCCCGGCTTCATGACCCCGGTGGGCGAACGCAACCCCGACGGCGCCATCGAGAACATCCCTGACAGCCAATGGGACCGCGGAATCGAGATCAACCTGACCTCGGTCTATACTACGGTGAAAAACGCGGTGCGGCACATGAAGCCGAATGGCGGCGGCGAGATCATCGTCACCTCCTCCATCGCGGCGCTGATCAACGAAAGCATCGTCGGCACCAGCTATATGCCTGCCAAGGCCGCGGTGAACCACTTCGTCAAGCATATGGCGATGGAACTGGGGGCGTTCGGCATCCGGGTGAACGCCATCCTGCCCGGCCCCTTCATCACCAACATCGCCGGGGGGCGGCTGCGCAACAAGGAAGACCGCGCCGCGTTCGAAGCGCAATCGCTGATCGGGCGGATCGGCGATGTCGAGGATATCAAGGGGCTGGCGCTGCTGCTCGCCTCGCCCGCCGGGGCCTATTTCACCGGCTCGCTCATCGTGATCGACGGCGGCTCGCTCACGCGGATGACCTGACGCTCAGCCGGGCGCGCGGCCGGAGGAGGTCGCGCGACCGGATCAAATCAACGAAAACTCCAGGGAGGAGACGCGAATGACCTACTATAACAAACTGGTCAAGGCCGGCATCAGCCGCCGCGCCATGCTGCGCGGCATCGGCGCAGGTGTGGCGGCTTCGACGATGGCGCTGCCGACCTATCTGCGGGCGCAAAGCGCCGGCAAGATCAAGCTGGGCTACCTCACGCCCGCCACCGGGCCACTGGGCCTGTTCGGTGAGACCGACGGCTATACCGTGCAGAAGATCCGTGAAGTGCTGGGGGGCCAACTGGTCAGCAACAACGGCAATACCTATGAAATCGAGATCCTCGAGCGCGACACCCAGTCGAACCCGAACAAGGCCGCCGAAATCGCCGGTGACCTGATCCTGAACGAGGAGGTGCATCTTCTGGCGCCCGCCTCGACCACCGACACCATCCTGCCCGCGATGGAGCAGGCCGAGCTTTACGAAGCGCCCTGCATCTCGTCCGGTGCGCCGTGGCAGGCCGTGATCATGCCGCGCGGCGGCGGTGAGTTCAATTGGACCTACCACTTCTTCTGGGGTCTGGACGAGGCGCTGAACACCTTCGTCGGCCTGTGGAACGGGCTGGAGACCAACAAGAAGGTGGGGATGCTCTTCCCGCAGAACATCGACGGCGAAACCTGGGGCAACAATGACTATGGCCTGCCGGTGCCGACCAAGGCCGCCGGCTATGACGTGACGATCCCCGGCTATTTCCAGCCGCGCACCAATGACTTTTCGGCCCAGATCGCCGAATTCAAAAAGGCTGGCGTCGATATCATCGGCGGCATCACCTATCCCGACGACCTCAAGACCTTTGTCACCCAATGCAACCAGCAAGGCTTCAAGCCCAAGGCGGTGACGGTGGCGGCGGCGCTCCTCTTCCCCGGCGGGGTCGAGGCGATGGGCCCCCTGGGCAACGGCATGTCGTCCGAAGTCTGGTGGACCCCGGCCTTCCCGTTCCCCTCGACCCTGACCGGGCAGGACAGCCGTGCGCTCGCCGATCAGTGGGAAACCGATCAGAAGCGGCAATGGACGCAACCGCTTGGCTATTCCCATGCACTGCTGGAAGTGGCCATCGACATCCTGAAACGTTCGGCCGACCCGCTCGACCGCGAAGCCAACCGCGAGGCGATGGCGGCGACCGACATCACCACCGTTTGCGGCCCGGTCAAATTCGCAGGCACTCCGCACAAGAACATCTGCACCATGCCGATCTTCGGCGGTCAGTGGGTCAAGGGCGAAAAGTGGATGTATGATCTGAAGATCGTGGACAACTCGGTCAACCAACTGTTCGAGCCCGAACAGAAGATCGCGCCGATCGCCTGGTGATCATGTTGGACCGTGGGGCCGGGATGGACCGGGACATTCTTCTTCGCGCAACCGATGTGTCGAAAAGCTTCGGCGCGGTGCGGGTGCTGCATGGGGTCAGCTTCGATGTGCATCGGGGCGAGGTGCTGGGGATTCTCGGCCCCAACGGGGCAGGCAAGACGACGCTGTTCAACATGATCAGCGGCGATATCAAACCCTCGGGCGGGGATATCCGCCTGGGGGAACAACGCCTGTCGGGCGAGCCGCCGTTCCGGCGCTGCCAGATGGGGATCGGGCGCACCTACCAGATTCCGCGCCCCTATTCGGGCATGTCCACCTTTGAAAACCTGTTGGTCGCCTCGACCTTTGGCGGTGGCAAGTCCGAGGCGGAAAGCTATGCCTTCTGCGCCCGGGTGCTGCAGGATTGCGAGTTGGCCGACAAGGCCAATACCCGCGCCGGCAGCCTGACGCTCCTGGACCGCAAGCGGCTGGAACTGGCGCGGGCGCTGGCCTCGGACCCCAAACTGCTGCTTCTGGACGAGATCGCGGGCGGGCTGACGGAAGAGGAATCCAAGCAACTGGTCGCCCTTGTCCGCCGCATCCGCGACCGCGGTGTGACCATCGTCTGGATCGAACATGTGCTGCACGCGCTCATGGCGGTGGCGGACCGTCTTCTGGTGCTGAATTTCGGCGAAAAGATTGCCGAGGGCGACCCGCAAGAGGTGATCGCCAACCCCGAAGTCAAGCGGGTCTACATGGGGATCGAGGCATGATGGAAACCCTTTCCACGTCTGTTCTGTCCACCCATGGGCTGGTGGCACGCTATGGCGACTTTCAGGCGCTTTACGGCGTGGACGTGACCGTGAACGAAGGCGAGGCGGTGGCGCTGATCGGCGCCAATGGTGCGGGCAAATCCACGTTCCTGCGCGCGATCATGGGGCTTTTGCCGGTCGCACCGGATATGGTGCGGCTGGGCGGGCAGCCGATTGGCGGCACGCCGACCGACCGCATGGTGCAAAAGGGCGTGGCCATCGTTCCCGAGGGCCGCCGTCTGTTTTCCGGCATGTCGGTTGAGGATAACCTGCGCGTTGCAGTGGATCAGGCCGAACGGCTGGGCCGCAAGGGCGGCTGGTCGCTGTCGCGGCTGCATCAGCTTTTCCCGATCCTGAAGGAAAAGGCGCGGACCCCGGTGCAAAGCCTGTCGGGAGGTCAGCAACAGATGGTCTCCATCGGGCGGGCGCTGCTCTGTCAGCCCAAGGTGCTGCTCTGTGACGAAATCAGCCTTGGCCTTGCGCCCAAGGTGATCCGTGAAATCTATGCCGCCCTGCCGGAAATCCGCGGGCAGGGCACGGCGGTCGTGCTGGTCGAACAGGATGTGGGCCTCGCCCAATCGGCCACCGACCGGCTTTATTGTATGCTCGAAGGCCGTGTGACGCTGTCCGGCCGCTCGGGCGAGGTGACGCGCGAACAGATCGGCGCGGCCTATTTCGGAGGCTCTCATGCAGTGGTTTGACGCGCTTGTGCAGGGCGTCCTGTTGGGCGGGATGTATGCGCAATATGCGCTGGGCATGGCGCTGATGTTCGGCGTGATGCGGATCGTGAACGTCAGCCATGGCGATCTGGTGATCCTGCTCTCGCTGATCGGGATTTCGCTGGCCACCTCTTTCGGGCTGGGGCCGTTCTGGGTGATGGCGGCGCTGGTGCCGCTTGCCGTGGCGATGGGATGGATCCTGCAGAAGGTCATCCTGAACCGGGTGGTGGGCGATGATCCGCTGCCCTCGCTAATTGCCACCTTCGGGCTGTCGCTGGCGCTGCAGAACCTGATGCTGCAAATCTGGTCGGCCAACAGCCGCTCGCTGCCCGGTGGCGGCATCGAAAGCCGCTCGGTCGAGGTGGCGGGCATCTATGTGGGCCTCTTGCCGGTGATCGTGCTGGTCTTTGCCACCGCGCTGACGCTGTGCCTTGACCTCATGCTGAAACGCACCCGCTTTGGCCGTGCCCTGCGCGCCGCCGCGGCCGATGTCGAGGCGGCGGCGATGACGGGGATCAACCCCCGGGCCGTCTACGCCAGCGCCACGGCGATTGCGGTGGGCATCCTCGGCTTTGCCGCAGTGTTTCAGTCGCTGCGGTCAACCGTTGCTCCCGCCGATGGCGGCGCCCAGCTCGTCTATGCCTTCGAGGCGGTGATCATCGGCGGCATGGGCTCGGTCTGGGGGGCGTTCATCGGTTCGATGGTGCTGGGGATCAGTCAGGCCATCGGTTTCCGCATCGACCCCGGCTTTGGCGTGCTGGCCGGTCACCTTGTTTTCCTGCTCGTGCTGGCGACGCGCCCGCAGGGCCTGTTCGGAAAGTCCTGAGCTATGACATCTGTCCCGCTTTCCCCGACCGATGCCACCCTGCCGAAGGTCACCGTGCGCCGGCAAACCGCATCTGGCCGCGTCGCGCTGACGCTGTTCGTCATCGCGCTGATCGCGCTGGTCGCCATGCCGTGGTGGGCCAAGACCGGCACCATCCGCATGATCCTGGAACTGTGCTGCTATATCGCCGTGGCGCAGATGTGGAACATGCTGGCCGGCTATGCCGGGTTGGTCTCGGTCGGCCAGCAAGCCTTCATGGGGGCCGCGGGCTATGCGATGTTCGTGCTGGCGCAGACCTTTGGCGTGAATCCCTTCCTTGCGATCTTCCTGTCGCTTCTGGTGCCTGCCGCGCTGGCGGTGCCCTGCTATCTGCTCTTGCACCGGCTGGATGGGCCCTATTTCGCCATCGGCACCTGGGTTGTGGCCGAGGTGTTCCGGCTCGTCGCCTCAAACATGGGCTGGCTGAATGCCGGGGCGGGTATGTCGCTGAACGTGATGAAGGATTATTCCGGGTTCGAGCGGAACGTGGCGATGTCGCTGCTCTGCGCGCTGCTGATCCTTGCGACCATCGGCGGCAGCTATTGGTTCCTGCGCTCGCGCTATGGGCTGGCGCTGATCGCCATCCGTGACAATCCGGTCGCGGCGGCAAGTCAGGGCGTGAACGTCGGTCGCCTGCGCTTCATGATCTATGTCGCGGCGGCGGTGGGCTGTGGCCTTGCGGGTGCGGTCTATTTCATGGCGCAACTGCGGATCAACCCGCCTTCGGCCTTTGATCCGATGTGGTCGAATGTGGCGATTTTCATCGTGATGGTGGGAGGCATCGCCTCGATCGAGGGGGTGCTGATCGGCACGCTGATCTATTTCATCGCCGACCGCTGGTTCGGCGAATACGGCGCCAGCTATTTCGTGGTGCTGGGGGTGATGACGGTTCTGGTGGCGCTTTACGCCCGCACCGGCATCTGGGGCGCCATCTCGAAACGCTGGGATGCGCCGTGGTTCCCGATCAGCCGCCACCTGATCCTGAAAGCGGAGGACCGGGCATGAAAACGCTGATCTTTGACGCGGTGGGTCAACCCCTGCGCATGGCCGAAAAGCCCGACCCGACGCCGGCCGCCGATGAGGTGGTGCTGCGGGTGGCCGGTTGCGGCATCTGCGGCAGCGATCTGCACATCACCGAAGATCCGGCGCCCTTTGGCATCGGCGCGGGCTTTGTCCTTGGCCATGAGATTTCGGGTGAGGTGGTGGCCACCGGCGCCGATGTGCGCGACCTGAAGCCGGGGGATGCGGTGGCCGTGGTGCCGATGCGCGGCTGCGGGCGCTGCCCGCGCTGCCTTGCGGGCGATCCGGCGCGCTGCCCGGAACTGGTGCTGATCGGCGGCGGCTATGCCGAATATGTCACCGTGGCCGCCCGGCAATGCCGCGTGCTGCCGCCGGATATCGCGCTGGCCGATGGTGCGCTGGCCGAACCCTTGTCTGTTGCGCTGCATTGCATCGTGCGCTCGGGCATGAAGCCGGGCGACCGCGTGGCCATTCTGGGCGCCGGACCCATCGGGTTGCTGGTGGCGTTCTGGGCGCGGCGGATGGGGGCAAGCCATGTCGTCGTCGCCGACATCCACACCCATCAGCGCGACCGGGCGCTGGCGCTGGGGGCCACCGATTTCGCGCTGTCGGGTGAAAGGCTGGCCGAAAATCTGGCCGATCTCTGCGGTGGTCCGCCGGATATCGTCTTTGAATGCGTGGGCAAGCGGGGTCTGTTGCAGGCGGCAAGTCAGGCTGTGCGGTTGCAGGGCAAGGTGATCGGCGTCGGCCTGTGCATCGGGGGCGACGAATGGGATCCTTTCGTGGCCCTGTCAAAAGAGATCGACCTGATCTTCACCGTCTTCTTCCATCAGCGCAACGAATTCGGCGTCGCCCTTGACGCCCTGACCAGCGGCATCCCGCAGCATCTGATCACCGACCGGATCGGCCTGTCACCCGTGCCGCAGGTGTTCGAAAGCCTGCGCCGCCGCACCACCCAGTGCAAGGTGCTGATCCAGCCCGAATTTTCCTGAGGAGGAACCAAATGTCCGTGAACTTCGAGACGCTGGAGTTTGATATCGGCGGCGTGAAAACCGTGGTGAAGGCCATCGGCCGCGGCAAGCCGGTGCTGTTCCTGCACGGCGCCGCCACGCTGGAGGGCTTCGATTTCGCCGCGGGTCTGGCCGACCGTTTCCGCGTGCTTCTGCCCAGCCATCCGGGCATGGGCTTCTCCGGCCCTGCGCCGCATGTCGCGGGCATGGCCGATCTGCTGGTGCATTACCTGAACCTGCTGGACGCGCTGGCCCTGCCCGAAAAGCCGCATCTGATGGGCTTTTCTATGGGCGGCTGGATGGCCACCGAGCTAGCCGCCGTTGCCCGCGAAAAGTTTGACCGTGTGGTCTTGGTCGCGCCTGCCGGGCTGAACGATCCGTCCCATCCGGCCACCCCGCTGGGCGAGATCGCCCCGCAGGATTTCCCCGGCTATATGACGCATGACGTGACCGTTGCGCTGCAATATTTCCCCGACGGTTCTGACACCGCCTTTGCCGAAGCCTTCGGCGCCGACCGCGCCCGCGAGGGCGAGGCGGTGGGCCGCCTTTGCGCGCCCTTCGGCATGGGCCATCCGAACCTGCGGCGGATGCTGGGCCGTATCACCAACCCCACGCTGGTCGTCTGGGGCAGCGAAGACCGCCTATTGCCCGCAAGTCAGGCGCCCGAATGGGTCGCCGCGCTGCCTGCCGGGCAACTGCTTTCCGTTCCTGCGGCGGGCCATCTGGTTCTGCA
This sequence comes from Tabrizicola fusiformis, assembly GCF_013328815.1. GTDB lineage: Bacteria > Pseudomonadota > Alphaproteobacteria > Rhodobacterales > Rhodobacteraceae > Fuscibacter. The sequence goes on from NZ_JABUHN010000017.1 coordinate 27,176, forward strand.
GGAAAAGCCCGAAACCCTGACCAAAATCGGCGATTTCCTCGCCGCCTGAACCATTGTCTTAGGAGGAGACAGCCATGAACAAGCCCATGAAACACGGCTACTGGGGCAATACCGTCGATTACCGCGAGATTCTGGCCAAGATCGCCGAAATCGGTCCCCAGCTTGAAGCGAATGCCCCCGCGGATGAGGCGGCGGGCGAGTTGACGCCCGAAAGCTTTGAACTGCTGCGCCCGCTGCGCATGTCGCACCTTTTGGCAACCGAAAAGCTGGGCGGCGCCCAGATGCGCCCGACCGAGGTGCTGCAACTGATCGAAGCCATCACCACATGGTCCGGCTCGGCTGGCTGGGTGTCGATGGTGCATTGCTGCATCGGGGCAATGTCGGCGGCCTTCCTGCCCGACAGCGCCGTGGACCGGCTGTTTGCGCCGGGCACCGAGAACCGCTTTTCCGGTCAGGGCGCCCCGCTGGGGATGCTGAAGCCGACCGAGGGCGGCTATACCCTGACCGGCAAGTGGAGCTATGGCTCGGGCTTCAGCCATGCCACTTGGTCGCATTCGGCCTGCTTCGTTGATGACGGCACCGGCAAACCGGCCAAGGATGCGGCGGGCAATGTCATTGTCATGTGCGCCCATGCGCCGATCCCCGAGCATAAGCAGCTTGGCAACTGGGATGTGCTGGGGCTGAAAGGCACCGGCAGCATCGACTATGCCGCCGAAGATGTCTTCATTGCCGAGGATCTGGTCTTCCCAATCCTGACCGCACCGCCGCAGCGCCTGAAAGAGCTGTTCAGCCTTGGCATCGTCGGGCTGGCCGCCATTGGTCACACCGGCTGGGCAATGGGCGCCGGGCGGCGGATGCTGGATGAGATTGCCAAATTCGCCCGCTCGAAATCCGGCCGCGCCGGGCTTCTGGGGGAAAGCGAAAAGTTCTGGTATGATTATGGCCGCGCCGAAGCCAGCTATCGCGCCGCCCGCGCCCTTGTGATGGAGGTCTGGGGCGAGATCGAGGCCACCGCCGAAGCCGGCACCATGATGACCACCCGTCAGGTCAGCCTTGTCCACCTTGCCAAGGCGCAGATTCACGAAGTGGGCGTCGAGGTCTGCAACTTTGCCTATCGCGCTTCGGGCGGGGCCGGGCTGCGGGCGGGCGTGATCCAGCGCACCTTCCGCGACATGATGGTGGCGGCGAACCACTTCACCATCGCGCCGTCGATCGTCACCTCGGCGGGCCGCGAGATCGGCGGCCAGTGGACCGACCGGACGTGGCAGTTCTACGACCTGATCGAAAAGAAATAATCCATGGCCCCGGGCCGGTTCACCCCGGCCCGGGCCTTTCGGAGAATACCATGACCGGACAGCCCCTTTCCGCCGCCTTCCGCGAGGCGTTCCGCTGCCATCCTGCCGGGGTGGCGGTGATCACTGCCGATCCGGGCGGCAGGCCGGTGGCGATGACGGTTTCCTCGCTGATCTCAGTCAGTGCCGAGCCGCCGACCGTGGCCTTTTCGCTGTCGTCGCGTTCCGGCTCTACCGCGACCGTGCTTGAGGCGGGCGCGATGGTCATTCACCTGCTGCGCTACAGCGATCTTGCCGTGGCGCAACTGGGCGCCACCCCCGGCGCCGACCGTTTCGGGTCTGATATCGCATGGGAACGGCTGCCGGGCGGAGAGCCGCGCTATACCGATGTCGCCACATGGTTCCGCGCGCGGATCATCGGCACGCTGCCGGTGACGGGGGCAACCGTTGTGACCGCAGAACTGCTGGAAGGCGCCGCAGGGGCCCAACCCGGCGCGCCGGAACTGGAATCACTGATCTATCTTGACCGGCGCTGGCACCGTCTGCGCGAGCGGGCCGACGGCACGGCCAGCCTGACCCTGATGGATGCCGAATACCGCGATGTCTTCCGCTGAACCCGCTGCCGATTTCGGCAGCTATGATGTGGTGATCGTCGGCGCGGGATCGTCAGGCTGCGTGCTGGCCAACCGGCTGTCCGCCGATCCGCGCCGCCGCGTGTTGCTGATCGAAGCCGGGCGCAGCGACAATCACCCTTGGGTGCATATTCCGGTGGGCTATCTTTTCGCCATCGGCAATCCGCGTCTGGACTGGGGATTCAAGACGGCACCGGTCCCGGGGCTGAACGGGCGCAGCCTGCTTTATCCGCGCGGCAAGGTTCTGGGCGGCTGTTCCTCGATCAACGGCATGATCTACATGCGCGGACAGGCGCAGGATTATGACGGCTGGCGCGATCTGGGCAATCCGGGCTGGGGCTGGTCGGATGTGCTGCCGCTCTTCCGCCGTTCAGAGCGCCATTTCGGCGCGGCAGATGCCGCGCATGGCACCGAAGGCGAGTTGCGGGTCGAGCAGCAGCGCCTGCACTGGCCGATCCTTGATGAGGTGGCCCGCGCGGCGCAGCAGATGGGCATTCCCGAAAGTGCCGATTTCAACGCGGGCGACAATGAGGGCGTGGGCTATTTCCCGGTGAACCAGCGGCGCGGCATCCGCTGGAACGCGCGCAAGGCGTTTCTTGATCCGGCCCGCAAACGGCCCAACCTGCGCATTCTGACCGGCGCGCAGGTGCTGCGCCTGACGCTGGAGGGGCGGCGCGTGACGGGAGTTGTCTTCCGCGACCGCAGCGGCCTGCACCACGCCCGCGCCGGGCAAGAGGTGGTTCTGTCGGCGGGCGCCATCGGCACGCCGCAAATTCTGGAACTGTCCGGCATCGGCGCGCCGCAGATTCTGGGCGCTATCGGGGTTCCGGTGGCCCATGCCCTGCCCGGCGTGGGCGAGAACCTGCAGGACCATCTGCAACTGCGCACGATCTTTGCCATCTCTGGCGCACACACCCTGAACGACCGGGCGCGCAGCCTCTGGGGCAAGGCCGGGATCGCGCTGCAATATGCGCTGACGCAATCTGGCCCGATGGCGATGGCGCCCAGCCAGTTGGGCATCTTCACCCGCTCTGGCCCCGGTCATAACCGGGCCAATATCGAATACCATGTGCAGCCCCTGTCGCTGGACGCTTTCGGTCAGCCGCTGCACAAGACCCCGGCGCTGACGGTTTCGGTCTGCAACCTGCGCCCGACCTCCACCGGCGCGACCCATGCCGTCAGTGCCGATCCTTCGGCGGCGCCGTCGATCCAGCCGAACTATCTGGCGACCGAGGCCGACCGCAGCGTTGCCGCGGACAGCATCCGCCACGCCCGCCGTCTGATGGCCCAGCCGCATCTGGCCCGCTATGCCCCGACCGAGGTGAAGCCCGGCCCGGGACCGGAGGATGACGAAAGCCTTGCAAAGCTGGCCGGAGAGATCGGGACCACGATCTTTCACCCCGTCGGCACGGCAAAGATGGGGGATGACCCTATGGCGGTGGTGGATGCGCAATTGCGGGTCCACGGGCTGGCGGGGCTGCGGATCGCCGATTGTTCGGTGATGCCGCAGATCGTTTCCGGCAACACCCATGCCCCCGCCGTGATGATCGGCGAGCGGGCGGCAGACCTGATCCGCGCCGCAACTTCATAACGGAATGCGATATTGATGCGCAGCCATCCGATCAACTTCGCCCATCCGACAGCCTAGGATGCCGGCAAGAGGGCCCGCCGGGGAGGGTGGGCAAGAGGGGAACCCATGGCGATCCTGTCACTACGGGGCGCGTCGAAAAGTTTCGGCGCGCTGAAGGTCACCGATGATGTCAGCTTTGACCTCGCCCCCGGCGAGGCTTTGGGCATCATCGGGCCGAACGGGGCGGGAAAGTCCACATTGTTCAACCTGATCACCGGCAACCTGCGCCCCGATGCCGGGCGGGTGTTTCTGGACGGGCGCGACGTGACCACCGAAACCCCGATGCAACGTTGCGCCAGCGGCATCGGCCGGTCGTTCCAGATTCCGCAGCCGTTCGACCATCTGTCGGTTTACGAAAACCTGTTGGTCGCGGCGCGCTTTGGCGGCGGGCTGTCGGCCAGTGCCGCACCCGATGCCTGCATGGATATCCTGCGCCGCACCGGGCTGGCGCAGGTGGCCGACCGCAAGGCGGGGGGGCTGCCGCTTCTCAGCCGCAAGCGGCTGGAACTGGCGCGGGCGATGGCGACGCAGCCGCGGGTAATCCTGCTCGATGAAATCGCGGGCGGGCTGACCGATGGCGAATGCGGCGAACTCGTCGCCACCATCCGGGCAATCCATGCCGAAGGCACGGCGATCATCTGGATCGAGCATGTGCTGCACGCGCTGACCGCCGTCGTCTCGCGCCTGATGGTGCTGAACTTTGGCAAGATGCTGATGATCGGCGCCCCCGATGCGGTGATGGCCGCGCCGCAGGTGCGCGAGATCTATCTGGGGATCGAGGCATGAGCGCGCTTCTCGAAATCAGCGGGTTGACCGCGCATTACGGGGATTTTCAGGCGCTGTTCGGCGTCGATCTGGCGCTTGAGGCGGGCCAGACCGTGGCGATCATCGGCGCCAACGGCGCGGGAAAGACCACGCTGATGCGCGCCATCACCGGCATCGCCAAGGTGACCGCAGGCAGCATCCTGTTGAATGGGGCCGAGATGTCGCGCCGCGCCGCGCCCGACATTCTGACGGCAGGCATCGCCATGGTGCCCGAGGGGCGCAAGCTCTTCCCCAGCCTGACGGTTGAGGAAAACCTGCGGATCGGCGCCCATGCCCGGCAGGGCAACGGCTTCTGGACGCTGGAACGGCTTTATACCCTGTTCCCCATCCTGCGCGAACGGCGCGACCATCCGGGCACCGCTCTTTCCGGCGGGCAGCAGCAGATGGTGGCCATCGGGCGGGCGCTGATGTCGAACCCCACGGTTCTTCTGTGCGACGAACTCAGCCTTGGTCTTGCCCCGGTGGTGATCCGCGAGATTTACGCCGCCTTCCCGACCATCCGCGAAAGCGGCACCTCGATCATCGTGGTCGAGCAGGACATCGGGCAGGCTTTGAAGGTGGCCGACCATGTGCATTGCATGATGGAAGGGCGCGTCACCCTGTCGGGCCGCCCGGCAGACCTCAGCCGCGAGGCCATCCATGACGCCTATTTCGGAGTGAACCACGCATGATCTGGCTGGACACTCTGATACAGGGCATCCTGTTGGGCGGACTATATGCGCTGTTTGCGGCGGGACTGTCGCTGGTCTTCGGGATCATGCGGCTGGTCAATCTGGCGCATGGCGATCTGATCGTGCTGGGGGCCTATCTGATCCTGGGGCTGGGCACGGCAACCGGGCTGCATCCGTTCCTGGCGGCGGCGCTGGCGCTGCCCTTGATGTTCGCACTGGGCTGGGCGCTGCAAAGCGCGCTGCTGAACCGGGTGCTGGGCGACGATATTCTGCCGCCGCTTCTTGTCACCTTCGGCCTGTCGGTGGTGATCCAGAATGCCCTGCTGATGGGCTTTTCCGCCGACAGCCGCAAATTGCCCATCGGCCCGATCGAGGCGCAATCGCTGCCCCTCGGCCCGGTCACAGTTGGCGCGATGCCGCTGATCACCTTTGGCTCTGCCATTGTGGTGATCCTTGGGCTGAACTGGCTGTTCTATCATACGGCCCTTGGCCGGGCCTTTCGTGCCACTTCGGACGATCCGGTGACGGCGCAGCTTATGGGCATCCGGCCCCGGCGCATCTTTGCCGTGGCGACCGGCATTGCGATGGTCGTGGCCACGATTGCAGCACTTTATCTGGGGGCGCGGGCAAACTTCGATCCCGCCATCGGCCCGGCCCGCCTGCTTTACGCCTTTGAAGCCGTGATCATCGGCGGGCTGGGCAGCCTGTGGGGCACACTGGCAGGCGGGCTGGTGATTGGTGTCGCGCAAGCGATGGGCGCCGCCATCAACCCCGAGTGGCAGATTCTGGCGGGCCACCTTGCCTTTGTCGCGGTGCTGCTGGTGCGGCCGCGCGGCCTCTTCCCCCGCGCGAATGACTGAGGAGACCGGACCATGCGGCAAAAGCTGACCATCCCCCTGTTCCTCGCGCTGCTGGCGGTCATGGCCCTTGTGCCACTGATCGGGTCGCGCGCTTTGGTGCAAGAGCTGTTCATGGTGCTGTGCCTTCTGGTGCTGGCGCTGAACTGGAACATGCTGGCGGGGTTTGCGGGGCTGATGTCGGTCGGCCAGCAATTGTTCGTCGGCGTCGGCGGCTATGCGATGTTTGCTGCCGTGATCCTGTGGGGGATGGACCCCTTGGCGGGGGTGCTGATCGGCGGGGTCACGGCGGCGGCAATATCGGTTCCCGTGGCGTTTTTCGCCTTCCGGCTGAACGGCGCCTATTTCGCCATCGGCACCTGGGCGGTTGCCGATATCGCAAGGCTGGCCTTTGGTCAGTGGAAGGCGCTGGGCGGCGGCACCGGCACCTCGCTGCCCAAGGGCGCCGCGCAGGACATGGCGGGCGTCGTGCCGATCCGGGCGCTCTTGGATGTGTCCAAGGCGGCGGCGGTGGATGTAATGACCTATTGGTTGGCGCTGGCACTGGCGGCGGTGATGCTGGCGGCAAGCTGGGTCTTCCTGCGTTCCCGCATGGGGCTGGGGTTGCAGGCGGTGCGCGACAATCCGGTCGCCGCCCGTTCGGTGGGGGTGGACCCGACCCGGCTCAAGGCGCTGGTCTTCGTGCTGACCGCCTTTGGCACCGGGCTTGCCGGCGGGCTGATCTTCATCCAGATCGGCCGCATCTCGCCCGATGCCGCGTTTTCGCTCTTGGACTGGACCGCCTTCGTCATCTTCGTCGTGGTGATCGGCGGCATCGGCACCCTGCCCGGCCCGGTGATCGGCGTGCTGGTGTTCTATGCGCTGGAACAACTGCTGGCCGACTACGGCACGGTTTATCTGATCGTTCTGGGGCTGATCGGCATCGCGGTGATGCTGTTCGCGCGGCGCGGCCTCTGGGGCACCTTCCTGTCGCGCAGCGGGTTTGACCCGCTCCCTCTTGGGCATTCCGCGCCCAAATCCGCCACCTGACCTGTCGAGGAGACCACAATGAGCTATTTCACCGAAGCCAGTTCTGTCGAGACGGTCAACGGCCGGATGGGCGCCGATACCGACCCGCGCCTGAAACAGGTGATGTCCAGTCTGGTGCAGCATCTGCATGCCTTCATCAAGGATGTCGGCCTGACGCAGGAAGAATGGGAATACGGCATCGGCTTTCTGACCCGCACCGGCCAGATGTGTTCGGGCGAACGGCAGGAGTTCATCCTTTTGTCCGATACGCTGGGCGTGTCGATGCTGGTGGATGCCATCAATAACCGCCGCCCGGCGGGGGCCACGGAAAACACCGTCTTTGGCCCGTTCCACGTCGATGATGCCCCGATCCGTGCGATGGGCGACAACATCAGCCTCGACGGCAAGGGCGAAAGCTGCCTGTTCGAGGGCCGGGTGCTGGACCTTGACGGCAAGCCGATTGCCGGGGCCACGGTCGATGTCTGGTCGGACAATGCCGATGGCTTCTATGACGTGCAGCAGCCGGGCATTCAGCCGAAGTGGAACAACCGGGGCCGCTTCATCACCGGGGCCGATGGCACCTATGCCTTCCGTGGCATCAAGCCGGTCAGCTATCCGATCCCCGATGACGGCCCGGTCGGGCAGATGCTGGGCCATCTGGGCCGCCATCCCTATCGGCCCGCCCATATGCACTATCTCGTCACGGCGCCGGGGTATCAGAAGCTGGTGACGCATACCTTTGTCGGCGGTGATACCTACCTGACCTCGGATGCGGTGTTCGGTGTGAAGAACACGCTGGTCGCCCCGTTTGACCGGGTCGAGGGCGGGCAGACCCTGTGGCACTCGCCCTTCGATTTCACTCTGGTTCCGCTCTGAGGCCGCAATGCCAAATGTGAAGCTTTTCGTCGATGAGGCGCGCTATCCTTCGGTCAGGCAGGGCCTTGCGGCCCTGCTTCCCGAGTTACGCGACATGCTCTGCGCCACGCTGGCGGTGGATCATGCCGCCTGTCAGTTCGCCGTGATCCCCGTCATGGGCCTGCCGGACCAGCCGCAGATCAACGCCGAATTGCATCTTTTGCCACGCAGCGAACGCACGCCGCAGGTGCTGCGCGCCGCGGCCGAGGCGCTGCGTGACAGGCTGCAGGCGGAAACCGGGCTGCACGCCGCTGTGCGGATCGCGGCGCTGGACCCGGGCAGCTATATCGCGCTGAAATAGTCAGCCCCGCCGCCGGGTGACCTGCTGTTCATGGTCCATCCGGGCCTGCAACCGTTCGCATTCGGCCTGAAGGAAGGCGTTGAACTGCCGAACCGCGGGCGGGCCCTGCCGCTCGGCCATGGTCAGCACACCAAGCTGGCGGTCGGGGTGGTCGATCTTCAGGGGCAGCGTCTCCAGCGGCACGGTGCGGCGCGACAGGAAGACCACCGAATAGGGCAGCACCGTCAGCGCATCCGACCCCGCCAGAACCGACTGGATCGAAGCCAGCGTTCCACCCGAGAAATTCACCCGGAAATCTTCCTGGCCGATGGATTTCAGCGCGCGTTGCAGATCGCGGTAAAGCGGGCTGTTGGCGGGCGGCGCAATCCAAGCAAAGGGCGCGATGTCGGCCAAGGTGATGCCCCGCGCCCGGGTCAGGGGGTGGCCAGCCCGGCAGGCAATCACATTGTTGCCCGACAAGAGCGGCGCGAAATCCATGTCCGGCGGCACCTGACTGGAATGCAGCGGCAGGATCGCCACATCCAGCCCGCCATTGCGCAGCCCCGCCTCCAGCGTGTCGAGATAGCCATAGGACTGGTCGATCTGCACATCGGCATGGCGCGACTGGAATTCGGCAATCATGGTGGCAACGACGCCATCCATGAAGATCGGCGACCCGCCCACCCGCAGCCGCCCGGCCAGCCCCTGACGGAACCGACGGACCAGCAGGCTCGCCTCCTGATTGGCCGCACGGATCCGCGCGCCCAGCCGGGCAAGGGTGGCGCCCAGCTCGGTCGGCCGCAGCGGGCGGCGCCCGGGTTCGAACAGCGGCATCCCGATGCGGTCCTCAAGCAGCGCCATGCTGCGCGAGACGGAGGGCTGCGATTTGCCAAGCGCCTCGGCGCCTTCGGTCAGACCGCCCTTCTCGACGATGACCGACAGAATCTCCAGATGTTCGCTGTCCATCTTCATAGCGAAAAGCGATATAATATCCGCCTCATGCGATCAATATTTCTGTGCGCCCGGTCTAGTGTCAGCCCAGATGACGCAGGGGGGAATCCGATGTCCTTTTTCCGCGAGGAATTCAGCGCGCGCAGCGCACCGGTGCGCGTGCGCTTTGGTGCCGGAGTGCGCCGGCAGGTTGCCGAAGAGCTTGACCTGCTCGGTGCCCGCCGCGCGCTGATCCTGACCACGCCGCAGCAAGCTGCACTGGCCGATGAATTTGCCGGCTACTGCGGTGACCATGCCGTGGGTCGCTTTATCGGCGCCACGATGCACACCCCGGTTGATGTGTCGGAAGAGGCCACCGCTCTGGCGCTGGCGCTGAAGGCGGATTGCATCCTTGCGGTGGGGGGCGGATCGACCACCGGGCTTGGCAAGGCCATCGCGTTGCGCACCGATCTGCCGCAGATCGCGGTGCCCACCACCTATGCCGGGTCCGAGGCGACGGGCATTCTGGGCCAGACCGAAGGCGGCGTGAAGACCACCCTGACCAGCCCCAAGGTGCAGCCCGAGGTGATCCTTTATGATGCCGAGCTGGTCGCCTCGTTGCCCGTGGGCATGACGGTGACTTCGGCGCTGAACGCCATGGCCCATGCAGCCGAAGGGCTTTATGCACGCGACCGCTCGCCCCTGTCGTCGCTGATGGCGGTGGAGGGGCTGCGCGCCTTCCGTGACAGCCTTCCCCGGGTCATTGCGGCCCCGACCGACCCCGCCGCGCGGGGCGAAACGCTATATGGCGCATGGCTTTGCGGCACGGTGCTGGGGCAGGTGGGCATGGCGCTGCACCACAAGCTTTGCCACACGCTGGGCGGCAGCTTCGATCTGCCCCATGCCGAGACGCACGCCATCGTGCTGCCCCATGCCATCGCCTTCAACGCCGCCGCTGTGCCGGACCTTCTGGCCCCGGTGGCAGACCTGTTCGGCGGCGGCCCCGGCCTTGGCCTGTGGCAATTCGCCAAGGAGTCCGGGGCGCCGATGGCGCTGCGCGATCTGGGCCTGAAAGAGGCCGACCTTGACCGCGCCGCCGATCTGGCCACCGCCAACCCCTATTGGAACCCGCGCCCGGTGACGCGCGACGGTATCCGCCGCCTGTTGCAGGCGGCATGGGCGGGGGAAGAACCCGCCATCTGACTTGCCCCGCGGGCAACAGGCCCGCAATCCGGCCGAATATCTGGGAGGAGACTTCATGGCTGACATCACAACCGACGTGCTGATCATCGGCACGGGCCCCGCAGGCTCTGCCACCGCGGCGCTGCTTTCGACCTATGGCATCGAGAACATGGCGATCAACCGCTATCGCTGGCTGGCCAATACGCCGCGTGCGCACATCACCAACCAGCGCGCGATGGAGGTGCTGCGCGACCTTGGCCGCAATGTCGAGGATGAAGCCTATATGTTCGCCACCCATCAGGATCTGATGGGCGAGAACATCTTTTGCGAAAGCCTTGCAGGCGAGGAAATCGGCCGGATGAAGGCATGGGGCAACCATCCCCTGTCGAAGGCCGAACATCTGATGTCCTCGCCGACCAAGATGAACGATCTGCCGCAGACCTTCATGGAGCCCTTGCTGTTCAAGACCGCCTGCCAGCGCGGCACGCAGGCGCGCATGTCCACCGAATACCTGCGTCATGTGCAGGATGCCGAGGGGGTGACCACAACCTGCCGCGACCGGCTGACGGGCAAGGAACTAACCATCCGCTCGAAATATCTGGTGGGGGCAGATGGCGGCAAATCGCTGGTGGCCGAACATGCCGGATTGCCATTTGAAGGCAAGATGGGCGTCGGCGGCAGCATGAACATCCTGTTCCGCGCCGATCTGTCCAAATATGTCGCCCACCGCCCCTCGGTGCTTTACTGGGTGATGCAGCCGGGGGCCGATGTGGGCGGGATCGGCATGGGTCTGGTGCGGATGGTGCGGCCGTGGAACGAATGGCTGATCGTCTGGGGCTATGACATCAATCAGCCGGAACCCGAGGTGACGCCCGAATTTGCCACCGGCGTTGCGCGCCAACTGATCGGCGACCCCGAGCTTGAGATCGAGCTTTTGTCGGCCAACACCTGGACCGTGAACAACTTCTACGCCACCCGCACCGCGAATGGCCGGGTCTTCTGCATGGGCGATGCGATCCACCGCCATCCGCCGTCGAACGGGCTGGGGTCCAACACCTCGATTCAGGACAGCTTTAACCTCGCATGGAAGCTGGCCATGGTGCTGAAAGGTCAGGCGGGCGAAAAGCTGCTCGACAGCTATGACGCCGAGCGCGCGCCGGTGGCCAAACAGATCGTGACCCGCGCCAACCAGTCGATTGGCGAAACCGGCCCGATCTTTGCTGCCCTTGGCATGGGTGAAGGCGTCGATCCGGTGCAGATGCAGAAGAACCTTCAGGCCCGCACCGAAGGCACCCCCGCCGCCGAGGCGCAGCGCGAGGCGATCCGCAAGGCCATTGCCTTCAAGAAATATGAGTTCGATGCCCATGGCGTCGAGATGAACCAGCGCTACCGCTCGGGCGCGGTGGTGACCGACGGGCAGATCGAACCGGCGTTCCAACTGGATGCCGACCTGCATTACCAGCCCACCACATGGCCCGGTGCGCGTCTGCCCCATGCCTGGCTTTACCGCCATGACAACGGCGCCGAGGTTTCGACGCTGGACCTGTGCGGCCATGGCCGCTTTACCCTGCTCACAGGTCTGGGCGGCGAGGCTTGGGTTGCGGCCGCGCAGAAAGTGGCAGCCGATCTGGGGATTGATCTTGCAACCCATGTGATCGGTCCGCGGCAGACCTATGTGGACCATTCCGGCGAATGGGCACGGGCATCGGAAATCCGCGACTCGGGTTGCTTGCTGGTGCGGCCCGACCACCATGTCGCATGGCGGGCGACCCGGCTGTCGGACACCCCGGCGCAAGACCTGACCCGCGTGCTGCGCCAGATTCTGGCGCGCTGATCCGCCCCGCAACCGAAGGCCCGCGCGCATTGTCGTGCGGGCCTTTGTCTTTGGCGATGGTTGCGCATCCGGCCCGGCTGGGCAAGACTGGCGCCGGGCGACCCGGGCCAGAGGCGGAGACAATCGTGACCATCCTTGCCTTCACCTGCATCCGCAACGAAGGCCCCTTCCTTCTGGAATGGATCGCCTATCACCGGCTGATCGGCGTCACGGATTTCCTCATCTTCTCGAACGACTGCACCGATGGCAGCGACCGGCTGTTGTCGCAGCTTGCCCGCAATGGAGTGCTGCGCCACATCCCGCAAGAGATCAGGCCGGGCAAAAGCCCGCAATGGCAGGCCCTGCAACAGGTCGCCAAGGGGGGCGTCACGGCGGGCCATGACTGGGCCATGTTCACCGATGTCGATGAGTTTGCGGTGATACATGCCGGGCAGCGCACCCTTGCCGATGCCATCGCCGCCGTGCCGGGCGATGCCGATGCCATCGCCTTGCCGTGGCGGCTGTTCGGGGCGGCGGGCCGGGCCGAATTTCACGACGCCCCGGTCACCGCGCAATTCACCCGCTCTGCCCCCGAAAACCTCTATCACCCGATTGCCGGGCGCAACATCAAGACGCTTTACCGCCCCGACCGCTTTCACAAACCCGGGGTTCACCGGCCCAAGCGGATTGCAGGGGGGGCTTTGCCCAACTGGTATGACGGCGCGGGGCGGCGGCTGCCGGACCGTTTCGCGGCGGCGGATGGCCAGATCGCGCTGCCCGGGCTGGACGTTGGCCGGGATGTCATCGAGCTGCACCACTATTCCCTGCGCTCTGCCGAAAGCTTTCTGGTCAAGGTCGAACGTGGGCTGGCCAACAGGCGGACCAAGGCCATCGACCTTGGCTATTGGGTGGAGCGGAATTTCAACACCGTGGAAAACACCGCCATGGCCGCCTGGGCCGCACCGTTGCAGGCCGAAATCGCCGCGCTGCGCAGCCTGCCGGGGGTGACGGCCCTGCATGACGACTGCTGCCGCTGGCACAAGGCGCGGGCGGCGGAACTGATGCGCACGGCAGAAGGTTACCGGCTGTTCTGCCAATGCCTTTATGCCACAGGCTCGTCGGTGCTGCCGGCGGAACAGGCGCTGCACCTTTACGGCGTTTTCGCCGAAATCGCAGCGGCTGATCGGGGCGGCTGATCACCTGCCGCGGCATCTGGACCATGGAAATCTTTGCTCTATGCTGGCGCCGATTTTCACCCGCCAGATGGCCGCCGTCCCGGTCGCCCGCGGCAAAGCCGAGCATGACATGCAGTTCGAGATCACGCCCAACACCGCCCCCCTGCCCGAAGATCAACGGATCGAAGCGTTCAAGGCGCTGGGTTTTGGCACCCTCTTCACCGATCACATGGCCGTCGTCCGCTGGACCGAAGGGAAAGGCTGGCATTCGGCGCAGATCACCGCCCGCGCCCCCTTTGCGCTGGACCCGGCGGCGAGCGTTCTGCATTACGCGCAGGAAATCTTTGAAGGGATGAAAGCCTATCGCCATGAGGGTGGCCGCGTCGTCCTGTTCCGCCCCGAGGAAAACGCCCGCCGCTTCAATGAATCGGCCCGGCGCATGGCGATGCCGCAACTGCCCGAAGAGGTGTTTCTTGAGGCGGTGGACAAGCTGATCGCCCAAGACCTGAAATGGGTGCCCGAGGGGGAGGGGAGCCTGTATCTGCGCCCCTTCATGTTCGCCTCTGAGGCGTTTCTGGGTGTGCGCCCGGCCAAGGAATATATCTTCTGTGTCATCGCCTCGCCGGTCGGCCCCTATTTCAAGGGCGGCGCCAAGGCGGTGACGATCTGGACCTCGCAAGGCTATACCCGCGCGGCGGCGGGCGGCACCGGGGCCGCGAAATGCGGCGGCAACTATGCGGCCAGCCTGATTGCACAGGCCGAAGCGGCGGCGCATGGCTGTGATCAGGTGGCTTTCCTTGATGCCCGCGAAAACCGCTGGATCGAAGAGCTGGGCGGCATGAACGTCTTCTTCGTCTTCAAGGACGGCTCGATCATCACCCCGCCGTTGCAGGGCACCATCCTGCCGGGCATCACCCGCAAATCGCTGCTGCAACTGGCGCAGGATGCGGGCATCACCATCACCGAACGCCTCTATTCCTTTGACGAATGGAAGGCCGATGCCGCCAGCGGCAATCTGGCCGAGGCGTTCGCCTGCGGCACCGCCGCCGTGGTGGCGGGCATCGGCAAGGTCAAGCATACCGGCGGTGAATTCCTGGTGGGCGATGGCCAGACCGGCCCGGTCACCCTGCGCCTGCGCGAAGCCTTGGTCGGCCTGCAACGCGGCCAGACCAATGACCCCTACGGCTGGGTTCGTCCGGTCGAACTGGCCTGACCCCGGGGCAACGGCGGGGTTACGCGCTGTCGCCCTGCCGGTTGCCCGCCGCATCCAGCCACCAGCAAAGCAGCCGGTTCTCGGCACGCAGCCGGTCGCCCTCGGCGCCATCCGGCGCGGCTTGGGTCCGGTGGCAGGCCATGCCGGCAATCAGAAGCGTGCCGCAGACGCCATGGCCAAGCTGTGCCGTCATCACCTTGTCGATCAGATAGGGCGAAAGCTCTGCCGGATCGGCGCAGGCCGGGTCGGCGATGATCTGATCCAGCCGCGCCCGCCGGGCGGTTTCCGCGCCCAGCACCCGCGCCACCTCGGCCCGGAAATCCGGCTCTGTGGCGATATACCTGTCCAAAGCGGGCAAGGGTTTGATCCCGGGTTTCTTCAGCTTGAGATGCCCGCCCAGATACAGCGCCTTCAGCACCCGCGCCCCGATGGGCGATGTCAACGGCACCGGCGCATCGTGAAAGGCATAGTCGCGGTCCTCGGATGTCAGCCGCAGCACCGTCGGGCGCCCCTCGAACACCGAGCGGCGCAGAATGGTCAGCGCAGCCGTGCGATGCACGTCGGGGATCAGGTCGATCACCGACAGCACCGGCTTCATCCGCGCCCGGATATCCCAAAGCATGAGGCCGCCCCGTTTTTCCCCGCGCAGGATGCCGCAGGCAGGCCCCGTCATAGCGCCGCCGCCACAGCGCGTCCAGCCGGGGGCAGTCCCGCAAGGCGGGGCTTGCATTGCCCCGGCCCCGCGCGCATTCAAAGGGGGATGAGCGATACCCCTCTCCCTCCGCCGCTATCGCTGGCCGCGCTTGGCTGGTCGGATGCCTTTGCGGCGCAGCTTGCCGTCGCCGACAAGGGCCTGATGCCGGCACGCATTGCCACCGTCCATCGGTCGCGGATGACGGCAGAAACGGTAGACGGCCCCCTGCGCCTGCAACTTACCCCGCAGACCAACACCGCCGATTTCGCGGTGGGCGACTGGGTTCTGGTGGAACCGGAAACCGCCCTGCTGATCCGCAGGCTGGAGCGCAACACACTGTTGCAGCGGCGGACCGAAGGCGGGCGGGCGCCGCAACTGATCGCCGCGAATGTCGATACGCTGTTCATCGTTACCTCTTGCAATGACGATCTGAACCCGGCCCGGCTGGAACGCTATCTGGCCTTGGCGAATGAGGCGGGAACCCTGCCGGTGATCGTGCTGACCAAAGCCGATCAGGTGCCCGACACCGCCCCCTATGCCGCGCAGGTGACCGGATTGCAGCGCGGGTTGCAGGTGGTCGCCCTGAACGCGAAATCACCCGAGGCGGCAGAGATCCTGGCGCCATGGTGCGGCCCCGGACAGACAGTGGCACTGGTGGGGTCTTCGGGGGTGGGGAAATCCTCGCTCCTCAACACGCTGGCGGCCAAGGCGCCGGAAGAGGCGCAACTGACCGGCAGCATCCGCGAAAGCGATGCCAAGGGGCGGCATACCACCACCTCGCGCTCGCTGCACGCGATGGCGGGCGGGGCATGGGTGATCGACACGCCGGGCATCCGCACGCTGCATGTCAGCGACATTTCGGTGGGGCTGGATGTGCTGTTCGCCGAAATCGCCGAGCTTGCGCCCGATTGTCGCTTTCGCAACTGCACCCATGCGCATGAGCCGGGCTGCGCGGTGCTGGCCGCAGTGGCGGACGGCAGGCTGGACCCCGCCCGGCTGGACCGCTGGCGCAAGCTTGCCGATGAAAACCGCGCCAATACGCCGGTCGCCACCGGCCCGCGCGGCAACAAGACGCCGCCCGCCACCGGCAGGCGGCGCTAACCGCGCTCAGACCGACAGGCAGGCGTATTTCACCGTCAGGTAATCCTCGATCCCGTGGTGCGAGCCTTCGCGCCCGATGCCCGATTGCTTTACCCCGCCGAAGGGCGCAACCTCGGTGCTGATCAGGCCGGTGTTGATGCCGACCATGCCGGTTTCCAGCCCCTCCATCACCCGCCAGACCCGGCCCAGATCGCGGGTATAGACATAGGAGGCCAGCCCGAATTCGCTGTCATTGGCGCGGGCGACCACCTCTTCCTCGGTGTCGAAACGGAAGACCGGCGCGACGGGGCCAAAGGTTTCCTCGCGCGCAATGTCCATCGCATCGGTCATGCCCGACAGGACGGTCGGCCGGTAGAAGGTGCCGTCCAGCCGCGCCCCGCCGGTCGCCACGCTTGCGCCCTTGGTGCGGGCGTCGGCGATATGCGCCTCGACCTTGGCCAAAGCTGCGGGGCTGATCAGCGGGCCGATCTCGGAACCCGCCGCATCCCCCGGCCCCACGCGCAGCGCCGCGACCGCCTCGGCCAGACGGGCGACAAAGGCATCATGGATGCCCGATTGCGCATAAATGCGGTTGGTGCAGACGCAGGTTTGCCCGGCATTGCGGAACTTGGACGCGATGCAGCCCTGCACCGCCGCCTCAAGATCGGCGTCGTCGAACACGATGAAGGGCGCGTTGCCGCCCAGCTCCAGCGACAGTTTCTTGATCTGCGCCGCCCCCTGTCGCATCAGGATGCGGCCGACATTGGTGGACCCGGTGAAGGTGATCTTGCGCACCGTCGGGTTCTCGCAGAACTCCAGCCCAAGCCCCACGGCATCGGTCGCGGGCAGGATCGACATCACCCCGGCAGGCAGCCCGGCCCGTTCGGCCAGCACCGCCAGCGCCAGCGCCGACAGCGGGGTTTCCGCCGCAGGCTTGGCCACGATGGCACAGCCCGCCGCCAGCGCCGGAGCCAGCTTGCGCGCGATCATCGCATTTGGGAAATTCCACGGCGTCACCGCCGCCACCACGCCGACCGGCTGACGCAGCACCATCAGCCGGGTATCGCGGCGGTGGCCGGGGATGGTTTCGCCATAGATCCGCTTGGCCTCTTCGGCGAACCATTCGATATAGCTGGCGCCATAGAGGATTTCCGCCTTCGCCTCGGCCAGCGGCTTGCCCATTTCGGCGGTCAGGATCGCCGCCAGATCATCGGCATGGGTCAGCACCAGATCATGCCAGCGCCGCAGCACCGCCGCACGCTCTTTGCCGGTATGGGCGGCCCAGCCGGGCTGCGCCTTGGCAGCCAGCGCAATGGCTTCGGCGGCATCGGCGCGGCTGCAATCGGCAACCTCGGCCAGAAGCGTGCCGCGCGCCGGATCGGTCACGGCAAAGCGGCGGTCGCGCGCCACCCATGCCCCACCCAGAAAGGCACGGGTCTCAATCAGGCTGGGGTCGTTCAACTGCATCTTTATCCTCGCACGAAAGCATGGGCCGCCTCGGGCGACCAGCGTATATACAGGCTGTCCCCGCGCGCAATCCGGCCCGAAAGCGGATGGCCAAAATTCAGCCGCACCGACAGCGCGTCACCCCAGCTTGTCCGTGCCGCAACCGTGGTGTTGTTGCCAAGGAAGGTCATATCCTCGACCGTGACCGGCAGCGAGGCGCCCGCCGCCCCCGGCTCTGGCGCAAGCTCGATCCGTTCGGGCCGCAGCATAAGCTCGGCCGCCTGCCCGGCATGGCCGCTGCCGTGCAGCGGAACATCGGCCACCAGCGTTCCATCGGCAAAGCGCAACCCGGCGCGATTGCCGCTGACCCCCGCCAGTTGCCCGGCAAGAAAGGTGCTGTCGCCAATGAAATCGGCCACGAAATGCGTGGCGGGATTGGCATAAAGCTCGGGTCCGGTGCCAACCTGCTCGATCTTGCCCTGATTGAAGATGGCAATGCGGTCCGACAGGCGCAAAGCCTCTTCCTGATCATGGGTGACATACAAGATCGTCACCCCGGTTTCCTGATGGATGCGGCGGATTTCAAACTGAATTTCCTCGCGCAGCTTCTTGTCGAGCGCGGAAAGCGGCTCATCCATCAGCAACACCGGCGGATCATAGACCAGCGCCCGGGCCAAGGCGACGCGCTGCTGCTGGCCGCCCGACATCTTGGCCGGCATCCGGTCTTCGAACCCGTCCAGCCGCACCAGCGACAAGGCGCGCTTGACCTTGGCGGCAACCTCATCCTGCCCCATGCGGCGCACGCGCAGCGGGAAGGCCACGTTTTCCCCCACGCTCAGATGCGGGAAAAGCGTATAGCGTTGGAACACCATGCCGATGTTGCGCTTGTGCGAGGGCGTTTGCAGGATCGACTGGCCCCGCAGCCGGATATCGCCCGCGGTGGGGTCTTGAAACCCGGCAAGGATGTAAAGCGTCGTCGATTTGCCCGAGCCGGACGGGCCGAGGAAAGTCATGAACTCCCCTTCGGCGATGGCCAGCTCGACATGGTCGGTGGCGACGACATTGCCATAGGTCTTGCGGATGCCGTTGATGTGCAGGAAGGGCGCGGTCATTCGGATTTGCCTTTGCGGATCAGGGCGGCGGCGATCATCAGGATCACCGTCAGCGCGACAAGAAGGGTTGAGGCGGCGGCGATCACCGGGGTCAAATCCTGCCGCAGCGTGGTCCAGACCTTGACCGGCAGGGTCTGCAGGCTGGGCGAGGCCATGAAAATCGCCAGAACCACCTCGTCCCACGAGATGAGGAAGGAAAAGATTGCTGCCGAAAACAGCCCGTGGCGGATGCCCGGCAGGGTAACGCGCAGCCGCGCCTCCCATGGGCTGGCGCCGCAGAGGATGGCGGCATCCTCGATGGCGGGGTCAAAGGTTTCCAGTGCGCCGGTGATGGTGATGATGGCAAAGGGCAGCGCCACGATCAGATGGGCAATCACAAAGCCCGGCAGCGTGCCGTTGATGCCCAGCCGCAGGAAGGCCGCGTAAAGCGCCACGGCGACGATCACCACCGGCAGCACCATCGGCGTCAGGAAGAACGCCCGCAGCACGGCGCGGCCGCGGAACTTGCCCCGCACCAGCGCCAGCGACGCCAGAAGACCCAGCGCCACCGACAACACCATGACGATGACGCCGATCTTGGCCGAGGTCAGCGCCGCACCCAGCCAGCGCGGATCGGCGAACAGTTCTTCATACCATTTCAGCGTCCAGCCCGGCGGCGGAAAGATCAGCCAGCGCGACGACCCGAAAGACAGCGCCACGATGAACAGGATGGGCAGCAGCAGGAACAGCGCCATCAGCGCGCAGATGCCCGAAAGCGCCCATTTCCACGCGCCCAGCTTGTTGAAATCCAAGAGCATCAGCGGCCCTCCCCCGGCTCGAAGAAGCGCAGTTGCACGGCGTAAAGACCCAGCGTCACCACCAGCAGCACAAAGGCCGCCGCCCCGCCCATGCCCCAGTTCAGCAGGCTTTGCACCTGTTGGGCAATCAGCTCGGCCAGCATCATGTTGGCCGTCCCGCCCAAGAGCGAGGGCGTGACGTAATAGCCCAGCGACATCACGAAAACCATCAGCGCACCCGAGGCGATGCCGGGTGCGGCCAGCGGCACCAGCACCCGCCACAGCGCCTGCGCCTTGGTTGCGCCGCACAGGGCGGCGGCCTGCAGGATGGCCGGGTCGATCTTCTTGATGACCCCCATCAGCGGCAGGATCATGAAGGGCAGCATGATATAGACCATGCCGATGGTCACCCCCACCAGATTGTTCGTCAGTTGCAGCGGCGCGTCGATCAGACCCAGCGCCATCAGGCTGCGGTTGATCAGCCCGGTCTGTTGCAGCAGCACCATCCAAGCATAGGTGCGCGCCAGAAGGTTGGTCCACATCGACAAAAGGATGATGGCAAAGATCACCCCGGCCCAGCGCCGCGGCATGATGGCCAGCGCCCAGGCGACCGGAAAGGCGATCAGCACGGTGATCAGCGTGACCACGGCCGACACGAAGAAGGTGTTGAAGAAGATCCGTGCATAGGTCGAATTGCCCAGAAGCGTGACATAGTTCTGCAGGCCCGGCTCCGGCTCGGTGACCGAACGGGTCAGAAGTGCCGCGACCGGCACCACGAAAAAGGCCAGCAAGAGCAGGATGGCAGGCATGGCAAAGCCAAGCCCTGATCCGCGGCGGCGCGCGGCGATGGCGGACAGCATTGGGAAACCCTCAGAAGGATGTCAGCAGATGGTCCGGGCGCCTTGGCAGCACCCGGACCGTTGCAGGCGGGCGTTACTGCGCCTGCCAAGCATACCAGCGGTTGCCGATCTCATCGCGGTGTTCGGCCCAATAGGCCATGTCGGCATTCACCTGCACCGCCGTCTGTGCATCGGGCAGCGTGGCGCGCACCGCAGGGTCCATCAGATCGGCCGAACCAAGGTTGATCGGCGCATAGCCGGTGGTGGCGGCAAAGGCGGCCTGTCCTTCGGCGCTGGTCGCCTCGGCGATGAACTTCATCGCGGCTTCCTTGTTGGCTGCCCCCTTGGGCACCACCAGCGCATCGGCGGCAGTGATGTTCTGATCCCAGCTTATGCCCACCGGCATTCCGTCGGCGGCCAGTGCGGCAAGACGGCCGTTCCAGAAAAAGCCGATCGGCGCCTCACCCGAGGCGAGGAGTTGCTGCGACTGCGCGCCACCCTCCCACCAGATGATATCGGCCTTGATCGTGTCCAGCTTGGCAAAGGCCCGGTCAAGGTCCAGCGGATAGAGCGCATCCGGTGCCACGCCATCGGCCAGCAGGGCCGCTTCGATCACACCCGGAGCCGACCATTTGTAGAAGGTCCGCTTGCCGGGAAACTTGGCGGTGTCGAACAGGTCGGCCAGCGTGGCGGGCTGATCGCCGGTGAAATTCGCCGGGTTCCAGCCCAGCACGAAGGAGTAGTAGAACGAGCCTACCGCGAAATCCGACACAAAGCGCGGGTCAAGCTTGGTCTTGTCGATCACGGTAAAGTCCAGCGGCTCCAGCAGCCCGGCTTTGCCGGCCTGAAGCGCCCAGTCATATTCGGCGTCCACCACATCCCAAGACACTGCCCCGGCCTCGACCATAGCTTTGATCTTGCCGTAATCGGTGGGACCATCGGCCACGACCGCAGGCCCGCCCTTTTCGGTGAAGGGGGCCGCCCAATGCGCCATCTGCGCATCCTGCGTCGTGCCGCCCCAAGAGGTGAACACCATGTCCTGCGCCAAAGCGCCTTGCGCGGCAAACACGGCAGCCGTGGCCAGCGCCACAAGTTTCGTCTTCATCCTATCTCCTCCCAAAGATGATGCAGGGGTTCAGCGCATCACGAACGGATCCGGGATCGGATCGTCCGAGGTGCGCAGCCAGACGGTCTTGACCGTCGTGTAATCCAGCGCCGCCGCCATGCCGCCTTCACGGCCATGGCCCGAAAGACCGTGGCCGCCAAAGGGCGCGATGGGCGAAACGGCGCGGTAGGTGTTGACCCAGACGATCCCGGCCCGAATGCCCCGGATCATCCTGTGGGCGCGGGTCAGGCTGCGGGTGAAAACGCCCGAGGCAAGGCCGTATTCGGTGTCATTGGCCAGCACCAACGCCTGATCCTCGGTATCAAAGGCCACGACCGAAAGGATGGGGCCAAAGAACTCTTCCCGCAGGCAGGGCGCATCGGGCGCATTCGTGCAGTCCAGAATGGTCGGCGGAAAGTAGAAACCCGGCCCCTCCGGCGCCACGCCGCCGGTGACAATCACCGCCCCCGCCGCGACGGAGCGGGCAATCAGTGCCACGATCCGGTCCCGCTGGCGGGCGGTGCAAAGCGGGCCAACCTCGGTTGCCATCTGATCAGGGGCACCGATTGCCACCGCTTCGGCCTTGGCCTTCAGCCGGGCAAGGAACGCCTCCTTGACGCTGCGCTGCACCAGAAGACGCGAGCCTGCGACACAGCTTTGCCCGGTGGCCGCGAAGATGCCCGAAACCTGCGCATTGGCGGCGCTGTCTAGATCGGCGTCGTCAAAGACGATGAAGGGCGATTTCCCCCCCAGCTCCAGCGAGGTTTTGGCAAGGTTCTCGGCGCTTGCCCGCACGATATGGCGCGCGGTTTCCGGCCCGCCAGTAAAGGCGATATGGGCCACTTTCGGATGGGTAGTCAGCGCCCGCCCCGCCTCTGGCCCGCCGGTGAGGATATTGACAACGCCGGGCGGAAAGCCCGCCTCCTGCACCAGCCGCGCGAACTCCAGCAGCGGCGCCGGGCCATCCTCGGACGCCTTGACGACCAAGGTGCAACCCGCCGCCAGCGCCGGACCGATCTTGACCGCCGAGAGGAAAAGCTGGCTGTTCCACGGCACGATGGCCGCAACCACGCCCACCGGCTCGCGCCGCAGCCAAACCTCCATATCCGGCTTGTCGATCGGCAGATGGGCGCCTTCGATCTTGTCCGCCAGCCCGGCATAATAGCGGTAATATTCCGCGACATAGGCGATCTGGGCGCTGGTTTCGCGGATGATCTTGCCGGTATCGCGGGTTTCCAGCGCAGCCAGACGCGGCGCCGCCGCCTGCACCAGATCGGCCAGCCGGTGCAAAAGCTTGCCCCGCGCCGAAGCCGTCATCGCGGGCCACGGCCCCGACAGGAACGCCCGATGCGCCGCCGCCACCGCCCGCTCCACCTCGGCGGCACCGGCAAGGGGCATCTGCGCCCAAGGTGCCCCCGTGGCGGGGTCAAGGCTTTCAAACATCGCCGGGCCTTCCTCGAAAGCCCCGTCGATATACTGTGCAAAGCGGTCCATCAGGCGTCCTTTCCGCTGGCGAAGTCTGGTCAGGCGAAGGCGGGCATCACGTCGCGGATCAGCCGTTCAAGCGAGGCTTTCTTGCGGGCAAAGCTCATCCCGGTGTCGATCCAGAAGCTGAACTCGTCATAGCCCAGCGCCTCGTATCCCTTAATCCGCTCGATCACTTCCGCAGGTTCACCGATGATCTGGTTCTTGCGCATCGCCGCCGCCGAATAGAACGGATGGGCCGCGATTTCGGCATCGGTCAGTTCCTGGATCAGGCCCTGGCTGATGGGCCGTTCGTTTTTGAACCAAGCGCCGAAATAGCAATAGAACTTGTTGATCTCTTCGGCGGCAAGTTGGGCATCCGCCTCGCTGTCGGCGACATAGGCGTGGCGCAGGACCATGATCTTCGGGCGCTCCACCTCGGGATGGGCGGCGCAGGCGGCGTTGAACCGCTCCATCAGGCTGACCACCTCTTCGTCACCCAGATGCAGCGGCGTCACCTGCACGTTGCAGCCTTGCGACACGGCAAAGTCATGGCTGTTCGGGTCACGCGCCGCGACCCAGATCGGCGGGCCAGAGGGTTGCAGCGGCTTGGGCGAGGCGGTGGTTTTCGGGAACTGCCAGTATTCGCCGTCATGGGCGTAATCGCCTTCCCACAGCGCCTTGACCGCCGGGATCAGCTCACGCATCCGCCCGCCGGCGCCCCAGGCATCCAGCCCCGGCATCAGCCGTTCATATTCAAAGCTGTAGGCGCCGCGCGCAATGCCAAGGTCGAGCCGACCGTCCATGATGATGTCGGCCATCGCCGCCTCACCCGCCAGCCGGATCGGATGCCAGAAGGGCGCAATCACCGTGCCGGTGCCCAGCCGGACATTCTTGGTCCGCCGCGCCAGATCGACAAGGTTCAGCAGCGGGTTCGGCGCGATGGTAAAGTTCATGCCGTGATGTTCGCCGGTCCAGATGGCGTGCATCCCGCCTTCGTCAGCCATGCGGCACAGCTCGATCATCTCATCATAAAGCTGCTTCTGGTCATCTTCGGCCGAAACGCGCTCCATATGGATGAAAAGTGAGAATTTCATGGGTCTTTCCTTTCCCCGATCCGTTGCACGCGTCCCTGTTCATGTGTCCCGAAATAGAGGCCGTAATTGCCCATACGAGCCTCGGCAGCGAGGCGTTCAAGCATGGTCAGCATGGCGGGGTCGGTGACATCTGCGACCCCCTCGGGCGTAAGATCGACAAAGGCACCCTGCGCAGGCGTGCCGGGTTTGGCGGGGCAGCGGAAGGCGATGTGCTGCTTGCCCTGCGTCACGTCATCGTAAACGGCATAGATTTCGCCCGCCGTGGCAGGCAGGCCGGTTTCGGCGATCAGGCGGGCAAGGGCGTTCTGCACCCCCTCACGCCCGACGCGGGCCATGGGCAGGGTCAGTCCGCCGCGCCCGTCATCGCGCAACAGGATCTTGCCTTCGCATTCCAGAATGGCGGTGATCACCACATCGGGGCCTGCCGGCAGTTGCGCTGCCGTCTGCGCCGGGGTCACATAGGCCCCGCGGTAATAGCCCAGTCCCGGCGCCGGGGCGGCTTCGAACGCGCCGATCCGGCCCAGAAGGATCGTATGATCCCCCGCCGGGATGGCCTGTTCCAGCGTGCAATCGAACCACGCCGAAACGCCCGCGATCAGCGGCGATCCGACCGGCCCCTGCCGCCAGTAGACATTGGCAAAGCGGTCCTCAGACGGGCGGGCGAAGGTGGCAGAGACATCCTTCTGCCCCTCGGCCAGAATGTTCACGGCAAAGCCCGCGCCCGCAGCAAAAGCCGCCAGGTTGACCGAGCGGTTCGAGATCGACACCAGCAGAAGCGGCGGGTCCATCGAGACCGAGGAAAAGGAATTGGCGGTAAAGCCCAGCGGCTTGCCTGTATCGTCGCGGGTGGTGACCACGGTCACCCCGGTCATGAAGCAACCGAAGGCATCGCGCAGCGCACGCGGGTCCAGCGGGGGAAGAGGGTCGGTCATGCCGCAATCTCCTTGGTGGACAGCCAGTGTTGAAGCTCTGCCGTGACCGCCTCGGGGGCGGTCAGGTTGACCATGTGGCGGTGCCCCCTGATCACCACGGCGCGGCCCTGCGGGGCCATCGCAGCCATGGCTTCGGTCATCGCCGGGGTAGAGTTGGCATCGCCATCCGCCGTCAGCACCAAGAGCGGGCAGCGGATTTCACTGAGCCGGTCGGAATAGACGGCATCACCGCGCGCAAAGGCGCGGTAGGCACTGGCATAGCCCGTGGCCGAAACCGCCCGCAGCCAGCCCGCAACCTGATCGCGCAACGCCGCCTCTTCGGGGGAAAACCAGCGCGCCAGCGGTGCCTCGATGCCACCCGCGCCCGCCGCAATCTCGGCCGCGCGGGCCAGAACGGCCGCCCGCGCCTCGGGTGTGCGGCGATGCACGCCGTTCAGCAGCGCCGCGCGCCGGATCAGATCGGGCCGTTCCACCGCAAGGCCCCCGGCAATCAGCGCGCCCATCGAATGACCAGCGACCGAGACCGGCCCAAGGCCCAACGCCTGAATCACCCGCGCCGCCCATGCGACGTAATCGGGCAGCTCCGGCGTGCCCGGCAGCGCGTCGCTTTCGCCATGGCCGGGCATATCGACGGCGATCACCCGGAAATCGCGGGCCAGCGCCGCGATCTGCGGACCCCAGGCTTCGGCCCGCATGCCGACACCATGGATCAGCAGCAGCGGCTCTCCCGCCCCCGCCTCGATCACGCGAACGGCAAGACCGTCAGACAGATGCAGGGTTTGCGACATCATGGCCCAGATCTTTCAGATCCTGATAACGGTCGCCGATCCGGTGGTGCGGGCGCCCTCCGGTCGAGGCCCCCAGCGCCACCACGATTTCGTCGGCGGCAGGCGCGTCGGGAATGGCAAAGTGGATGGTCTGGTAATGCGAGCGGCGGCCTTCGTCATGCTTGTCCATCAGCGGCACCATGATCGGGGTGTTCGCGCCGCCGCGGACATTGGTGAAGGCAAGATAGGTCTTGGCGCCCAGCGCCTGCCGGTAATGGTTACCAAAGCGCAGCGTGTGGATCAGCGCGTTGGCATGTTCCAGCTCGCCGTCAAGGCCGACGACCGCCGCCTTGCCATAGCCTTCCACATTCTCGGCGCCGCCCGCCGCCTCAAGAATCATCGCGGTCAGAAGAGCGCCCAGTTCGGGGGCAACCGCATGGATTTCCGGCTTCAGGTCTTCGACAAAGCCGCGCCCGGCCCAGGGGTTCTTCAGCACAGCCGCCGCCGCGATCAGCTTGAGCGGCTTTGGCGCTGCACGGCCGCCCTCAATCAGCGTGGTCTCGATGTTGAGATAGGTCTTGCGAATCTGTGCCGACATGGGGGCCTCCGGTTTCTGTTTTGGTATGTTGGTATACCATCATATCACATGTCAAGATATTCTTGCACTGGCCCCGCCCTGCGCCTATCGTGGCGCCATGGATCAGACCAATGATGCCGACCTGCGGATCGAACATGCCCCCACCACGCTGCGCGAGCTGGCGGTGGACCGTATCCGGCAGGCCATCATCTCGGGCCGCTTCACCGGCGGCGACCGTCTGGTCGAACGGACGCTCTGCGATCAACTGGGCGTTTCCCGCTCGGTCGTGCGCGAGGCGATCCGCTATCTTGAGGCCGAGGGGCTGGTGGAAACGCAGGCGCGCAGCGGGCCCATGGTGGCCAAGCTTGACTGGGGCCGCGCGCAACAGGTCTACAACATCCGCCGCCTGCTTGAGGCTGATGCCGCAGCGGCCTGCGCCAGAATCGCCGACACCCGCATCAAGGACCGGCTGCGCCGGGCGCTGACCAATCTTGAGGCCGCCTTCAGCGATGCGGCCCCGAGCCGGGTTTATGAGGCGACCACGGAATTTTACGAGACGATCTTCACCTCCGCCGGCCATGACATCGCCTGGGAGGTGGTGCAGCGCCTGAATGGCCGGATTTCCCGGCTGCGGGCGCTGACCCTTGCCACCACGGACCGCCGCATTTCCGGCCCGGCCCATATGGCGCGGATTTGCGAGGCGATCTGCAACAAGGATGCCACCGCCGCCGCCAAAGCCGTGAGCGACCATCTGACCGAGGCTTCGGAAATCGCCCGCCGCCTGCTGGAGAACGAGAAATGACCGCCTACTGGATCGCCCATGTCACCGTCTCTGACCCCGAGGTCTATGCGCGGTATCAGGCGCTGGCCCCTGCCGCATTTGCCGCCCATGGCGGGCGGTTTCTGGCGCGCGGCGGCGAATCCGATGTCTTGGAAGGCCCCGAACTGGCCCGCCATGTGGTGATTGCCTTCCCCACGCTGGCCGCCGCCCGGGCCTGCTATGCCTCGGAAGAATATCAACAGGCGCTGCGACATCGCCTTGGGGCCGCAACCGCGCATGTCGTCCTTGTGGATGGCCTGCCGGAATAGCGATCCGGCCCGCATCAGAGCGCGAAACAGCAAAGAATAACTTTCCCTGGCTGATCTCTTCTTTGCAGAGGGCAAGCCCGCTTTGCGCGATAGTGCCGCCAAAACGGCGCTATCGAATGGAAACCACCATGCCCCTGCCCCTGCGCAACCTGATCGGCGGTGAATGGGCCCTGCCCCATGACACAAGCGAGAACCGCAACCCGGCCAATCCCGAAGACCTGATCGGGCTTTATGCCCGCGGTGGCGCGGACGAGGTGGCATCGGCGGTCGCGGCCGCCAAAGCGGCGCAGCCCGGCTGGGCCGCCGCCTCGCCCCAACTGCGGGCCGATGTCCTGCGCCGGGTGGGTGACATACTGCTGGCACGGGTTGACGAAATGGCCCGGCTTCTGAGCCGCGAAGAGGGCAAGACCCTGGCCGAAGCCAAGGGCGAGGCGCTGCGTGCCGCCCAGATTTTCCATTTCTATGCGGGCGAACCGCTGCGCCTGCCGGGGGAAAAGCACAACTCGATCCGCGAAGGGGTCGAGATTGACGTGACACGCGAACCGCTGGGGGTTGTCGGTCTGATCACCCCATGGAACTTTCCCATCGCCATACCGGCCTGGAAAACTGCGCCGGCACTGGCCGCCGGCAATTCGGTCATTCTGAAACCCGCCGATCTGACGCCGGGCTGTGCGCATCTGCTGGCCGAAATTCTGGTGGCGGCAGGCTGTCCGGCGGGCGTTTTCAACCTTGTCATGGGGCGCGGCTCCGAGATTGGTGCGGCCTTGGTCGCTCATCCCGATGTGGCGGCGATTTCCTTTACCGGGTCGGAAAGGGTCGGGCGTGGCATTGCGCGCGGCTGCGCCGAGGGGATGAAAAAGGTCCAGTTGGAAATGGGCGGCAAGAACCCCATGGTGGTGACCGCGCGGGCCAATCTTGACCTTGCCGTGGGTGCCTGCCTGAACGGCGCGTTCTTTTCGACCGGGCAACGTTGCACCGCCTCGTCCCGGCTGATCGTCGAGGCGGCGGTGCATGACGCATTCGTCGCCCGCCTGACCGCGGCCATGACTGCGCTGCGCCTGGGTGATCCGCTGGACCCCACCACGCAGATTGGTCCGGTGGTCAGCGAAAGCCAGCTTTCAGGCAACCTCGACTATGTGCGGCTGGCCACACAAGAGGGTTGCGAGGTGATTGGCGGCCAAAGGCCCGACCGGCCCGGCAGCTTTCAGAACCCTGCGCTGTTCGTGAATGCGACGAATGACATGCGGGTCGCGCGCGAGGAAATCTTTGGCCCCTGCGCAGCGGTGATCCGGGTGGCCGATTTCGACGAAGCCCTGTCGGTCGCCAATGACACGGACTTTGGCCTGTCTTCGGGCATCTGCACCGACAGTCTGGCCGAAGCGACGGCCTTCAGGCGAGCCTCGCGGGCCGGCATGGTGATGGTGAACCTGCCCACCGCCGGGGTTGACTATCATGTGCCCTTCGGGGGCCGGGGCGCCTCCTCTCTGGGGGGCCGCGAACAGGGGCGGCTGGCGATGGATTTCTACACGACGGTCAAGACCGCCTATACTTTTGCGGGGTGAACATGCTGGTGGATGATCTTGCCGACCTGCTGGGGCCAAGTGGCTGGCTTGCCGATGCGTCAGGCCATAGCCGCGACTGGCTGGACCGCTACGGCACGCCCCCCTTGGGCGTGGCACGGCCCGCAACCACGGTCGAGGTTTCGGCGGTGGTCGCGCTGTGTCATGCGGCAGGGGTCGCCGTCGTGCCGCAGGGGGGCAACACCGGGCTTTGTGGCGGGGCGGTTGCCGGTGAAGCAGGGGGCGTAATCCTGTCCCTGTCGCGCATGGCGCAGATCGGGCCGATGGACCCCGACAGCGCCAGCGTGGTCGTCGATGCCGGGGTGGTTCTGGCCGATCTGCACCAGAGGCTTGAAGGGTCGGGCCTGATCTTCCCGATGCATCTGGGTGCCGAAGGGTCTGCCCGGATCGGCGGGCTGATCGGAACGAATGCGGGCGGCAGTCAGGCGTTCCGCCATGGCATGATGGGCGACCGGGTGCTGGGGCTTGAGGTTGTCCTGCCCGACGGCGCGGTCTGGGACGGGCTGCGCGCGGTGCAGAAAGACAATGCCGGCTTTCAGTTGCGTCGACTGTTCTGCGGCGCCGAGGGCGCTCTGGGTGTTGTGACCCGGGCCGTGTTGCAGCTTGCGCCTGCGCCGCGCCAACAGGCAACGGCGCTTCTGGCGGTGCCCGGCTGGGAGGCGCTGGTGCAGCTTGGCCGGCTTTTGCGCAGCGAGGCGGGCGAGTTTCTGGCCGCCATTGAGTTCTTTTGCGACTTCGGGTTGACGCTGGCAGAGCGGCATGTCGCCGGGCTGGTCTTTCCTTTGCAAAGCCGCGCCCCGGTTTACCTTCTGGTCGGCTCTGTTGCACAAATCCCGTGAGGGATTCATCTCGTGAATCCAGCGTGGTAGCCGGCGTGCATGAGCAGACCCAT
>NZ_JABUHN010000018.1 GCF_013328815.1 Tabrizicola fusiformis
TACGACCGCTGCCCGATCCTCTTCCTCTCCGCCTGCGCCCTCGCCGCGACTGTCATCTATTGGTTGTGAGTCCTGACCCTAGACTGCCCCGAACGAGTAGTTCAGTTACAGTCTTGTCGCTACAGGTGCCCGCATTCTGGTAGGCATCGACATTTCCAAGAATTGAACCGCGTCGGGTTTGCGGGAGGCTGATCTTCGTTGTGCAAACCGCTCGTGCCACGTCGTTCATCAAGTGTGACGAAAGCCAACCCGGGAAGAAGCTCGAGGCCCAATGAGCCGCCTTTCCTGTCTGTCTTTGCCCGGTGCGGTTTTCGCGCGTTTCTGATCCTGCCCGCCTACTATCCCACTGGAATCGCATGCGGAATTCGTCCGTTTGTTGACCTATTGTTGACCTGGGATTTTGAACGCAAGAAGCCGCCTGTGAGGGCGGCTCTTAAGCGATTGAACTGTATAGTATAAGCTGGTTGCGGGGGCAGGATTTGAACCTGCGGCCTTCAGGTTATGAGCCGAACCTATTGATTTTTTTGACTCTTTTGTTTTCAGGGACTTAGTGGACAAGCCTTTGGAATGGCGGATTCTTTTGCGAACTCTCGACGTTTCTCGCCGGATTTGGGCGGATCGACGTGCGCTCAGGAAGGCATTCGCGGGTTGACCAGACGTTGACAAGCGATGCTCATCAACTGTGATAGACCATCACCACGGTCGCATACACCGATCATGACGCGAAGGGCGGAAAGCTGACTCACGCAGTGTTGCCAGCCAGCGTCTGCCCAATTTCGTGTCAACGCAACAAATCGTGACGTTACGTGAGCCAAACCCCAACAAGGGTCACAGCGAGGCCCGCGAACATGACGAATGTGAGCGGCTCGCCGAACAGTGCCCATGCCCAAATCATCGTCACGGGCGGGCTGAGATAGATGGCCGCGCTGACCTTGGCGACGGGGAACAGCCGAAGACTTGTGTAATAGACGGCATAGGTCATGAAAGTGGCGATCAACACCAGCCATGCCATGCCGATCGCAAAACTGGTTGTCATCGGTGGCGCAAGGCCATCGCCCGCAAGCAACGCGCTGACGCCGAACAGGAAAGCGCCGGTCAGTGTCTGGATGCACAGCGCCTGATACCAGGGCATGCGCAGTTCCTCGCGCCCTTTGTGCAGGACCGACGCCAGCGCGAAGATCAGCATCGACGCCACGGTCAGGCCGTAGGCCCAAAGCGGCGCTGTTCCGAAGGTCAAGCTGTGGAACGACACGATCACCACCCCAACAACGGCGATCGCGGTTCCGACCCATTGCCGCCCTGACAGACGCTCGCCCAGCACCGGCTGCGACAGGGCCGCAATCGCTAGCGGCAGGAGGTCCGAGATCAGCGCGACCAGCCCTGTCGGAACACGCTGCTCAATGGCAAGGGCAAAACCGCCAAGGTAGAGAAACACCGAAAGCACCCCGAACGCCATCTGGAACCCGATGGCGCGCAAGCGAAGCCTCGGTCCGAAACACAGGGCGAAGGGCAGCAGGATCAGACCCGACAGAAACGTGCGCCAGAACAGGAGCAGAAAGACGCTGGCCTCTTCATTTGCAAAACGAATGCCGACAAAGCCTGAACTCCAACCGATCACCAGTAATGTCGCCATCACCGGCCACAGGAGGGGGTGCAGGGTCGGAGACGAGGTGCTCAGGGTGGTCATTCCGGTCTTTCCGTTCGGTTGCCTAACTGGAATACGCGGAGCGCCGGGATTGTTGGTATGACAAATTTCGATGAAGCAATGAAAGTTATGTCATTCATGTAATGAGGATTTGCCGTCTTTTAGCTTTTCTGTCACCTTTTGGGCAGAAACACGGGAAGCCGCATGTCTGATCTGTCCACCCGCCGCCTTGACATCGATGCCTTGCGGGCGCTGCGTGCGATCCAGCAGCACGGGGGCGTGACCCGCGCCGCCGAGGCACTTGGGCTGACTCAATCCGCCGTCAGCCATAAGGTGAAGCGGTTGGAGACCAGCCTCGATTGCGACCTTCTGAACCGTCGCGCTGGCGCGCCGATGTTCACCGGCGCAGGACAGGACCTTCTAGACTACGCCGCCCGCATCCTAGGCCTGCATGACGAAGCGCTTCTCAGCCTCACCAAGACCGATCTTGCCGGTCGCATTCAACTGGGCCTCACCGAGGACACCACCTGCACGGATCTGTCGCGCATCCTTGGTCGTTTCCACCGTCTGCATCCGCAGGTCTCGGTGCGGACCAAGGTCAGGATGAGCGTCGTCCTGCGCGGCATGTTGGACAGGGGTGAGCTGGACGCCGCCATCGTCCAGATCTTCGCGCATGAAGTGCGACCAACCGATGTGGTCTTGTTCCGTGAAGGACTGCACTGGGTGAAGCTTGCGGGATCGCCCCTTCCGGTTGACGGTCCGATCCCGTTCCTGTCCTTCGATGACGACTGCTTTTACCGCCATTGGGCATTGGACATTGGACAGGACGATGGTGCGCTTCTGGAAACCGTGTTCGAGTGTTCCAGCGCCGCGGGGATCGTGGCGGGTGTTCTCGCGGGCCTTGGCGTGGCGCTGCTGAGTGATCGTCACATCCGGCCGGAAATGGAGATCATCCGTTCACGCCTTCCTCCGCCGCCCGACCTTGCCTACGTCGTCCGCCGCGCCCGCAAGGCCCGCAATCCAGCCCTCGACAGTCTGATTGCCGAGGTGGAAGCGGAGGTCAGCCGGTACGGTGGGCTATCGCTTGTGGTGTGACGCCTGCAGACGACGCAGCGGCAACCTTTTACCCAGAAGCGGGCGCAGCTAACGGTTGCCTGGAACGCCTGCAAAGGGCCGAAAGCCCCTCCCCTACCCCTTCGGCGTCACATCCTTCATGCCTTTTTGCAGCAACAGCGCCACCTGTTCTGCGGTGAACTTGAACCCCTGGCCGTCCGGGATTCGCTCGGCTGACACCGGGTACTTCGGGCGGCGGGGGTCGATGCCGGTGATGCGGAACTGCTCGCGCCCGGTGCTGAACAGGCGGCCGTAGTCGGCGGGGGAAAGCCCGAAGGCCTCAGCCAGCGCCTCGAACCGCAGCCGCTCGGGGTCGAGGGCTGTGCCATCTGGCAGTGGAATCGAGATGCGGAACGTGGCATCGAACCCCCAGCGCAGGTCGACACCGGTGATGTCGCGCGGCTCGACAACCAGGCCATGACGAGCGGCGACGGCTTCGCAGGCCTTCAGCATCTCGGCTTGCAGGCGCTGACACAGCACGGGCGTCAGGTTTCTCGGGGGCTTGGCGCTGGGCATGGCAGTTTCGGGATAGGGGCGTTCCGACAGGATTACCTCATGCGCAGATCCCGATCAAACCATCGGCGAAGATGGTGGAGTGCGTCCGTCTTTTCCCAACCCCGCGCACTGGGCCAAGTCGCGTAACACCTTGTTTTTCCTTTCCGGAATTTTCCCCCGGCATCCAGTTCCACCTTCCGCCTGTATTCCGGTCCCTGCCCCGTGGTCCGACTTGATAGTGGCGCGGGTCTACGCCTGTGTCGTCAGGCAAGGAGGCGGAATGGATGGTCAAGAGACTGAAACTGAATGAGAAAACCCTGCGCGAGGCGGAGCCGAAGCCCGGCGTCAGCTATCAGATCTTCGACACGGAGGTGATCGGCTTCGCGGCCCGGGTTCAGGCCTCGGGTGCGCGGACCTTCACCATCGACTACCGGCACGCCGGGCGGCAGCGGCGGATGACCATCGGGCGCTGGCCGGAGTGGAGTGTCACGGCCGCACGCGAACGCGCCAAGGAACTGCGCCGCTCCATCGACGAGGGGCAGGATCCTTTGGCGGCGCGCGACGAATGGCGCGGGGCCCCTCGGATCACGGACATGATCGATCGCTACATCGCCGAGCATCTGCCGAAACTCGCCAAGACCAATGCGGGCGACCAGGTGTCGATGTTGAAGAAGATGGTCGAACCGGCCTGGGGCAACCGGCTGGTGACGGAGATCACCAAGTCCGACGTCGCGAAGTTCCTCGATTTCGTGGCCGAGGGGCGGCCTCGCCCCTGCAAGGCGAAGCCCAACAACCGGGCCCGTAAGTTGCAGGGTCACAAGCCCACCCCGATCCGCGCCAACCGCATGGGCGAGGTGCTGCGCAAGATGTTCACGCTGGCGATGGAGTGGGAATGGCGGACGGACAACCCGGCGCAGGGGTTCCACCGGCGCATCGAACATGCCCGCGAACGGTTTCTGTCGCCCGAAGAGCTGACCCGGCTGGCGGCCGTGCTCGATGCCGCCGAGGATCAGCGCGCCGCGGCGATCATCCGGATGTGCATGCTGACCGGCGCCCGGGTGGGCGAGGTCCGGACGGCCCGGTTCGAACAGTTCAACCTCGACTACGCCATCTGGTCGAAACCCGCCTCGACCACCAAGCAGCGCAAGATCCACCGCGTGCCGATCTCGCAGGACGTGGCGGCCATCGTGCGGCTGCGCCAGCAGGCGGTGCCGAGCGGGAACCCGTGGCTGTTCCCCGGCGACACCGTCGGCCAGCCCGTGCGGGAAATCCGCCGCTTCTGGGCCAAAGTGCAGAAGGACGCCGGGCTGGCCGACGTCCGCATCCATGACCTTCGCCACACCTTCGCCTCGCTCTTGGTCAGCGGCGGCGCATCGCTGGAAATGATCGGCAAGCTCTTGGGCCACAGCCAGATGCAGACCACTCAGCGCTACGCACACCTGATGGATTCGCCCCTGCGCGCGGGCGTCGACACGGTGGCCAGCCTCCTGCGCCCGCGGCCACGCCTTGTGCATGACGCGGCACAGGACGGAGCCGACCTGCCGAAGTCGGCCTGAGCATCAGATCGGCTCCTCGCCGCGCAACTTGCTCCAGAGCGAGGTCAGCCGCTTGCGGATGGTGCTTTCATCGGGGACCTCCCCGGACTTCGAGTTCTGCACGAACCAGTCCTGCACCAATGAGACCAGCGCGGTCTTGGTTTCTGGAAGCCCCTTCTCGTGGGCGAACCAGAACAGCCACGCATACATCGCATCCCAGTCGTAGCGCGGCGTGGCACCGATGGTGGAAACCAGACGCGGCAGCAATTCCCGCTCGTCCTCGAACTGATGCAGATTTCCGGCATCCACCAGCAGGTCGAAGGACCGGACCAGCAGGCCCTCGGCCGGGTCCGTGATCGCCAGCCAGGTCGTCGCCCCAAGGGGCATGACACGCTTGAGGCGCGCATGCTCGTCGCTCGGGCCGATCCTTCGAAACAATCCCATGAATTCGGCCATCGGCACCTGCACCATTCCTGCGACGGTTTCCGCTCCGCAGAGCACCGGGGGAATGCCGGTCACAACGTTCAGGTGCCCCGCCGCCGCCCAGCCCGCGACGTCGGCCGGATGACGGTTCCAGCGAAAGGCCAGCTCATAGATCGAATGGAAGGCAACAGGCGGCAGAGGCATCGGGAAACGCCTTTCAGACATGCGGCATCCTTCGGCCAGGGCCGTCGGCATGCAGGTTACAAATGACCCGCCGTGCCGAGCACGTGGGCAGACTGGGGTTCAGAGCACGTCGTCGAGGAAAACCGCCTGTAGGCCAGAGGCACACCGTGACCGGCGCGCACATCCGACTGTGTTCGTCTTTTCGATTCTTATGGACTGCTCAACCATGAATCTATGCATCCGGAAGGCGAGCACGCAACCACAATCCTGTGCTGTTCGTCACGAACAAAGAAAGAACCTGTGGATATCGTCGAGTGCCTGCGGAACCCGACCGGAACGACCTATTCCGGTCGTTCCGGTCCCCTCGGAAGCGCCGAATCCGTCCGAAGGCCGGTCAAAGCGCCCTCCCCGGAGAGAGCGGTGACGCTGGTGCATGGATCGCCGCCCGGAACCGCCTCAGATGACGGCCGCGGAGGCGTTTGCCTGGGGTGGCTCCGACTCACAGAATCCAGAAAAGTCCAATGAAACAAGGGGTGGAATAGGTCGGAGGACTGCAATTCCACCTTCCGCCTGTCTTCCGGTCCTCGCGCTCTGCTTCGCTGACCCGGCCCCCGCCAGAGGTGCGAAAGGCGAATGGAGCAGCCCATGAAGGACATTCAGACCGATCTTGACGAGGACATTCCCGACTTGCTGTCCGACTGGATCAGCCGGGAGCAGCTGGCCCGGGCGCTGGGCCTGACGGCCGACACGCTGTCCCGGTGGGAAGCCCGCCGCCAGGGGCCGCCCTGCACACGCATAGGTCGCAAGACCTTCTATCGCCGCGCCGCCATTCAGGAATGGATCCGCGCGCAGGAACAGGCCCATCCGGTGCGCAAGACGCGGGGGCGGTCATGACCATCCAGCCCCGCACACCCGCCTGGCCCGCCGACCGCGTGGCCGAGGCCCGCGCCGTCATGGCCGATGTCGCACATCACAGCGATCTCCTGATCCGGCTCGCCTGCAACGTGCTGGTCCAGCATGGCGAGACCTCGTCCGAGCGGGCCGAGGCGCAGCGCCTGCTGGTGGTGATCGAAGCGCGGCGACCGGTCAGCCGCGCCCAGCGCGAGGATCAGGGGAGGGCCGCGCGATGATGCGCCGTGGCACCCCCGAGGCCGATTTGCAGCGTACCGTCGTCCAAGCGCTGCGCATCGCCCTGCCCCGCACCGCCATCATCCATCACTGCGCCAACGAGGTCACCGAGTCCGGGCCCCGCGGGGCCAAGCGCCAGGCGATCCTCGTCGGCATGGGCGTCCATGCCGGGTTCGCCGATCTGATGGTCCTGTGCGATGGGCGCGTCCTGTTCCTCGAGTTGAAGGCTCCGAAGGGGCGGCTGCGGCCGGAGCAGGAGGCATTTCGCGATGCCGTCCGGGCGCAGGGTTTTGGCTGGGCGCTGGTCCGCAGTCTCGACGATGCGCTGGGCGCGCTGGCCGATTACGGCTTCACCACGCGCATCGCCGCTGCCCCACGGAGGCCCGCGCCATGAGCCACGAGGCCACCAACTGGGCCATCAAGCAGCGCGGGCTGAAGCCGACGACCAAGATCGTGCTCTGGCACCTCTGCGACCGGTTCAACCCGGATTACGGCTGCTTTCCTTCGCAGGACCGGCTGGCGCATGACTGCGAGATCAGCCGGTCCACGCTGAACGATCACCTTGGCCAGCTCGAGGCGGTGGGCCTGCTGCGGCGGGTGCCGCGGCTTGACCCCGTGACCAAGCGCCAGCTGCCGACACGCTACATCCTGGGGTTCGAGCCGGGCTTCACACCTGTGGCTGTGGTGCCGTGTCCGGAAATCGGGCACGGGGACGACGGTGCCGCGGAAAGCCTCGACGATGCCTATGGTTGTGATGTCGATGGAATGGCCGATGCCTTGCCGTGTCCGGATTTCGGACACGGCACCGATGCGGAAGCCGTGTCCGATTTTCAGGCCGAGCCGTGTCCGGAAAATGCCGAAAGCCGTGTCCGGATTTCGGACACTAACCCTGTAAGGGAACCTCTAAGTAAACCAGTAAAGGAGGAGGAGGGCGCGCAGGCGCGCGAGGCGATTTCCGATGAGGTTTTCGGAGACCTG
Source organism: Tabrizicola fusiformis (assembly GCF_013328815.1). Taxonomy (GTDB): domain Bacteria; phylum Pseudomonadota; class Alphaproteobacteria; order Rhodobacterales; family Rhodobacteraceae; genus Fuscibacter. Next base: position 7,501 of record NZ_JABUHN010000018.1, read on the forward strand.
CTGGCAGCGCTGGGCCTCGACCCCGCCGCCCTGCCCGGCTGGTGGCAAGGCTGGCCGCCCCGGCTGCACGTCCAGCGCTGGCGCGACGAGTTGGGCCTGACCGAGGCGGAGATCATCGCTACGGCCGAGGCCAGCCGCGAGGAGCATCCCCAACCACCCGATGGGCCGAAGGCACTGGACCGGGTGATGCAGCGCGCAGCCCAGCGCAAGGTCGAGGCTGTGGGCCGGAAGCGCAGGACGCCCAAGACACCCCCTGCCCCGGCCGCAAAGCCGATCACCGACTTGCCCGCCTTCTACGCCGATCTGGTCAATTCCGACCGGTACTTGCCGGTCAGCGCGATCAGCAACACGATGCGCGATGCCATGCTGGCCCGCGGGCTGGTCACAGCCGAACGCCTGCGCGAGCGCGGGGTGCGGTGAATGACATGGTGTCACGTCCCCGGCACGGATTGTCCCTCTGCGCAGGCGGCGGAGGCCTTGATCTGGGCCTCATGCTCGCCGAACCCGGCTATCACACCCGCGCCTTCGTCGAATGGGAGAGCTGGCCAAGGGCGGTGCTCATCGCCGCCCAGCGCGCGGGATACTTCGCCCCGGCCCCGATCTGGACCGACCTGCGCAGCTTCGATGCCCGGCCCTTCCGCGGCGCCTTCGATGCCGTCCTGGCCGGATACCCTTGCCAGCCCTTCAGCGCGGCCGGGAAACGTGGCGGCGCCGACGATCCTCGCCACCTTTGGCCCGACGTCGCCCGGGTCATCGGAGAATGCCGTCCCGAATGGGTCTTCCTCGAGAACGTCGCCGGTCACGTCACCCTCGGCCTCGAGACCGTCCTGCGAGAGCTTTGGGGATTGGGCTATACGCCTGCGGCGGGCCTGTTCTCGGCGGCTGAGGTCGGCGCGCCGCATGAACGGCTGCGCATCTTCATCCTGGCCCACACCGATGAGCCTGCATCCCGGCACCGACCGCTACAACCCGGCCGGGAACAGCGACTTTACCCGGAAGGCCGAGGCGCTGGCGCTGGGCATCGCGAAGGCGTTGCCAAACCAGTGGCCGACGCCTGCGGCGCAGAACTGGAAGGGCAGCAGCGCGGACAGCATCACCCGCATGGACGGCAAGTCCCGGATGGACCTGCTTCACTACCGAGCGGAGCAGGGCTTCACCCGCCCGCGCCCGGTGACCTTGCAGCATGGGCAGCGGTCCTCGCCGCACGCCCCGATCTCGCGCCCGCTCTGGGCTTCGATGATTGCCTCGCATGGGCGCGCTGTCTCGCGGCGGATCCTGAAGGGCCGGTCGCGGCGGCGGCTGAACCCGCTCTTCGTCGGATGGCTGATGGGCTGGCCCATCGGGCACGCGCTCTGCGCCTGCTCGGCAACGGAGTTCACCCTTTGGCAGCAGCACATGCGTGGCGCTCTCTCGCAGCTGCCCACGGCCTCGGGCCCGTGGATCTGGCAACCGACCGATGCGGCCCAGCGCCCGGCGCAGATGGATTTCCTTGAAGGATTGCAGACATGAGTTTCCACGGCCGCGTCAGCGGCACCAGGATCAAGCGCGCGCTGGGCGTGCAGGCGGCGCTGGAATGGGCGTTCCGAATCGAACAGGCGCAGCTGGAACTGCCCCTGCCCCCGGACGTCACCGAGGAAGGCTTCGGCTTCGGCCTCGAATACGTCCTCCTCCAACGCGCCGTGCTGGGCTGCAAGATCGACGGCGGCCAGCACAAGATCGGCGGCTACACCCACGAGGACGCCGAGGTGATCGCCGCCACCGTCGCCGGGATCCCCGACAGCCTCGGCGGCAAGCGCATGGCGATCCGCGTCGCCGAACTGGCCCGCGCCGGGCTGACCCCGGACTGGATGCCGGGCGCTGTGCCGCGCTGCGTGCCGACCATCGTGAAGCAGAACCAGCATGGCACGCATGCGGGAACCATCATCGTGGGCGTCGAACGCATCCGCGTGCGCGGCGCGAATGCGCGCGCCACTTGGAAGACAATCGACATCCTCGCCTGCCCGGTCACATTCTCCCCCCACCCGCAGCAGATCGAGGCCGCCCGGCGGGGATATGACGACTGGCGGCAGGCGCTGGGCTGGGTTCGGGACGGGCTTATCGCGGGCGGGATGCTGCGAGAGGTCGAGGTGACAGGGGCGATGCCCCGTCCCGCCCCTTGGGCGAGGGTGCGTCCGTCCGGGTAACGGATCGCCATTGCCTTTTGGCACATAATGACTATATTGATGCCAAAGGAGAACGACCATGCAGTTCGCCACGGTCCAGCCGATCATCGCCCGACCCGACCTTCCTGTCATCACCGACGAGGAAGCGGCGGCGCTGGCACGCACCACCGTCAACCTGTTCCGCGCCTGGGGCCTGACGGACGCTGAGGCGCGCGTGCTCTTGGGCGACATGACCCAGCGCACATGGGCGCGCTGGAAGGTTGGCGACATCGGGCGCATCGACCGGGACCTGCGCGCGCGGATGGCGATCCTGATGGGCATCCACAAGTCGCTGCGGTATCTCTTCACCGAACCTGCCCGCGGTTATGCGTGGATCCGCAAGCCCAGCACGGCCTTTGGTGGCCGCAGCGCGCTGGACATCATGTTGCGGGGCGAGATCACCGACCTAATCGACCTGCGGGCCTATCTGGATGCCGAACGGGGTGCCTGGTGAATGTGCCTGTCCGCCGCGTGACATGGCCACGCACTGTCCGCATCATCCGCTCCATCCATCCGCCCATCGACCTGTTCGAGGACATCGCCGACCCCGCCGATTGGGAGGCGTTGGCCTCGGCCGAGGCCAAGTTCAACCCGCGCATCCGCGACAGCATCGGTGATCTGTCGAAGGTGCCGGTCGCGCGCCGCGTGACCGGGCCCGGCGCGAGCTGGGTCATGGCGCCTTTCGTCCATTGCTCGCCCCTGCGGCCGGGGCGGTTCTCAGACGGCAGTTTCGGCCTCTATTATGCGGGCGACCGCACCGAAGTGGCCATCGCCGAAACCATCCACCACCACGCCCGCTTCATGCGTTCCACGAACGAGGCCCCCGGCTGGACGTCGCAGTTCCGCGAACTGATCGGGTCCATCGATGCCGATCTGGACGACGCCACCGGCCGTGCCGATCTACTGGATCCCGACGATTACCGCGCCTCGCAGGTCTTCGGGGCCGAGCGGCGCGCAGCCGGGTCAAACGGCATCACTTGGCCCAGCATCCGCTATCCCGATGGTCAATGCATCGCCGTCTTTTGGCCCGACGTGATCCCTATCCCCACCCAAGGCGCGCATTTCGCCTATCACTGGAACGGGACGGCTGTCGACTATGTCAGGAACATCGAAACCAAGGAAATCATTCAAGTTGCATAGCACACCCTTTAGCAGTTCTGTTGCGCACCCATGACTCGAAAGAGCTTGTCCAGCACATCCGTAAATCCAAACCAGCTTGACGCTATTGAGGCTGTGGATGGACCCGTACTAATCATCGCGGGCCCAGGTTCGGGCAAGACATTCACCTTGGTGGAACGAATTGTTCATCTGATCATTGAGAAGAAGATCGCCCCGGAAAGCCTGCTCGTCGTCACATTCACTGACAAGGCGGCCCGAGAGCTGACCACCCGGATATCGAACCGGCTCTCTGAACTGGAAATCAGTTTCAATCTGAATGAGATGTACCTCGGGACATTTCACATCAAATCCGCCGCGGTCCGGGCGACGGAAGGCCGCGGCAGGGCCGCCCCCTAACGGTTGCCGTCGATCCATTTCGACATCAGCCCCTTGTCGCGGAAGCATTCCTCCGGCACCGCGCGGCGCTTGATCCGGGCCAGCCGCTCGGCGAAGGCCACCTGCTTGGAACTGGGCAGCCGATCGGTGGGCGACAGCGGCCGCAGCCGCGCCTGCGCGTCGATCCAGGCCGAGAGGCTGCGGCGGTCGCGCTGCACCTCCCAGGGCAGGAGCGTCTGGTTCCGCAGCGCGAGCGAGCGGGCATAGGCCATCTGCCGCGGGGTGGGGGACAGGGGGAAATCGGGGTCTTCCATGGCGGAACTCCCTTTGCTGATCGGCCCCCTGATATAGAACGAACAGGGAACATTTTCAAGCCGCAAGGGAACAGTCCCGGCAGGAGGCCGGAAAGCGGCCCGCGCACCCCAAGGGCGCGCGGGGACCGGGGTCACTTCATGGTAGCCAGGTAGGCGGCCACGTCCTCGTTGCCCTTGTTCAGCTTGAAGGTCATTTTCGACTTGGCGGCGTCATCGCCGGTCTCGGCCTTCAGCCAGGCGGCGGGGTCCTTGGTGTATTCGACCAGCGAAGCCTCGTCCCAGATCTTGCCGGCCGCGCCGACCGACAGGATGGAGTCGCCGTATTTGAAGTCGGGGTCCGAGGCCACCTGACGGCCGACGACACCCCAGAGGTTGGGGCCGGTCTTGCCGCCCTTGACGACCGCGTTGCCCTCGGGATCGACGATGGCATGGCAGGACTTGCACTTGTTGAATTCCTTGGCGCCTTTCTCGGCGTCGCCCTGGGCAAGGGCCGGCAGGGCGAGGGCGAGGAAGGCAAGGGTCGTGGTGCTGACTCGGAGGATCATGGTTTGGTCCTTTCAGGCTGGCGTTATGGATTCGGGTCTGGTTTCGGCGAATTTCTCGCATAGGGTTTCGATGCCCGCCTTGACTTCCATCAGGCAGGCGGCGGTGGACAGCGCGTCCGCCAGCGCGGCGGAGGGGGCCGAGATGCTGACCGCCCGCCAGACCGGGACGGCGGGGGTGCCGGTGCGCGGGTCGAGGATATGGCCGACCCGGCCCGCGGCATCGAAGGTGGTGCCGAGCGGGGAAGAGGTCGCCAGCGCCCGGCCGCGCAGGCCGACCTGCCCTCCTTCGGCCAGATGCACCGGCCAGTCGCCGCCGCGCGGATCGCCGCCGAGGGCGCGGAACTCGCCGGTGTCGATCAGGATGTCGGCCAGCCCTTCGGCCTCCAGCAGCGCGGCCACCCGGTCGGCGATGTAGCCCTGCGCGATGCCGTTCAGCGTCAGCGCCATGCCGGGCGCCAGCGCGATCCGGTCGGGGCCGATCCGCAGGTTCTGCCAGCCGGTCCGCGCCAGCGCAGCCTTGCGTTCGTCCTCGGTCGGCAGGCGGCCCTGCACCGCAGTTTCGGCGTAGAGCGCCCACAGCGGCTGCACCGTCGGGTCGAACAGCCCGCCGCTGGCGGCATGGACCGCCCCGGCCAGCGTCAGGCATTCCAGCAACTCGAAGGGCGGGACCTCCAGCGTGCCGGAGGCATTCAGCCGCATCAGCGCCGAATCAGTGCGGTAGAGGCTGAACACCTGCTCCAGCCGGGAAATCTCGGCCAAGGCGCGGGCGGCGATGGCGGCGGCGTCGGGATGCGACAGCCGCAGGGTGACGCGGGCGCCGAGCGCCTGCCCGGTGGCGACATGCAGTTCTTGCGCCAGCGCCGGCACGGGCAGGCAGCAGGCGGCGGAGATGGCAAGGAAGCGGCGGCGGCTCAGCATCGGGTCATCCTCCGGTCTGGTCGGACAGGTCGCGCAGGCGGCGTTCGTAATCCGGGTCTTCGCCGGTATCCGGCTGTTCGGGCGGGATCACCAGCGCGTCGGGAATCTCGGCAAGCCGCATCACGCTGCCGCCGTTGGCCTCGGCGAAGGCGCGGGCCTCGTCGCGGTCGGCGAAGGGGACGAATTCCTGTTCGCCCATGCCGCCCTCGATGGCGGCGCCGACGACATAGAAGGCAGTCGTGGCGTCGATCCAGTTGGCGGCGCCGGGGTCGTCCCAAGTCGCGCCGGGGGCGCCCATGTCGCTGACCCAGAGGGCGAGGATGCGGTGGCTCTGCTCGGGCATCCGCACATAGGCCACCACGTCGCGGATCTGGCTGAAGAACAGCGGCGTGCCGGGCAATCCTTCAAGATGCGCCTGCCCCTTCGGGCCGGGATGTTCCAGCATGTTCATCTGGCAGAAGTAACCCACCGCCTCGGGGGTAAGTTCCACCGGATCGGTGTTCTGGGTCACTTCCTCGCGGCAGGCCGCCAGCGCCAGCACGAAGATCAGCGCGCGTTTCAGGGTCATGGGATCACCTTTCGGAAGGCGGCGATGGCCAGCGCCAGCGCCAGCACCGGCCAGAGCAGGATCGAGGTCAGGGATTGCCAGACCGGCACCGTGGCCGCCGCGCCGCCCACGCCCGCCGCCGCCGCCGTCGCCTCGGAGGCGGACAGGTTGTAGAGCCGGAAGGCATCGGCCGGGTTGGCCAGCAGGGCGGCGGGGAAGCCGTGGACGGTGAACCAGCCGCCGTTGTCGGCGACGATGGCGGCAAGGAGGCCGAGGTCGTAAAGCACCACCAGCCCCAGCCACAGCCCGACCGCCAGCCCGGCGGCGCCGGAGGGGCGGCGGGACAGGGCGGAAAGGGCGTAACCGATGCCGATGAAGGTGGCCCCCAGCAGGACCGAGGTTGCCAGGAGCCGCAGCATTGCGGGCAAGCCGGCGCTGGCCGCGGGATCGGCCCAGAGGGCAGCGGCGGCGGCCAGCCCGTAGCCCACGGCGCAGGCCAGCGCCAGCACCGCCAGATGGGCGATCAGCTTGCCCGCCAGCACCTCGGCCCGGCTGACGGGATAGGTCAGCAGCAGCGGCAGCGTGCCGCGCTCCAGTTCCCCGGCGATGGCGTCGAAGCTCATCAGCAGCGCCAGCAACGGCACCAGATAGACCGCCAGCGAGGTCAGCGAGGCGACGATGACCGACAGCCTGTCCACGCCGAGGCCCCCGGTGGGGGCCGATCCGGCGGCGGCCAGCACCAGCGAGAACAGCGCCATCAGCACCATGGCGATGGCGACCCAGCGGTTGCGCAGCGCGATGCGGAATTCGGTTCCGGCGGTGGCGAGGATGCGGCTCATTGCCCGTCCCTCTTGCTGAAATGGCTGTAGAGGTCCTCCAGACTGGGCGGGGCCACGTCCAGGTCGGCGACCAGATCGCCAAGCGCGGCAATGCGCGCCAGCATCGCCAGCTTCTCGCCCTGCCCGCAGGACAGAACCAGCCCGTCGGCCCGGGGTTCCGCCCCCGGCAGCGCGGCGGCGACGGCCTCGCCCGCGCCCGGACGCGGGGTGACGTGCAGCATCACCGGCAGGTCGGCGCGGCGGCGCAGGTCGGCCAGACTGCCCTCGGCCACCATCCGGCCCTTCGACAGGATCAGGATGCGGTCGGTCCGCGCCTCCACCTCGGTCAGCGCATGGCTGCTGAGCAGGATCGAGGCCCCCCGCGCCGCCAGCCCGTCCAAGAGCGCGTAGAAGTCGCGCCGCGAGACGGGATCGAGGCCCGAGGTCGGCTCGTCCAGAACCAGCAGTCGCGGCGTGCCGATCAGGGTCTGGGCCAGGCCGACGCGCTGGCGCATCCCCTTGGAATAGGTGCCGATGCGGCGGCGGGCGGCAGGACCGAGGCCGACCTGCTCCAGCAGCTCCATCGCCTTCGACGGGCTTTCGCCGCGCAGCGACAGGTAGTGCCGCATCTGCTCCAGCCCGGTCAGGGCGGGGTGGAAGGCGGCGTTCTCGGGCAGGTAGGCCACCTGCCGCCGCGCCCCGGCGCTGCCCGGCGCGGCGCCGCAGACCTCCACCTGCCCGGCGGTGGCGGGGATCAGGCCGAGGATGATCTTCATCATCGTCGACTTGCCTGCGCCGTTGTGACCCAGAAGCGCCACGCGCTCGCCGGCCGCGACGGTCAGCGACACCTCGGTCAGCGCCGCCACCTCGGCGAAGCGCTTAGTGAGTGCCGAGATTTTCAGCGTCGATGTCATCGAAATTGCCTTGCGCCCAACGGCCGGCCACCAGGGCCTCCATCGCGGCGATGTCTTCTGGAACGGGGATGGCGATGGGTGCCATCAGCGGGTGGCTGTCGACCACGCCGCCGGGCAGCGTGGCCGGGAAATTCGATTGCGACCAGCGGATCAACTGCACCGAGGGCGCGCCGGTCAGCAGCTTGGCCGCGGGCTGGGACCACAGGATATGGTCCATCAGGTCGTTGGGGCGGAACACCCCGTCGGCGATGCCGTCGCCGTTCAGGTCGAAGGCCGGATGGTCCGACCAGTAGTTGCCGCGGCCCTCGAAGCTCCACTCCAGGAAACGGGTGCCGACGTATTTCACCTGCTCCTGGTTGCCGAGGAAGGCATTGCCGGTCAGCACGTTGCGTTCCGACCCGGCGGTGAAATGGATGCCGATGCCGCAGTCCTGGAAGCGGTTGCCGACGACAAGGTTCTTGTGGGCGTTGTAGACGAACAGGCACTTCTTGGTGCCGCCCCGGACCAGGTTGCCGGTGACATCGGAATTGTTGGTGTAGTTGAGCATCACCCCGTGCTCGCGGTCGCCCAAGCTGAGGTTGCCGCGCACCACCGCCCGGTCCGAGTTCATGATGGCGAAGCCGAGGTGGTTGCCGATCGAAATGTTGTCGATCACCTCGGTGCGGTGGGTATACATGAAATGGACGGCAAAGCGCAGGTCGCGGAACAGGTTGCCGCGGTAGGTGCTGTCCTTCGAGGTGTTCGAGAAGATGCCGTCGCGGCCCCAGCGGATGTCGTTGCCCTCGACCAGCGCGCCGGGGCTGTTCCAGACATAGACGCCGTTGCCGCGTTCGTTCATCCGCGGGTCCTGCCGGCCCTCGATCACATTGCCGGCGACGCGCACGTCGCGGCCGCCGTGGATGTCGACGCCATGCATGTTGTCGGTCAGGTAAAGCCCTGTCACCAGCACCCGGTCGGCGCCCTTCAGGATCTTCACCCCGGCGTCGAGGTCGGCGTTCACCTTGCCCGATCCGGTGACGGTGAAGCCTTCCAGCACCACGTCTGGCGCGGTGACGGTGATCACGGTGCCCTGCCCGCCGCCGTCCACCACGGCGCCGCGCGGGCCGCGCACAGTCAGGCTGCGGTCGATGGTGACGGGGCCCGGATAGGCCCCGTCGGAGAGGATCAGCACATCGCCGGGGGAGGCCCCGGCGACGGCTTCGGCCAGCGCGCCCGGCCCGGGCACGACCTGCAGGTCCCGCGCCCAGGCGGGCGGGGCCAGGCAGGCCAGCGCAAGGATCAGGGCGCGCAGCATCGGTCTCAGGCGTCCCTGGGTTCCACGAACATCCGGCCGCGCATCTCCATGTGCAGGGCATGGCAGAACCACTGGCAGTAATACCAGTAGACGCCCGCCGACCCCGCCACGAAGGTGACCGAGGAGGTCATCTGCGGCCCGATCTCCATCGCCACGCCATGGTTGCCCATGGTGAAGCCGTGGGTCAGGTCGTCGATGTCGTCGAGGTTGGTAACGACCACCGTCACCTCGTCGCCTTCCTTCACGGTGAACTCTTCCAGCGCGAATTGCGGCGCCTGGCTGGACATGTAGACCCGGACCTTGTTCGGGTCGTCCTTGTCGCGGATCACCATGTCCTGCCAGTCGTCCAGGTTCACCCCGTCCGCCTCGGCCTGCTTGCGGGTCTCGGCCCACATCGGGTCCTGGCGGTCCCAGACCGACTTGATGTTCGACAGGATCGACGGGTGGACCGAGATCGCGTCATGCGGCTCGGCGAAGGTCGGGCCGTCGTGGACCAGCACCATCTTGTCGCCCGAGATGTCGATCAGCTGGTCGTTCTCGGCCTTCAGCGGGCCGACGTTCAGGAAGCGGTCCTTCGAGAACTTGCACAGGCAGACCAGCCAGTCGTTCGCCGCATCCAGCGTCTCGCCCATCACGGTCTTCAGGTGGCCGGGCTGGTAATGCACGTCCAGCTTGTCCTTGATCGGGTCGATCTGCTCGCCGGCATAGGCCTTGATCGCGTCCTCGATGTTCCACTTCACCACCTGGCTGTCCAGGAACAGCGAGGTATAGGCATTGCCGCGCCCGTCGAAGGCGGTGTGCAGCGGGCCGAGGCCCAGTTCCGGCTCGGCCACCACGACGCTGCGCAGGTCGACCTCGGCCTCGGGCTTCTCGAACAGGGCGTCGAACTTCGTCACGTCAAGCACGGTGGCGGTCGGCGAAAGCTTGCCGTTGATGACAAGGTGCTTCCTGTCCGGCGCCATGTTGCAGCCGTGCGGGTTGTTGGCGATCGGCACGTAGCGGGTGAACTGGCTTTTCGCGTCCTTCCGCCCGTCCAGCACCTTGACGCCGTTCACTTCCTCGAACCGGCCCTCGGCCACCGCCTTCTCGATCTCGGCGATGTTGAAGATGACCACATGGTCCATCTCGGCCGCGGTCATGTCGGCCAGGTTCATCCCCATCTCCGAGTTGTAGGAGGTGGAGAAGGCCCATTTGCCCTCGTAGTCGGCATCGGTGTTGTCGAGGTTGCCCGAGACCATGACCTGCCAGGCCACGTCGAAGCTTTCGGTGTCCACGGCGGTGAAGATGTTCACGTAGGTGGAGACATCGGTCATCGTCGAGCCGTCGTTGACCAGCGGCGCCTCGTCCTCGCCGTTGCAGAAGATGTAGTTGGAGCTGGGGAATTTCCGCGGCCGCATCCCGTGGATGCCCTTGGCGTTCGGGATCTCCAGGATGGCGTCGCACTTCATCACGTCGCAGCGGACGCGGGCGACGCGGGTGTTCGCCTTGTCCTGCATGAACAGGTATTTCCCGTCATACTTGCCCTCGGTGTAGGACATGTGGACGTGGTGCAGGTCGCCGTTGTCGTGGATCTTCTTGCCGTTGGCTTCCAGCAGCTTCTTGGTCTTCTCGGTCATCGACCGCTGGTGGATGCGGATCGATTCGTTGGTCTGGCCCCAGCCGGTGGCCGAGCAGCGGTTGAACACCGGCACCCGCATCAGCTCGCGCATCGAGGGGATGCCGAGGATGCGCATCTCGCCGGTCTGGCCCGAGGACCAGAAGCCGTAGTAGTCGTCCAGCTGGCCGGGCGCGATGCCGCCGTCCGCGCCGGCCGCCAGCGCGGCGGTCGAGCTGCCGGCGGTCAGGCCGGCCGCGGCGCCCAGGCCCAGGGCCGCAGGGCCGAGCGCGAGGCGCCCGCCAAGCGCGCCCAGGGCGGCACCGCCGGCGCCGGCGCCAAGCAGGCCGCGGCGGCTGAGACCTTTCGTATCCTTCGATTCCATGATCGAACTCCTTCGGTTGAATTTTGTCAGACTGCGGTGCGGGCGGCGTTGGGATGCCCGGCAGGCGGCCGCCCCAGAGTCGGCGGAGTGCTTTCCGCCAGTTTCTCCCGCCGCTTCAGCTTTCTGATGACGACGGGGCATTTGGTTTCGGACTGATACAGCACCTGGCAATGCAGGCAGTTGATGCACTCGTTCGGGTTGATCTCTCCGGTCGGGTGGATCGACTGGACCGGGCATTCATGGGCGCAGGTCTGGCAGGGGTTGCCGCATTCGTGGTAGCGCTTCAGCCAGTCGAACATCCGCAGCCGCGCCGGGATCGCCAGCGCCGCGCCCAGCGGGCAGAGATAGCGGCAGTAGAACCGTTCCACGAACAGCCCGGCGATCAGCAGCGCGGCGGCATAGGCCACGAAGGGCCAGGCGCGCATGAACTTCAGGATGATCGCGGTCTTGAACGGCTCCACTTCCGCCAGATGCTCGGCCTGCTCGATGCTGACCAGCGACGCGCCGAAGAGGCCGAGGAAGATCATGTATTTGACCGGCCAGAGCCTTTCGTGCAGGCCCCAGGGCAACGTCCATTGCGGCACCCGCAGCTTTCGGGCGATGTGGTTGGTGATCTCCTGCAAGGCGCCGAAGGGGCAGAGCCAGCCGCAATAGGCCCCGCGGCCCCAGAACAAGAGCGCAGCGGCGACCGAGAACCACAGGATGAAGGTCAGCGGGTCGAGAAGGAACGCCTGCCAGCTGAACCCGGTCATCAGGCTGCCGAACAACGCCATCAGGTTCACCACCGAAAGCTGGGCGTTGAACATCCAGCCCAGCACCACCAGCGTGACCGCCAGATAGGCCATGCGGAACCAGTAGAACCGGCGTTCGTGCCTGACCGCGAAGCTCTGGAAGAAGAACACTCCGGTCAGCACCGCCAGCATGGCGCCTAGGACGGCGATCTTCAGCTTGGAATCGGTCCAGATCCGCTTCCACAGCTCGGCCTGCGCGGTGTCCTCGTCGCGGTCGGCGACGGCGGCGGCCACTTCGGGCACCTCGGCGGGGGCGGTGGCCGCCACGGCGCGCAGGTATTGCGGCGGCAGCTGGTAGCCCAGGTCGAAGGTGGTGAACAGCTTCTCGATCGGCCCGACCTCGCGCTGCACCAGAAGCTGGATGCGGAACGGCTTGGTCGGGTCGAAGCCCACGTCGGCCGGGATCTTGAACAGGTCGGCCTCGGTGAATTCCGGGTGTCCCTCGGCCGCGATGCTGCCCAGCCGGCGGTGCTGGCGGTCGCGGAAGCGGACCGACACGTCGTCCTGGATCAGCACGATCCGGTCGAAGATGCCGCCGCGGACATAGCCCGAGCCCTTGAAGCTGTAGAGCCCGCGGCCGACGACGACCAGCGCATGTTCGCCCGGTTGCAGCCAGTTCTGCAGGTTGGCCTGTTCGGCCTCGCCCAGCATGGCCTCGCCGATGGCGGGAACCGAGACCAGCGCCGCCTGCATCTCGATGAAGGTGGTTTCCGGCGCCTCGGTCAGCGCGCGCTCGGCGGCGCGCTTGTCGTCCAGCGCGGCGAAGGCGGCGTTGACCTGGCCCACGTCCAGCGACAGCCGGCGCAGGGTGCCGTCGCCCTCCATCTCCATCCAGCTGGCGGGAACCGGGGCATCGGGGTTGATCTCGAAGGCCGGCCCCTGCGCCGCCGACTCGGGCTGCAACCCGCCAAGGCCAAGCGCCCGCGCCGCCTTCAGGCCGGACCGCACGATGGAATCGTCGATCACCATCACCGTGACGGTGGCGCCCGAGATGATGTCCACGTCATGCGCGGTGCCGCCCGAATTCGCCTCGGCCACCAGGTCGAGACCGATGTAGCTGTCGACCAGCGCCTTGATCTTGGCCTCGGGGATGCCGATCAGCACGATCGGCTCGGAATGCTTGACCAGATCCATGCCGATGATCCGCGCCTGCGGGTCCACCGCGACGAGGGTATGGATCGGCTTGCCGGAATAGCCGGTGGTGCCGACGAAATCCGAGGTGACGAAGGCCCAGCCGATGGTCTCGCCGCCCTTCAGCACCGGGGCGACCGGCAGGTCCTCGCGGATCGGGCCGTAGCCGTCGGCGCCTTCCACCAGTTCGGCCGCGGGCACCTTGCCCAGCCATTCGGGCAGCACGCTTTGCGCCAGCGCGGGCAGCGGACACAGCAGGGCGAGGACAAGGAGGATCAGTCGGACGAGCGTATTCATAGGGCAACCCGTTGGCGTTGCCCGCTGCCTGCCATCGCACAGGGACCGATGGCTTGACCAAACTCAAGAGGTTCGGCGAAAGCCCGGGCCTGCGGCAAGGAGCCGCAGAATTGACCGGGATCAAGCGCTTGGACCTGCGCAGCCGGGGGGCCGCGGGACAAGGGGCGAAGGTGGATCCGGGGCGCGGGCAAGACGGCCGGGGCCAGCATCCGGGCCGGGCGCGGCGGGGCCTTTTCCGCTGCGGGGCCGGCCGGCAGTCCGAAAGCCAGGACAAGGCAGTCCGGGCAGTGGAAGCAGTCCGAGGAATCGACCGGATCGCCCTTGGCGTCCAGCAGAACGGTGGCGATCCCGCCCTCGGAGCAGATGACCATCTCCATCGCCGGTCCCCTGGCCACCATGGCGCCGGCCGCCGCGCCGTAAAGCGCGACCGCCAACAGGGCCAAAAGGCAAAGGAATCGGGTCAGGGCACGGGTCATGGATCGATTGTTAGCGGTAGGGGGAAAATATGAAACTGATATAGACCGACATTCCCCAAGTGGCCTGCCGCTTGACTTCAAGATCGCCTGATTTTGCTCGCTGGGCAAGCGTTTCTCGCCCCGAGCGGTGTCTGTCGTCGCGCAAACGGCCGAAGTCGGGTGGATCAAGCCTCGAACCCGCAGCATTCTGGCCCGGCAGAGCCGCTTTTCCGCGCGGCAGACGGACCTGTCCTGCCGCTTTCGTTCAGCTTGGGCATGGATCGTGGTCATGCGCATGACGGAGGCGTTCGAAGACGGCGGATGGCGGCAAGGACGGCCCGCACCATCGGGCCGGTGACGGCGACCTCGGCCAACTGGAAGGTAATGGCGCGGGCGTGGCGGACGACGCGGGCGCCGATCTTGATCAGCTTGAGTTGCAGGCTGGTCAACGACCAGTCCGCCATGGCCTCGGGCAGTTCGATGCAGCGCAGGAAGGTTGCCAGGTTGTAGGCCAGCGCGTGCAGTTGCAGCCGCACCTCGTTGTGCCGGAACTTCCGGCATGACAGCCGCGTCCAGCGAAAGGCATATTTGCCTTCCTTGATGTGCTGCTCTGCGGTGCCGCGCTGGTTGTAGAACCTCACCACCCAGTCTGGCTCCATCGGCAGGTTGGTGACGATGAAGCCGACTTTGGGGAACAGCTCGCCCGGATGCCATTCGATCTTGGCGATGACGCGGCGCGGCTTGTCCCAGGACGCCGCCTGATACTCGAAGTCCTCGAAGAACCGTTTGACCTTGGTCAGCGAAGGCCGTCCCACGGGCCGTGTCAGCCGATGCGCGATCTTCTCGCGCAAGACGGCGTTGGCGGGCAGACGGATGGCGTAGAAGAACCTGGCTTCTTCCAGCCGCATATAGATCGCGGGGATCGCGTAGGCAGCGTCGGCCCGGAAGAAGCGTCCACCAAGGTCGCGGCCAGCATATCGGGCAATGACGGGATCAAGGACATCCCGCCAGCCATCGGCGCTGTGGACATTGCCGTTACGCAGGGCGCAGCGCTCCAGCATGCCAAACTGGTTGAACAAGAAGATGGGGTGATAGCAGGTGCAGTCGAAATGCCCGTTCCAGGCAGCACCTTCCTGATCGCCGTGGGTGGGGCTGACCGAGCTGTCCATGTCCAGCACGATGTATTGCAACCCGTTGCGGTCATGAAACCGGTCGATCCATTGGCCGTTCAGATCGGCCAGCGCCGCCCGGTTCGCGGCCAGAGCCAGCGTCTCGGTCTCGAACCGTCCCAACCGACGCTGCACGTGCGTCCTCGAGCCAAACTTTCGACCTTACTGAGCGCCGAAAGAAACGAGTGTACTCACAGATCAGCTTGGTAGCTGAGATCGCCCGATATCTGAACCAATCGCCATTCAGCATAGAGGAATTGCTGGAAACAACAAAGGAAGGCAGTGCAAAGCTCGTTGAAATCGTAAACGATTTTAACGAGCTGCTCTATGACGAGGTAATACCGCGCCTGTTTGCCAAAGTTTTCGAATTGGATGAAACAAGCAAATCAGAAGAACATGAAGTGGAACTCATAAAGGTCCCATCAAGTGGGTACTATGAGGTTACCGCGGCAAAAGACAAGATTGTTCGCAGGGCCGACGCCATTGTCAAAGACAATGAAAGAGAAAAGAGCTTTCACCTTGATGCATACTGCTTTGATTCCAATTCTGAGAGAACCCTCTTTTGGGACCTTCTTCGAGAAAAACGCGTAAAGCAAATCTACTTCACTGGCATGCTGACACATGGCCAGTCTGATTTCTTTGTTCAATATATTGACCCTGAAAGCCGCACAGTTCGGAGCTACTACCCTGACTTCATCTTCTTGAGAGAGGAGCCAGATGGTACCGAGAAGTATGTCATTGTGGAGGTAAAGGGGGATCATCAGGTTGATGATGCCGTCGTTCAAGCCAAGAAGGACTTTGCGCAGCAGATCGCTGCGGCCAGCGGCATGGAGTATCAAATCATCAAATCCACTGATGCCGACCAGAACAGGTTCAGGATGTTGTTGTAATCCCCCCTCCTCTGGTTCCTCCCCGGTCCAGAACGTATGCGGGGGGGCGCAGCGCGGCGGTTCGCTAGCGTGAGGCAGTTTCACCGGGGAAGCCAGGCGGAAGCCACCTGTTGGACAACACCGTTGAAAGGTAAGCCTTATCATAGACTTACAGAATCACGACCGTGGCGCGCTGGATTCTTTTGTGGAATCCAGGGAATCCACCTCTCGGAAGCCAGCTTGGCAAGAATCCAGACTGTTGAAGCCACCCTTTTCGATCCGTGATGGATTGGCCAAGGCCACGCCTGAGCACGGACGTCAGCTGCCGTTCTGATCCAAGATGACAGCTTGCGCACCTGCTTCAAACACCAGTTCGGGCAGGACCACCTCCCACTCGTCGCGGCGGAGCAGGTGGTTGTACTCCTCGTCGCCATCCTCGCGCCGCCAGTTCAGGATGGCAGAAACCTCGCCGCGCACGAAAGTGCTGCCGTCGGGCGGGGCAAAGGCCCGGGAGAGGCGGGCAAGGGTCTGGCCCTGGGCGTTGTCGATCCGCCAGCGGTCGCCGTCGCGGATCAGATGAACCGGGTCGCCGGGGCGGGCAGCGGCGATGGCCTTCAAGGCAGGATCAAGTTCACGAAGGCGCCCGGCGAAAGACAGGTCCACCAGCTTTGGGTCCGGCGGCAAATAGCGCAAGCGGGCCCGCGGCAGGGCTGTGGTATCGGGGGTGACGCGGCGGGCAAGCACCGCATCGTCAGGGCGAACAAAGAGATGGGGGCCGTCGGTCAGGACGGTCAGCGTCGATCGCGCCCGTGTCATGGCGACATAGAACAGGCGCCGAGGGGCATCGGCATCCTCGCTGCGCGATGGGCGATCCCAGCCACCGTTCAGGATTGCCACATGATCGAACTCAAGTCCCTTGGCGCGGTGTGCGGTCATCAGAAGAAGGCCCCGCTGTTCGCCCCGCACGTCCCGGGCCCATTCGCCCAACCATTGTACGACATCGGGCACCGGTGCCGCCTTCTCGACGAGCTCGCGTGCAAGAGTGCCGATGCCTTCGCCAATCAGGTCAGTCCAGCGCGATTGCGGCTGGGCGTTCAGGATTGCGACCAGATCGGGTATGGTGAGCAGCCGGGTCCGATCTGTCAAAAGGGCGCGGACAAATCCCTGCATTTCGCGCATACGCCACAGGGTGAGCGGCTTTTCGTTGGCCATGTCGATGGGGATGCCCAGTGCCTCGGCATAGGCGCGAACAGGTTCCAGTCGCCGCCAGTCGCGGGCAATCACGGCGGATCGGCGCCAGGACCAATCGGGGTCCAGCCGTGACAGGCGAAGCAGTTCGTCCAGTGCAGCCACCGCTTGCGCCGCATCGCCCCCTGCCTCCAGCAGGGTGACGCGCCCTTGCGCCACCGGGTCCAGCGCCGCCCAATCTCCGCCCGGCATCGATTTGGCACGGGCGCGGTTCACGGTGATGTCATGGCCCGCCTTCATTCGCTCGGCGGCGGGCGCGATCACGGCGTTTGCCGCAGCAATGATATGGGCGGTGGAGCGGTAGTTCTCGGTCAGCCAGACCGGCTTGGCGGCATAGTCGGCCTCGAACCGGCGGATGAAGTCGATGCTGGCCCCGGCGAAGGCGTAGATGTTCTGATCGTCATCGCCTACGGCAAAGAGGCTGATGCGCAGGTCATCTTCCAGCGACCGCCCCGCCACGGCGCCAATCAGGGCGTATTCCTCGGGGCCGATGTCCTGATACTCGTCCACCAAGAGCCAGCGATAGCCCTGAATCAGCGTCTCGCGCAGCGCCTCGGCCTCTAGCTTACTCAAACCATCGCCACGCAGCAGGGCCACGGCCTGCATGACAATGCCGTCAAAGTCGCGCGGGCCCTCGTGATCGCCAGCAAAGCTCGCCCCCATCAGCCGCATCGCCAGCGCGTGGCAGGTCGACACCGTCACCCCCGCCGCATCATCCCCGATCAGGCGGCGCAGGCGTTCGCGGATCTCGGCAGCGGCGTGGCGGTTGTAGGTCAGAACCAGAATGCCGCGCGGGTCCTCACGCTTGACCCGGATCAGGTAGGCAATCCGGTGCACCAGCACCCGCGTCTTGCCCGACCCCGGCCCGGCAAGCACAAGCACGTTCGTCTGTTCGCGGTCATCGCGCACGATCTCGGCCTGCACAGGGTTATCCAGTGCGTCGACAATCGTCCTCCACGACGTGCCGGTGGTCTGTCGCCGGATTTCCGTGCCGCGCCCCGGCAGCCAGCGGCGCAGGAAAGCGTCGCGGTCCAGCACGAAGTAATCTTCGGAAAGGCGCTGGGCCTGATCCATCGCCTCCAGCCCCTTTTCGGCATAGGCGGCCATCACATGGGTCTGGATCGTTGTCTCGCCGTAATGCTCTTCGAGGGGCGCGAAGTGCTGCACGGTGAAGGGGCCACCCTTGGGGTTCAGATGCACAGTGATCGCCGGGCGGAACACCGTCAGGCCCCGGCCCAAGGTGGCGACTTGCTGTTCGTGCAGCCACAAGAGCGCGCGGTCCATCAGGCGGGTCATGTCCTTGACCTCGGCCCTCAGAAGGGCATCGCCGTTCAGCGCGTCCAGCATCGCGCCGAGGGTGGTTTCGACCTGAACATCCTTGCCACGCGTGCCCTTCGCCACTTTTCCGGTGAGATGTGCCAAGAGCGCCCGCGCCCCCTGCCGCCGCAGATCGGCGGTGCGGGCGACAACGGGCCATGACCGCTCAAGCCGCACGAAGATCGTGTTCCGGCTGACCTTGCGCAGAGTGAGGTTCCCCCGCCCGCCATCCTGATCGCGCCCATCCTGCGCCATGCCGCGCAAGGCCGTTTCCACCAGATCGGGCCGCACCTGCACATGCCCCTTGTCACGCAAGGCCTGACAGGTCTCGGTGAGATTCAAAGGTTGCGCCTCGGACCCTTCGGCATCCGGCACGGCCTCTTGCATCATGGCGATCAGGTCAGCCTCCAGCCGGGCCACGTGATCCAGACGGCGGGCCGAGGCATCCTCGACACCTAGATGAACATAGACCGTGATGCCTGTGTCGTTGCTGGCGATCCCCAGCGCCTCAAGATCGGCAAAGGCCCGGTGCAACTCGCGCCCCGACAATCCACAAGCGCCCGTCAGATCGTCCGTCGAAACCCCAGCGTCGACCGGCGCATTCATCACATGGCGAACAAGGTCCATCAGTTGCGTGCGCCTGACCCCGGTGATACGCGCCTTTTCCAGGATCGCCGCCGCCTCATCCACCGACCGGATGCGCAGTGAGGATGGAAACACCTGCACCCGGTTTTCCTCGCGGCTCAGCAGCGTCGCCTCCTCCAGCCAGGCCACGGCGGTTTTCACGCGGGTGTCGTCGGTGGTCTTGTCGCGCTCGAACTCCTGATCCTTCTCCTCGCGTACGATCTCGCCCGGGGTGGCGACCACCTCGCCCGACTTGTGTTTTTCCATCCGACGCAGCGCCTTCAGGATCGCGCCGATCTCTTGCCGTGCCAGACGCGAGCGGGCGGAAAGCGAGAATTGCCGCTCCACATCCTCGGGGCTGAACAGCAGCACACAATTGGCGGGCGCGCGATCCCGCCCGGCGCGGCCCGCCTCTTGCAGGTAGTTTTCCAAGGACCCCGGAATATCGCCATGCACAACCAGCCGGATATCGGGCTTGTCGATCCCCATGCCAAAAGCGTTGGTCGCGGCGATCACCCGCAACTGGCCGGTGCGAAACGCCTCTTGCACATCGCGTTTGCGGTCGGGCGGCAGGCCCGCATGGAAGAAGTCCGCCGCCAGCCCCTGCCCTTTCAGGAACTCAGCTACCTTTTCGGTCGCCCCGCGTGTTGCACAATAGACCACAGCCCCCGAGGCGCCTTCGGGCGGCAGGTTCGCCTCGATTGCCGACAGGATGTCCGTCAGCTTGGTCGCTTTCTGCGTGGGCAGCACCGCGAAAGAGAGGTTGGTCCGCACGGCACCGCCATCCAGCAGCAGCAGGTCCACCCCAAGGCGCGTCTGGAAGTGGTCACGGATGTCGCGCACCACTTCCGGCTTGGCCGTGGCGGTCAGGCACAGGACGGGCGCTGGGCTATCGCCCGAGAATTCCTTGATGAAGCGGCTGACATAGCGGTAGTCGGGCCGGAAATCGTGGCCCCATTTGCTGACGCAATGCGCCTCGTCCAGCACCCAAAGCCCGACTTCGCGCTGTTGCAGCACGGTGCGGATCGACGGTGACCGCAACTGCTCGGGCGAGATCAGCAGCATCGCCGCATCGCCCATCCGCACCTTTTCCAGCGCGTCATGACGTTCCGGCAGCGACAGCATACCGTTCACCGTGACCGCCGCCGATATCCCGGCCCGTGCCAACCCCTGCACCTGATCGGCCATCAGCGCGACCAGCGGCGAGATCACCACTGTCAGGGCACCGGTCTTGTCGAACCGCGACAGCGCCGGGATCTGGTAGCAGACCGATTTGCCTGTGCCGGTGGGCAGGATGCCCAGCACCGATTTGCCTGCCATCGCCTCGGCCACGATGCGTTCCTGCAACGGGCGGCCCATTTCATCGACCGGCTGGGGGCGGAAGGACGGAAAGCCGAACCACCGCTCCAGCGCGGCATTCGGGTTGTTTTTCTCGACGCACCAGGCGCAGCCCGGATCGCCGCAGTTGGTATCGCGCAAGTGCCGCACGATCCGCCCCGCCTGGGGAAACTGTAGCCGCACCCAGGGCGGCATGACCGAGTCTCCGCCCGCAACCGAAATCCACGACAGCGCATAGGCCATCGGCCAGCCGTTGCGCGGGTCGGACAGGCGGCCAAGGGTCTGGTCCAGCCGGTGATTGCAGGCGCGGCCATCCAGCAGGCGACGGATGGCTTCATGGGCAGCGGCCTCACTGGGCGCTGCGCCGCGCATGAACCGGAACAGTGCATCGAACCCGCCAGAGGCTTCGCCCCGAATTGTCAGGTGATGATAGGCCAGCAGCGCGTCCGGCGCATCCTGCCCCAGCCGGGAAAAGGCCTCGATCTGATCGGCCAGAACCTGCAGCGCCAGCCGCGCATCCTGTTCGGGGTCATTCACATGCCCGACCTGCAGCCGCCCGTCCTGATAATGTTTAACCAGATGGTGGTAAGGATTGCGCGGAAAGGCCAAGGGGTTCAGCCAAAGAGTATCGATCGGCGCCACCCCCAACCCCGCCAGCCGCGCTCGGTTCGCCACCAGATGCGGCAGATCGTGCCGCAGGATGTTGTGGCTAACCAGATGCGCAGCCCCTTCACAAAGCGCCTCCAGCCGGTCCAGCGCGGGCTCCAACGCCGCGCCCTTATGGACCAGCGCCCGTTCACCTCGCACCGCCGCAAAGGCAAAAAGCCGCGCAGATTTCGGGTCGACCTCCAGATCAACCGAGACGCAGCACGATAAGAAAGGGGCGGGATCGAGGGTCAAATGCTACGCGCCCGAATTCAGGTGACAACACGGCAGTTGCAACCCATTGATAACTCTGTTGCCTACGGAAGCAATGCTGCCGATTCATCCATGATCCGGCGTTCATACCGCAAAGTACGGATCGCACGCGAGAAGGCGACACCGTTTCGCATACTCCCGCATGTCAACTTCAGGCCCGGCGCTCTGAGCGGAGTCGAAAGCCGCATTTCGCTGTATCCCGGTCTGCAAGCAGGCCAGCCTGGACAGTCCGCTGCTGGTCAGAGCGCAAGGTGTCTGTAGACAGTTCCCCTGCCCTCAACCTTCTCGGCACTGATAGGCAAGCCCAGTTTCTTCTTCAGGGCGCCCGAGATCGAACCCCGGACTGTGTGGGCCAACCATCCGGTGGCCTCGACCATCTCGGCGACCGTCGCCCCCTCGGGGCGCTGGAGCATGGCGATGATCTGCGCCTGCTTGGTGCCCGTGCGGATGGTGCCGGGTTTCGCGGTGTCGGCGTCGTCGCGCGTCTGCGTCGGTTCCGGATTCGCCTTCCGCGTGCTGGCGACCGCGCTGGCCACCAGCGGCTCGATCCCGATGGCCTCCAGCCCGGCCTCGGTGGCGATCAGCGTGGTGCCGTGGCCGTCGCCGGTCTCGCGCCACATCGGCTCGCCGCGGCGCAAGTTGGCCTCGATCTCCTCGAGCCAGCCGCGGGCGATCATCTTGCCGACCACCATCTTGGCCGCGGCGCCGACCAGCCCCTCGGGCAGCGGCAGGGCGAGGTTCCCCGGCCGGGACGCGGCGCGGGAAAGGATCAGGGACTGGGTGTCGGAAGGGGTGGTCATGGGGGTCTCCGTGGCTGTGGGCGCGCGGTGTGCACGCCTTCTACGGAGGCAAGCCCCATCCTCGGACGGGGAGGGCGTCACGCCGTGTGGACGCTTCAGGCGGCGTGTTCGCCTTCCTTGAAGGCGCTGTCGGTGATCTGGCGCAGCAGGCCCGCGTAGTGCTCCAGCGTGCCGACATGCCCCCAATGGATCTCGTCGGGGTGGGTCGCGAAGTGGTCGTCGCTCAGGTCCTGCAGGCGGTCCAGCATCAGGTCGATCTCGACCTTGGCGGCCATGAAGGCGTCGAGGGCTTTGGTGTTATCAGTGGAGCGACGGGTGGTCATGGCGGTGGCGTCTTTCGGTGAGTTGAATCGTTTCCTTGCGATCAGACTCGCTCTGCCGCGCGCCTCGATCAACTGAATATAAAGCGATATCATCAGTTTGATTGGGCTATCCCAACCATGAAAGGCATGAGCAAACGAGAGTATGCAGCCCATTCGGACCTCTCCCACGGTGGTGTGCAGAAGCTGCGAAAGATCGGGCGGCTGGTGTCTACGACGACGGGTCGATGAACGCCGCGGCCCCCGACTGGCCACGCCGGTCCCTTGGCGGCAATACCCTCGCATACGATGCAGGCGGGACCGAGTACTACATCAAGGCGCGCACTCGGCTGCCAGTCTTCGCGACCATAGACTGCCTGCACCATTGGATGACGCTTGCGATGTCAGTCGGCAGGGCAACCGCTTCATCGCCTGCAAATGCCAGGAAGGCTGCAAGGTTCAGGCCGTTCACTCCGACGAGAACGGGAATTCCCAGATCAACAGCATCGCCGATGACCGGGACCAACCCTTTTCCCTCGGCTTCGCGCTTGCCGAACTTGTTCACAATAAGAATGTCTGAGCCCGACAGTCGCTGCTGAACCTCGGCAACTGACTGCTCAAGCGCGCCAGGGTCGAGGGTGCAGCCCCGGGCAAGGTCGCCGCGATCCTCGCTGATCCGGACCACAGGACCTTGAGGAAGGATCAACAGATCCATGTCGCACTTGCGACGATCGGGACGTTCGATGTTGGACTGAACAGTTCCAGAAAGTCGAAACCCATCCATCAGCAGCTGGTCGACGACGGCTGCAATGAGCGCATCGGTGCGACCGCGGCCTTGAAGTGTCACGTAAGCAAGTCTCACGGCTGCCTCCCCTGCGCCATGGAAAGTCTTGCGCCGCCGACCCTAGGATCGGCGGCGCAAGTTCAGATCAAAGTTCCACTTCCCACGACTTGTAAGAGACCCGTGCCGCAGCCGGGGTGGCATCCGAAATCTTGCGGATGTTGGCCCAGGTCTGCTTGTAGTTCGGCAGGATCAACTCGTTCGTGCCGGCATTGATCACGTTCCCCTGCGTACCGTTCGGCGCACCGAAGATCATGAAGGTCTCGTTCCTGCGAGCCGTGGGCTCAGGGTAGACAAGCGCCTGAGTGGCCCCAACGTCATTGTAGACTTCGACCATATCGCCCGGTTTCAGGCCAAGATCAGCCATGTCTTCGGGATTGATCTGGATGAAGGGCACCGGGAAGCGGTCCATGACGAAGTCGTTTTTCTGATCAAGGAACCAGTTCTGCCAGTTCAGGTTTGCCCGCCCGTTGTTGATCAGGAACCGGTGGTTCGCTTGCTGTTGGGCCTTGCCTGGGGCCTGAAGCCCACGCCAGGATCCCATGCAGAACAGCGCCTTGCCATCCTCGCGCCCGTGACGGGTAAAGACGCCGTCCTCATAGAGCCGCGGGGTGCCGACCAGAGCGCCATTTTCATAACCCCTAACCGGTTCCTGCACACCGTCATTGCCGGCCGCACGCAGGCGTTCATAGGTCACTTCCCGATTGCCCGAGTTGTAGCCGTCCATGAAGGCGTCTTCCTCGGTCTGCCAGTCGAAGCCTTTGAACTGGTCGGCATACTCGGCCCGACCTTCCTCGCGCAGCACGCGTTCCAGATGATTGGCCAGCCGGGCCGCGATTATGCAGTCGGGCTGAGCTGATCCAGGCGCGTCCATGTACTTCTCGACCAGCCGCAAGCGGCGTTCACCGTTCATCGAGGTCAGGTTCATTTCACCTGACTCGACTGCGGGCAGGATCACATGTGCGGCCTGACCGATTTGGCTGTGGATGATGTCGACATTGACCGAGAAGATACCCCCCGCGTTGATCGCGCTGACGATCGCATCGACCAGCTCCTCGCGCGTCGCACCGGCGCGGGCGTCCATGGCTTCCTTCACCATGTTGGTCCGACGGTTATAGACGCGCTTGAACTCGGCCGCGTTGAGCGTGGTCTTGTAGTGGTCATTGGCCCAAATGTGATGGACCTTGCCTCCCCCCGCAATAATGAGCTGATCGATATAGGGAGCAGGACGGCCGACATGCGCGTCCGACGGGCGGAAGTAGCCTTCCTGGTGCCCGCCCAGACGGCAGACGCCACCGCCTTCGCGACCGATGTTGCCGGTCGAAAGGCCAATGTTCACCAAGGCGCCGATGACCCGATAGTTATCGTTGCCCCAGATGATGCCTTTTTCGTAGCCGGTGACCGTCTTGCGACGGCTGCCATCGTCCTTGGGCTTGGCGATCCATTCGGCCGTCTGGATGATCTGGGCCTCGGTCAGGCCGGTGATGGCCGCCCCGTCTGCAACGCTCATCTTGCAGGCCGCACGCGCCGCCTCGAACGACCCCAGCGACGCCGGATGCGCAGCGTCCTCAGGCACGGCAACATCACCCTGGAAGGTCGAGTTGGTGATGAAGTCGGCGTCCACCCAGCCCTGATCGGCGATATACGTGAAGAGCGTGTTGAAGAGCGCGAGGTCCGATCCCGTCGCGATGGCCAGGTGCAGGACGTTTTCTGCACCTGCGACCTGTTCGCAGCTATCCACCGTCACAGTGCGGCGGGGATCGACGACAATCACCTTCGCCCCGTTCTGCATCCCCTTCACCATGTGGTTCAGAAACAGGTTGGTCTGGCACTCCATCGGGTTGGTGCCGACCAGCATGATCGTGTCGGCGACCTGATAGTCCGAATAGGAGTAGTTCAGTTCATCCACGCCCATGTCGCGAGTGCTGTGCACTTCGGAGTTATAGGCCGGGCGGTTGTGGATCCGGCAGTGCTTCACCTTCATCGAACCGAAGTAGAGCTTTCCGGTGCCCCAGGTGTTCTCATAGCCACCTGCGGAGCCGCCATGGTCGAACATCGAGACATAGAGGTCGTTCTCATCATCCTTGTCGATCACGCGCGCGGTCACGCGGGCCACGAGGTCCAGCGCATCATCCCACGATGTCGGCTGCCAGGTGCCATAGCGCCAGACCATCGGTTCTGTCAGGCGCTGCGCCTGCGTTCCGGTGATGTCGGATCGACGGTTCTCCGCCATGCGAGCCCCGCGGACCGAACCGAGCCCGGAGTTGACCACGCAATTGACGTCCGGCTTGATGACCAGATGCACGTCCTGGCCATTTTGCTTGACCACGTTGTACATGGACGGGGCATACCAGGCTTCGGTCTCGGCGCCTTGCTGCTTGGACAGGTCTTCGCCGATCCAGTTGCTGTCGGTCGTGCCCTGCTTCTTCAGCGGCCAAGTGTAGGCTTTGTAGCCGCAGCCGACGATGCAGTAGTGGCAGGTGACGTTGTGTTCCTTGGCCCCCGCGGGAATGATCGGCAGGCGGTCGATGTTACGTTTGTAAGCCATGATCGCCCCCTTACCCTTGCAGCACGTTGGAAAGGCGGCCGTAGATCAGCTCGTCCGCGCCTTCGGCGTAAATGTCGCCCTTGTCGTCCACACGCAGCGCGAACTGTGGCAAGTTTTGCGTGGCATGACCCCAGATCTGCTGGCCGCCCTTTTCACAGTCGAAGCGGGAGAAGTGGCCAGGGCAGTTCAGGGTTTTGTCGGCAGCGTGGTAGCTCATGTAGAAGCCCTTGTGCGGGCACAGAACCGAGTAGGCGACGATGTCGCCATCAGGCCCGGCACCGCCTTCGACAGCCGTGCCCAATTTCAGAAGGATGCCGGGGCTTTCCGCATCGGGGTAGCCGATATCCATCGGCTCGTTGACCTTCAGATCAGCGATGTTCGCCAGTTTCGTGGACGGGTAGTCCAGCATCGCTCGCGCGGTTTGCGCTTGAGCCTGCCCTGCAGGCATGACCGTCGCCGCCGCAGCTCCTGCAACGCCGAGGACACCCCCGCGCAGGAACTGACGGCGGCCGACATCGACCAACCGGTTGCATTTCATGGTTGCTAATCCTCCCGTGGCTTCCTTTGGCCAAGGTTAGCAGGGGAAAGCTTCGGTCGGGTCGGTAGAACGCCCTACCCATCGTTTCGCAACTTTCTTAAAAATATAGCAAATTTTTGGGTGTTCGGTTTTCCGAACATGCCGCTGATTTCAAGCCTGGCGTTTGTCCGATCAAAGACCGAGCTTCTGCATCTTCTCCCAAAGCGTGGTTCGGGAGACCTGCAGAAGCTTTGCAGCCTCTCCGACTTGGCCACCTGTTCGCTCGAGTGCAGCCGCGATTTGTGACCGCTCAGCCGCATCTCGTACCTCGGCAAGTGACCGCAGTCCTGCATCGCTGGCGCGCTCCGGAAACAGGTCCGACGTAAGAACAAGATCTCCAACTGCGGCCTCGACAGCGCGCAGCAATCTCGCGCGAAGCTCGCGTCCATTGCCCGGCCAGTCATGCGCCCGAATGGCCTCTTCGGCGGAAGCGGCAATCCCGGTCACCGGACTTGCCCTACGGGCATTCATCGCGGGAAAAAGCCGGGCCGCAAGCCAGACGGCATCTTCCGGACGCTCGGCCAAAGCTGGGATGGCGATTTCATGGGAGATAAGGAGCGACTGGAGGTCGGACCGAAAATGGTCAGCCCCCTTTTCTTCAACCCGTAGGCCGGTAGTAGCGATGAGACGGAAGTCCGCCTTTCTGAGCGCGGCAAGCAGCAAGTCCTGGCAATCTGAGGTAAGGCGACCAATGCCGACGATGATCAGGCACCCCTCACCAGCACTGGAGATGGCTCCGGCGAGCGCGGCTGTGTCCACGGTTTCGCCGAGTGCGTCGATGACCACGGCCGGGGCTGCCCGCCGGTCGGAGTGTTCGTGAATGCGATGGGCAAGCCTGACCTTGCCAAGCCCCGGACCACCGCGCAGCAGAACGGGCGTTTCGCGACCTGCTGCATCAGCCACTTGCCGGTCAATGGCACGGGCCAGTTCGGAGATCCCGGATTCCGGGGGCATCTCCTGTTCGGCGCGTGGCTGCATGACCTGGGTCAGTCGGATCAGAAGCTGCGCGATGTCAAAAGGCTTTGCGATATAGTCCATGGCGCCAGAGCGGATCAGGCGCACGGCCTGATCAATCGATCCTTGACCTGTGATGAAGAGAAATGCCGGCGGGTGACCGGTCCGCGTCAGGGTTTCATAGAGCTCTTCGCCGGTGCCATCCGGCAGCCGGATATCGCAGATGACTGCATCGACCGGTTTTCGGGGTGTCCGAATTGCGGGCAGAGCACGCAGAATCTGACGGTGCCACTGAACTTCGGCCCCTTCCAGCTCCAGGCGCTGGACAAGCGAGGCCCCCATAATCTCGTCGTCCTCGACCAGAACGATCCGCCTGCCTTCAAGCATGGCTGGCGTCCTTCAAGGGCAGAGTGACTCGGACATATGTCTTGTCCCCGACGCGATCATGTTGGATCTCGCCTTCAAGCTGGGACACCAGATCGTGCACGAGGCGCAGGCCTACCCCACCACCCGGTGGAAGCGGACCCGATGCCAGCAGCCGACCAAGATCGGCCTGCCCCAAGCCGGGGCCAGTGTCGGTGATTTCAATGAGGAACTGCCCCTCGCCTGCCGTAACATCCAGACCGACCTGGCCGTGCTGACCGGCCGCAGCGCCCGCATTGAGGAGGAGGTTCAAGACGATTTGCCGGACGGGCGCAGCAGGAAGACCTTTCAGGCCTGCCAATCCCGCTTCGACATTCCAATGCAGCCTTTGCGCGCGGCTGGCAACCTCGGGCTCGAACAGCAGCTTGAGGTCTTCAAGGTCTTCAGGGCGCAGAGCCTGGCCAACGCGGTCAAGGCGGTTTTCATCCAGAATGGCCCGGGTCACATCCCGTAGATGCGAGAGGCCTCGCTGCATCAGCTCTGCCGATTGCCGCACGACTTCGGGCCGGTCTGAATAGGAGAGGATGGTGTCGGCCGCATTGAGCAGACCGCCCAAGGGGTTGTTTACCTCATGTGCAAGCGATGAGGACAGCCTTCCTAGGCTGACAAATCGTTCGCGCTCGGCAAGCCGACGCTCGGCCTCGGCGCGGCTTTCGACAGCCGTGGTCATGCGGTTGTAGGTGGAGATCAGCCGTGACAGCCCCGGGTCGCCACGTGGAATATCTGACTCAGCGATAGGCCTCGGCGCGCCCTGTGAGTCGTCCATGGCCGATACCAAAGCGCCGACGGGCCGAAGGATTTTCGCAACGGCCAGCCAACCGCCAAAGGCGAGGAGCGCCGTGGCCGCCGCATTTCCGAACAAGAGCCACATCGAGACATTCCGGCGCTCGGCGAGAAGATCGGTCACATCCAGTTCGGTCACGATCTGACCGATCTGACGGCCCTGAAAAAGCAGCGGTGCCGCGACCCGCAGCACAGGGTCACCGGTCATGCGAACGGCATCAGGTGGCGCGGCGCCCTCCTCGAACTCTGCGACGGCTTCGCCCACAGGCGCGCGACGCGGGTCCGTAGCGGCGAGGATGCGCCCGCGTTCGTCGGCGACGATCGACAGGAGCAATCTCTGTCCATCGTAGGCTGAGCGGGCTCGGTCCAGAATGTCGTAGACCTCCCAGACATCCTGCCGAAGTACAGATGGGCCAAGAGCGACGGACAAGCCTTCGACATGCAGCCGCGCGGTTTCGGACAGGCGGGCGTCCTGTACCTTGCCCAAGGCCGACAGGACACTCTGGCTGGCCAGAAATCCAAGCAGGATCATCAGGCCCGCCATCACCAGCGGCACACGCAGGGTCACGGGCAGGTTGCGAAAGCGCGGCAAAGGTCTCATCCGCCCGACAAGACAGCAATGCGGGCGGCGATCCCGTCGAAGAGGGCGTCCTCCCCCGGCTCGATCGCATCCAGGCTCAAGAGTTTGAGTGCCTCCGTCCCCTGCGCTGTGGCCGAAAGACCCAGTAGCGCTGCCTTGCAGGCCATCACAGATGGCTCATCCATGCGATCTGCCCGGGCAACCATAGGGGGGAAGCCCAACCACTCCGAGCGCACAATGACCTTTGTCCGTGCTGTCAGATCCGGTTCCGCGGAACTGAGTGCCTCCCAGACGTAACCATCCACGCTGCCTGATCGCGTCAGGCCGCCTGCCACCGACCGGACCACGTTGCGGTGGCCATAGGTGAAGATGACGCGTGAAAAGAACTGGTCCGGGGTTTGGCCATCCCGCGCGAGGTCAGACGCAGTGACGAGGAAACCGGAGTTGCTGTCGGGGTCCGAAAAGGCGTGAGCGCCGCCACGCAGGTCCGATAGCGCGGTCGCGGGATCATCCTGGGCGACGATGAGATAGGACTGGTAAAGCGGCTGCCCTCGCCAGACGGGTACGCCGAGCAGCGAAAGTTCGGTCTTGTGCTGAAGATAGGGATAGCCGCATGTCCAGGCGGCATCCACGGAGCCGTCGAGAAGCGCGCCTGAGATCTCCTGATACGTCCGTCTCTGGACGAGCTCGATGTCTTGGCCCATGCCTTCGGCCAAAGCAGCGCGAAGGGCAGAAATGACTGCCGCGTCGTTGTCGAGAAAGACTGGCGTCAGAGCAAATCTGAAGAGTGCCGGGCCCTGGGCCCAGCCTCGAGTCACGACGAAGGGCGCGGCCGCGGCCGCCAGCCCCATCAGCAAAGCGCGACGCCTGCTTTTCATCCTTTTCCTCCCGGGGCGCGTCTCCCGCGCGCCGCCTACGATCTCAAGCGCCACAAACTTGCTTGTCCAATGGCGGATGAAATCGTAAATCGACGATATACGGAATCTTAGCGGTTTGGAAAGCGCGCAGATGGCAACGGACGAGACAACGACGGCCGCCTTGGCAAAGGCCCTCGCACATCCGGCGCGGATCCGGATCCTACGATTGCTTCAGGCCACGCCAGGCTGCATCGGAGGCGATATCGTGGGCGCAGTCGGCCTTGCTCAGTCAACAGTGTCGGAACACCTCCGTATCCTCAAGTCCGCGGGCGTGATCACTGGCGAGATCGACGGACCCCGGATTTGCTATGCGCTGAACCCGGCGTCATTGGCACCGCTCGCCGATTTGATCATGGGTCTCACTCCTCCGCCCGAAGGGGCCTGCTGCATTCCTGGAAAGAAGAAATCTGCATGAGCCTGTTCGAACGCTGGCTGACCCTCTGGGTCGCCCTTTGCATCCTTGTGGGGCTTGTGCTTGGCAACCTTATGCCCGGCCTGTTCACTGCGCTCGCAGGGCTGGAATATGCCTCAGTCAATTTGGTCGTGGCCGTGCTGATCTGGGCAATGGTCTATCCGATGATGATCGCCATCGACTTCGGTTCGCTGAAGGATGTGGGGCGGCGACCGAAGGGCCTCATCATCACGCTGGTCATCAACTGGCTGATCAAGCCCTTTACGATGGCCGCGCTGGCGGTGCTGTTCTTCAACCACCTGTTCGCGGGGCTGATCGATCCGACCAAGGCACCGGAATACATCGCAGGGCTTATCCTGCTGGGTGCCGCGCCCTGCACGGCGATGGTCTTCGTCTGGTCGCAGCTGACGAAGGGCGATCCGAACTACACGCTGGTGCAGGTCAGCGTGAACGACCTGATCATGGTCGTGGCCTTCGCGCCGATCGTGGCGTTCCTACTCGGTGTCACCGACATCACCGTGCCGTGGGAGACGCTGATCCTGTCCGTCGTCCTCTACATCGTGATCCCGCTGATCGCCGGGGCGCTGACGCGGCGTGCCCTGATGGCGCGCGGGGCCGAAGCCGCGGTTTCGGAGTTCACCGCGCGCATCAAACCCGGGTCTGTCCTCGGCCTGCTCATGACAGTGGTGCTGCTCTTCGGCTTCCAGGGGCAGGTGATTATCGCCCAGCCTCTGCTGATTGCGATCATTGCCGTGCCGATCATCATCCAGTCCTACGGCATCTTCGCGCTTGGCTATGCCTGGGCTTTTGCGTGGAAGCTGCCCCACAAGGTCGCAGCGCCCTGCGCCATGATCGGCACGTCGAACTTCTTCGAACTGGCGGTTGCCGTTGCCATCGGGCTCTTTGGCCTTAACTCCGGTGCGGCGCTCGCCACGGTCGTCGGTGTGCTGGTCGAAGTGCCGGTGATGCTGACGCTGGTCGCCTTTGCCAACCGCACGCGCGACAGGTTTCCGGCATGATCGATACGCCTAACATAGACGACGCTCTGTTTCCCGGCATCGACAGCGACCGGCTGTTTGCGCCTCCCCAGTCCACCCATTCACCACGTATCCTGATCCTTTATGGCTCGCTCCGTGCCCGCAGCTTTTCCCGGCTGGCAGCCGAAGAGGCGGCCCGTATCCTGACCCGGCTCGGGGCCGAGATCCGGCTTTTCAACCCTTCTGGTCTGCCGCAGGTCGATGACGGCGTGGATGCGACACATCCCAAGGTGCGCGAGTTGCGAGACCTCACCACCTGGTGCGAGGGGATGGTCTGGTCCAGCCCCGAACGCCACGGGGCGATGACCGGCTTGATGAAAACTCAGATCGACTGGATCCCGCTTTCCGAAGGGGCGGTTCGGCCAACCCAAGGCAAGACGCTGGCGGTCATGCAGGTGTCGGGCGGATCGCAAAGCTTCAACGCGGTCAACCAAATGCGCGTCCTCGGCCGCTGGATGCGGATGCTGACGATCCCCAACCAGTCCTCGATCCCGAAAGCGTTTCAGGAGTTCGACGAGGCCGGGCGCATGCGGCCTTCGCCGCTCTACGACCGGATCGTGGATGTGATGGAGGAGCTGATGAAGTTCACCCTGCTGACGCGCGACCGGGCCGATTATCTGGTGGACCGCTATTCCGAACGCAAGGAAAGCGCCGAGACCCTGATGAAGCGCGTGAACCTGTCAGCCGCGACCTGAGGCACGGCGGAGCGTGCCTTCCAGCGGCACAGCACCAGACAGCGTGTTCGAGATCGTTCCGTATTTCAGGATGTTGCGGTGCAGCAGATCAAGGCGCTGGTCCGTCTCGGCGCTGTCCACGATGATCTCGTAGCGGATTAGCGTCAGTTTGGGTGGCGCGTCCTGGCGCACGGCTTCCAGCCGCACCTCGGCCCCGTCGATCTGGAAGTGCAGCATCGGCGTCACCCGCTCGATCCCTTTCAGCATGCAGGCCGCTAGGGCCGACAGCAACAGTTCCACCGGGTTCATCGCATCGCGCCGCCCCGCCAGATCGGTGTCGAGCGTGACCTCGGCCTGCTTGGCGGTGGCCAGGCTGCCATGCGCGTCGATGCGGCGGGCGTGGACGCGATACTCCATCAGAGGAGCCGCCCGATTTCTTCGGCGCTCAGCACCTTGCCGGTCGAGACGACTTTCTCGTCCACCACCAGTCCCGGCGTCGACATCACCCCATAGGCGGCGATTTCGGCGAAGTCGGTGACCTTGACGATCTCGGCCTCCTTGCCTGCTGCCGCTGCCGCGGCCTTGGCGTTTTCGCCCAAGGCCACGCATTTCTTGCAGCCCGAGCCGAGGATCTTGATGATCATGATGCGGTCCTTTCTCAGATGAACCAGTTGGAAATCGCGTTGAAGATCAGCCCGATGGACAGGATGCCAAGGGACACGACACCGGTGAAGGTGACCAGGAGCGGCATCTTCACCACACGCTTGAGCATGATGAGCGAGGGCAGAGACAGCGCCGTCACCGCCATCATGAAGGCCAGCACCGTGCCAAGGCCCACTCCCTTGCCCACCAGCGCCTCGGCAATCGGCAGGGTGCCGAAGATGTCGGCATACATCGGAATGCCCACCAGCACCGCCACCGGGACCGACCACCACTTGTCCTGCCCCAAGAGGGCCGAGATCACCTCGGCCGGCACCCAGTTGTGGATCGCCGCCCCGATACCCACGCCGATCAGCACATAGGGCCAGACCCGGTGGACGATCTCGACAACCTGATCCTTGGCATAGGCCAGCCGTTCGGCCCGCGTCATCGTCGCGGCCTCGCCGGTCACGGGCACAGTGCGGACGAAGGCCGCCACCTGATCCTCCATCCCCAGCCGCCCGATCACCGTGCCACCGACGATGGCCACCACCAGCCCGACAACGACATAGGCCAGCGCAATGGGCCAGCTGAAGATCGAGGCCAGCAGGATCACCGAGGCCAGATCCACCAGCGGCGAGGAGATAAGGAAGGAGAACGTCACCGCCAGCGGCAGGCCAGCGGCAGTGAACCCGATGAAGAGCGGGATCGACGAGCAGGAACAGAATGGCGTCAGCGTGCCCAGAAGGGCCGCGAGCGTATTGGCGCCTAGGCCGGATCGTCCGCCCAGCATGGCGCGGGTGCGTTCCGGTGGGAAATGGCTTTGGACATAGGAGATGGCGAAGATCAGCACCGAGAGCAGGATGAAGATCTTGATCACGTCATAGACGAAGAACTGCACTGACCCGCCGATCCGCGAGGCAGGGTCCAGCCCGATGGCCGCCACGCCCGCGCCCACCAGATCGTTGAGCCAGGTCATCCGCAGCAGTTGGTCGTTCAGCCAGCCGAACACGCTCATGCCGCCCGCTCCGTAACCATGATCGGCCGCTCGAGGGCAGCGTCAACAAGGCGGGCGAGTGCCAGCGGCAGGTCCGGGTTGATCCGGTAGCGCACCCATTGCGCGTCGCGCCGGTCCAGCACCAACCCAGCCTGCTTCAGCACCAGCATGTGCCGCGACATCCGGCTTTGGGTTGCACCCAGCTTCCGCATCAGCTCGCAGACGCAATGCTCCGACCCGTCCGCCAGAAGGCGCATGGCTTCAAGACGGGTCGGTTCGGCAAGGGCGGACAGAACGGCTAGTATCATTTGCGGTGCTCCACTTCATGCGCATCTGCGCATACGCGGGCGTGATGTGCCGTGATCTGGATCAAGCAACTCAGGTGCATGCACGTCCGGTGTCATGAAACCTTCATTGGACGGCTCCATTTATTTCCTATAATCGGGAAATATGGAACAAAGCCGCGCCATTCATGCCTTCGCCACGCTCGGACATCCCGGCCGGATGGCCGTATTCCGCCTTCTGATGCGCTTTGCACCGCAGGGCGTTCGCCCGACCGAGATCGCCGAAGCGCTCGGGATGAAACAGAACACGCTGTCGCATCATCTCGCCGACCTGACGGCGTCTGGTCTTGTTCAGGTCACACGGGTCGGCCGGTCGCTTTACTACGCCGTCGATCTCGACACGACCGAGGGGTTGATCGGCTACCTCGCCCTCGACGTGGGCCGCGCCCGGCCCGACCTCCTTGCCCCCCTGCTCTCCGCCCCAAAGGACACCGTTCAAATGGACCGGACACTTCCCGATACCGACTTCGACGTGCTCTTCATCTGCTCAGGCAATTCTGCCCGCTCGATCTTTGCCGAAGCACTCCTGCGCGATCTGGGCAAGGGCAAGTTCCAGGCATTCTCCGCAGGCACGCGTCCCAACACCGAGTTGAACCCCTTCGCGCTGGAAATCCTGAAGCGCAACGGCCACGACATCTCTGGCTTGCGGTCCAAGCACCTCTCGGAGTTCCAGCAGCCCGGGTCCATCGTCAAGGATTTCGTGTTCACCGTCTGCGACACGGCGGCGGCTGAAGAATGCCCGCCCTGGCCCGGCCAACCAATCACCGGTCACTGGGGACTACCCGACCCGGTGAAGGCCATCGGAACCGATGCCGAGAAGGCGCTGGTCTTCGCCCAGACCTATGCCGCGCTGCGCCGGCGGATCACGGCTTTCGTCGAGTTGCCGTTCGAATCGCTCAGCCGGATGTCCCTGCAATCCCAGGTCGATGCGATCGGCTCTGACCCGCAAGCAAAGACTTGATCCCCATGACACGTATTGCCCTGAACGGCCTTGGCCGCATCGGAAAACTTGTCCTGCGCGATCTGATCGACACTGGTGCCGCAGGCGAGATCGTCCTCTTGAACGACCCCGTTGGGGATGCCGAACAACATGCGCTGCTGATGGAATTCGACAGCGTCCATGGCCGGTGGCGCACGCCGGTCGCGGCAGGCGATGGAGCGCTTGTCCTGAACGGCCAGACCATCCGCCTGACGCATGAGAAGACCATCGAGGCGCTGCCGCTGGCGGAACTGGGCGTCGATCTGGTGATCGACTGCACGGGCATTTTCAAGACTGCGGCGAAGGTCGCGCCCTACTACGCCGCCGGGGTGAAGAAGGTGGTCGTCAGCGCCCCGGTCAAGGATTGCGGCGCGCTGAACCTCGTCTACGGGGTCAACCATCACCTTTACGACGGCTCGCAGGCGCTGGTCACGGCGGCCTCCTGCACCACCAACTGCCTTGCCCCGGTGGTCAAGGTGATCCACGAGGCGCTTGGCATCCGCCACGGGTCGATCACCACGATCCATGACGTGACCAACACCCAGACCATCGTCGACCGTCCGGCCAAGGACATGCGCCGCGCGCGGTCGGCCCTGATGAACCTGATCCCGACCACGACCGGCAGCGCCTCGGCGATCACGCTGATCTATCCCGAACTGAAGGGCCGCCTGAACGGCCATGCCGTGCGGGTGCCGCTCTTGAACGCCTCGCTGACCGACTGCGTGTTCGAGGTAGAGCGGGCGACCACGGCCGAAGAGGTGAACGCGCTGTTTGCCGCCGCCGCCGAAGGGTCGCTGAACGGGATTCTCGGTTTCGAAACCCGGCCCCTGGTTTCCTGCGACTTCACCAACGACCCGCGCTCGTCCATCGTCGATGGGCCGTCCACCATGGTCATCAACGGCACGCAGGTGAAGATTTACGCGTGGTATGACAACGAATGGGGCTATGCCTGCCGTCTGGCCGATATCGCGCGGATGGTCGCGGGCTCGCTGTGACCGACGCCGCGAATCCCGCCGCCCCGCCGCCCAACCCGCTGCGTGCCTATACCGCCGTGACGGCGGCTTATTGGACCTTCATGCTGTCCGACGGCGCACTGCGGATGCTGGTGCTGCTGCATTTCAACAGCCTCGGGTTTGCGCCGATGCAACTGGCGTGGCTGTTCCTGCTCCACGAGGTCGCGGGCATCGTCACCAACCTCGCCGCCGGCTGGCTTGCCGCGCGTTTCGGGCTGGCTGCGACGCTTTACAGCGGCCTCGCGCTGCAAATCGGCGCACTGGTGGCGCTGGCGCAGCTTGACCCGTCCTGGG
Source organism: Tabrizicola fusiformis (assembly GCF_013328815.1). Lineage (GTDB taxonomy): Bacteria > Pseudomonadota > Alphaproteobacteria > Rhodobacterales > Rhodobacteraceae > Fuscibacter. The sequence continues at coordinate 43,793 of NZ_JABUHN010000018.1, forward strand.
GTGTTGCCGCGTCGGTTGCTTTCGTGATGGCGGTGCAGGGCGTGTCGGGCGTGGCCAAGGACCTGGCCAAGATGTCGTCCAAATCTGCCGTCAAGCTGCTGGCGCCCAAGGAAGACGGCGGTTTGTTCCGTTGGGTCGCTCTGCTCACCGGGTCGAAGAATGCTGTGAAGGGCTTGGGCTTCTTCCTTGGCGCGGCGCTTCTGGCGCTGGCGGGGTTTCAGGCGGCAATCTGGGGTATGGCGGCGGTGCTGGCTGTGATCTTGGTCGCGGTGGTCCTGTTCCTGCCCGCCGGCCTGCCGGGCCGGATGAAATCCGAAGAGGCCTGGGGTGGCTGGCGGTCAAAGGACCCGCGTGTCAACCGCCTGTCGCTGGCGCGCATGTTTCTGTTCGGCGCGCGTGACGTGTGGTTCGTCGTCGGCATTCCGGTCTACTTCCAGGCGGTCCTGTCCGACGGCACCTCCGAAGGCCGCCGCGAGGCTTTCTTCCTGATCGGCAGCTTCCTCGCGCTCTGGATCATCGCCTATGGCGCAGTGCAGGCCGTCGCCCCGCGACTTCTGGGGGCAAAGGGCCAGCCCGAGGCCGAGACGACCCGCAAGGCGATCCTTTGGGCCGGACTTTTGGTGCCAATCCCCTTCCTGCTGGCCGGGGCCGCCTGGGCGGCAGGCGAGCCAGCACCATGGCTGACGGCTACCCTGATCGCGGGCCTGTTGCTGTTCGGTTTTGTCTTCGCCGTCAACTCCTCGGTCCACTCCTACCTGATCCTGGCCTTCGGATCAGCAGAACGGATCACGCGGGATGTGGGGTTCTACTACATGGCCAATGCGGCGGGGCGGTTGATCGGAACGCTGCTGTCCGGGCTGAGCTATCAGATCGGCGGTCTGCCGTTGTGCCTTGCGACGGCGGGCGTGATGGCTTTGGCCAGTTGGCTGGCCGCTAGGCGTCTCAGGTCCGTCTGACGACAAGCAGCGCAATCGTCGCCAGCACACCAACACCGGCGGTCAGCCAGATCGCATTCAGCCCCCAAGCGGCAAGGGCCGCGCCGAAAACCAGCGGCGCGGCCGCCTGCAAGATACGAGCCGGAGCATTCAGCCAACCCAGCCGCGCCCCATATCCGGAGGGTCCGAACAGGGCGAGCGGCATGGTGCCTTTGGCAATGGTCAGGATGCCGTTCCCCGACCCGTGCAGAATTGGGAAGGCACACGCCGTCGGACCGCCAAAGGCCACGATGCAGATGTTGGACACCGAGTGTGCCAAGGCCACCATTGGCGCAAGCTTCGCCATCGTCACTGGCGGCGCACTGACCCTGTTCATCGCCGCCCCGCCAAATGGCACATCGGTCTGGGTGCGCGTGGTGGACGAGGTTTCGGACGCCGTCTTCGAACAGGAAATCACTGCCGATCTGCCTGCCAGCACCCAGTTCCCGTCGCCTTGGCTTTACATGAACTACGGCGCGATCGCTGCGGCAGTCGCCTAGGACTGCGCCGGGGTCTATGTCGAAACGGATTTCCAAGGCGGCGGGCGCATTCACCTTCGGCGGTGAATGCGCCCGCTTGTTTCAATGGCCGGACACCGACCATTGGGCCGGTGAAAACTCAAACCAGCCTGGCGGGCTCCGAGCGGGTTCGCCGCCATCCCCGCCGCCGCACTTGATCCGGCCCTCTGTCCGGCGTCTCCTGCGGTCCCCGCGCTTTCGGGTCCGGGTCCCCATCGTCGAAAGAAGGAAAGTTGCCGAACTACTCGGTCTCGATCCTCCTCGCTTCCGTCGTGGACGCAGGCTGCACGAGGCCCGCCACGATCTGGCGAAACTCGCCGAGGATTTCACCGTGGTTCTTGTCGAGGTAGCGGGCGAGACGGTCATTCTGCAAAAGCCGCTCGACATAGCGACCGGCCACCACCAGCCGAAGGTGATCTGGCCCAAGGGTGCCTTCGATCAGCTTTATGTTCTTTTGCAGGTTGGCCATCTCGGCCTTCATTCGCTCGGCTTGTTCGCGCGTTACGCCTGCAGGTGGCTTCTTTGCAGCCGGTTCTACCAGGTCAGCGGCGTCAGATGCTGCAAGGATCGCCTCGACATAGGGCACAGTGTAGTTGTTGGCCGCGATCATCAATTCCGCCGCCTGAATCTGCCGCAGGGGCTTCATCTTGCGCAGGGAGCGGAAGCTGTTGATCGGACAATGCCGGGCCTTCAGCAGTTCGGCCGCTTCGGGGCAGATGCCGTTCAGCAGGGTCCGCTTCTGCCGGATCAGCGCAATGTTCACATTCAACGCGGCAGCGATGCGGGCTTCCGACACGCCTCGTTCAACCGCGCGCAGGATCATCTTGTGCTCCTGGATCGTGGCGAGGCGGCTGATTCGCTTGTTGTAGGTGAAGGATTCATCGTCGGTCGCCACCAGGCAGGTGACGGTCGTCTCGCCCATTTCCTTCAGAACATGCAGCCTAACATGGCCATCCAGAAGGATGAAGGATCCGTCCTGCCCAGCCGCGCGGGCGACCACCGGCGGTTCGATCAGCCCGACCTCGCGGATCGACGCGGCGATCTGCCCATATTTCTGGCTCTTTGGCACAGTGACTGGCAACTGCTTGACCGGCAGGATCGCAGCAATCGGGATCGTGCGCAGGTTCGCCTCGAATCCCGGGCTCTTCGGCGGAGGCATTTTTCCTGTCTGTGTCATGCTCTTGGTTCCCGCAACCCGTCGATGATGATGCGCGGCAAGCTGTCGAGGCCCTCGGCACGGAGCAGCGTCAGAAAGTTCTCGTCCTTCAGCAGAGACTGAAATGCCGCATCGAGAAACAGCAGGCTGCTGCGCGTCGACTGCGCCCTGCGGACCATGTCCTGCTGACGCTCGGCCTCGGCGCGATAGGCTTTGACCAGCGCGGCAGATGTCATTCGCGCTCGTGGCTGTTTGTTGCGCGCACCACCTCGCTGCTTGCCGTGGCGCTGGCGCAACTCAACCAGCCGCCGCGCCTCCAGCAATTTCTTTCCGCGCAGTTCACCGGAGGCATAAGCAGTCTCGAGCGCCTTCTGCACGTCCTTCTCCTCGGCCCGCGTGATGTAGAGCGCGACGCTGAGCGGCATCTGCCCGGTCTCGACCGCGACCAGCAGGCGTTCCTCACCGTTGGCAATCAACTCGCCGATTTCATGGACATAGGCGAGGGAAAGCCCCGTCTTGTCGGCGATCTGATGGTCTGAATATCCCCGGTCGCGCAGGATGGCGATGTCCTGCAACAGCTCGAGCGGCCGCTGCTGGCGGCGAGCGATATTCTCGATCACGCTGCGCAGAAGGCGCTCGGCCTCGCTCGCATCCACGACGATGGCCGGGATGTGGGTTTCCCCAAGGGCGACATAAGCCTCCATCCGACCCTGACCGCAGACCAGACGATAGGACACTCCCGCCCCTTCATCGACCCGGGCGACGGTGATCGGCTTTTTCAGCCCGACCTTGCCGATGCTGTCGACCAGCGCGCGGAAGGTCTTTTCCGACCGCTCGCGCGGGTTTTCCACGGTGATGGCAGAAATCGGGATGATCTGCACTTCGTCCCGCATCTCGACTTCGGTCACCATGGTGCCACCTCGGAAACCGGCACGCGGCGGGCCATGTCGAAGAAGAAATCCAGCGTTTCAAATCGGAAAGCGTCCAGCATCAGGCCATTCTCCTCGGCAAGCCCCAAGGGTTTTGTCCGCATCTCGAATTGGGGCAGCAGATAAAAATCGAGCGCGGCGGTGTTGGTGCGGTCCATCCGGACGGCAATGGTGATGTCGGGCGCGAGGCCGGTGTCGAAGCGGATTTTCCAGCGCAAGCCGCCCGTGGAGGTTTCGCGGCAGCGGGCGACGACGACGGAGGCGGTGAATTCGCCATTGATCGTCAGCAGGTCGGTCGCCGGATTGCGCGTCACGGTGCCGCCGAGTCGGGTGATCTCGCGGATCACACGCTCCACCTCGTCGCCGTGGAACAGCCGCAGCAAGCGGTTCACTTCGATGTAGTGGTAGTCCCGGTCCGGTGTGAAGCCGACGAGGGAATAGGCCCGGATCAGGCTGCCGAACCGGTGGGCATAGGCGCCGCTGGACGGCATTCCGTCGGCCTCGTCGATCACCAGACCGGATATGTAGCCGTGGCGCTGGAAAAGCCGGGTCAACCGATCCAACATCTCGTCGTCCGAGAATCGGCGGTTGCGGGCGGCTATGATCGCCTGCACCTTCTGAAACTGTTTCGGCTCGACGATGGCATCGAACGCCCCTTCCGAACGGATCCACATCTCAGGGCCATTCGCGACCCGCTTCTGCTTCAGCTTGAAGGAGCGCCGGTTGTAGACGTTGTTGCCGATGTATTTCTCGTTGGTCAGGATCTGATGAACGGTAGCGCGGGTCCAGGCCCGGCCAAGATCGGTCAGGATTACGCGCTCGTTCAGTTCGGCCGCGATTTCGCTTTCCGAACGGCCGTGCTTGAGGAATCGGTTGTAGATCCAGCGCACGGTCCGGACCTCGGCGTCTGGCCCGGGCACCAAGATCACCCGGTCTGTCTGCAAGCTCTTGTGCTCACCACGCTTCAGCTCGGCCTTCACCTCGCCGCGTTCGTCAAGCAGGACCCGGCGAAGGCCAAACCCCGCCGGGCCGCCCTGACGGAAGCCGCGTTCGATCAGGCGGCACTGTCCGATGAAGACCTTGTTGGAAAGTTCCCGGCTGTATTCCCCGGCCATCGCGCGCTTGACGCTCTTGACGATGGTGGCAATCGGGCCGCCGTCATTTTCGAATTGCTCGGCGCAATACTCGACCTGCTTGTTCACGCGTCGGCAGATGTATTCGTAATAGGCGGATTCATCGGCATCCTGAAACCGGCCCCACCGGCTGACGTCATAGACGAGGATGACATCGAAATCCGCGGTGCCATCCTGCACATCCTGGATCAGCTGTTGCAGCGCTTCACGGCCCTCGATCCTCAGGCCACTCTTTCCAGCATCGGCATAGGAGCGGACCAATTCAAAGCCGCGTTCCTCCGCGTATTTGCGGATCGCATCCGACTGGTTTTCGGTCGAGTATTTCTGATGGTCCGTCGACATGCGGACATATTCAGCCGCACGGCGTTTTGGCGGGGAGTTTGCCGGTTCTTTTCTTGAGGGCAGCTCTCTGCCTGCCATTCCCGTCTCCGGATCAGTTCATGCAGGCGTCTCCGTCTGGTCGGACCCGGGATATTGGCTGGGGCGCAAAATGGAATCTGCCGCTGTGTTGTCTTCTCCACAGGTTTACCGGAGGAGGACGCAGCGATGCGGATCAAGATGGGCACATCTGTGCCGAAAATGGGCACAACTGTGCACCTAGACGCGGATCAGGCCGCCTATCGCAAGGCCATTGCCGACACCCTGCGGCGCGAACTGGGGCCCACGCATCAGGCCATCAAGACGGTGATGCGCTGGACCGGAGCGAGTGAACGGACGGCCAAGTACTGGCTGTCTGGCGGACGCGGGCCGAGCGGGGAGCATCTGATCCGGCTCGCGCAGCATTCCGATGCGGTGTTGATCACCATCCTGACCATGGCCGAGCGACTGTCGGACAAGCAGAGGCACAGATGTCCAAGCTGTCCAGAACGGCTTCTTGTGTTACAAAACCTCGGACAGGATGACCCGAAGTCCGAGGGATCATCACAGCTTTAGGTGCATCAATTGGTCAGGGCAAATCGGAGATGCGGAGAATAGGCCCATCATTCTCCGCATATCTTGCGGTGTTTCCCCTTGCGCTTGCGGAGAATGCGACCCACAATCGCCGCACTTAACGCGGAGAATATGGTGTACATCTGGGAGCAACCAGACTGGCCAAGGCTGACCTGGCAGGATGGCAGCATTGCCGCCCCCCTGGCTGCAGTCCGTCACGAGCAAGGGCGATTGATTGGCCGGATGGAAGCGCTGGGGTTCAAGCTTCGTGAAGAGGCGGTCCTGCATACCCTGACGCAGGACGTCGTCAAGACAAGCGAGATCGAGGGCGAGCAGCTGGATGCCACACAGGTGCGGTCATCCCTCGCGCGAAAGCTTGGCATCGACATCGGCGCCCTGCCTCCGACCGATCGCAATGTGGAAGGCATCGTCGAGGTGATGCTGGATGCGACGCGGAACTTTCAGGCCCCGCTCACGAAGGAACGCCTCTTCGGCTGGCATGCGGCTTTGTTCCCCACCGGGCGCAGCGGCATGACGAAGATCATCGTCGGGGACTGGCGCGACGACAGCACCGGCCCGATGCAGGTTGTGTCGGGGCCTTACGGACGGGAGAAGGTTCATTACTCGGCCCCACCCGCACTGCGGGTCGCGGCGGAGATGGAAGCCTTCCTTACATGGTTCAACGCGCCTTTGGCCACGGATCCGGTGATCAAGGCGGCGCTGGCGCATCTTTGGTTCGTGACGATCCACCCTTTCGAGGATGGGAACGGCCGCATCGCCCGCGCCATCGCCGACCTGGCGCTTGCCCGGTCGGAGGGAAGCTCGCAGCGATTCTACAGCATGTCCGCACAGATCAGGGCCGAGCGGAACGCCTACTACGACCAGCTGGAGCGCACCCAGAAGGGCGGCACGGACGTCACGTTGTGGATCCTGTGGTTTTTCGACTGCCTCGGCCGTGCCATCCACTGCGCAGATGGCGTTTTGGCGGCGGTCGTCGCCAAGGGGCAGTTCTGGGAACGCGCTGCGGCGCTGGCGCTGAACGAACGCCAGATCAAGGTGCTGAACCGGCTGCTCGACGGATTCGAGGGCAAGATGACGTCATCCAAGTGGGCGGTGATCGCCAAGTGCTCGCAGGATACTGCGAACCGTGACATCGCAGCGCTGCTCGAGCTCGGTTTGCTCCGGAAGGGCGAAGGCGGCGGGCGCAACACGCACTACGAGTTGGTGCTGTGAGGGTCGCGACGGCGATCATCCGCACCCTCGATGGGGGGCTCGTAAAACGTTGACCAGGTGTTGACAAGAATTTCAAAAGCAAAAACCCGACTGTTTAGGTCGGGTTCTATCTATTTGATATGTTTGTTAGATTTGGTTGCGGGGGCAGGATTTGAACC
>NZ_JABUHN010000019.1 GCF_013328815.1 Tabrizicola fusiformis
GGTACGACATCCTCAACCCTTACGGCGATGACGACTGAGTCGTTCAGGGTCCGCAGCGCGCTCAACCGTGCCTCAACACCCAACTCGGGGCAGATCAGATGCGCCAGGCGCCAGCGCAGACGGAAAAGAACGGCCATCATGCGGCTTCCTTCTTGCTTTTGGGGGGGCGGGGGATGTCGCGCGGCCATTCGAGGTCAGCAGGCCAACGGTCGGAGAACCAAGACATTAGGCGCTCGGCAGTCCTGATGTGGCAGCCCGCGCCGGGCTGTCCCAGTTTTTTGAAAAAGTCGCCCTTACCGAGGGCGCGCATCGAGATCGCAAAGTGCGTGACGCCCTGATGGGCAGCCAGACTTTCGGCGAGAGCAAGGAGGGCGTGCTTCTGTTCCATGCCGCAAGCATAGCCTGTAGGGGCCACATAGTTCAAGCCCTTATCGGCTAATCATTGCCGAATTAGCCCGAATCGGCTAAGGTCCGAGCGATGGATGAGATACTTGCAGCAATTGATGAGGCGCTGGCCCGGAAGGGCCTGTCCGATGCTGCGGCCTCCAAGTTGGCGGTGGGCAACTATGCTCTCATAAAAAACTTGCGATCATCTCGTGCGACGTCGCCAGAAGACAGACGCACAAACTTCCATGCCCTTCAAAGGCTTGCGGATGTTCTGGGCCTAGAGTGCTATTTCGGGCCACCAAGGGAGGCTGGCACAGTTCAACAGATTGTTCTGGACGGCGCCGACTTCGCACAAGTTCCCGTCCACGAAGCCGATCTGGCAGCTGGCGTAGGCCGGGAAAACCACACTGAGGTCATGATCGGTCACCTTGCCTTTCGGCGATCCTGGCTCAAGCGTATAGGCGTATCAGCCGCTTCCGCCGTCCTAGCCCGTTCCTCAGGCGAAAGCATGGCGCCGACCATCCATGATGGCGATATGCTTTTGATTGATCGAAGCAAAAGCGAGCCGCCAATTCATTCGCGCGGCCCTAAAGACACGCGACCTGCATCGATCTACGCCATTCTTGATGACGGAGCCGCGCGGGTCAAACGGATCGAGTTGGCGCCAGCGGGGACATTGGCGCTACTCTCCGACAACCCAGCTTTCGCCCCAGAATTCCGCCCCATCTCCTCTGTGTCGATTATCGGTAAGGTAATGTGGTGGGGGCATACGAATAGGGATTAGTTCTATGGCAGTGTGCAAGACCTGCGGTAAAGATTTCTTCCGCATTCAGATGGTGGAAGGAACATGCCTGCAATGTGTAGAGGACGCACGCGCCTTGGCGGCGTCTGAAGAACGTATTGCTCGGGAAAGAACTGTCTCTGAAGCAAACGAGCGGGCCGCCGTCGAGGCAATTGCAGCCTCTCGCATCATCCTAACGACTGAATCCTCTTCCAACCTTCCTGTCTACGAACGACTGGACATCATCACGGCCGAAGTCGTGATCGGGATGCACCTTTTTCGGGATATTGCCTCGGCGTTCCGTGACACTTTTGGCGGGCGCAGCGCGACAATGCAGAAGGGTCTGCGCGACGCCAGAACGACCGCTCTCGACGAGCTGCGCCGCGAAGCCCTTGCCCTCGGTGCCGATGCCGTGGTGGCCATCGACCTAGACTACTCCGAGATATCGGGCGGCGGTAAGTCGATGCTGTTTCTGGTCGCAAGCGGAACAGCAGTGAAACTGACCTCGGCTGATGGAACCAAAGATCGGGCATGATGCCCGCCATTGTTCATGTTATGTTCGCACTTCACTCAGTCGCGGAGCATGACCTTGAACGCCGTTCTCACCCCTGTTGAACCCACCTCTCCTGTCGCGCCCTGGATGGGCGGAAAACGGAACCTCGCCAAAAGGATCTGCGCGATCCTCGACCAGACGCCTTGCGGCACCTATGCCGAGCCTTTCGTCGGAATGGGTGGGGTTTTTCTGCGCCGCACCGCCCGCCCGCGGGCCGAGGTGATCAACGATCGCGCCCGCGATGTCGCAACCCTGTTTCGCATCCTCCAGCGGCACTACGTCCAGTTTCTGGACACACTGCGGTTCCAGATCACCACCCGCGCCGAGTTTGAGCGCCTTGTCGCCACCGATCCCGACACCCTGACCGATCTGGAGCGGGCGGGCCGATTCCTCTACCTCCAGCGTTGCGCGTTTGGCGGCAAGGTCTCGGGCCGCAACTTCGGCGTCTCGCGTGAGCGGCCGGGGCAGTTCAACCTCTCGACGCTGGAACCCATGCTCGAGGCGCTGCACAGCCGCCTCGCGGGCGTCATCGTCGAATGCCTCGACTGGTCCGAGCTGGTGCGCCGCTATGACAGCGACGCGACGCTGTTCTATCTGGACCCGCCCTACTGGGGCTGCGAGGGCGATTATGGGAAGGAGCTGTTTTCCCGGGCCGAGTTCGACAAGCTGGCCGCCCAGCTGCGCGACATCCATGGGCGATTCCTGCTGTCGATCAATGACGTGCCAGAGGTCCGGGCGCTATTCGACTGGGCCGTGATTGAGCCGGTCACAACGACCTACACCATCGCGCGCCAGGCGAGCGCGCGGGGCAACCGCGCCGAGCTGCTGATCCGCAATTTCGGGGGGTGAGCAGCGGAAATCGCTTCCCAGTTCGAGCCGGTGATCTCTATCGGAAATCCCTCGACAAATTTATCTATATCAATGGCTTACCGTTAACTGGGAAGTGAAATCGGAACTGGGTGCGTAACTTCCCGGTTCCGTTCGGGCCAGAAAGGCAGAAATCTGGTTTTCTGGCCCGTATACCTTCTGTTTTATCGTTATTTGAAGGTGCTTTAGCCTTCGCTGTGCCCCTCGCATCGCGTCAGCACCACTTGGCCGCGTAAACGGCCCTTGAAGGCCATTTGAACGCCATCTGCAAGACATTGGCCATCGGTCCTCGCGGGCCAGATTCCATCCTGCAATCCCTTGATTTCCCCTGCGTTTTCACCTGTTCCCGGCTGTTTTCACTAATTCCCGCTTTTGTGCAGGTCTTCGTGTCTCTCAACAGTGGTGCAAGGCTTCGATCTGACAGGCGCAGAAGAACATCGCTGCGGTCCTGCAGGCTTTCGACGACAATATGGGTCACGCCGGAGGCCGTGTCACGTTGCAGGCGTCCCGCCACCTGCATCAGACGGGCGGTCATGATCACCTTGCGGAAGGCGGTCATCACCTTGGGCCAGACGACAAGATTGGCCACACCCGTTTCATCCTCAAGCGTGATGAAGCAAACGCCCTTGGCGCTGCCCGGCCGTTGGCGCACCAGAACCAGCCCGGCAAGCCTGACGCGACGGTTGTTGGGAACGCCCTCCAAGTCGGTGGCGCGGGCAAACCCCTGCAGTGCCATGCTGGCGCGCAGGAAGGCCATCGGATGCGCCTTCAGTGACAGGCGCAGCGTCTGGTAATCAGCCACCACCTGTTCGCACAGCGGCATCTGCGGCAGATGGGCCGCAGGCTCGTCCCCCTCGTCCTGACCCGACCGGAACAGCGGCAGGTCGGGGGCATCACGCAGGGCTTTTGCCTCCCACAGGGCGGCGCGGCGATCCAGCCCCATGGAGCGGAAAGCATCGGCGGCGGCCAGCGCGTGGATCGTCCGGCCGTTCAGGCCGGCGCGTGTGGCGAGATCGGGCAGGCGGGTGAAGGGTTCATCGCGGGCGCGTATCAAGCGCCCTGCCGCTACGGGCGACATGCCCTCTATCTGCCGCAGGCCCAACCGCAGGGCAAAACTGTTGCCCGAGGGTTCCAGCGTGTTGTCCCATTCGCTGAAATTCACGTCTACCTCGCGCAAGTCAACGCCATGCTCGCGGGCATCCCGCACGATCTGGGCCGGGGCATAGAATCCCATGGGCTGACTGTTCAGCAGCGCGCAGGCAAAGGCGGCCGGGTAATGACATTTCAGCCAGGATGAAACATAGACCAGCAGGGCAAAGCTGACCGCATGACTTTCGGGAAAGCCATAATCGCCAAAGCCCTTGATCTGGTCGAAACAGCGTTTGGCGAAATCGGGATCATAGCCGCGTTCGATCATCCGGCCGACCATCAGATTCTCAAGCCGACCGATTGTGCCGCGCGACCGGAAGGTGGCCATGGCTCGGCGCAGTTGATTGGCCTCGGCCGAGGAAAACCGGGCGGCGACCATGGCAATCTTCATCGCCTGTTCCTGAAAGATCGGCACGCCAAAGGTGCGGCCAAGGATGCTGCGCAATTCGTCCGGGTCATGCGGCGGGGCTGGCGAGGGGTATTCCTCGGGCTCGACCCCGTTGCGCCGGCGCAGATAGGGATGCACCATGTCGCCCTGAATCGGGCCGGGGCGGACGATGGCGACCTCGACCACCAGATCATAGAACTTCCGGGGTTTCAGGCGTGGCAGCATGTTCATCTGCGCCCGGCTTTCCACCTGAAAGACGCCGATGCTGTCGCCTTTGCACAGCATGTCGTAGGTGTCCTTGTCGTCCTGCGGGATCGAGGCGAGATCATGCGTCACGCCATACTGGCGGCGCAGGATGTCAAAACATTTGCGGATGCAGGTCAGCATTCCCAAGGCCAGAATGTCCACCTTGAGGATGCCCAGTTCGTCGATGTCGTCCTTGTCCCATTCGATGAAACTGCGGTCGGGCATGGCGGCATTGCCGATGGGCACGGTGTCATGCAGCGCGCCTTCGGTCAGGATGAAGCCGCCGACATGCTGGCCCAGATGGCGCGGCATCCCGATCAACTGCTCGGCCAGCCTGATGGTGCGCGCCATCAGCGGGTCGGTCAGGTCAACCCCGGCCTCGCGGCTGTTCGCCTCGCCCATGCTGGTGCCCCAACTGCCCCAGACGGTTTTTGCCAGCGCCGCCGTCACATCTTCGGACAGGCCCATCACCTTGCCCACCTCGCGGATGGCGCTGCGGGGGCGGTAATGGATGACCGTGGCGCAAAGGCCGGCGCGATGGCGGCCGTATTTGTCATAGATATGCTGGATCACCTCTTCGCGGCGTTCATGTTCAAAATCGACGTCGATGTCGGGTGGCTCGTCGCGGTCCAGGCTGATGAAGCGCTCGAAGAGCAGTTCCTGTTCCGCAGGATCGACCGAAGTGATGCCCAGCACGAAGCAGACCGCAGAATTGGCGGCGGAACCCCGCCCCTGGCAGAGGATGCCCTGCGCCCGCGCCCAGAGGACGATCTCGTGGATTGTCAGGAAATATTGAGGAATTTTCTTCAGCCCGATGATCTCCAGCTCCTTGACCAGAAGGCCGTGCACCTTGCCTGACAGGCCTTGCGGATAGCGCGCGGCGGCACCTTCCCAGGTCAGTTTTTCCAACTGGCTTTGCGGGGTTTCCCCGGGCGGCACCGTTTCCATCGGATAGTGATAGGCCAGTTCGGTCAGGCTGAAGGCGCAGGCATCGGCCACCTCGCGCGTGGCGCGGATGGCATGGGGCCAATCGGCGAAAAGCAGGACCATCTCGGCAGGCGATTTCAGGTGGCGCTCGGCATTGGGCTCCAGCAGGAAGCCCGCCTTGTGGATTGTGGTCTTCTCACGGATGCAGGTCATCACGTCCTGCAAGGGGCGGCGCTCGGCGGCGTGGTAATGCACATCATTGGTCGCAAGGATCGACAGGCCATGCGCGCGGGCCAGCCGATCCAGCCGGTTGATCCGCGCCCGGTCGTCGCCGCGATAGAGGTAGCTGACCGCGATATGGCGCAGGGTCGGCAGGCGGTGCGTCAGCTCGGGCATACGGCGAGGCAACTCATCATCGGGCAGGACGATCAGTTGCACCCCTTCGACATGGGTGGCCAGATCGGCAAGGGTGATGTCGCAGACGCCCTTGGCCTGCCATTCGCCGCCCGGATCCTGCCGCTTGCCCTTGGTCAGAAGCGTGCAGAGCCGGCCATAAGCCATGCGGTCACGGGGATAGGCAAGAAACTCTTCGCCCGTGACCAGCCGCAGGCGGCAGCCGATCACCGGGCGCAGGTTGGCCTTCTTCGCCTCGGCATGAAGCCGCACCACGCCGGCCATCGTGTTCAGATCGGCTACGCCAAGCGCATCATATCCAAGGGCATGGGCCGCACCGGCCAGTTCACTTGCGTCGGAGGCACCGCGCAGAAAGGAATAAGGCGTGGTCACTCCAAGCTCCACATAATCCGCGCGCGGATTGGGGACGAAATCCCCGGTCAGCGTCTTGCGGATACGGCGGTTGTCATTGTCTGGCATCAGGCGAATATCCCATGCAGGAACCAGCGGGGGGCACCGCCACGGCCATCGCCTTGCAACCCTTCCCGATAGAGCCAGAAGCGGTGGCCCTCCTCGTCCTCGACCTTGAAGTAATCGCGCAGGCGGGTGCCGGACTTGTCCTGCCACCATTCCGGCGCAATGCGCTCCGGCCCTTGATAGCGCGTGACCCGATAGCCGCGTCGTCGCCATTGAAACTGGGCAGGGGGGCCTTCGGGCATGGCATAAAGCACCCTGACCTCTTCCGGGTGATCCAACAGGCGCTGTGGGCGTTCGGAGACCGGATATGTCTGGCCGGGCGCATCGATCATCGGGGCGCCCCGCGCCTCGGCTCGTTCAGGGATATGGCTTGCGACGGGCCGAAGCTGCGCCAAGGTCGTGCGACCGAAGCGTGCGGTCAACCTGTCGACAAGATGTGAAATCTCAAGCCCGGCCTCGCTGCCGCCCGCAAGATCGACCTGCTGCAGGCCAAGAGGTTCGGTGGCCGGGGCTTCCAGCGAGATCAGGTCAAACCCAAAGCCCGGATTTATCCGCTCCAGCCGGTCGCGGAACAGAAAGGCCAGATGCGCAGGCTCGCGACTGGGCAGGGCACAAGCGACCTCGATGCGGCTGATCTCGCCATCGGTGCGATAGACGGTCAGGCGCAGGCGGCGCGCGCCCTGATGGGCCTGGGCCATTCGGCCGCACAATTCCGCGCACAGGCTCGGCAGGTGATGGGTCGGATCAAGGATCGGTTCGGCCAGCTTTGCATCGGCGCGAAAGACTGGTGGCATGTCGGGCGGGGAAACCGGCTCGGGCAGATGACCCGTCATCTGGTCCAACCGGATCAGCGGGTTTTGTGCCGGACCCGCGCGCGAAAACCTGCGCGCAAGCGAAAGGCGCGGCAGATCAGCGAGAGAGCCGATCGAGCGCAGCCCTAGCCGGTTCAAGAGCAGCACCGTCTCGGCATCCAGCCGTAGGGCCACCACCGGCAGCGGTGCAAGGTCGGCCAGATCGTGACAGATCGCTCGCACAGGTCCGAACCGCGCCAACGCCCAGGCCGCCCCCCAACTGGGCGCCACTGCAAGCCGGGAGGAAAACCCCAGCATAGAAAGGTCAGCCTCCATCTGCGTCAGCATCTTCGTCTCCCCGCGCCACAGGTGGTCCGACCCGGTGGTGTCAAGGACCAGGCCGTGCCCGCCGGACACCACCTCGGCCGTCCAATCGTCAGCTGCCGTCCAGGGGCACCAGCGCCGCGCCCAAAGGGCAAGGCGTTCCAGCGCCGCCCTATCGCCTTCACAATCAGCATAATCCACCCGCAATTGGGGACAGAGCGCCCGCATATCGACCACGCGTGCGCCGGTCGTTACCCCCGACAGATGCGCCACCCGATTGACGGCATGAACGACCGGACCATGCGCGCCCCCAACCGCCAGCGCCTGCGGCTGATCATCGGGCTGCGCGTTGCCCCACTGCTCCTGTATCTTCCGCCAGCGCTCCATCGGGAACTGCGGTAACCAGATGGATACGATTCGCCGCCCCGCGTTCATGGCGCGCCACCCATTCCCCCGGCCGCTTGTCGCGCGACCGAAACAGCTCTACTCGCCAGCGCGGATCCCCGGGCGCCCGCGGATCGTCGGGATTGCAGGTCGAGGGCAGCGTGGCAATCCGCCAGCGGTCGCGCGCCGCGCTCAGATCCGCAGTGGCCGCCTGCCGGATCAGCCAGCAAGGCACGCCCGATGCCTCTGCCCGCAAGGCCAGACGCTTCATCGCCGTAAAGCTCACCGCCGTCGGATTGCCCCGGATTTCGGCGATGACCGCAGCCAGAGCCCGGCAGCGCAGGCCCTCCTCGACCGCAGTCATCACATCGGCCGGTCGGGAAAGCTGCATCACCATCAGGGGCCTTTGCAGCCCAAGACCTGCCAGAAAGGGATGCCCCGTCTCGCGTTGCGCCAGCCGATCCTGAATCCAAAGCACAGGCGCCGCTCCAGAGCCAAGCCGCGTCAGGGCAAACCCGATCGCGGCCGCCTCTGCCCCCGGTTCGGGAAACACCTCGGACAGGGTTATGTCGGCCTGCGGCGCACGGGAAGCCGACCGCCGAGCTTGGACTATGGAAGGTGCATCCATTCGGAGCATGGCACACGGAATCACACCAATAGTTCCCTTTTTGTTCCATTATAATGGGTGTGAGCCACGGGCAAGACAAACTGTCTCGGCCTTAGGAGACGCCCCCAAAGGTCAGCGCTTTTGGGGCGGTCGAACTGTGAAAGTATTCATCCATTCCAACAGGTTACGCACAATTTTCGACTGAATTTATCCCGTGTTTTCCCGGGGTTAGAAAAAGGAACATATCTCTGGTTCGAATCCAGGGGTGCTCCGCGATCAACTAAGCCATTGCTTTTGAATGACATTATTCGTGCGTGATTCATTCGTCATTTCCGGGCCTTACCCGTTTCATGTCTCGGGTGAGACGGCAAATCCAGAGCACCTATTGCCCCGGTTTGGGCGCGAGTCTCTCACTCCCCTTTGCGGCGGTACGGTTTTGGGTCGAGGGATCGTGCGCTCGACTTGACTTCCCGCTTCCGTCAGGAAGGCGCAATAAACTGATTTACTTGATTTTTTGCATTTGAGAATGATGAACGGCCTGCTGCACGGCAACGTCCGTTTAGGCCCGCCGCTCCAAGTCCAGCCCGACCTCTTTCAGAGCCTGTCGATGATCTTGCGCTGTTCATCCCAGCCAGACGGCAACTGCCGGGTCTTGAACCATTCGGAGGTGAAGGCGACCGGCTGCGTCCCCGCGGCGATCTGAGCGAGGATGTCCGGGGCGAGGAATGCGAGACCGATCATCTGCTGGATACGGCTGGTCGTGGTTTTTTCCTGTTCGGCAAGGGTGCTGAAGGAGGCGCCCTTGCCCTTGCCGCTGAAGCCGCGTGTCATCAGGCCGAGCTTGATCGGCTTGCCACTGCCCGCATCGCGGCAGAGGGGGTGGTTCAGGTGAAGCGGGACCGGATGCGGTGTGAGCCGACGACCAAGACGCCGGACTGCCCCGAAGTGTCGGGATCGCCCGGCACTGGCCAAGTTTACAAACTGGCCAAGTCGCGCGGGCAGAAACGGAGATGCCGGTTCAGAGCAGTTCCATCGCAAACGCGCAGATGCTTCGTGACCAAACACAGGCGACGCTGGACGATCTGCGGGCACAGGCCGGAGGAGACGACCAGCCTGCAGAGCGTGAAGCACTTCTTTACGCCGCCACAGCTCTCGGCGCTTTCGAAGCGGGCCTTGGCTTCGGAGTTGCCGAGCTTGCTGCGCGCAATCCGATGCGCGAGTTGACCAATCCGGACAGCCTCTTGGCCCAGCTTTATGCCGTCAAGGTTCTGACGGCGGAGAGCAAGGCGTTCTTCTACGCGGTGCTTGTCTTCGAGGGGGCCTCGCTTTCGAGGTTTTTGTCCTTGCCAAGATCGCATTCATGCGCCGGTCCGAATACCATATCGTCTGGGGACGAAAGCAGGTCGAGGTAATACAGGCTATGCGGAGCCTTGCTCATCAGGATTATCTCGACGATTTCGGCCTGCGGTCCGACGTCCTCAAGCAAAAGCAGCGAGAGCGGAATGACGACCTTGCCGCAGCCATTTCCGGTGAAGCCAGCAAGGAGGCGCGCGACATGGAGGCGGGCTCTGGAACGACCAGGTCCTGAAGTGGCTGCCTCCTAACCCTTGCCCGCAAGCTCATGCGACATCCTCTGTCGGCGCGACTCCTTTGCCCGGGTTGGCCATCCGGCCGGCGAGATCAGGCTATGCCGCGCGTCCGGCGGATGTGGAGGTTGCCGCTTTCCATGCCTCAGTCCACGACATCTCCTTAACCGCAACTGCTGAAACAATGCTATTTTGCGACGCTTGCTATGTGATGCCGACTTCTTGCCATCCGAAGCGAAGCGCGGGCAGCCCAAGCGGCAGGGTGGAGTCGATCCGGCTGGTGCCGATTTCCTGCCGCAGCACACCGGCCGTCGGCAAACGGATGCGGTCGTCGGACAGCTCTATCAGATCGGTGAGGGCGTCGGCCTGACCGGCCGAGAAGAACAGGCTCGGCCGGAGGTGATCTTGCGGGCCCTTGCATCGGTATCGGCCGCGCGCTGCTCGACGTCGCCGACATAGCAGGTCAAGGGCAAAGCTCCACTCCACTTCCGCCTTGCATCACGGCCGCGAGGACGGCGCGCTGTTACAGCGCCCCGGCGAGTTTGCGCAGCATGGCGATATTGCCGTCGTAGACCCCCGGCTCTTCAAAGCCGCGATCGGCGGCGTTGACGGCAATCACCACGTCAAGCCCGGGGTTGATATAGATATATTGGCCATAGATGCCCTGCGCCATAACCTCGCCCGGCGCGGCCTGTGGCGGAATCCACCACTGGAATCCATAGGCCGAACCATCCTTGGCCTGCGGCGTGGTCATGGCCTCAACCCAAGTTGCGGGCACCACCTGCTGCCCCTGCCACGCGCCGCGCTGCAGGATCATCTGGCCAAAGCGGGCATAGTCCCGCGTCATCACGTTCAACCCGCCCAACACAAAGCTGACGCCCTCGCCATCGGTCAGGTAATAGGGCGCCGCCTCCATCCCCAAGGGGGCAAGGATGCGGCTTTCCAGCAATTCGGGAATGTCCTGCCCGGTGGCGCCCCGGATCACCATGCCGATCACATGGGTATCAATCGAAACATAATGCCAGTGGCTGCCCGGCGCACTCGCCCGCGTCTTCAGCCCGGCGGCAAAGCCGTCCATGCTGCCACCAAGCGCCAGAACCCGGCCCATCTTGTTGATGTCGCTCCAGAAGTCCAGATAGTCCTCGTTGAAACCCACGCCCGAGGACATGGTGAGGACATCGTGGATCGTGGCGCCGTCATAGGCCGACCCTTTCAGGAGCGGCGCGAAATCGGTGACCTGTGCATTCAGGTCGGGAAACTTGCCCTCGGCCCGCAGCACGCCGAAGAGGGCGGCAAGATAGCTTTTGGCAACCGACCAACTGATCCGCAGGTCTTCCGGCCCGGTGCCAAGGTAATAGCTTTCATGAACCAGTTGCCCGCCTTTCAGCATCACCAGCCCGGTGACGCTGCGATCCTGCACCCATTGCGCCGCGTCAGCAGGCAGGGCAAAGGGCGGGCCGGGGGGCAGGGCGCTAACCGGCCCGTCGCCGCGCGACAAGGGGCGGGTCAGGAACAGCTTGTCCATATGGCTGAAGTTCTGGACGATCCGCTCTTCGGAAAAGAGGGAGTTCACCGCCAGAAGCCGTGTGATCTCTTCCCGCTTCCAAAGGGCAAGCCCGCCCAGAACCACCAGCAGGACCAACAGGCCCCTCACGATGCGCTTCAGCATTCCCCACCCCCCATGGTTTGACCTGAGGGAAGCATTCTGCGTGCGACCGGGCAAGCAGAACGCTGCGGCAGGGCGTGGGCGCTCGGACGGGCCGGGCGCCTGCCGCAGCGGTCAGGGCGTGCTGTGGCCCATCTTGGAATGATCCATCTCGCCCATGCCATCCTCGGGCTTGCGGTTGTTATCGACCACGGCTTCAAAGGTCACCGGCGCGGCCCCGTCAAAGATCAGCGTCACGGTGATGATGTCGCCATCCTTCAGCGGTGCTTTCAGGCCCATCAGCATCACATGGTCGCCGCCGCGCTGGAACGCGTGCATCTCACCGAAGGGCACGGGCACGCCGCCTTCGATCTGCATCATCTGCATGACGCCATTGGCATCTTCCTTGTGGGTGTGAAGCTCTGCCACTTCAGCGGCGTCTGTCTGCGCGCCGGTGATGGTGATGTCGGCGCCGGTGTTGTTGTGGATGATGAAGAACACCGCACCCGATTGCGCCGAGGCGCGGGCATAGGCATCATGGATATGGATGCCCTCGGGGTGTTCGGTGGCCGAATGGTCTTCGGTGCCATGGGCCAGCATCGGCGAGGTCAGGGACAGGGCGGCAGCAGCGGCTGCCAGAAGGGTGCGCATCGCGTTCATAATCGTTCCTTGGGTTTGATCTGAAGGGGAGGGGGTCAGATCAGAACCGGGGGGCCGCGGGCATCCGGCTCGGGCGCGGGACGCCGCGCGACGGACAGCCCGGCGGCGGGCCGTGCGGCCTGCCGATGGCTTTGCGGCGGCAGGGGCATGGCCATGGGCGGCGGCGGGCTGGCAAAGGCAAGGGGCGCGGTGCAATCGGGGCAGGGGTGGGTCACGCCCACCGGCTGGCCCCGGGCGTCCACCGCCACCGCGGCAGCGCCATCGCCGCAGAGGTCCATCCAGCCCGCAACGCGCGGCTGGCCATGCGCAACCGCCAATCCCAGCGACGCAACCGCGGCGATCAGGGCAAGCAGCAGGCCGGCAAGGGGGCGGAACCGTGTCATGGCTGCTTTCTAGCGCAGCTTGCGCCCCGGGCCAAGATGGCAGCCTGGCGTGGCGCTGGCCAGAAGGTCAAACGCCAAAGGCCCCATGCGTGCTGCGCATGGGGCCTTTGAAAGCGATCCGCGTCGGATCAGGCGGCGGCCTGAGCCTTGGCGATGTCTTTCTTGATCTTCAGCGCGTCAGCCGACAGTTCTTCGTCCTTGGCCTTGGCCAGGAAAGCGTCCAGACCGCCGCGATGGTCAACGGTGCGCAGCGCAGCCGCCGAAACCCGCAGCTTGAACGACTGGCCCAGAACGTCCGAGATCAGGGTCACATCATTCAGGTTCGGCAGGAAGCGCCGGCGGGACTTGTTGTTGGCATGGCTGACGGTGTTGCCAGTCATCGGGCCCTTGCCCGTCAGTTCGCAGACGCGCGACATGGTCGTGATCCTTCGTGTCAAACAGAGAGGGGCCGCCCCGCAGGGTGGCTCCGAATACGCTGTGTCGGGCTTTAGGGGGATTCCGCCACCGCGTCAAGCGATTCACATTCAGGACAGGGCGCGGAAAATCCCTCGGATTCTCCGCCGGGCCCGCCGGGCGCGAAAATTTTTCGCCGAAAAATTTTCAGCCCCGCCGGTTGCCGTTCAGCAACCGCGCCAGCAGCGGCACGGCCATGAGCATGGCGGCTGCAAAGACAAAGGCCATCCGCAGCCCCAGATGCCCGGCCACAAAACCCAGAAGCGGCGGGCCGAAGAAATAGCCGAAATAGCCCAGAAGCGTGGCCCGCGCCACCGCCCGCGCCCGCGCCTCGGGCGCGGCGCGCTGACCCACCAGCGAAAAGGCCGTGGGCGAGATCACCGAAGAGCCGATCCCCATGACCACAAAGCCCGCATAGGCCATGACCGGGCTGACAGCTCCCGCAGCGATCAGCGCGCCCGTGGCCGACACGGCCGCGCCGCCGGTCAATAGCCAGACCGGATTGATCCGTCCGGCAATCCGTTGCCCCACCAGCCGCGCCGCGCCCATCGTCAGCGCCATCAGCGCCGGCCCCATCGCGCCATGGCCGGGGCTGCCGCCCAGCGTCTTTTCGATATGCAGCGCTGACCAGTTCTCGGCCGCATTCTCGGTCAGGAAGGCGATCAGCACCATGCCGCCGCCGATCACCGGCACCAGACCCAGCCGCCCCGCCTTGCGGTCCTTGGGCCGGGCCAGCCCGTCGATGGCGCCGTCCCGCTCGGGTGTCAGCAGGGCAAGGCAGGCCGCCACCGCGGCCATGCTGCCCAGCACCCAGCCGGGTGACCAGGCCGCATCCCGCATCAAGCCGGTGCCCGCAGCGCCTGCGGCATAGCCAAAGGAATAGGCGGCATGGCAGAGGTTCATCAGATGCAGCGCATGGCGGTTCTCCAGCGCCGCGACCCGTGCGTTCATCAGCACATCGGTCAGCCCGGTTGCCGCCCCACAGCACAGCATGGCCAGCGGAAACATCCAGAGCGCCACCGCCTGTCCGGGCAGGGCAAAGGCCACCGCCATCGCCAGCGTTGCCAGCGGCAGCGCCACCCGGCCCAGCCGCGCGCCCACCGCGGGCGCAGCCAGCATCGCCAGAACCGCCGCCAACGGCGTGGTGAACAGCAACAGGCCCAGCCGCGTCTCGTTCACGTCCAGCATGGTCTTGAGGTCGGGCAGGGCGGCGGCAAAGCTGCCCCACAGCACGCCCATGGCGGCAAAGGCCGCCAGCGGCGCACGGGCAATCGGGATCAGATGGGGAAGACGCATAGCGCGCAGCTACCCCGCCCGCGCCCCTGCCGCAAGCTTGCCGCCGACATTGCGCCGTCGCCGCCGACGTCTTAACCCAGCACGAGGCTGCGGTGGCAGGCGGTGCCCGCCATCACCCCCGCCGCCACGGCAAAACCCGCGCCGAACACCGGGCGGGCAAGGTCACCTGCGGCAAAGACGCCGGGCACCGAACTGGCCTGCATCGCATCCACCGCCACGATCGGCCCCTGCATCCCCATCTCCATCCGGCAGCCCAGTTGCGCCGCAAGATCGCAGGCCGGTTCGGCGCGGGTCGCCATATACAGCACCTCGGCGGGCAGGGTGCGGCCATCGGACAGATGGATCACCTGAAGCCGCGGTCCGTCCGATTGCAGCCGGACCGGCGCCGCCGCGGCCACCCGCACGCCTGCCGATGTGAGGGTGGCGTGGTCCTGCTCACTCAGCAGCCCATCCGGCAACAGCGTTAGCTCTGGTACCCATTGCCGCAGAAAGCGGGCGTGATCGGCCACATGCGGCCCGCCCATCCACAGCGCCGCTTTGCGGTCACTCAATTCATAACCATGGCAATAGGGGCATTGAAACGCCGTCTGGCCCCAGACCTCGGCCAGCCCCGGCAGATCGGGCAACAGATCGCGCATCCCATAGGCCAGCACCAGACGGCGGCAGCGCAGGCTTTGCCCGGCCAGTTCCACCGTGAAATCGTCGCGCTGCCCGGTTACCCGCAGTGCCCGCCCCGCGATCAGCCGCGCCTCGGGATAGGCCAGCAGGTCACGCAGACCTTCGGCGCGGATCTGCGCCGGGGGTTTGCCATCATGGCCCAACAGTCCATGCGCGGCGCTGGCAAAGCGGTTGCGCGTTTCCCCCTCATCCACCACCGCCACGCTGCGCCGGCCCCGCGCCAGATAAAGCGCCGCCGAAATCCCGGCGAAACTGCCGCCGATCACCACCGCATCCAGCATTTCGCCGTCGCCCCGGGTTCTGTCCTGTGCCATCTTCGCCCTGCCTTTCCCAATATCACGCAACTTATATAGTTACATGAAGCAAACCGGCAAGTTCTCACTCGCCCTTCACACACTGGGCCATATGGCGCTGGACCCGACCCGACCGCGCACCTCGGAAGAGCTGGCGGCGATGCATGGCACCCATCCGGTGGTGGTGCGCCGTGTGCTGGGCCCGTTGCGCGCGGCGGGCATCCTTTTGTCCGAAAAGGGCCATGGCGGCGGCTGGCGGCTGGCCCGCCCGGCGGAAGCGGTGACGCTGGAAGAGATTTATCGGGCGCTGGACGAGCCGTTCCTGACCCCCATTGCCTTTGCCCCCGCGCCGGGCCATCCCTGCGCCATCGAGGCTGCAATGGCCGGCACCGTGGCCGCCGCCCTGACCGAGGCAGAGGCGGTGATTGCCCGTCATTTCGCGGCCCGCAGCCTTGCCGACATCGCCCGCGCCCTGCCGCCCGCCGGATCGACCGGCGCAGCACCCGGGCAGAATTGTCAAGTTTCCGCTTCCCCCGCCCCCGATTCCCCGCTATAGGCCCCCGGTCGCGCCATGCACCCTTGGAGGATGGCGGACTTATTCATCAGGAGAAGACCATGGCTCGTGAAGCTCAAGACTTCATCGCTGAGGTGCGGACGGGGACAGGCAAGGGGGCCGCTCGTCAAGCTCGTCGTGAGGGCACCGTACCCGGCATCGTTTATGGCGACGGCAAAGAGCCGACGCCGATCAAGATCAACTACAACGCCTTGCTCAAGCGCCTGCGTCAGGGCCGCTTCCTGCAAACGCTGTTCAACCTCAAGGTTGAAGGCCAGGAAGACGTGCATGTGATCTGCCGCGGCGTACAGCGCGATGTGGTCAAGGATCTGCCGACCCACGTCGATTTCATGCGCATCCACGACGAATCGCGCATCAACCTGTTCATCCATGTCGAGTTCGAGAACCACGCCGCCAGCCCCGGGCTGAAGCGCGGCGGCACGCTGACCATCGTGCGCTCGGAAGTCGAACTGGAAGTGCTGGCCGGGGATATTCCCGACCATGTGACGGTTGACCTGACCGGCAAGCAGATCGGCGATGTGATCCACATCAACGATGTGGCCCTGCCGGCCGGTGTGCGCCCGACCATCGCGCGCAACTTCGTGATCGCCAATATCGCGGCGCCCTCGGGTCTGGCCGCGTCGGAAGAGTAATCGCCCCTTTGCGGGCAAGGCGGGGCGCGGAAGGGAGACCTTCCGCGCCCCGCTGCTTTTACGGCGCCGCAGCCGCCTGCGCCATGAAGCCCTGCCAGCGCGGTTCGTCCTCGGGGCGGCGCCCGGCCTTGGCGCAGATCGCCGCCATATGATCGGCGCAGCACAGGTAATGCAGCCGCGCCACATCGGGCAGGGCCATCAGCCTGTGGCGCATCGCCTCAAAGGCGTCGGCATAGCGAAAGGCGCTGCTGTCGGGCATCCGCCCGCCATCGGCGCGCTGAAAATAGCTGCTGGTGTAGCGGTCGGACAGCGCCACGGGCGAGGGGGTTCCGGCCTTCAGGCTGAAACTTTCGGCCGAGCGCAGCATGTAATGGTTGACCTGTGCCACCCGGTGGCTGACCAGTTCCTTGGGCAGCCGCCGCAGATAGCGCCGCCCGGTCACATCCCAGTCGGTCACCTCCTGGCCATCGGCATTGACCAGTTGCAGCCCCGGCTCGGTCCCGCGCAGGGCCGCCTTTTCCGGCGACAGGCCCTTTGGCCCATGCTCGCCCAGCCGGTCAAACCAGCGCGGCTGACGGAACAGCATCTTGACCCATTGCGACAGGCTTGATGCCTGTGGCCGGGCCAGACTGAACTGCTGATGCACCGGCAGATCCTGATATTCCGTGATGCCGCAGGTGCCGAACACACGCCAGGTCAGCGCCATGGCCAGAAACGGCGGCGCCTCGGGCGGGCCGATCAGCTCGGCCACCGTGCCGTTGCCCTTGTGGATCACCAGAAACTCGTCAACGTCGCAGACAAAGACCCATTGCGCCCGTCGCACCGATTTATGCGCCCGCGCCGCGGCCAGCTTGGCTTCGGTGATGCGCGCGCCCGGGGGCACCTCATGCCGGATATGGTACAACCGCCCTGCGGCCTCCAGCGCGTCCAGCAATTGCGGCGAGCGGTCGGTGCAGGCGTTGGTCACCACCACGACATCGGTAAAGCCCAGCATCTTATACCAGGCCAGCCATTCGACGATGAAGGCGCCTTCGTTGCGCATCGAAGCGACGACCGTGATGCGCAAGCGAACCTCCTTACCCGAAGGCGCAGGCTGCTGCCCGGGCGCGGCACTGTCAAGCGGGCTTGCCATGGCGGGCAGGTCATGGGATTTCCGGCAAGGCGCAGCAACGGGAACGGGCGGATGAAACTTTTCGTGGGCCTCGGCAATCCGGGGGCGAAATACGCGGGCAACCGCCACAACATCGGTTTTATGGCGCTGGACCGGATCGCGGCGGACCATGGCTTCTCACCGTGGAAGAAGGGGTTTCAGGGGCAGACCTGCGAAGGGCGGCTGGGCGGCGAAAAGGTCGTGCTGCTGAAACCCGAAACCTTCATGAACCTCTCGGGGCAGTCGGTTCAGGCGGCGGTCACCTTTTACAAGCTGCAACTTGCCGATGTGACGGTGTTCCATGACGAGCTTGACCTCGCCCCCGGCAAGCTGCGCGTCAAACAGGGCGGCGGCCATGCCGGGCATAACGGCCTGCGCTCGATCCATCAGCATCTGGGCGAAGCCTATGGCCGGGTGCGGCTGGGCATCGGTCATCCGGGCCACAAGGATGCGGTGGCCGCCTATGTGCTGCATGATTTCGCCAAGGCTGATCAGGACTGGCTCGACGATCTGCTGCGCGGCATCTCCGATGGGGCGGCGGCGCTGGCCGAGGGGGACGGCACGCGCTTCATGAATGCGGTGTCGCTGCGGGTGGCGCCACCCCGTTCGGGCGGCGCGGCAAAGGAAGCCACAGCAAAAGCCGCCACCCCGGCAGAGGTTCAGGAGCCCGCCGCCGAAGTGCCGCGCAGCCCGTTGCAGCGGCTGGCCGACAAGTTCCGCTGACGCCGCTATCGCTCGGTCAGTTTCAACTCGATGCGGCGGTTCTGGGCGCGGGCTTCGGCGCTGTCGCCGCTGGCCACGGGCTGAAACTCGCCAAAGCCGGTGGCGGCCAGCCGGTTCGGCGGAAAGCCCAGCTCGTCCACCATATAGCGCACCACCGACAGCGCCCGCGCCTGGCTGAGTTCCCAATTGTCGGCGAATTCGCCGGTGCCCGACAGCGGCACATTGTCGGTATGGCCATCGACGCGGATGATCCAGTCGATCTCGGGGGGAATGTCGCCCGCCACTTCGGAAAGGGTCGCGGCCACCCCGGCGATCTGGTTGCGGCCTTCGGGGGCCAGATCGGCCGAACCGGGTCGGAACAGCACCTCGGAGGAAAAGACGAAACGGTCGCCCACCACCCGCACCCCGGGCCGCCCCGCCAGAAGCTGGCGCAATTGGCCGAAGAATTCCGAGCGGAATTTCTCAAGATTCTGGTTTTCCGCCTCCAGCCGCTTGCGCTCGGCCGCCTCCATTTCGGCACGCTGCTTCTGCTCGCTGGCGACCTGTGCCAAGGCGGTGTTCAACTGGGTTCCCAGCGCCTCGATCTGCACCTTGGCTTCGGCATCGCGGGCGGCAGAGGCATCCAGCAAATCCTGCAGGGCGCCCAATTGCCCGCGCAGCGCGGTGATCTGCTGGTTCAGAAGTTCCACCTTGCGGGCCGCTTCCAGCGTCTTTTGCTGTTCGGCCGTGAGGGCCGCTTCGGCAGCCGCCAGAAGGGCCGCCTTCTGGTCGCCGGTCGCACCGGCTTTGTCGGCCGCAGCCCGCGCGGCGGCAAGCAGGGTCAGCGTCTCTTCCGCCTGCTTGCGCTGTTCTTCCAGCGCAAGGGTCATGGCCGTGAGTTCCTCATCCGAGGATTTCAGCTTGTCGCGCAGGGTGGCAAGGGCAGCGGCATCGGCCAGCCGCGCCGCCTCTTCCGCGGTCAGCTTCGCCTGCGCCGCCTCCAGCGCCGCCTTGTCCGCCTCTCCCTTGGCACGCAGATCGGTCAGCAAAGCCTCAATCGCGGCGCGGCGGGCGGCGGCCAGACGGGCCTCTTCGGCGCTCTTGTCGATTTCGGTCCGGGCCTTGGCAAGGGCAAGGTCCAGCGCCTCTTTCTCGGTCATCAGTCTGGACTGCGCCGCCTTCAGCTCTTCGACCGAGGCGGTGAGCGTGCCGACCTGCCCGCGCGCTGCGTCACGCTCGGCCAGAAGGCTGGCGACCTGCGCTTCAAAGCTTGCAATGCGCCCCTGCGCCTCGCCCAGCGCACCTTGGGCGCTGGCCAGTTGCGCCGTCAGCCCGGCAATCTGATCGGCCTGCCGCGCCCCTTCGGCCCGCGCCGTGGCAAGCGAGGCGGTCAGCGTGCCGACCTCGGCCTGCAAGCCCTCGGCCCGGCTGCGTTCCAGCCCCAGCGCATCGGCCAGTTGCGCCACCTGCGCGGTCAGCGACTGCAACTCGCCGCTTTGGGCGGTGATCGTCTCGCGTAGGACCGATTGCATGACGGTGAAGATGGTCAGCACGAACATCAGCACCATCAGAAGCGTCGTCACCGCATCGACGAAGCCGGGCCAGATGTTGGAACTGTCTCGGCGGCGCGAAAGGCCCATGGCCTAGACCCGCCCGCGCGTCAGTTGCCGCACCGTATTGGTCAGCGTGGAAAGATCAGCCCGCAGATCGGCCATCGCCTCTTGCCGGCCTGCCGCCAGCTCTTCCAGAATCCGCAGCAATTGCACGTCGATCGAGCGCAGGCGCATCCGGCTTTCGGCATCGACCTGCGCCTTGCTGTCCTCGCCGGTCAGGGCGGCCACCAGCCGCTCTTGCCCTTCGGCAATGCGGATCATCGTGGCGTGCTGGCCCTTTTCGTCCACCGCGATCCGCGCCAGCTTGTTGATGGCGGCGGTCAGTTGCGCCAGCCCCTCATCGGTGGCGGCGCGGTTTTCGTCGGATTGTGCGATCAGCGTCTGCAACACCTCGACCTGACCGGCCAGATGGTCCAGCACCGCCGACACCGCCCCGCCATCGGCGCTGTCGCCATCGGCGCCGGCAAAGCCCAGCCGGGTGATCGACGAAAGCCAATCCTCAAGCTCGCGGTAAAAACGGTTCTGGCCATGGCCGGCGAAAAGTTCGAGCAGCCCGACCACCAGCGACCCGGCCAGCCCCAAGAGCGACGACGAAAACGCCGTGCCCATGCCGCCCAACTGGCTTTCCAGCCCGCCCATCAGCTTGCCGAAAACTTCCAGCCCGCTTTCGCCCTCTTTCGGGGCAAGGCTGCGGATGGTTTCCACCACGGCGGGAACCGTGGTCGCCAGCCCATAGAATGTGCCCAGAAGGCCAAGGAAAATCAAAAGGTTGGTCAGATAGCGCGTGATGTCGCGCGCCTCGTCGATCCGCGTGGCGACCGAATCCTGGATCGAGCGGGCCGAGGTCGAGGAAATCTGCGTCCGCGCGCCGCGGCTGTGCAGAAGCTGCGCCAGAGGGGCCAGAAGGCGGGGCGGCGCGGCCTCTTCGGCGCCGGGGTCATGGCGGGCGAACCGCTCGATCCAGCTTACCGACTGCACAAGGATCAGCACCTGCCAGAAACAGGTGGCAACCCCCAAGAGGAAGACGGCGGTGATGAAGCCGTTCAGCAGCGGATTGGTGGCGATGATGCCGAAAACCGTGTCATGGATCAGCCAGGCGCCGCTGGCGACCAGCACGCAGACCAGCAACATGGTCACGATCTGGCGGATCGGCTGGCTGAAATGGGTCTCGGGGGCCGCTCTGGTGCTGTCCATCGGTTGGTTCCGACCTCTTGCTGCTCGGGCAAAGCATAACAGGCGGCGGGCAAAGGCCAAGCAAAACCGCGTGTGCCGGTGCAGTTACAGCGCCGCCACCCGCGCCGCCAGCCATTCCAGATCGGCGTCGGCAATGCCCAGATCGGCCAGATGCTGTGCCGTGGCGAAAAGGTAATCGCGGTTCGGTCCGCGCCCGCCCACCGCATCCGCGATGATCCGCGCCTGTTCCTCAAGCGGCAGACCGCCGCAATATTGCACATGGTCGGGGTCGATCACATAGGCCAGCGCCCGCACCTGCCCGCCCTCGGCCAAATCGAGCGTGACTTCGCGTTCGAGATAGGCCGACGAGATCAGCTCACGCTCGCGCAGGGCGGCAAGGGTTTCGGCCTCGGTTCCCGGTTCAACGCGAAAGGCCACCCCGTCACAGACCGCCCCCGGTGCCGCATCCAGCGCCAGCACAAGGCCCGGCGCGGTTTCGGTGCCGCGATGGTGGATCGAGCGCATGCAGAAACTGCGATGCCAGTCCCGCAACCGCGCCACCCGCGCCTCGGCCACGGCGAAACCCGGATGCCAGATCAGCGAGCCATACCCGAAAACCCACATGTGATGCACCTTTGCTGGCCCTTGCCCGGGCAGAGGTGTAATCAGCGGGCAAAGCGAAAGGAAGCCTGCCCATGCGCGTTCTGATCTGGATCACCGTCATCGCGGCGGCTTTGTGGAGCGGGCTGTGGTTCGTGGCCTCGACCTCGATCCGCAACGGCACCGAAAGCTGGTTCGCCGAACAGGCGGCACAGGGTATAACGGCCGAAAAATCTGCGCTGGTGGTGCAGGGCTTCCCCAGCCGTGTCGATGTGACCGTGAGTGATCTTGTGCTGGCCGATCCGGCGCAGGGCACCGGCTGGCAGACGCCGTTCCTTCAGGTCTTTTCCATGAGCTGGAAGCCCTGGCACCTGATCGCCGCGCTGCCCACCGGGCAGGTGGTGACGCTGCCCGGGCAGGAAATCGCGCTGGATGGCGAAGGGATGCTCGCCTCGCTGGAACTGCATCCGGGGATCAGCCTTGCCCTGGACAAGACGCGGTTCGAAGCGAAGGCGCTGCGGCTGATTTCCACGGCGGGCTGGTCTTTCGGCGCCGATCAGGTCTTTGCAGCGACCGAGGAAGACCCCAGCCTTGTGAACACCCACCGGCTGGGTCTGAAGTTGCAGGGCATAACCCCCGATCCGGTGATTGCCGGGGCGGCGGGGCTGCCCGCGCGGGCGGATCTGTTCCATCTGGATGCCTATGCCAGCTTTACCGCGCCGATCGACCGCCACGCCGGACAGGCAAAGCCCCGGCTCTCGGTGCTGGACCTGCGCGAGGCGCGGCTGGATTGGGGGAACCTGCAGATCACCGCCGGGGGCCGGATGGCCGCCGGGGCCGATGGTCTCGCCGAGGGCGAAATCGAGGTGAAGATCACCGGCTGGCGGCAGCTTCTGCCGCTGATGGTGGCGATGGGCCGCACCACCGCCGATCAGGCCCGGGTGCTGGAGCGCGGGCTTGAGGTCTTGGCCAAGGCGGGGGGCGATCCGAATGTGCTGAACCTGACGCTGCGCGCGGCGGGGGGGCAGATGGTGCTGGGGCCGCTGCCGCTTGGCCCGGCGCCGCGGATGAACTGACGCGCTATCTGCAATAGGCGCCGCTGTTGTAGCGCGCGGTGTCGAAATGCAGGTGGTCTTCGTGATAGCCGTCCGACCCGGGGCCGAGTGTGGTGCCGAAGATGCCGCAGGCGCCCTTATGGGCCTTGCGGATCGGGGCGTTGTAGTCGCGCGCGATGCTCCATTCGGTGCCGTCCGAAAAGACGAAGCCGCCGATGTCGATTGCCTTGCCCCGGCCATGTTCGCTGATCTTGTTGCCCTTTTTGTTGTTGCGCGGGCGGCAGATGTAATGGGCGGCAATCCGCAGCTCGACCACTTCGCGCTTCTTGCCGAAGGCCGGGCGCATGGCGCCGTCCACCCATTGCCGCAGCGCCTCTGCCGTTTCGCAGGTGATTGTGGCGGGCTGGCTCAGGCGGATGCCGGAAACCGAGGTGACGCGAACCGGCTCTTCGACGCCGCAGCCTTTCACCTTTGAGGTGATGCGCGCCAGCTTTTCGCCCTTGATTTGCGGGTCGCCACAGACCGATCCGGCCTTGCTGGCCTTTTCACGCTTGGGCTTTTTCTGCTTGGTTTTCGGGGTCTTGTCGCTGGTTGCCGCCGCCGCAAGATCAATCTCGGGCAGGGGGGCCAGATCGGCGGGGCGCGGGCGCGGCCGGACCGAGGCGATCAGCGTGTCGAGCGGGATCAGCGCTTCGGGCTGCGGCGGGGTGGCGGTCAGCCCCGCAGGCCGGGCGCGCGGGCGGGGCAGGGCGGCAGGGGCCGGGGCGGTAACGGCGGCATTGGCACCGGCCATGGCGGTGACCGCCGCCGGGCGGGGCAGCGGGCGTGGGGTGCTGGCAGGCGCATCGGCCATGAGCGGCAGGGCAGACAGGACAAACACGACGGGAGCCCAGAGGCGCCGCATCGCTCAGGCCCCCGGTGCGGGCTTGGCCGGACCCGCGCCGCGGCCGAAATCGGGGGCGGCGGTGTCCTGCCCGGCTTCGATGATGCCGCGGCGGATCGCACGGGTCCGGGTGAAATAGTCGAACAGATGTTCGCCGTCGCCCATGCGGATCGCGCGTTGCAGCACGAACAGCTCTTCGGCAAAACGGCCAAGGATATCCAGCACGGCATCCTTGTTGGTCAGGAACACATCCCGCCACATTGTGGGGTCCGAGGCGGCAATCCGGGTGAAATCCCGAAAACCCGACGCGGAATATTCGATGACTTCCGAGTTTGAAACCTGCGCCAGATGGTCGGCCACCCCCACCATCGTATAGGCGATCAGGTGCGGCGTGTGGCTGACCACCGCCAGAACCTGATCGTGGTGCGCAGGTTCCATCCGGTTGGTCTTGGCCCCCATCGCCTTGAGCAAGTCTTCCAGCCGGGTCAGCGCCACCGGGTCCACCTCGGGCGCCGGGGTAAGCAGCCACCAGCGGTTCTGGAACAGGCTGGCAAAGCCGGACCGGGGGCCGGAATATTCGGTGCCTGCCATCGGGTGGCCGGGGATGAACTGCACGCCTTCGGGGATATGCGGTGCCACCGCCTCGATCACCGCCTGCTTGACCGAGCCGACATCGGTGACCGTGGCCCCGGGCGCCAGATGCGGGCCGATTTCGGCGGCAATCGCGGCCATCGCCCCGACAGGCACCGCCAGAACAACCAGATCGGCGCCCTGAACCGCCTCGGCCGCGGTGGCGTAAACATGGTCACACAGCCCGATTTCCAGCGCTACGCCCCGGGTTTCGGCAGATTTCGCATGGCCCGCGATTTCGCCCACCAGCCCGCCCGCGCGTATGGCATGAGCCATGGACGAGGCGATCAGCCCCAGCCCGATCAGGGCCACGCGGTTGTAGATCGGGCGGGTCACTTCACGCCCTTGAACTGGCCGATGGCATGGGCCACGCGGCGGCACGACGCCTCATCGCCCACGGTGATACGCAGGCAATGCGGCAGTTTATAGCTCGACACCCGGCGCACGATCAGCCCCTGCGCCTGCAAGAAGGCGTCGCAGGCCTCGGCGTCTTCCGGGCTGGCGAAACGGGCCAGAATGAAATTCGCCATCGAGGTGTCCGAAGGCACCCCCAGCGCCGCCAGCGCCTCGGCCAGCCAGTTGCGCATCCGGGCGTTGTCGGCGCGGCAGCGGTTCACATAATCCTGATCGCGCACCGCCGCCTCGGCGGTGTCGAGTTGCGTGTTCGACAGGTTGAACGGGCCGCGAATGCGGTTCAGCACATCGATGATCGGTTTCGGCCCATAGGCCCAGCCAATCCGCAACCCGCCCAGACCGTAGATTTTCGAGAAGGTCCGGGTCATCACGACATTGCTGCGGGCGGTGACCACCGAGGCCCCGCCGTCAAACCCCTCGACATATTCGGCATAGGCCCCGTCCAGCACCAGAATGGCCTGCGGCGGCAGGCCATCGGCCAGACGCTCAATCTCGGCCTGTGAAATCATGGTGCCGGTGGGGTTGTTCGGGTTGGCAATGAACACCAGCCGGGTGCGCCGGTTGCACGCCTTCAGAATCGCATCCACATCGGTGGTGCGGTCACGCTCGGCCACTTCGACCGGGGTTGCCCCGACCGCCAGCGCCGAAATCCGATACATCAGGAAGCCGTGTTCGGTGAACACCACCTCTTCCTTGGGCCCGGCATAGGCCTGACACAGGAAGGTGATGATCTCATCGCTGCCCACGCCGCAGATGATGCGGGCGGGGTCCAGCTTGTGAACCTCGCCGATCGCCTCGCGCAGGCTGGCATGGTCGGTCGAGGGATAGCGGTGCAGGGTATGGACCGAACGGGCAAAGGCATCCTTGGCCTTGTCCGATGGCCCGAACGGGTTCTCGTTCGAGGACAGTTTTACCACATTGGACACGCCTGCGACGGCGGCCTTGCCCCCTTCGTAAAGCGCAATCTCCATGATGCCGGGTTGCGGGCGGATCAGGTCACTCATCGGAATCCTCGAACTGCTGGCCGGGGTTTTAGCGGGGGCCGGAGGGCTTGGCCAGCGGCAAATCTGACCTCTGGCCTTCACGGGGCGCCTTCCATTTGATCAAATTATTTGCCATAAGGTCGCATCCCTTGCCCGAGGTGCCACCATGCCCACCGATCCTGCTGCCAACCTGATTGCCGGTGTCCGCACCGACCGGCTGGAAAAACTTGCCGCGCGTGAGGCGAAACGCTTTGCCGCGGGCCGTCCCAAGGCGCAGGCGGCACAAGAGGCGGGGGCCGGGGTCTTCCTTGACGGCGTGCCGCTGCACTGGATGAAGGACTGGCCGATGCCGCACCTGCCCTTGGTCACCAAGGCGCATGGCGCGCGGATCACCGATATCGACGGTTATGAGATTGACGATTTCTGCCTTGGCGATACCGGCAGCATGTTCGGCCATTCGCCCGCGCCGGTGGCCAAGGCGATCCGGCATCAGGCTGCGCGCGGGCTGACCTACATGCTGCCCACCGAAGACGCGCTGGAGGCGGGGCGGCTTTTGTGTGAACGCTTCGGCGATTTCCGCTGGCAAATCGCCACCACCGCCACCGATGCCAACCGCTTTGCCATCCGCGTGGCGCGGGCAGTCACCGGGCGGCCGAAGATCCTTGTCTTCAACGGTTGCTATCACGGCACGGTTGACGATGCGATGGTGGAGCTTGCCAATGGCGCCACCCGGAACCGCGAGGGCCTTCTGGGCCAGTTTGCCGACCTGACCCAGGGCGCCGTCTGTGTCGAGTTCAACGACCTTGCCGGGGTCGAGGCGGCACTGGCCAAGGGCGATGTCGCCGCCATCCTGACCGAGCCGGTGATGACCAATTCCTGCATGGTGCTGCCCGAAGCGGGCTTCCATGACGGTCTGCGCAGCCTCACGCGCCGCTATGGCGCGCTGCTGATCATCGACGAGACGCATACGATTTCCAGCGGTCTGGGCGGCTATACCGGGGTGCATTCGCTCTCGCCCGACATGTTCGTGGTCGGCAAATGCGTGGCGGGCGGGATGCCCACCGCCGTCTGGGGCATGACGCCGGAGACCGCCGCGCGCTATGTCGAGGTGAATGCGGCGCGGCCTTCGGGCCATTCCGGCATGGGCACCACGCTTTCGGCCAATCCGATGCAATTCGCCTGCCTGCGCGCCACGCTGGCCGAGGTGATGACGGCGAAGAACTATGATCACATGGAAAAGCTGGCCGCGCGCCTGTCGGCGGGCTTGCGCAAGGTGATCGACCGGGTGCAGGCGCCTTGGCATGTCGTCCGCGTCGGCGCCCGGGTTGAATTCATCTGCGCCCCCGGCCCGCTGAAGAACGGCGCCGAAGCCGCATTGGCGCATCAGCCGCAGGTCGAACGCGCGCTGCATGTGGCCCTTCTGAACCGGGGCAGCCTGATTGCGCCCTTCCACAACATGATGCTGATCAGCCCCAAGACGAAGAAACGGCAGGTGGACCGCCTGATTGCCGCCTTTGACGAAGTGCTGACCGAACTTTTTGCCTGAGAGCCAGAGATGACCCAGATGACCAGCCCCTCCGGTTCGACCGTTGCCGAAGCCGAAGCCTTCCTTGCCGCCCATCCCGAGATCGAGGCGTTCGACATCGTTCTGCACGATTCCAATGGCATCGGGCGTGGCAAGATCATCCGGCGCCATGAACTCCTGTCGGTCTACAAATCGGGGCGGCATCTGCCGATTTCGATTCTTGGCCTCGATATCTGCGGCGAGGATGTGCATGAAACCGGCCTGATCTGGGATGAGGGCGACGGCGACCGCCGCGCCTGGCCGATCCCCGGAACGCTGGTGCCGCTGGCGGGAACCACCCCGCCGCGGGGCGAGGTCTTCCTGTCGGTCTACGAACTCGACGGCCGCCCGATGACTTCGGACCCGCGCCATGCGCTGCAACGGCAGGTCGATGCCATGGCGGCAGAGGGGCTGTATCCGGCAGGTGCCTTTGAACTGGAATTCTTCCTGCTGGAGAACGAGCGCGACGCCAATGGCAAGATGGTTCCGGCCCGCGATGTGCTGGACAAGCGGCGCAATTCCAAGACCGATGTCTATTCGGTCGATCAGCTTCACGGGATGCTGCCCCTTTTCAACGATATCTATGCCGGGGCCAAGGCGGCGGGAATCAAGGCGGAAACCCTGATTTCCGAATTTGCGCCCGGCCAGTATGAACTGACCCTGCATTACCGCGAGAATGTGATGCAGGCGGCGGATGATCTGATGCGGCTGAAGCGTCTGGTCAGGATGCACGCCCGGCTGCATGGCGTGACCGCCTGTTTCATGGCCAAACCGAACGAGGATTACGCCGGTTCGGGGATGCATTTTCATGTGTCGCTGCAAGATGGCAGCGGACGGAACGTTTTCATCGAAGAGGTCGAGGGGCAGTGGTCCGACACCATCCGCTATGCCATCGGCGGCTTGCAGCAGACCATGGCGGAATCCATGCTGGTCTTTGCCCCCCATGCCAATTCATGGCGCCGTTTTGCCGCGCAAAGCTATGCCCCGGTTTCGCCCACATGGGGGGTGAACAACCGCTCGGTGGCGCTGCGGATTCCGGCGGGCGATATCCGGGCCCGGCGGGTGGAGCATCGCCCGGCGGGGGTGGATGCGAACCCCTATCTGGTGGCCGCAACCGTGCTGGCAGGCATCCGCAAGGGACTGGCCGAGCGGATTGATCCGGGGCCGGAGGTGACGGGCAACGGCTATGACGTGGAGACCGGCATCGTGATGCCCGACGACTGGCGTTCGGCCATCCGGGCGGCGCAGGGCTCGGCCTTCCTGCGCGAGGCACTGGGCGAAGATATGCACCGCACCTTTACCGCGGTGAAGGCGGCCGAATATGCGCGGGTGATGCGGACGGTGTCCGAGGTGGATTTCGACCTGTATCTTTACACGGTTTAAGCGGGGGGATGGGCAGATTGCCCATCCTACGATTGGGCGCCGGTAGGATGGGCAATTTGCCCATCTACCGTTTCCAGCGACACTCGCCCGCGCAGACCGGCTGCCCCGCCGCAACCGCCGCCGCGATGATCCCCGGCACCCTCGGGTCCAGCCCCAGCGCGGGCAAGAGCCGCCCGGCAAAACCCGCCTCGGCCAGCGCCGCCGGAATGTCCTGTGTCACATGCCCGCCACCGGCGGCAAAGAACGGCAGGCAGACTGCCCCCGGCCCATGTCCGCGCAAATCGGCCAGCCGTGGGGACTGATCAATGAAGGCCGCCTCGGCCCGCAGGCCCAGTTCGGCGCCGATCCGCCCCGCCACATGCGCGGCAATATCCGACGGCACCGCCGACCGGCCCGAGCCATGGGCGGCCAGCACAACGCTTTCGCCGCCCGCTTCGCCCGCCAAAGTCACCGCCAGACCGTGAATCGCGGGGTCACAGCCCATCGGCTCAAGCACCTGCCAGCCCTGTCCCCCGGCCTCGGCCAGACGGCGCGGCAGATTGATCCTTGTGAACCAGCCCCCTGCCATGAACAGCGGATAGGCCAGCCCCCGTGGCCCCAGCCGCGCGACGGCTGCCGCCAGCGCGCCCGGTTCGGCCAATGTGGCCGCCGCCACCGGGCGGCCCGCGACCATGGCCACCGCATCTGCCAGCGCCTCTACCTCCGCGGCCAGGGGGCGCGGGTCGGACGGCTGGCCATGGGCGATGATCAGGACCGGTGTCATGCGCCCTTTGTGCCGGGCGCGGCCCCCCGGCGCAAGATGCCGGTCAGCCGGGCATCATCCCCGAGATATAGCGGGCAAAGTCGAAATTCGGCCGTTCCAGATGGCTGAGTGGCCCCGGCTCGGACATGCTGGCGCACAGCCCGCGATAGACCCGCTCGACACAGCCCTTGTCCTCGATGTTCACCTCGTCCAGCAGGGCCTTGACCTGCGCGAAATGCTCGGCCGCTTCAGGATCGGCCACGAATTCGGGCGACAACCCGCCGCCGAACAGCACGTTCACATGGCCCGGCCCGTCTGGCGTGAGGCAGAGATACCAGAAATAGCCCGGCGTCAGCGTGATCATCAGCGAGGGATAGATCGCCAGAAGCCATGTCCTGCGCCGCTCATCCCCTTGCAGGACCGTGTTCTTCGGATGGGCCAGCGCCAGCGGGATCGCGTCATTCTTCAGAATATGGTGATAGTTGAAGGCCGCCAGTCCCTCGGGGCAGGTCATCTTCATCAGGTCAACCGAGCCGCCGATGGTGCCGCTGTGGCAGACCGGGAGGTGATAGCTTTCCATGAAATTCTCGGCCAGCACCTTCCAGTTGGTGGCCCAGCGGAACTCTTCGCGGAAGGCTTCGCTGTAGGCTTCCATATGCAGATTGCCGACCAGCGCCTCGACCTCGGCCAGCCGGACCGAGGGGGAGGGCGCATCGGGGTTCAGCGTGACCATGATCCAGCCCAGCCATTCCTCGCAGCGCACCTGCGGCAGGCCGATCTGTTCCTTGCAGAAGCTTTCGTTCAGCGTCATGGCGGGCGCCCCGCGCAGCGAACCGTCCAGATTGTAGGTCCAGGCGTGATACGGGCAGACGATGGAGCGGGTGTTGCCGCGCCCTTCCAGAAGCTGGCTCATCCGGTGGCGGCAGACATTGGACATCGCACGCAGGGCGCCGGCCCGGTCCCGCAGCACCACGATCGGCTCGCCCGAAATCTGCATGGTCAGATAATCGCCGGGATTGGGCAGGGCATCGGCCCGGCCGGCGCAAAGCCATTCGCGGGCGAAGATGTGCTGCATCTCCTGTGCGGCGAATTCGGGGCTGGTATAGACCGATTTCGGCATGGCCAGCGCCTGTTCAAACGGCACGCCGACGTTGCGGCGCAATTCCTCAAGCGGGGTCAGGTCGGGATCGTGGCGGGTCATGGGCGGGACTCCTGCTGCGCTGAAGCAATGAAAGCACCGGGCCGGGGGCTTGTCACGACCGTTTCACGTCGCAACCGGGACAGGAAGGCGCGGAAATGGCTGAGTGCTGCTTAGGGGCAGGCTAATCCTGAAACCGCAAGCGAGGGGATGTCGGGTATGAAGATCACGAAACTTGAAACCTTTACCACCCGCGATGTCGGCTTTGTGCGCGCCACGGCCGAAGATGGCAGTCAGGGTTGGGGGCAGGTCTCGACCTATCAGGCCGACATCACCTGCGAAATCTTTCACCGGCAGGTGGCGCCCCATGCGCTGGGCACCGACGCGCTGGATTTCGCCGATACGATCCGCCGCATCTATGAGAAGGAACACAAGTTTCCGGGCAGCTATCTGCGCCGGGCGCAGGCGGGGCTGGACACCGCGCTGTGGGATCTGCGCGGCAAGGTCGAGGGCAAGCCGGTGGCGGCGCTTTTGGGCGGCAGCCCGGGGCGGGTGCGCGCCTATGCCAGTTCGATGAAACGCGACATCACGCCCGAGGATGAGGCGGCGCGGTTCCTGCGCCTGCGCGACACCTTTGGCTTTACCGCCTTCAAATGGCGGGTCGGCGCCGAATGCGGCCGCGACGGTGACGAATGGCCGGGCAGGACCGAGGCGGTGATCCCGGTGGTGGCCAAGGCGCTGGGCGACGGGGTGGACAAGCTGGTGGACGGCAATTCCGGTTTTTCCCCGGCGCGGGCCATCGAAGTGGGCCGGATGCTGCAAGACAATGGCATCGGCCATTTCGAGGAACCCTGCCCCTATTGGGAACCCGACCAGACCGCCGAAGTGCGCGCGGCCCTGTCGCTGGACGTGGCCGGGGGCGAGCAGGATTGCGAGTTTTCAAGCTGGCGTCTGATGCTCGACCGTGGGGCGGTAGATATCCTGCAACCCGATGTGATGTATATCGGCGGCATTCACCGCACGCTTGAGGTTTGCCGGATGGGGCAGGCAACGGGGCTGCCGGTGACGCCCCATGCGGCCAATCTGGGGATGGTCACGATCTGCACCATGCACCTTCTGCGGGCGATCCCGAATGCCGGGAAGTATCTGGAATACTCGATTGAAGGGCCGGATTACTACCCGTGGCAGGAGGGGCTGTTTCTGGGCAATCCCTATGCCATCGAAGACGGCCATGCGACGGTCACCGAGGCGCCAGGATGGGGGGTAGAGATCAACCCCGGCTGGCTGGAGAAGGCAAGCTACCGGATGAGCGGGGGTGAGTCGGGGTAAACCCCGACCTACAGGGCGCGTAGGTCGGGGTTTACCCCGACTCTGGCTTCAAATCTCATAAGGCCAGGTCACCTGCGAAAACGCCCCGCTTCGGACCGCAGGGCCAAGAGCCGCCCGGTCAGACCCTCGGACATGCCGACCCGGCACGTTGATGCGGCGGCCCCCGTAGGTCGGGGTTTACCCCGACTCTGGCCTCAGGTCTCATAAGGCCAAGTCGCCTGCGAAAACACCCCGCCATCGACCCAGATCGTCTGCCCGGTCACAAAACCCGCCGCTTCGGAACACAGAAACAGCAGCGGCCCCGTCAGGTCTTCGGGCGTGCCGACCCGGCGGAGCGGCGTGACCTTGGCCCAGGTGGCGGAATAATCGCCCGCCTCGGCCGCCGTCCGCTCGGTCGCAATCGCGCCGGGGGCGAGGCAGTTGACGCGGATGCCATGCGGGCCAAGCTCGACCGCAGCGACCTTGGTGAACTGCTCGATCCCGCCTTTCGAGGCCGTGTAATCCACCAGCCGGGGAAAAGCCGCCTTGTTGCAGCCCGAGCCCAGCGTGACGATGCTGCCGCCATGGCCCGCCGCGATCATCGCCTTGGCCGCGGCCTTGGTGTTCAGGAAGGTGCCGCGCAGATTGGTGGCCATCACCCGGTCCCAATCGGCAACCGGCAGATCGACCAGCCGCGACCATGTCTGGATGCCCGCATTGTTGACCATGACGCGCGGCGCGGCCCCGGCCCAATCGGCTGCCAGCGCATGGAACCGCGCCACGGCAGCCTCATCCCCGGCATCGCTTTCCAGCGCGAGCGCCTGCCGGCCCAGTGCCTTCACCTCTGCCACCAGCGCGGCGGCGGCAGCGGCTTGCCCCATATGGGTGAAGGCCACATCATGCCCCGCCCCGGCAAGGGCGGTCACAAGGCTGCGTCCGATGGCCGAGGGGCCTGCGGTGACAAGGGCGAGTGTCATGGGATGTCCTCCTGCGCGCATCCTGAAAGGTGGCGCGCAACTTGGCAAGTTCGCGCTTCCGCAAACCCCGGAGCGGGGGCGCGTCGCCCCCCGCACCCCCAGAGAGTATTTGGAAAGGTGCAAATGGGCAGGGCGACTTGCATTTGCACCTTTCGAAATACTCCGGGGGTCCGGGGGGCTGGCCCCCGGTCCGTCCGGCGGCAAAGGGCTCAGGCGCCCCAGGTTCGTTCCAAAAGGTGCAGCCAGTTGCCGTGGCAGATCTTGCGCAAAAGCGGCTCGTCATAGCCATGGTCGCGCATCGCTTGCACCAGATTTTGCTGACCCGCGACATCGGTGATCCCGACGGGGATGGTGGCGCCGTCAAAGTCGGAACCAAGGCCGAGGTGATCTTCGCCCAGCTTCTCCAAGAGGTGGTCGAGATGGGCCAGCGCGTCTTCCCAGCCCATGTCGCCCGATTGCCTGCCATCCCGGCGCAGGAAGGAGGTGGCGTAGTTCAGCCCGACCATGCCGCCCGTGTCGCGGATCGCGGCCAGTTGCCGGTCGGTCAGGTTGCGTGACGAGGGGGTGATGGCATGGGCGTTGGAATGGGTGGCGACCAGCGGCGCATCGCTGAGGGCGGCCACATCCCAGAAGCCTTTCTCGGTCATATGGCTGAGGTCGATCATGATCCGCAGTTTGTTGCAGAGCCGGATCAGATCCTTGCCCGCCGGGGTCAGCCCCTCGCCGGTGTCGGGCGAGGAGGGGAAGGCGAAGGGCACGCCATGGCCAAAGACCGTGGGCCGCGACCAGACCGGACCGAGCGAGCGCAGCCCCATGTCGTGATAGAGGTAAAGCGCGTCGAGGTCGGGGCCGATCGCCTCGGCGCCTTCCATATGCATGATGCCCGCAATCACCCCCTGTGCCAGACAGGCGCGCAGTTCGGCTGCGGTGGTGCAGACCTTGAAAGCGCCCTGCGACGACCGCTCCATCCAGCGCAAATGCCCGGCCATCGACAGCGCCACCGGCTGCGCCGCCTTGTGGCCGATCAGATCGCCCAGGGGCAGGGCGAAGGGCGGATTTTCCATCGCCGTCATATAGTCGAGCCCGTCATGCGCCTCGGGCGAGGGGATGTAGATGGCGAAGAAGCCACCGGCGAAGCCGCCCGCCTTCATGCGGGGCAGGTCGAGATGACCCTTGCCCTCGCCGGTAAGCCAGATCGCCTCGCGGCGGTCGGGCGCCTCGTGCAGGCGCAGGAGAAGGTCGTTATGGCCGTCGAATACGGGGATCATCGGTGGTGCTTTCGGTTGATGGCGGAACCGGGGCGCTGCCCCGGACCCCGGGATATTTGCAGAGAGAGGATGGGGTCAGGTTTCGAGCATCCGGTCGGCGGAGGCGGCGAAGAGGCTGCGGGCGTAATCGGTGGTCATTCCGGCGGCGGCGAGGGTTTCGCGGGCCAGTTCCTCGACCGCGCGGCCGTGCTGCATCACCAGCACGCGGTCGCACATATGGTCGATCACCGCGAGGTCGTGGGAGACCATCAGGAAGGTCAGCCCGCGTTCGGTGCGCAAGCGGTTGAGCAGGTTCAGGGTTTCGGCCTGCACCGAGGCGTCAAGCGCGCTGGTCGGCTCGTCCAGGAGCAGGATCGAGGGTTCCAGCATCAGGGCGCGGGCGATGGCGACGCGCTGACGCTGGCCGCCCGAAAGCTGATGCGGAAAGCGGAAGCGGAAGGCGGCGGGCAGGCCCACATCCTTGAGCGCCTGCACCACGCGGGCATCGGTATCGGCCAGACCGTGGATCGCCAGCGGTTCGGACAGGGTGCGGTCGATGGTGTGGCGGGGATGCAGGCTGGCATAGGGGTCTTGAAACACCATCTGCACCTGCCGGGAAAAGGCGCGGCCACGGGGCGTTGGCAGCGGCTGGCCGCCGATGCGGATGGTGCCGCCGGTGATCGGGGCCATGCCGCAGATCGCCCGCAGGATGGTGGATTTGCCCGAGCCGCTTTCACCCACAAGGCCAAAGCTTTCGCGTTCGTTGACGGACAGGGACACGCCCTGCACCGCGCGCACCTTGCGGCCCTTGGCGGTGAAGGTAACGGAGAGGTTTTCAATCTCGATCAGCGCCATGTCAGGTGGCCCATTCCGCGTTGCGGTCCAGCCCCGGCAGCGGCTGGCGCGGCCCGCCGATGCGCGGCAGGCAGTTGAGAAGGCCCTGGGTATAGGGGTGTTTGGCGCGGGTCAGGTCGCGCGCGGCCAGTTCCTCGACCACCTTTCCCTTATACATCACCAGCACCCGGTCGCAGAAGCGGGCCACCAGCCGCAGGTCATGGCTGATGAAGATCAGGCCCATGCCCCGGTCGCGCACAAGGCCGTCAAGGATCGACAGCACCTCGGCCTGAACCGTGACATCAAGGGCCGAGGTCGGTTCATCCGCGATCAAGAGGTCGGGGTTTGGAATCAGCATCATGGCGATCATCACCCGCTGCCCCATGCCGCCGGACAGTTCATGCGGGTAGGCGTCCATCACCCGGTCCGGGTCGCGGATCTGCACCGCCTCAAGCGCGGCCACCGCCTTGGCATGGGCCTCGGCACGGCCAAGACGGTCGCGCTGGCGCAGGCCCTCCATCAACTGGGCGCCCACCTTCAGCACCGGGTTCAGCGAGTATTTCGGGTCCTGCATCACCATGGCAATGCGGCGCCCGCGCAGCGCCCGCATCTCGCGGTCGGAGGCTTGCATCAGGTCCTGGCCGTCGAACACCATCCGGTCGGCGGTGATCTTGCCCGGCGGGCGGATCAGCCGCAGCACGGCGCGGCCTGTCATGGTCTTGCCCGAGCCGCTTTCGCCAACGATGCCCAGACGTTCGCGGCCAAGGCTGAAGGATACGCCGCGCACCGCCTCGACCAGACCGGCCTCGGTGTCGAAGGTGACGCGCAGGTTTTCTACCGAAAGCAGGGTCATTTGCCGGAGTTCCTTGGATCAAGCACGTCGCGCAGCCCGTCGCCCAGAAGGTTGAAGCCAAGCGAGACGATGAAGATGGCAAGGCCGGGCATGGTGGCGACCCACCATTGCTCGAACAGGTATTTGCGGCCGGCGGAAATCATGGCACCCCATTCCGGCATCGGCGGTTGCACGCCAAGGCCGAGAAAGCCCAGACCGGCGGCAATCAGGATCACCCCGGCCATGTCCAGCGTGACGCGGATGATCACCGAGGGCAGGCACATCGGCATGACATGGCCCCAGATGATCCGCGCCGCCCCCGCGCCCTGCAAGCGCACAGCGGCGATATAGTCGGAATTGCGCACCGTCAGCGTTTCGGCCCGCGCCACCCTTGCATAGGGCGGCCATGAGGTGAGGGCGATGGCCAGCACCGCATTTTCCATCCCCGGGCCCAGCACGGCGACCAGCGCCAGCGCCAGGATCAGCTTGGGGAAGGCAAGGAAGATATCGGTGACCCGCATCAGGATTTCGTCGGTCCAGCCGCCGAAATAGCCCGCGATGGTGCCCACCAGCATTCCGAAGAGGGGCGCCGTGACCGCGACCAGCGTGATGATGAAGAGGGTGATCCGCGATCCCATGATCAGCCGTGACAGGATATCGCGCCCGAAATCATCGGTGCCCAGCGGATGCCCGGCGGTCAGCGGCGGCAAGAGCCGCAGCTTGAGGTTCTGCGCAATCGGATCATAGGGCGCAAGCCATGGCGCAAAGGCCGCCACCACCAGCAAGAGCAGGACAACGGCAAGCCCCGCCATCGCCAGCGGATTGCGGCGAAAGCGCAGCCAGCCCATGAAGCTTTGCCCCAGACGGGCCTGAAGGCGGCTTTGCGGGCTGGGGTCACGCAGCCATTGGGTCAGCGCGCTCATGTCCGCGCCCTCGGGTCAACAAGGCGGTAGAGCAGGTCAGACAGCATGTTCAGCCCGATATAGACCACCCCCACCACCACGGTTCCGCCCAGCACGGCGGGCATGTCGCCCACCAGAAGCGCATCGGTGATATAGCTGCCAAGGCCCGGCCAGCCAAAGATCGTCTCGGTCAGCACGGCGCCTTCCAGAAGGAAGGCATAGGACAGCGCGACCACGGTGATCAGCGGCACCAGCACGTTGCGCATGGCATGAACCCAGATCACCCGCCGCTCTGGCATCCCCTTGACCCTTGCGGTGGTGATATATTCCTGCCCCAACTCGTTCATCATGAAGCTGCGGGTCATGCGGCTGATATAGGCCATCGACAGGTATCCCAAGAGGCCCGCCGGCAGCACGATATGGCTGAAGGCATTGGCGAACATGTCCCAGCGGCCCGCCAGCGCGGTATCGACAAGGATCATGCCGGTATGCTGCGTCACCTCGAATTCGAACATCATGTCAAAGGCGGCATCCAGCCGCCCCGGCCCGCCGACCCAATCCAGCACGCCGTAAAACAGCAAAAGCCCCATCAGCCCCAGCCAGAACACCGGCATCGAATAGCCCATCAGCCCGATCAGCCGCACGATCTGGTCGGCCCAGCTTCCGGGTTTGGTCGCGGCCAGCACGCCTGCGGGCACACCCAGCGCCACGCCGATGATGGTGCCCAGCGTGGCAAGCTCCAGCGTGGCGGGGAAATATTGCGCGATTTCGGCGATCACCGGCTGTTTGGTGCGGATCGAGGTGCCAAGATCCCCCTGCACCGCCTGCCAGATATAGATGCCGAACTGTTTCCACATCGGCTCGTCCAGACCCAGCCGCAACCGCTCGGCGGCGATCTGGGCATCGGTGGCACGGTCGCCAAGGATCGACAGCACCGGGTCGATCGGCACGACCCGCGCGATGATGAAGGTCACC
The DNA here is from genome assembly GCF_013328815.1 of Tabrizicola fusiformis. Taxonomy (GTDB): domain Bacteria; phylum Pseudomonadota; class Alphaproteobacteria; order Rhodobacterales; family Rhodobacteraceae; genus Fuscibacter. Next base: position 37,580 of record NZ_JABUHN010000019.1, read on the forward strand.
AGCAACAGCCCAAGGAAAGTGAAGGCCAGCGAGACCGCAACACCGGCGATCTGACGCAGCAAGAGGCCCGCGCGCGCGGCGGAGGACGGAAGGTCGGGGGAAAGATCGGTCATGGGAATGCGGGGCGCCGGATTGCTCCGGCGCCCCATGGTCTTACTTCGTCACGGTCCAGTAGGCGGCCGAGTCGATGGCGCCCCCGGTATAGAAGCCGCCGACATTGGCGCGCATCCCGGTCTGATAGCCAATCTGGAACATCACGATGAAGGGCGAGGTCTCGCGGTGGGTGGTCTGCATTTCCTCATACATCGCCTTGCGCTTGGCAGCGTCGCTTTCCTGCACGGCGGCATCCACGGCGGCGTTCAGCGGACCCGGATCATAGGCGTTGCGCCAGGCCAGAGTGCCCACCGCGCCTTCATCCGTGTTGTCGTTGTTCCAGGCGAAGGAACCGGCGTTGGTCTGCGGATCGGGATAGTCCGGGCCCCAGCTTTGCAGGGTGCCGTCATGCTGACGGGCGCGGTAGCGCTTGAGCTGCTCGGCACCGTCGCCGATGTTCAGCTCCACCGTGATGCCGACCTGACCGAAGGTGTTCTGGATCGACTGCGCCATTTCCATCCGGTCGGTGGCGTTGCGCACGTCCAGCGTGATCTTGGGATCGGTCACACCCGATTCCGCCAGCAGGGCCTTGGCCTTTTCCACGTCAAAGCTGTAGGGCGTGTCTTCCAGCGCGCCAAGGTAACCCTTGGGCAGGAACGCCTGATGCACGACCATCGTGCCCTTCAGGAAGCTGTCGGCCATGCCCTGATAGTCCACGGCCCAACGCATCGCGTCGAGGAACTTGGGGTTCTTGTACAGCTCGTTCTTCTGGTTGAACGACAGATAGAAGATCTGGCCGCCGACATCGGGCTGAATCTTGACATCGGCATTGCCGGCCATGCCTTCGATATCCACCGGGGTCAGCTCGCGGGCGATGTCGATATCGCCCTTTTCCAGTTGCAGCCGCTGGGTGGCTGCTTCGGGAACGTGGCGCATGAAGACCTTGGCCAGCGCCGGCTGGCCGCGCCAGCTATTGGGGTTGGCTTCGAGGATATAGCCTTCCTTGGCTTTGTAGCTTTTCAGCACATAGGAACCCGTCCCCGCCGAAACGCCGGTGGCCAGATAGGCATAGCCCATGTCGCCATCCACCGCATTGGCCTCAAGTGTGGCCTTGTCCACGATCGAGGCGACACCGGCGGTCAGGCAGTTGTAAAGGAAGGTCGGGGCATATTTCTTGTCGGTGGTCAGGGTGACGGTATCGCCGTCAAACTTGACCATGCTGTCCACATTCTCGGCCGTCCAGCCGAACTGGTTCAGGATGAAGGCGGGCGACTTGTTCAGCTTGACCGCGCGTTGCAGCGAATAGGCCGCATCCTCGGCCCGCACCGGATTGCCCGAGGCGAACAGCAGGCCCGATTTCATCTTGAACGAATAGGTCAGGCCGTCTTCGCTGACGGTCCAGCTTTCGGCCAGCCCGGGAACCAGCTCGCCCGGCTTGGTCGGGTCAAGCTCGATCAGGCCATCATAGACGTTGTTGACCACATCGAGGCCGGAAAATTCATAGGCTTCATGCGGGTCGAGCGAGACGATGTCGTCGATGGCATCGGCGATCACCAGCGTATCCGCCGGGGTCTCGGCGAAAAGCGCGGCGGGGGCGGTGCCCAGCATCAGCGATGCCATGGCAACGGCGCCAAACCGGCGCAGGGTCGGGTCGATCTTCATCTGCAACTCCCTGTTTTTTCTTTGTTTCATCGGTTGGTGGGGTGAGTCCCCCGCCATTCCTTGACCAATTGGGCAGATTTCGGCAAAGCTTGTCAACAGCGGCCAGCGACCCCGCAAGGGCGCTTTCAGGCAATGTGACGCGGGGATGGGCGAATTGACGGAAATCGCGGTTTTTGACGGTCATAATGATCTGCTGTCCTGCCTGCTGGATGAACAAGACCCCGAAGGGCGCGGCTTTTTCGAGGGGCGGGCAGGCATGGTTGATCTGCCCCGCGCCCGCAGGGGCGGTTTCGCGGGCGGGTTCTTTGCGATCTGGGCCGGGAATGACCCGGCCAATGCGCCCGACCCGATGGCGGCGGCCCGGCATTTCCCCGCGATCGACCCGGGCGGCGCGCTGACCGATACGCTGGCGCAGGCGGCAATCTTGCTGCGGATGGCGGCGGCGCGGCCCGATGCGCTGCATCTGTGCCGCCGCGCCGCCGATATTACGGCAGCCCGCGCGGCGGGTGCGGTGGCCGCCGTGATGCATCTGGAAGGCGCCGACGGCATCGGCGGCGATCTGGATGAATTGCAGGTGTTATACGCCGCCGGTCTGCGCTCGCTTGGTCCGGTGTGGAGCAGGCCGACCCGGTTCGGCCATGGCGTGCCCTTCATCTATCCCGCCTCGCCCGATACCGGGCCAGGGTTGACCGAAGATGGCAAGCGGCTGGTGGCGGAATGCGACCGGCTGGGGGTGCTGGTGGACCTTGCCCATCTGAACGAGGCTGGGTTTTGGGATGTGGCGGCGGTATCGGACCGCCCGCTGGTTTCAACCCACAGCGCCGCCCATGCGGTGACCGCCGCCACCCGCAACCTGACCGATCGGCAGTTGGATGCTATGGCCGAGCGGGGCGGGCTGGTCGGGCTGAACTTTGGCTGCGGTTTCGTGCGGCCCGATGGCATCAAGAACCCCGACACCCCGCCCGAAGTGCTGATCCGCCATCTGGACCATCTGCTGAACCGGCTGGGCGAGGGGGGCGTGGCGCTGGGGTCCGACTTTGACGGAACCACGGTGCCGAATTTCCTGAAAGATGTCGGCGCCTATCCCGCCCTGATCGCCGCGATGCGGAAGGCGGGATACGGTGAGGCGCTGATCCGCCGCATCGCCTGGGACAATTGGGTGGACCTGCTGGCCCGGGTGATCGGCTGACCGCGCCTCACCCACCCGTTGCGGCCTGATCGGCAAAGCGGTCGGTCGCGCGGACCATGGCATCGGCGATGCCCGGCTCGGTGCCGGTGTGGCCGGCATCGGGGATGATCTGCAACTCTGCCTCGGGCCAGGCGCGGTGCAGGTCCCACGCAATGCTCAGGGGCGTGCAGACATCATAGCGGCCATGGATCAGCACCGCCGGAATTCCCCGCAGCCGGTGCGCATTGGCAATCAGCCAGCCATCGCTTTCAAAAAAGCCGCCGTGGGCGAAGTAATGGCATTCGATCCCGGCAAAGGCAGTCGCGAAATGATCGTCGGAAAACGCCTCGGCGCGCGCCGGATTGGGCAGAAGCGAGATTGTCGTGCCTTCCCAGCGGCTCCACGCCCGGGCGCAGGCGGTCTTTTCAGGGCCATCGGGGCCTGACAGGCGGCGGTGATAGGCGGTCAGCAGATCGCCGCGTTCCGTCTCGGGGATCGGCGCCACGAACTGCTCCCAGGCATCGGGAAACAGGGCCGAGGCGCCGGATTGGTAGAACCAGCCGATCTCGGCCTTGCGCAGGGTGAAAATCCCCCGCAGCACCAGCGCGGTGACCCGTGCCGGATGGCTGATCGCATAGGCCAGCGCAAGGGTTGACCCCCAGCTTCCGCCCACCACCTGCCAGCGGTCGATGCCCAGATGGCTACGCAACCGCTCGATATCGGCGACCAGATCCCAGGTGGTGTTCTCCTCAAGACAGGCGTGGGGCGTCGATTGCCCCGCCCCGCGCTGATCCATCAGAATGATGCGATAACGCGCCGGATCATGACCCTGCCGCAGAAAGGGCGAGATGCCGCCCCCCGGCCCGCCATGCAGCACCAGCGCCGGAATGCCTTGGGGGTTGCCGCATTCCTCGAAATACAGCTCATGCAGGTCCGAAACCCGCAACCGCCCGCTGCGATAGGGGGTGATTTCGGGGTAAAGCGGGCGGCGGGCGGTGTCAGGCACGGGTGATATCCTCGGTCATGTCCCAGATCAGGCGGCCCAGCCGGGGCAGGGCCTGCGGATGCGTTTCGGCAAGGGCGCGGCCCGATGTCATCGCCACCATGATCAACGGCCGCCGTCCCGGTGCCTCGGCCCGCAGCATGTCATGCTTGAACCAACTGGTAGCGGTATCGCCGGTCCACAGGTTATGCCCCGCCTTTGACCAGATTTCGGCCCCGGCAGGCAGGGCGCCGCCCAGATAGCCGTCAAGCTGGAAATTCGGATCGCCCGCATCGGGGCTGGACGGGTCGCGGTGCAGGATGGCGCGGGCGCGGCCCCGCGACGGCGCCGACAGCGGCAGGCTGCCGTGGAACAACCCCCACAACAGCCGCGGGCAGGCCAGCGGCGTCAGCCGGTTCAGGTTCACCCCGCCGGCCCCGGCAAATTGCGCCTCGCGCCCATAGCGGGTGTCGTCCATCAGCTTTTGCGGAATGGTGCAGCCCGCCCATTCCGGCCAGCCCTGCGCCCAGTAAAAGCGGTTCAGCCGCTCGCGTTTCGACACCCAGTCGAGGTATTCCGCCCCTTCAAGCAGGGTGTCGCCGGTGGTGCCGGTGATCAGGTCGATCACATAATTGGTGGCGGTGTTCGAGGACCAGCGGATCATGTCGCGCAAGGCGCGGTCCATCTCGCCATGGGCGGGCACTCGGCCCTCTTCCAGGGCCGCAAGCGCGTGGATCAGGTGAAACGCCTTGACCAGCGAACAGGGATAGACCGGCGCCATGCCGTTCTGGGCAAAGCCCTCGGCGCCATCCGCGCCGGGGGCGACCAGCACAAGGCCAAGGGTTTCGGGATCAAGGCCCATCGGCCCGATCTCGTCCTGCGCCCGGGTCAGAATCCGGCGCCCCAGTGTCTGCCAGTCGGTGGTTTCGGTCAGGAACATCTTGGCCTCCATCGCGGGCAGCCTAAAGCCCGGCGCGGCAGGGGCAAGCCCCTCTGGCGCCGCCCGCGCCTTGGTGCGATGCTGGCCGCGAAGGAGACCACCATGACCGCCGCCACTGTGATCCGCCGCGCCACCCTTGAAGACGCCGCCACCCTGCAGGCACTGCTGGAGGAGCAGGCCAGCCACCATGGCGAGGCCCTGGAACGCGGGGTCGAGGCGCTGGAGCGGCACGGTTTCGGCCCGCAGCCGCTGTTTCGGGCAATTGTCGCGGAAAAAGCCGGTCTGTCGCAGGGGTTTGCCCTGTATTACCCCGATTTTTCCACCCTGCGCGGTCGGCCCGGCGTGATGCTGCAAGACATCTATGTGCGCGAAACCGCCCGCGGCACCGGCCTTGGCCGCGCCCTTCTGGCCGAGGTGATGGCCGATGCCGCGGATTGGGAGGCATCGTTCCTGACGCTCATGCTGGACCGCAGCAATGAGGGCGCCCGGGCCTTCTATGCCCGCCACGGCTTTACCGCCCGCGGCGATTACGACACGCTGATCCTGGAAGGCGCCGGGCTGGACGATCTGATGAACCGCTGAGGCCAAAGCGGATTGGCGATCCCGGGAGGGCTCGAACCCCCGACCCGCCGCTTAGAAGGTCTCTGGTCTAGGTCCCCAACCGCTTGTAAAGCAAGCGGTTTCTGTGGCCGATTTTGACGGTATGCAATTGCGATGCAATTGGCGACCCCGGGAGGACTCGAACCCCCGGCCAGCCGCTTAGAAGGCGGCTGCTCTATCCAGCTGAGCTACGGGGCCACGGGGTTGATGTTTAAACGGTCGGTCGCGGTTGGGCAAGGCGGGACCGGGAGCCGGGGGCATCGCAAAACCTCTTTCCGACGTCCAGACCCACGCCCTCAGCCACGCCCTACTCACTGACTCTTGTCGCCGCACTTGCGGCAAAGCCCAAGATGTGGTGCACTTCCAGCTATTACCGCATCATTCACGCAGGAACACCACAGTGGACACTGTAGACCCACGAGTGATTGAGATCGCACTTTCGCGTGTAGGAGGCGCCAATTTCGAGAATTTTGCGCAGGGGTTCTTTGCCGCAACCTTAGGAGCAGACTATGTGCCTTTGGGCGGCACGCACGACGGTGGTGCGGATGGCGCGTTGGCAGGCACCATCTTCGAAGTCGCGACGACAGATCGCTTTATGCAAGCATCCGTAACAGGCGATCCCAAAACTAAGATTCGTGGCACGATCAGACGCCTGCGGGAATTTGGCAGAACCCCAAGATCATTAATTTACGCAACCAGCCAGCGGCTCACACTGATTGACCAGATTGAACAGGTCTTAAGCGAAGAACTTGACTGCCGAATAGTTGTCAGGGATGGTCACTACTTCCAAAATCACATCAACAACTCCCCTGGCGCACTTCAATCATACAGAGCCTATGTCGCAGAGGCCGCGTCGTTTCTCGATCATATCGGCAGTGCGAACACCGTGTTGCCGGGCCACGGTCTGCCGGCAAAAACACTGTGCGTTTTCATCGGTCAAGAATTGGAGAGACGTCGCGGCAAGCAAGAGCTTCTTGAGGCGGTAACAGACAGCCTAATCATGTGGTCTCTGGAAGATACAGACCCAGATCAAGGAAAGTTTCTCTCAGCGGACGGCATTGAGCAGCGGGTTATAGAAACGCTTCCGGCGGCAAAGACCTTCTTTCGTGGCGTGATGGCTCATCGCCTCAGCGAACTTACAACAAAGGGAGAGGCAGGGGTCCGAAAGATTAACTACCACAAGAAGGAAAATGGATACTGCCTACCATTCGCCACAAGGAAGCTCATTAGGGAAGAGAACGTTGACGACGAAAACCGGCTCTGTTGCACAAATCGGTTGATCGTGGGACCTCCCCTTTCCGTGGACAGACCTACCCCGCGACCTCTGTGATAG
>NZ_JABUHN010000002.1 GCF_013328815.1 Tabrizicola fusiformis
CTATCACAGAGGTCGCGGGGTAGGTCTGTCCACGGAAAGGGGAGGTCCCACGATCAACCGATTTGTGCAACAGAGCCGTGTGACACTCGAACAACGTACATCTGTTTTGTGTTATTGTTCTAGGGCTTAGATTTTCTTGGTGGAGAACCCCCTCTGCTCCACCATCGACCCAATTTCCACCTAGGATCGCGCAGGATTGCCGCCCGTTTTCGCGGGGGCTGCGGTTTGCGTTGTCGTGGCGCGGTGCTTTGGCACCACCCGTAGGCCGTGGAGAGCGGTCGCGCGCGTCAAGGGCGGCTCTTCTTCTGATGTCAGTCATTTTGCCGGGGCAGCATCGGCAACGCTGCGATGCGGCGCAAATTTGAAGGCGCTTTGGTTCGGCGCCCCTCGGGCATTTGCGGCCGGCTTCCAAAGCGCGACGAGTCCCGTTTGAATTTGGAATGCCATACTCTGGCTGTGTTTTCTCTTGGAATGTTTGTTCCGCCGGTCACATCTGCCTTGAATATCAATCTCAACCGAAGGGCGCTTGCCGGGCTGGCTGCGCCGCAGCAAAGGTCGTGGGCCGGTGCTGCTGCATGGGGGCGGCTCAAGTTTGAAAGCGCTTTGGCCTTAGAATCGTTGACACAGCGCGAATGTTTGCGCTAAACGTCCGTCAACGCTTCGGGAGGCCGGTCCGCGCGGATCGGAAAAGGGGCGTCAAAATGGGGCGCCGAGGTGCCCCCAATCTTCAAGGGAGGAAATCCATGTCCTATGGAGTCAAGGGCCGTGCCCTGCGCTCTGCCGCCTGCGCGGCCATTCTTGCCGCGTTCGGGGCCCCCGTTCTGGCGGACGAGATTTTTTATGTGTCGGGCGCTGTCGGCAAGGCCGTCGAAAACTTCGGCGCTCTGGTGAAGCCCTGGGAAGAGGCGACCGGCCACAAGGTGACGCTGGTGCCGATGCCGGCCTCGACCAGCGACCAGTTCGGGCAATATCGCCTCTGGCTTGCTGCGGGTGCCACCGATATCGACCTTTATCAGACCGACGTGATCTGGGCGCCGCAGCTTGCCAATCACTTCGTTGACCTGACCGAGGCCGCCAAGGATCTGGCGCCGACGCATTTCCCCTCGATCATCGAATCGCAGACTGTTGACGGCAAGCTGGTTGCGCTGCCGATCTTCACCGATGCGCCGGCCCTCTACTACCGCAAGGATCTCTTGGAAAAGCACGGCAAATCCGTGCCCAAGACCTGGGCCGAACTGACCGAAACCGCCCAGGCCATCCAGGATGCCGAGCGGGCCGAGGGCAAGGCCGACCTCTGGGGCTTTGTCTGGCAGGGCAACGCCTATGAAGGTCTGACCTGCGACGCGCTGGAATGGGTCAAGAGCTTTGGCGGCGGCCAGATCGTCGAGCCGGATGGCTCGATCTCGATCAACAACGAAAACGCGATCAAGGCGCTGGAAACCGCCAAGGGCTGGGTCGGCACGATCTCTCCCGATGGGGTTCTGGCCTATCAGGAAGAAGAGGCCCGCGGCCTCTGGCAGACCGGCAATGCCGTGTTCATGCGCAACTGGCCCTATGCCTATGGTCTGGGCAATGGCGATGACTCGGCCGTGAAGGGACTGTTCGACGTGGCGCCGCTGCCCTCGGGCACCGATGGCGGACCTTCGGCGGCGACGCTGGGCGGCTGGAACGTGGCGGTGTCGAAATATTCGACCCATCAGGAGGCCGCGATTTCGCTGGCGCTCTACCTCGCCGGGCCGGAGGCGCAAAAGGCCCGCGCCCTGAGCGAAAGCAACCTGCCGACGATCGTGGCGCTTTACGACGATCCCGATATCGCCGCGCAGCAGCCGATCATCCCGCGCTGGAAGGATGTGTTCCTGCAGGCGGTTCCGCGTCCTTCGGCGCCGACCAAGGGCAAGTATAACGAAGTGTCGTCCAAGTTCTGGTCGGCGGTTCACAACACGCTGTCGGGTTCCGGTTCGGCGGCTGAAAACCTCGAGCTTCTGGCGGTCGAGCTGGAAGACATCAAGGGCGCTGGCTGGCAATAATCCCGCCCGCCGGATGACGACAGGAGGGGCGGCGGACACCGCCGCCCCTCTGCGTTTGCGCGACCTCGGGAGGAGGGCCGCGCGAAAGGGGGGATCATGACACAAACTGCCCAAGGACCGGGACGCGATCTTTCGCTGCAACAGCAGCGCCAGCGCGCCGCCTTCTGGTTCATCGCGCCCATGCTGGCGGCGCTGTTTCTGGTGGCGGCCTGGCCGCTTCTGCGCACGATCTGGTTTTCGTTCACCGATACGTCGCTGGACAACCTCTATGGCGGCCAATGGGTCGGCTTTGACAATTACCTGAAGATCCGCACGCTGGAATCCGGTCGCGTCCTCTACAAGGGCACGCTGGTCGATCCGGCATGGTGGAATGCGGTGTGGAACACCGTCAAATTCTCGGTCGTCTCGGTGATCTGCGAGACGGTGCTGGGCCTGATCGTGGCGCTGGTGCTGAATGCCGAGTTCAAGGGCCGCGGCTTTGTCCGCGCCGCCATCCTGATCCCCTGGGCGATCCCGACCATCGTGTCGGCCAAGATGTGGGCCTGGATGCTGAACGACCAGTTCGGGATCATCAACGATATCATGCTCAACCTTGGCCTGATCAGCCAGAAAATCGCCTGGACCGCCTCGACCGATACCGCGATGATGGCGGTGCTGATGGTTGATGTCTGGAAGACCACGCCCTTTATGGCGCTGCTGATCCTTGCCGGGTTGCAGATGGTGCCGCGCGACATCTACGAAGCGGCCAAAATCGACGGCATCCACCCGGTGAAAGTGTTCTTCAAGGTCACGCTGCCCCTGATCCGGCCCGCGCTGATGGTGGCGGTGATCTTCCGTATGCTGGACGCGCTGCGGATCTTCGACCTGATCTATGTGCTGACCCCCAATTCCAAGGCGACCAAGACCATGTCGGTGATCAGCCGTGAAAACATGATCGACTTCAACAACTTCGCCTATGGGGCCGCACAATCGACGCTGCTCTTCGCCATGATCGCGCTGTTCGTGTCGGCGTATATCTGGCTGGGCAAGGTCGATCTCGGCGGGGAGAGCGGCAAATGAACAGCAAACTTCTGAGCAACACCGGCTTCTACCTCTTGGTCGCGGCGGTGGTGATCTTTTCGGTCTTCCCGTTCTACTATGCGATCATCACCTCTTTTGCGACGGGAACGGCGCTGTTCGAGGTGAACTACTGGCCCAAGCATTTCGACCTGTCGAACTACAAGACGGTTCTGGGCGGCAGCACCTTTGGCCGGTCGATCGTCAACTCGGTCTTCATCGCCTCGACCACGGTGATCATGGCGCTGTTTCTGGCCGTGACCGCCTCTTACGCGCTGGCGCGGGTGCGGTTCCGCGGGCGGGGGCTGCTGCTCATGTCGATCCTTGCGGTGTCGATGTTTCCGCAAATCGCCGTGCTGGCGGGCCTGATCGAGCTGATCAAGTTCCTGGGCCTGTTCAACACGCCCTTCGCCATGATCCTCAGCTATACGATCTTCACGCTGCCGTTCACGGTCTGGGTGTTGACCACCTTCATGCGCGATCTGCCGGTGGAAATCGAAGAGGCGGCCATCGTCGATGGCGCCACCCCTTGGGTGATCATCACGCAGGTCTTCCTGCCGCTTTTGTGGCCGGCGCTGGTGACGACCGGGCTTCTGGCCTTTATCGGCGCGTGGAACGAGTTCCTCTTCGCGCTGACCTTCACCCTGTCCGAGGCGCAACGCACCACACCCGTCGCCATTGCGATGCTGTCGGGTGCCTCGCAGCAGGAAATCCCCTGGGGGCCGATCATGGCAGCTTCGGTGATCGTCACCGTTCCGCTGATCGTCCTCGTTCTCATCTTCCAACGCAAGATCGTGGCGGGCCTGACCGCCGGCGGCGTGAAGGGCTAATCACATGGCAAAGATCGAACTCAAGAACGTCAAGAAGTCCTATGGCGCGGTGGATGTCATCAAGGGCATCGACCTGACCATCGAGAAGGGCGAATTCATGGTCTTCGTCGGCCCCTCGGGTTGCGGCAAGTCCACGCTTCTGCGCCTGATCTCGGGGCTGGAGGAAATCACCAGCGGCGACATGCTGTTCGACGGGACGCGGGTGAACAACCTTGTCCCCTCGGACCGCGGCATCGCCATGGTGTTCCAGAGCTATGCGCTTTACCCGCATATGAAGGTCTACGACAACATGGCCTTCGGGATGAAGCTGGCAAAATCCTCGAAGGAGGAGATTGAAAAGCGGGTGCGCGATGCGGCGAAGATGCTGCAGATCGAACATCTGCTGGACCGTCTGCCGAAACAGCTTTCGGGCGGTCAGCGGCAGCGGGTGGCCATCGGCCGCGCCATCGTGCGCGATCCGCGGGTCTTCCTGTTCGACGAACCGCTGTCGAACCTGGATGCCGCGCTGCGGGTGCAGACCCGTCTGGAAATCGCCAAGCTGCACCATTCGATGAACCAGGTGACGATGATCTATGTCACCCATGATCAGGTGGAGGCGATGACGCTGGCCGACCGCATCTGCGTGCTGCGCGACGGGCGGCTGGAACAGGTGGGCAGCCCGGCAGAGCTTTACGAACGGCCGAACTCGATCTTTGTCGCAGGCTTCATCGGCAGCCCGAAGATGAATTTCCTGACCGGGAAATTCGCCGCGGACGAAGGCTGCACCACGCTGGGCGTGCGGTCGGAACATATTGATCTGGTTGAGGCCGGCGGCAAATGGTCGGGCGAGGTGATCCACACCGAAGACCTTGGTTCGGACAATTACCTGTTCGTCGAAATCGGTGCCGAAGAACCGCTGATCGTGCGTCAGGACGGCAAGCTGAAGGTGGCGCTCGGGGCCACGGTCAATCTGCAGCCGAAACCGGGGATGCTGTATCGGTTTGACGAAAGCGGCAGGCCGATCCGCTGAGACAGGCGGCGGACCGGGGGTTTCACACCCCCGGACCCCCGTGGGATATTTGGGAACAGATGAAAGGGCAGGGCGCCTTTTCATCACGAAAGAGGAACGCGCATGAACATCCGGGTCACAGTCTGGGGCGAAAACGTCCATGAACAGATCAACAAGGTCGTTGCCGAGGTCTATCCCAAGACCATGCATGGCACGATTGCCGAATTTCTGAACCGTGAGGCGGGGATCGCCGCGACCACGGTGACCCTGCAGGATGCCGAGCATGGGTTGACGGCCGAAAAGCTGGCCGAGACCGATGTGCTGATCTGGTGGGGCCATCAGGCCCATGGTCAGGTGGCCGATGCCGTGGTCGAGCGGGTGGCCGAGGCGGTCTGGGGCGGCATGGGGATCATCTTCCTGCATTCGGCGCATTTCTCGAAACCGTTCAAGCGGCTGATGGGCACGCCCTGCAACCTGTCCTGGCGTGAGGCGGGCGAGCGGGAGCGGCTTTGGGTCACCAGCCGTCAGCATCCGATTGCGCGCGGTCTGCCGGACCATTTCGAGCTGGAATATGAAGAGATGTATGGCGAGCCCTTCGGCGTGCCGGAGCCGCTTGAGACCGTTTTCGTGAGCTGGTTTGCGGGCGGCGAGGTGTTCCGCTCGGGTCTGACCTATCGGCGCGGGGCGGGCAATGTGTTCTACTTCCGCCCGGGGCATGAAACCTATCCGACCTATCACGACGCCAATGTGCAGAAGGTGATCGGCAATGCCGTGCGCTGGGCCTATAACCCCTTGCCGCGCATTCTGGACGCCACCGACGCCCCGAACCGCCCGGTGGACAAGGCGCTTGAGCCGATCACCGAGCGCGGGCCGCGGCTGCACCATGACGGCGAGGCGGGGTATCGCTGATGGCCGCGCCTGTCCGCATCCTGATCCTGGGCACCGGCGGCATGGCCAACAACCATGCCGAGAAATTCGCCGAGATCGAGGGCGTCTCGCTGGTTGCCGGGGTGGATACCCGCCCCGGGCCGCTGGCCGATTTTTGTGCCCGCCACCACATCCCCAACGGTTTCGCCTCGGTTGACGAGGCGCTGGCCTGGGGGGAGTTTGACGCGGTGACCAATGTCACCCCCGACGCCGCGCATTACCCGACCACGCTGCCTTTCCTGAAGGCGGGCAAGCATGTTCTGTGCGAAAAGCCCCTTGCCACGAATGAGGCCGATGCCTCCGCCATGGTGGCTGCTGCCAAGGCGGCAGGGGTGGTGAACATGGTCAACCTCAGCTACCGCAATGTCGCCGCCCTGCAGCAGGCGGCGAAGATGGTGCGTGACGGCGCCATCGGCAATGTTCGCCATTTCGAGGCGAGCTATCTGCAAAGCTGGCTGACCCAGCCTGCCTGGGGCCATTGGGACCGCGAGAGCCAGTGGCTGTGGCGTCTGTCCACGCAGCATGGCTCGAAGGGCGTGCTGGGCGATGTGGGCATCCACATTCTGGATTATGCGCTGTTCATCGCCGGCCTGGACGCGACCGAAGTGTCCTGCCGTCTGGCGACCTTCCACAAGGCGCCGGGTGACCGGATCGGGGAATATCCGCTGGACGCCAATGACAGCGCCACGATGCAGCTTGTGCTGTCGAACGGTGCTTTGGGCACGGTGGCGGCAACGCGCTTTGCCTCTGGCCATCTGAACGACCTGCGGCTGCGGCTTTATGGCGACAAGGGCGGGCTTGAGGTTAGCTTTGAAAACCAGATCAGCCGCCTGCGTGCCTGTCTGGAGCCTGATCTTCAAGCCGCCGCCTGGCACGAAATCGAGGCGCCGGTGCTGCCGAACATCTATCAGCGCTTCATCGCGGCCATTCGCGGCGAAGGCGCACCTGATCCCGACTTTGCGCGCGGTGCCATGTTGCAGCGCCTGCTGGACCGGGCCGAGCAATCGGCCGGGCAGGGCGGCCTGAGCCTTTCGGTCTGAAAGGCAAGGCCGCTTGGCCGGGGCGTCCCCAGCGCCCCGGCTTTCATATCTGGAAATTGGCATCTGTTTGATGCGGATCAAGGTGCGGTGGCGCCCGGTCGGTCATGGTCAGGGCAAGCGCGCTTGCCTTACGGAGGTTGCCATGGCCCGGCTGATGATGATTCTGTTCTCGATGATCTCGACCACGCTGATGGGGGTGGGGGTGATCATCGCGCTGGTCTCGGGAAATGACACTCTGACCCCGATCCTGATCGCGGCGGCCTGTGGCTTTGTGCTGGCGCTGCCGGTCAGTTGGCTGGTGGCGCGGCAGTTGGCCTGATCCGCGGCCCTGACCCTCAGGCGTTGAGGAAGACGCGCACCGTCTCTTCAAAGGCGCGCGGCTGGTCGGCGTGCAGCCAATGGCCCGCGCCCGGCAGCTTGGCAAACCGGGCATGGGGGAAAAGCGCCCGGATCGTCTCGCGGTGTTCGGGGCGGACATAATGGCTTTCGGCGCCGGTCAGGAACAGGGTCGGCCCGTCAAAATGGCCTTGGGTGCCGGGCCAGCCGACGATTTTCGGCATTTCCGCCTCAAGCACCGACAGGTTCAGCCGCCATTGCGGCGGATTGGCCTTGAGATCAAGAGATTGCAGGAAAAAGGCCCGCAATCCGGCATCGTCGATCAGCGCCGACAGCCGCCGGTCCGCCTCTCCGCGTGAGGTCAGGCCGGACAGGTCCAGCGCCTGCATGGCGCGGGCGTGATGGCTTTGGTCATGGGAATAGGCCACCGGGGCGATGTCGGCCACCACCAGCTTGCGGATCAGCGCGCCTTGGGTCAGGGCAAGCTGCATCGCCGTCTTGCCGCCCATCGAATGGCCCAGAAGGTCCACCTTGCCGCCCAGCGTGGCAATCACCTCGGCCAGATCGGCCGCCATTTCCGGGTAGCTCTGGCTGGTGGCGCGCGGGCTGGTGCCATGGTTGCGCATGTCCACCGCCACCACATCGCGCCGATCGGCCAGCCGCCGCGCGATCACCCCCCAATTGCGCCCCGAGCCATAAAGCCCATGCACGATGATCAGGGGAAGCGCGCCGTCCGGCGCGGTCGCGGGGTGCAGGATCGTGGTCAGCATGGCCCTTCCTAACGCGGCACGCATTCCGGGGCCAGAGGTGTTGAAGCATGGTATGGCAGCGTCTAATGTGAAGCCGAGCAGGAGTGGGTTCATGGCAGGCGCCAGCATTCAACAGATGGCCGACCGGGTGGCGCAATTGCTGGAAGAGCGGTTGCGTCTGCGCGGCAAGGGGCTGGCGGAAAAGCTGCGGCGCGGCGGGCGGCTTTTGCCCAAGAAGGTGCGCGCGGCGGGCGAGGTTCTGGTGCAAGCCTCCAACATGGCGCAGAATCCGCGGCTGCTCATGCAGATCGACCATGGGCAGGTGGCCGAAGCCTATGACCTGTGCCTGACCCATCTGGGCAAGGTCAATGCGGGAGAGCGGCGCAAGACGGCGCTGATCGGCGTTCTGGCCTCGGTGGCGTTTTCGCTTTTGGCGGTGGGGCTTCTGGTGCTGGCGGTGGTCTATCTGCGCGGGCTGATCTGAGGCGGCGACAGCGCCCCCCGCGACACCAGTGTCACCGTGACGAAGGCCACCCACAACAGCAGATACCACGAGCCGAGCTTGGCAAAGCTCACCCAATGGTCGGGCCGCTGACCGGAGTAGAGCCATGTCCCGGTGGCGGTTCCCACATTCTCGGCAATCCAGAGCGCCAGCGCCGAGAGGAGGGCGGCAAGCGGCATCGGCATCCAGAGGTGGCGGCTGGAAATGCGGAACCAGACGCGGGTCCGGGCGAACATCAGCAGGGTCGCGGCAAACAGGACCAGCCGGATATCGGGCAGAAAATGGTGGGCAAAGAAGTTGCCATAGATCGCCAGCGCAAGGGCCAGCGCGGCCCAGAACGGTGGGAAGGGGTTGAAATGCATATCGAAAATGCGGATCACCCGGGCAATGTAGCTGCCGACAGAAGCATACATGAAGCCCGAAAACAGCGGCACGCCCATCAGCTTGAAAAGCGCGGGTTCAGGATAGGCCCATGATCCGGCGCCGACCTTGAACCATTCCATCGCCGTGCCGGTGAGGTGAAAGAGCAGGATCACCCGCGCCTCCTCCCATGTCTCAAGCCCGCGCCAGAGGAAGACAGCTTGGGTGGCAATGGCGAAAAGGAAGAGGAAATCATAGCGGTGCAGCGGCCAGCCCGGCTGCCATATCAGCTTGCTGGCAATGATCGCCGCCAGCAGCAGCCCGCCGAACAGGCAGGCCCAGCCCTGCTTCAGCCCGAACATGACAAACTCGGCCAGCGCATAGGGCAGCCGCGCCCGGGCCCAGTCGCCAAGGCGCCGTTCAAGGCGGGGTGTGTGCTGGGGGATCATGCGGTCCTGCGCGGTGGTTTCGGCGGATGTGACAGGCAGGTTTGGGGCAGGTCAAGTAGGGCGGCACGGCAGAGGCACTTGCCGGTCATGGCGACTTGTCCGAGGATATGTTGAGATGATCGGGAGCGGGAACAGGTTCGCAATGACGGTTTGTCCGGATGACGCATTGACGGCATCCCAGCGCGAAGTGCAGCGACTGCTGGGACTGTGTCTGCTGCGGCTCCAAGCCTATGAACGTCTTATCAAGACGCTTGTGGTGGAACACGAATTCTCTGGATTGGCGCTTGATCTGGAAGCTGTTCGGCGCGCGCGGGTGGAAAGCATTTCGCGCAATACGCTTGGGCAGATGGCAGGTATTTTTCTTGGGTCCTATCTCGTCGCCGGGGACGACAACACGGCGCCCGACCCAGAACTCGCCAGTGCCGAAAGCCTTCCGCATGTCGGCTTCAAGTTTCGGGTAGAATTGACAGAGGCAGACTACGCGCAGGCTGAAAGCGAAATCAGGGAATTGGTCCAATTGCGCAACACGCTGGTTCACCACTTCATCGAGCAACAGGACTTCGACAGCCTCGACGGTTGCCGGCACGCAGAAGAAGCGTTGATCGCGGCATCTGACCTAATTGGTCAAAGCTATGAACGCCTTCGGGAATGGGCGGAAGACATGGGGAAAGCGCTGGAGGCCATGCAGTCGGATCAGTTCCGCACGACCATGATCAAAGAGATCGTCGTGGCGCCACGCGGGCGCAACCGCCGCCATTAAGCTCCGGTCTGTTGATGTCGCAGGTGGGCAGATTGCCCACCCTACGGGTTTGGCCTTGGCTTTTATGCAATGAAGAACCCCGCCGGGGCGGGGTTTTCGGGGCCGCGAAGGGATGGGCAGATTGCCCATCCTACGGGGTGACGGTTTGGTTTCAGAGCCCCGGATAGAGCGGGAATTTGGCGCACAGCGCCTCGACCTTGGCTTTCACCGCTGCCTCGACCTCGGCATTGCCGTCTTCGCCGTTCGCCGCAAGGCCATCGACCACTTCGACGATCCATTGGGCGATCAGGCGGAACTCGGCCTCGGCAAAGCCGCGGGTGGTGCCTGCGGGGGTGCCAAGGCGGACGCCCGACGTGATGGTGGGCTTTTCCGGGTCAAACGGGATGCCGTTCTTGTTGCAGGTGATATGGGCGCGGCCCAGCGCCTTTTCGGTGGCATTGCCCTTCACGCCCTTGGGACGCAGGTCCACCAGCATGACATGGGTATCGGTGCCGCCGGTCACGATGTCGAGCCCGCCCTTCATCAGCTCATCCGCCAGCGCCTGTGCGTTCAGCACGACTTGCTTGGCGTAATCCTTGAACTCGGGCCGCAGCGCTTCGCCAAAGGCGACGGCCTTGGCGGCGATCACATGCATCAGGGGGCCGCCCTGAATGCCCGGGAAGATGGCCGAATTGACCTTCTTGGCGATCTCTTCGTTGTTCGTCAGGATCATGCCGCCGCGGGGGCCACGCAGGGTCTTGTGCGTCGTGGTGGTCGCCACATCGGCATAGGGGAAGGGCGAGGGGTGCTGGCCACCCGCGACCAGACCGGCGAAATGCGCCATGTCCACCATAAGCAAGGCGCCGACCTTGTCGGCAATGGCGCGGAAGCGGGCAAAGTCGATCTGGCGCGGCACGGCGGAACCGCCGGCGATGATCAGCTTGGGCTGGGATTCGACGGCCAGGCGCTCGACCTCGTCATAGTCGATGCGGCTGTCTTGCTGGCGCACGCCATATTGCACCGCATGGAACCACTTGCCCGACTGGTTCGGCGCCGCACCATGGGTCAGGTGGCCGCCCGAAGCAAGGTTCATGCCCAGAATGGTGTCGCCCGGCTTCAGCAGCGCATTGAACACGCCCTGATTGGCCTGCGAGCCAGAGTTGGGCTGCACATTGGCAAAGCCGCAGCCGAACAACTCCTTGGCGCGGTCGATCGCCAGATTTTCGGCCACGTCCACCCATTGGCAGCCGCCGTAATAGCGCTTGCCCGGGTAACCTTCGGCATATTTGTTCGTCATCACCGAACCCTGCGCCTCCATCACGGCGCGGCTGACGATGTTTTCCGAGGCGATCAGCTCGATCTCGTCGCGTTGGCGACCGAGTTCGTTGGTGATCGAACCGAACAGTTCCGGGTCGCGGCTGGCAAGGCTTTCGGTGAAGAAACCGGGGGTCACGGACATGGGGCGCTCCTGTGGCTGGTCGCGGGTTGTTTACGACACGGCACCCGGGGGAGGAAGGGACGAAAACGACGCTTTGCCGGAGAGGCACGAAAAAAGTTTCCGATCGGAAACATGCGGGGCCGATGCAAAACCCCGCGTGAGGGGTTGAGTTTGCCGGCAGGGCGGCGAAGACTGCCGGGAAATGGGAGGATGCCTTGGCCCTGAACCGGATCGCTTTCTGCGCCAGCACCGCGCCTGCGGCACAAGAGGCTTTTGCGGCGCTGGTGGCGCTGCATGGCCAGACCCCGCTGGAGGCGGCGGATGTGGTGGTGGCGCTGGGCGGCGATGGCTTCATGCTGCAGACCCTGCATGACAGTCAGGCGTCGGGCCTGCCGGTTTATGGCATGAACTGCGGCACCATCGGTTTTCTGATGAACACCTATTCCGCCGAAGACCTGCCCGCACGGCTGGCGGCGGCGGAAGAGGCGGTGATCAACCCCCTGGCCATGCGGGCGGTGGCCGCGGATGGCAAGGTGACCGAGGCGCTGGCGATCAACGAAGTCTCGCTGCTGCGCGCGGGGCCGCAGGCGGCCAAGCTGCGCATCAGCATCGACGGGCGGCAAAGGATGGACGAACTGGTCTGCGACGGGGCGCTGGTGGCGACGCCGGCCGGGTCCACGGCCTACAACTATTCGGCGCATGGACCGATCCTGCCCATCGGGGCGGATGTGCTGGCGCTGACGGCGATGGCGGCGTTCCGGCCGCGGCGCTGGCGCGGGGCGCTGTTGCCCAAGGCGGCGGTGGTGCGGTTCGACGTGCTGGAACATGACAAACGCCCGGTGCGGGCCGATGCCGACAGCCGCCCGGTGCCCGATGTGGTGATGGTCGAGGTGCGGTCAGAGCCGCGCATCGCCCACCGCATCCTGTTTGACCCCGGGCACGGGCTCGAAGAGCGGCTGATCGTCGAACAATTCGTCTGAGGCAAGGCGCCTGCCCGCCGGCGCCTGTCGCGGGCGCGGCCTAGCGGGCGCTGCCCCAGCCTTCCAACTTGCGGTAGAGGGTGGAGGGCGACAGTTCCAACGTGCGCGCGGCCTTGGGGACCGAGCCGCCGTGACGGGTCAGGACCGCCTCGATCACCATACGCTCGATCTCGGCCAGCGGGCGGTTCAGCAGCGTTTCGGGCAGCGCGGTCTGGTCAGCGGGCGATTGCGGCGCCACCGGGGCCGGGCGGGGTTCGTCCTGGGCGAAGAGGTTTTCCGGCAGCATCCCCGGCGTGACCAGCCCGCCCGGATGCAGTACCACCACATTGCGGATCACATTCAGCACCTGACGCACATTGCCCGGCCAGGGCAGGCGGCGGAACAGCGCCAGCACCTCGGGCGAGAGGCCGTCAAAGCTGCGACCCTCTTCCTCGGCAAAGCGGGCAAGGGCGGTTTCGGCAATCTCGATCACGTCATCGGCGCGGTCGCGCAGCGGGGGCATGTGGATCGGCACCACGAAGAGCCGGTAGAACAGATCCTCGCGGAACTGGCCGCGGCGGACGGCATCCATCGGGTCGCGGTTGGTGGCGCAGACGATGCGGACATTGACCTTGCGCGGCTTGGTGGCGCCGACCGGCACCACGGTCGAGGTTTGCAGGAACCGCAAGAGCTTGGTTTGCAGCGCCGGCGCCATCTCGCAGATTTCGTCCAGAAACAGCGTGCCGCCATCGGCGGCCTGCGCGGCGCCTGGCTTGTCGGAAATCGCGCCGGTGAAGCTGCCCTTCATATGGCCGAAGACTTCGGATTCCAGCAGATCCTGCGGGATGGCGCCGCAGTTCAGTGCAATGAAGGGGCCATTGGCGCGGGCCGAAGCGCCATGCACCGCCAGCGCTGCCAGTTCCTTGCCGGTGCCGCTTTCGCCGGTGATGAAGACCGTGGCCATCGACCCGGCAACCGAGGTGATCTTGCCCTGAATCCGCAGCATCGCCTCGGAGGAACCGATGAACGACCCCGACGGCGCTGCGGCGGGGGCCGTGTCGGCACTGCTGACCGTTGCTGCGGGGCGTGGGGCCGCCGGTGCGGCGGCATTGGCCAGCGCCGCCAGCAGCCGCGCCTCTTCGACCGGCTTCACCAGAAATTCATGGGCGCCGGCGCGCATCGCCTCGACCGCCTTGCCGACCGAGCCATGGGCGGTCAGCACGATGACCTGCGTGCCCGGCCGGATCGCCAGAATGTCGCGCATCAGATGCAGTCCCTCGCGGTCGGGCAGCACAAGGTCCAGCAGCACGGTGCGCATGGTGCCGGCGCGGAACATGGCCAACCCTTCGGCGGCGCTGGCCGCCACTTCAACCGGGTGGCCGGCGGCGGTCAGGATGGTCCGATAAACCAGCCGCAGCGAGGCGGTATCCTCGATCACCAGAACCGGCGGTGCGCTGCGGCGGCTCATGTCGGGCCCGTTTCGTCCAGCAGCGCGGCGCAGAGCAGCGAGACCCCGCTGATCAGCGCGCGGGCCTGGGTCAGCGCCTCATCCGGGGCGGTGGTGATGCCTTCGACCATCTGATGCAGCCGTTCGGCCAGTGTGCAAAGCGCCGTGGCGCCCACGGTGCCGCAAAGCGCGATCAGCACATGGGCGGCGCGGTGCAGCCCGGCGCCGTCGCGCAGCGAAAGCGCATCGCCCAGACCGTCACAGGCCGAATGCAGATCGGCGCGCAGATGATGCAGGATTTCGGCCGCAGCCTCGGGCCCAGCCAGACCCAGAAGGCGGCGCAGTGCGCTGCGGTCCCAAACGCCATCCCAATGATCCTGCGGGGGGAATTCCCTCTCGGCAAGCTGCGGGGCGCTGTGGGGCGGCGGTTCTGCGGGCAGGTCGCTCATACCATTAAAGCTAGGCGAAACGGCGGCGATGTCCAGCCGCCGTTTCGCAGAATGCAATCAATCTTTGCCTTTTGCGTAGCCAAGGCTTTGCAGGGCCAGCGTGATCTCGTCCAGGATCGCCGGGTCGTCGATGGTGGCGGGCATCTTCCATTCGGTGCCGTCGGCAATCTTGACCATGGTGCCGCGCAGGATCTTGCCCGAGCGGGTCTTGGGCAGGCGGTCCACCACCACGGCGCGCTTGAAATCGGCGACCGGGCCGATCTTTTCGCGCATCAGCTTGACGCATTCGGCCACCACTTCCGATGCCGCACGGTTGGCCCCCTTGTTCAGGCACAGGAAGCCGACCGGCGACTGCCCCTTCAGATCATCCGCCACGCCGATCACGGCGCATTCGGCAACGTCCTTATGCCCCGCCAGGACCTCTTCCATCGCGCCGGTCGACAGGCGGTGGCCCGCGACGTTGATCACGTCATCGGTGCGCGCCATGATGTAGAGATAGCCGTCTTCGTCGATGTATCCCGCATCGCCCGTCTCATAATAGCCGGGGAAGTGGTTCAGATAGCTTTTGCGGAAGCGGTCCTCGGCATTCCACAGCGTCGGCAGGGTGCCGGGGGGCAGCGGCAGCTTCACCGCGATGGCGCCCAGCTGGCCCGGGGGCACGGCATGGCCGCCCTCGTCCAGCACCTGCACGTCAAAGCCCGGCATCGGCACCGAAGGGCTGCCGATCTTGACCGGCAGATGTTCAATCCCCATCGGGTTGGCGGCGATGGCCCAGCCGGTTTCGGTCTGCCACCAATGGTCGATCACCGGCACATTCAGATGGCGCTGGGCCCAGAGGATGGTATCGGGGTCGGCCCGCTCCCCGGCCAGATACAGCGTTTTAAGCTGCTTCATGGCATAGTCTTTCACCAGCTCGCCCTCAGGATCGTCGCGCTTGATGGCGCGCAGGGCGGTGGGGGCGGTGAAGAAGGATTTCACCTTGTTCTCGGCAATGACGCGCCAGAAGGTGCCCGCATCCGGGGTGCCGACCGGCTTGCCTTCAAAGACAATGGTGGTGCAGCCCGCAATCAGCGGCGCATAGCAGATATAGCTGTGGCCGACGACCCAACCCACGTCCGAAGCCGCCCAGAACACATCGCCCGGGCCGCAGTCGTAAATCGCCCGCATGGTCCAGTTCAGCGCCACCAGATGGCCCGCCGTCGGGCGTACCACGCCCTTGGGCGCGCCGGTGGTGCCCGAGGTATAGAGGATATAGGCCGGATGATCGCCCGAGACCGGCACGCATTCCGCCGGTTTCACGCCATACTGAAAGGTGTGCCAGGCCACGTCACGGCCCTCGACCAGCTTGGCAACCTCTTGTTCCCGCTGGAAGATCACGCAGAAATTCGGCTTGTGGGTGGCCATGTTGATGGCAGCATCCAAGAGTGGCTTGTAATGCACGATCCGGTTCGGCTCGATCCCGCAACTGGCCGCGATGATCGCCTTGGGGGTGCAATCGTCAATCCGCACCGCCAGTTCATTGGCCGCAAAGCCGCCGAAGACCACCGAATGGATCGCCCCCAGCCGGGCGCAGGCCAGCATCGCCTCCAGCGCCTCGGGCACCATCGGCATGTAGATGATCACCCGGTCACCCTTGCCCACGCCCTTGGCGCGCAGCGCACCGGCAAGGCTGGCCACGCGGGTCTGCAATTCCTTATAGGTGATGCCCTTGCGCAGATGGGTCACCGGGCTTTCGTGGATGATGGCCAGTTGATTGCCCCGGCCGGCCTCGACATGGCGGTCCACCGCGTTCCAGCAGGTGTTCACAGTGGCGTCGGTGAACCATTCATAGAGGGGAGCGCGGCTGTCATTCAGCGCGCGGGTCGGCGGCTGAACCCAGTCGATGCCCTGAGCCGCGTCCATCCAGAACCCCTCCGGGTCGGCCTTCCAACCGGCATAGACCTCACGGTATCCCATGGTATGCATCCTCCTCCCAAAGTTAGGGCCTGTTAGCCACCCTGACCTGAGTCGCGCAACAGATGCGACAGGACTGCGACAATAAGTTTGCATATCTGCCGGGGTTTGCGCCGCAAAGCTTTGCAAACTGCGCCATATTGCCAAATTTTCCGCGAATGCGGCCAAACTTTGCAAATTTTCCCCCGCCGGATTGCGAAGCCTTGGCCCGCTGTCCCCATGCAGAATTGCGCAGGCAGGGCAGGGGGCGGGCTTGACTTCGGCCATGGGGCGGGGTGTATCGGGCCAAACCCGCCAAAGCCTCGTGAAGGGGAAGATGATGCACGCCTATCGCAGCCATACCTGCGCCGATCTGAACAAAGCCCATGTCGGCCATGAGGTGCGCCTTGCCGGCTGGGTCCACCGTGTGCGCGACCATGGCGGGGTGCTGTTCATTGACCTGCGCGACCATTACGGCATCACGCAGGTTCTGGCCGACAGCGACAGCCCGGCCTTTGCCGCCATTGAAAAGGTCCGCGCCGAATGGGTGGTGCGGATTGACGGGCGGGTAAAGGGCCGCGACGCCAGCCTTGTGAACGCCAAGCTGCCGACCGGCGAGATTGAGGTTTACGCCACCGGCCTGACCGTGCTGGGCGAGGCGGCCGAGCTGCCGATGCCGGTGTTCGGTGAGGTGGACTACCCCGAGGAAACCCGGCTGACCTACCGCTTCCTCGACCTGCGGCGCGAAAAGCTGCACAAGAACATGATGTTGCGCTCGAACGTCGTGCGGCACCTGCGCGGCGCGATGTGGGATCAGGGCTTCAACGAATTCCAGACGCCGATCATCACCGCCTCCAGCCCCGAAGGCGCGCGCGACTTCCTCGTGCCGTCGCGGCTGCATCCGGGCAAGTTCTATGCCCTGCCGCAGGCGCCGCAGCAGTTCAAGCAGTTGATCATGGTGGCGGGCTTTGACCGCTATTTCCAGATTGCCCCCTGCTTCCGCGACGAAGATCCGCGCGCCGACCGTTCCCCGACCGACTTTTACCAGTTGGATGTGGAGATGTCTTTCGTCGAGCAGGAAGACGTTTTCGCCGCTGTGCAGCCCGTAATTCAGGGCCTGTTCGAGAAATTCCGCCCCGATTGCACGGTGCCCGCTGAATGGCCGCGCATCGCCTATCGGGATTCGCTTCTGTGGTATGGGTCGGACAAGCCCGACCTGCGCAACCCGATCAAGATGCAGATCGTGAGCGAGCATTTCCGCGGTTCGGGTTTCGCCGTCTTCGCCAAGCTTCTGGAGAATGAAGGCACCCAAGTCCGCGCCATTCCCGCGCCCAAAGGCGGCAGCCGCAAGTTCTGCGACCGGATGAACGCCTTCGCCCAGAAAGAGGGCCTGCCGGGCATGGGCTATATCTTCTGGCGCGAGGCCGAGGATGGGTCGGGCATGGAGGCCGCAGGGCCGCTGGCCAAGAACATCGGGCCGGAGCGGACCGAGGCGATCCGCCAGCAGCTTGGCCTTGGCCTTGGCGATGCGGCGTTCTTCCTTGGCGGCAAGCCGGAAGCCTTTGAATCGGTTGCGGGCCGGGCGCGGAACGAGATCGGGCGCGAGTTGGGGCTGGCCGAGACGGACACCTTCCGTTTCGCCTGGATCGTCGATTTCCCGATGTATGAGAAGACCGACGACGGCAAGATCGACTTCAGCCACAACCCCTTCTCGATGCCGCAGGGCGGGCTTGAGGCGCTGTCGGGTGATCCGCTGAATGTCTATGCCTATCAGTATGATCTGGCCTGCAACGGTTATGAGCTGATCTCGGGCGGCATCCGCAACCACAAGCCGGAAATCATGTATCGCGCCTTTGAACTGGCGGGTTACCCCAACAGCGAAGTGGACAAGCGCTTCGGCGGCATGGTCAAGGCGTTCAAATACGGCGCCCCGCCCCACGGCGGCTGTGCCATGGGGATCGACCGGGCGGTGATGCTCTTGGCGGATGAAATGAACATCCGTGAAGTGATCATGTTCCCGATGAACCAGCGCGCCGAAGATTTGCTGATGGGCGCGCCCAGCGAACCCTTGAACGAGCAGTTGCGCGAATTGCGGCTGCGCGTGGTGCCCAAAGACGCATGACCGCGCTTTATGCCGCCTCGGTGCCCGTGTTCGGGCATTACCTGAACCGTCTGTCGGCCATGGTCGGGCGGACGGCGGGGCAGGAGCATCTGTTGCAGGGCCGTCTTGCTCCCGACATGCTGACGGCGGCGCAGCAGGTGGCGACGGCGGCCAGCTTTGCGCTGCGGGTGACCTATCCTTTGGCCGGGCGCCCGGTGGCGCTGGCCGAGGATCACGGGCTCGACCGCATCGGCCTTGGCCGCCGCATTGCCGCGGCGCAGACCGGGCTGGCCGATCTGCGCCCCGAGGAATTTTCCGGCGCCGAAAGCCGCCGCATCCGGCACCGCGCCGGCTTTGCCGAGTTGGACCAGTCGGGGGTGGAATTCCTGCATCTCTTCGGGATGCCGAACTTCATCTTCCACACCTCGATGGCCTTTGCCGTGCTGCGGCAGGCCGGGCTTGAGATCGGCAAGGCCGATTTCGACGGATTGCACGATTATCCGCCAGGTTTCCGGTTCTGACGGAAATCCGCCGGGGCGGCGGGCCGGGGCTGGCGGTGGGGCGCGTCATGCCTATCTATGGGGCTGCACCCTTTGGAGGCGCCGATGCCGCTGACCCCGGAACTTGCCGCGATCCGCTTTGGCTATGGCCTGCCCGTGGCCGAGGGCAGCCCGCGCACGGCGGCCGCGATGATCACTTTCCTTGCGGGCCCGGATGAGATGGCGGCAGCCTGGCCCATCGCCGGAATGGAGGTGTTGGGGCCTCTGCTGCGCGACAATGCCGAGGCCCGGCGCATTGCCGGAAAAGACCCAAGTCAGCGCCACCTTTACGAGGTGATCGAGGCAAAGCTGGCCGCCATTGCCGAGGCGGGCGCCCGCGCCACCCTTGCCCGGGCGCTGGATGCCCGCGACGCCTTGCGCGAACGGCTGGTCACCTTCTGGGCCGATCACTTTACCGTGGTGGCCCCCGCGCCGCGTGACGCCGCCCGCCCCGCCGCGATGATCGAGGATGCCATTCGCCCCAATCTGACCGGCCCCTTTGCCGAGATGCTGATTGCCGTTTCTTTGCATCCGGCCATGCTGATCTATCTGGATCAGGCGCAGTCAATCGGCCCCAACTCACCGCAGGGGCAGCGGCAGGGGCGCGGGCTGAACGAGAATTTCGCGCGTGAAGTCATGGAGTTGCACACGCTGGGCGCCGGCGCCCCCTATAGTCAGGACGATGTGCGCCAACTGGCCGAGGCGCTGACCGGGTTGACCTATGATCCCAAACGCGGCGTGAAATATGACACGCGCCGGGCCGAACCCGGGGCGGAAACGGTGCTGGGCACCACCTATGAAGGCGAAAGCCCCGAGACTGTGCGCCGCGTGTTGTCCGATCTGGCCGCCCGGCCCGAGACGGCGGCCCATCTGGCGCGCAAGCTGGCGGTGCATTTCGTCTCGGACAGCCCCGACCCCGCGCTGGTTTCGGCGCTAGAGGCCGCCTGGCGGCAAGGCAAAGGCGCGCTTTTGCCGGTCTATGAGGTGTTGCTGACCCATCGCGCGGCGACGGGGCGCACCCTGGCAAAGGCACGCCAGCCTTGGGACTATCTGGTGGCCGCGCTGCGGGCGCTGGGGGTGCGCGGCGCCGATGTGATGGTCTGGCCCGAGAAGAAGCTGCGCGAGGTGGTCTGGACGCCGATGCGCAGCATGGGGCAATTCTGGCGCCGTCCGCGCGGCCCCGACGGCTGGCGCGAAGAGGCTGCCGCCTGGATCACGCCACAGGCGCTTGCGGCGCGGATCGACTGGGCAATGAACCAGCCGCAACGGCTGGCCCGGCCCTTGCCCGACCCGGCAGACCTTGCCCGCCGCGCCTTGGGCGATCTTGTGCCCGAGGTGGTGATCTGGGCCGCAACCCGCGCCGAAAAGCGCAGCGACGGGGTGGGGATCGTCTTCGCCTCGGCCGAATTCAACCGAAGATAGGGCGGGACACGGCGATGATTGCACGCAGACAGCTTTTGCGCGGTGCCGCGGCCTTTGCCTGTTCGGCGGCGGCGCATCCGTTCCTGACCACGGTGACGCTGGCCGGATCGGACGGCGGCAACCCCTTGGGCGATCACCGGCTGGTGGTGATCATCCTGCGCGGGGCGATGGACGGGTTGGATGTTGTTCTGCCCAAGGGAGATGCCGATTTCGCCCGGCTGCGCCCGACGCTGAACCGGCCGGATGCGCTTGATCTGGATGGGTTCTTTGCGATGAATGCCGGGCTTGGCGGGCTGATGCCGCTGTGGCAGGCGGGGCAGTTGGGTTTTGTGCAGGCGGTGGCCACCCCCTACCGCGACAAGCGCAGCCATTTCTCGGGGCAGGATCAGCTTGAGGCAGGAACCGGCATGGATGTGCCGCTGACGCAGGTGCGCGACGGCTGGCTGAACCGGATGTTGCAGGCGGTGCCGGGCCTGCGCGCCGAAACCGCCTATGCCGTGGGGCGTGAGGAGTTGCGGGTGCTGGCCGGTGCCGCGCCGGTGCATGAATGGGCGCCCGAGACCTTGCTGGAGCTTTCTCCGCAGGCGGCCCTGCTGCTGGAACAGGTCTACCACGACGACCCGCTGTTTCTGGCCGCCGCCTCGGAAGCGATCGAGCTGGGCGCGCCCGAGATGATGGAAGACATGGCGGGGGCGGGCGGGCTGAAAGGCGTCAAGCTGGACGATGTGGACAAGCTCGTGCGCTTTGCCGCCGGGCGGCTGCGCGAGGAAACGCGGATTGCCGCCTTTTCCCTGTCGGGGTGGGATACGCACAAGTCGCAGGCGCGGGGGATGGGGCGGGCGCTGATGCGGCTGGAGCGGGCGATCCTGCAATTGCAACAGGGGCTTGGCGCCGATGTCTGGGGCAAGACCACCGTGCTGGCCATGACGGAATTCGGCCGCACCGCCGCCGAAAACGGCTCGGGCGGGACGGACCATGGCACCGGCGGCGCGATGCTGGTGGCCGGGGGGGCGGTGCGGGGCGGCCGGGTGTTCGGCGATTGGCCGGGGCTGGCAGAGGCGGCGCTGTATCAGCGCCGCGATCTGATGCCCACCTCGGATGTGCGGGCCTGGGCGGCCCATGCGATGCAGGGCATGTATGGCTTTGACCGGGCAGTGCTGGAGGGCGCGGTGTTTCCGGGGCTGCAGATGGGCGGCAATCCGGGGCTGATCCTGTAGGCTTGCGCAGTCTTCCCGCCCCGAAGGGCTGCCCCCCGGTCGGTTCTGACGCCGTGGTATAGGCGGCTTTCCCGTTGCGCAGACGCCGGGCGCGCCGCATAACAGCCAAAACGGAGGGCAGGTCATGGCCGAGGCAAAGAAATTTGGAGCGCCGGTTCCGGGCTGGACGCCGCCGCCCCGCCCGCTGGGCGAGGTGCTGGACGGCACCTGGGCCCGGCTCGAGCCGCTTGAGGCCGATGCCCATGCCGCCGACCTGCACCGTGCCTATTCCGGCCATGACGGTTTGTGGGATTATATGCCCTATGGCCCCTTCAACTCGGCTGCCGCCTATCACCGCTGGGTGAAGGAAACCGCTGTCAGCGACGATCCGTTTTTCTACACGATCCGCGACAAGGCGAGCGGCCATTGCGGTGGTGTGGCAAGCTATCTGCGGGTGACGCCGGTTATGGGGTCGATCGAGGTGGGCCATATCTGCCTTGCCCCCGAGATTGCCCGGGGCCGGATCTGGACCGAGGCGATGTTCCTGATGATGGACTGGGCCTTTCGCGCCGGATACCGCCGCTATGAGTGGAAATGCGACGCGCTGAACCTGCCCTCGCGCCGGGCGGCGCAGCGGCTGGGCTTCAGCTATGAGGGGATTTTCCGGCAGGCGGCGGTGGTCAAGGGCCGCAACCGTGATACCGCATGGTTTGCCATCATCGACGCCGAATGGCCGGCGCTGCGCGAAGCCTTCACCGCCTGGCTTGCCCCGGCGAACTTCGATGCCAACGGCCGCCAGCGCGAGCGGCTGTCCGACCTGACCCGGCTGGTGCGGCCCGGCGCGGATCCGGCGCTGGCCAGCTAGGCTATCCCTCGGCCGATTTCCGGCGGGAGGTAAAGGCGGCGGGCAGGGAAAGCCGGTCGCCGATCATTTGCTGCAACATAGTCAGGTCGCCTGCCGCTCGGTCGGGGTTACGGTCGGGCAGGGTGGCGGCGTTGGCGGCGGCGGCAAGGGCCGCGTCATGGTCCTGCCCGGCGATCCCGGCCAGAAACCCCGCCACATAACGCCCCGCGCCGCCGGGGGTGGCCAACAGGGCCGCGGCGCGGATCAGATCATCGCGCAGCGCCAGCGGGTCGGGTTCAACCCGGTCTTCGACGCCGGGGGGCGGGCTTACGTCAAGGTCAGGCAAATGGCGGCGCAGGGTCTGGCAGAAGGCGGCAAGACTTTCAAACGGTTTGTCCAGAAAGCCGTCCGCCCCCGCCGCCAGCGCCGCACGGCACCCGCCCTCGGCCCCCGACGTGCCGAGGATCACCGAGGGCCGACGCGCCGACAGCACAAGGTCACGGATCAGCGCCTCGCCCCGGCCATCGGGCAGGCCGAGATCGACGATCACCACATCGGGCCGGTAGGTGCGCAGATGGGCGCGGGCCGCGTCGAGCGTTTCGGCACGGCGCAACCGCGCGCCTGCCCGCTGGCACATCACGCGCAGGGCATCGCTGGCAAAGCGGCTGTCCTCGACGGCAAGCACGGTCAGCCCCTGCAGGGGCAGCGCCGCGCGCAGATGCGGCGGCAGCGACAAAAGCGGCGCGGGAACCGGGCTGGCAGGCAGGTTGGGCATCGGGCACCTCGGGAGGACAGGGGCGAGTCGGCGGTTGGACCCAGTTCAGCACGGCTTTGGCTAATGCGCGGTAAACGGCAGCCGACCCGCAGGCATTTTCCCGCGGTTTTCGCGGGGCTGCGACCCTTGCACCCCTTGCGGCACCGGCCTGCGCTGCCCATAACCGCCGTAACCCGTGCGAAGGAGTTGCCCATGATCGGCCGTCTGAACCATGTCGCCATCGCCGTGCCCGACCTTGAGGCAGCCTCGGCACAGTATCGCAACACCTTGGGCGCGCAGGTCGGCGCCCCGCAGGATGAGCCGGACCATGGCGTGACCGTGGTCTTCATCGAACTGCCCAACACCAAGATCGAGCTGCTTTACCCCTTGGGCGAAAACTCTCCGATCAACGGGTTTCTGGAAAAGAACCCCTCGGGCGGCATCCATCATATCTGCTATGAGGTGGATGACATCCTTGCGGCGCGCGACCATCTGAAAGCGTCGGGGGCGCGGGTGCTTGGCTCGGGCGAGCCAAAGATCGGCGCCCATGGCAAGCCGGTGCTGTTCCTGCACCCCAAGGATTTCAACGGCTGTCTGGTGGAGCTTGAACAGGCATGACGATCACCGCCGCCCTGATCCTGTTTTCGGTCACCTGGTTCATGGTGCTGTTCTGCGTGCTGCCGGTGCGCTTTGAAAGTCAGGGCGACCGCGGACAGGTGACCCCGGGCACCCCGGCCTCGGCGCCCGAAGATGCGATGATCGGCAAGAAGGCAAAGATCACCACGGTCATCGCCACGGTCATCTTTGCCATCACCTATGGCATCATCACCTCGGGTTGGGTGACGGTGGCCGATATGGACATCTTCGGGATGCTGCCGAAGAACTGAATGGCGGGGCAGGGGGCGGAGTTTTTCATAAACTCCGCTGCGCCGCCGGGCGCGGCGCGGCCAGCCGGTGGAACATATGGGTGAAGGTCGCCACCCCCAGCACCGGAATTGCCAGATTGATCAGCGGCACCGACAGCGGCACCGCCATCAGCGTGCCCGCCAGCCAGATCTGTAACCAATGCTGTACGCGCAGTTGCTTGGCCGCCGGTCGGCCCAGCCGCCGCGCCGCGACAAGGGTGAAATATTCCCGCCCCAGCAAAAGCCCGTTCAGTGCCCAGAAGGCCAGCGGAATGAAGGGGCCGGTGAAGATATAGATGAAAAGCGCCACCACGTTCACCGCCACCAGAAGGCCGATGAAATTGGCCGTCTCGACCAGCGTATCGGCAAGCCGCGCCGGGGGCACCGGCGGCAGGGCGGGATAGTGGCGATCCTCGACCGCCTGCGCCACGTCTTCCAGAAACAGGCCCGAAAAGGCCGATGCGGCGGGCACCATCAGAAACACCGAAAGCCCCAGCATCAGGAAGAACGACCCCCAACTCAGCAGGGTGTCGATACCGCCCACCGGCCCGATCAGCGGAATCTCTATGCTGCCGGGGGCCCAGCTTTCAATCAGCCAGAGAAACAGCGCATAGACCGCGACCAGCAGCGCCAGCGCCAGCGCCACGCCAAAAAGGACCACGCGCAAAAAGCGTCCGTCGCCAAGCTGCCCCAGTGCGCGGAAGAAATCGGTGAAGATCATTCCAGCCCCCAGCGCACCACCCGGCCAAGGTCCGGGCGCGGGCGGTCGGGGGCGACAGGGCCGCGGCCGCCGATATGCACGATGCCTGCGACCGTCTCTTCGCCGCTGCACCCAAAGGCGCGGGCGGTGAAGGTGGCGTCATGGGCGGGCCAGCCGGTGAGCCAGGCC
Organism: Tabrizicola fusiformis; assembly: GCF_013328815.1. GTDB lineage: Bacteria > Pseudomonadota > Alphaproteobacteria > Rhodobacterales > Rhodobacteraceae > Fuscibacter. The sequence goes on from NZ_JABUHN010000002.1 coordinate 24,879, forward strand.
GCGCCCCAGCCTGCCGCCGTGGCCGCGTTGACAAGGTTCATGCACAACGCGCCAGCCGACAGCCGCTGTTCGGCCAGCGGCACCTTTTCGGCGGCGACGGGGGCAGAGATGACCACCACCGCAAGGTGACCATTGTCATATTGCCCGCGGCCCTTGGCGATCTTTTCGGCATCGCCACCCATCTCGCGCGCCCGCGCCTCGGCCAGATCGGCCAGCCGCGCCATATCGGGGCGGGTCAGAACGATCAGCCGCCAGGGTTCCAGCTTGCCATGGTCGGGTACCCGCAGGGCGGCGGTCAGGATCGGGTCCAGCTCGGCGCGGGCCGGTGTGGCGCCGGTCATCGCTTTCATCGGATAGGATTGGCGGGCGGCGAGAAAGGCAAAGGCTTGGGCGTCGGCAACGGGCATCGGAAGTCTCCTTTCGGGCAAGCTAGGGGAAGGGCGGGGGCTTGCCAAGGTGCGGGCGGGGCGCGAAGTCTGGTGCGGCTGACGGGAGGCGCGGATGAAGCGGGGGGCATGGGCCGAGCTGGCCGTGACGGGGCGGGAGTTCCATCTGAAAGTGACGCCCGGCGCAAGGCGGCAGGCGCTGGAACAGGCGGGTGAGGGGTTCCGCGCCCATGTCACCGCCGCGCCCGAGGATGGCAAGGCCAATGCCGCAGTGGCCGAACTGCTGGCGCAGGCGTTGGGGGTGGCCAAGTCGCGGCTGACGCTGCTGCGGGGGGCGACATCGCGCGACAAGGTGTTCCGGCTGGACTGACGGGCCTACCCCTCATCGCCCCGTTCGGGGAGGTGCGGGGGTCAGCCCGCCGGCTTGGCGCTGCGCTCGATCCGATAGCTGCCTTCGGGCAGGTCCAGCGCGGCGGCAAGGTCGTGCAGTTGGGCGATGGACAGGGTGATCGTCACCGGCTCATCCGTCATCTGATCCACCTGGCGGATCACCACGCATTCCTCGAATGCCTCGATGATCACATCCTCCTGCAAGGGGGATGTGCTGTCGTCGCCCTCATCGACGAGGGTGATCACGGTGGCGTCGAAATCGTGTTCGATGGTGAACATGGCCCCAGTTTAGGGCCGCGGCCGGGCAGGCTCAACCCCCTTCGACCGCCGAAGCGGGGCATAGGGACTGGCGGGGTGGGGGGCGGAGTTGCTATGCAGGGCAAAACCCCGGACAGCGGGCAGACAGAGGCGGAGCGACGGCATGGCAGGCAAAATCGGTATGGCGATACGGGGCGGGGCGCTGCTGGCGCTTTTGGGCGGCTGCGTGATGCCTGCGACCTATACCCTGCCGGGCGAAGACGGCGGCGCGCCGGTGGTGCAGCCCTCGCGCCCCGCGGCGCTGCCCGACACCGCCGGTTTCGCCGCAGTCGTCGCCCGGATGGAGCCGGTGGCCGAAAGCTATTGCCGCCAGATGCGCCGGGTCAGCAACTGCGATTTCCGCATCGTGATCGATGATCGCCCGGGCCAGCCGGCCAATGCGCTGCAAACGCTCGATTCGGCGGGGCGCCCGATTCTGGCCTTCACCTCGGCGCTGCTGGCCGATGCCCGCAATGCCGACGAACTGGCCTTTGTCCTCGGCCATGAGGCGGCTCATCATATTGCGGGCCACATCCCGCAAAGCCAGCAGAATGCGATGGCGGGCGCGCTGCTTGCCGGGATCATGGCTTCGGCGGCGGGGGCATCGCAGGCCGATCTGGACGCGGCAGAGCGGATGGGGGCGGCCATGGCCGCGCGGGCCTATTCCAAGGATTTCGAGCTTGAGGCCGATGGGCTTGGCGCCGAAATCGCTTGGCGGGCGGGGTTCGATCCGGTGCGCGGCACCGCGTTCTTTGACCGTCTTCCCGATCCGGGCGACCGCTTCCTTGGTTCCCATCCCGCCAATGCACAGCGCAAGGCCGTGGTGGCCCAGACCATTGCCCGGCTGAAAGCGGGCGGCTGACCCCGGCTTGATCTGCATCAAGGCGGCCCCGGGGCGATGGGCGCAGCCTTGAGGCGGAACGATGCGAAAGGGATCAGCAATGATCGGGTATGTTGAGGCGCCGATGGCATGGGGCCACACCCATGGCATGGCGCGGCTGTTGGGTGTTGATCTGGCGGGGGCGGTGGTTGATGGCTGGCTGCAGCGCGGGGAACTGGCCGCGCTGGTGGCCACCTGCCAAAGCTGCGGCGCCACGCCCTATTGCAGCGACTGGCTGGCACAGACGGGGGCTGCGGAGGTGGTGCCCGGCTTTTGCCCCAACGGTCCGGCGCTGACGGCGCTGGTGCCCTGAACCGCCGCCCCGAACCGTCGCCTTGCGGCGCACCGGGGCGGGCGATAGCCTGCGCCCATGTTGCAGATCGAAGATGTCCTGCGCGACCGTGGATCGCGCTATGCGGTGTCGGGCGGCCCGGTGCAGGGCCGGGCCGGCGCCGAAGCTTTTCTGGCCGACCTCAAGCGCACCAAGAAATTCGCCAAGGCCACCCACAATAGCTGGGCCGTGGTGTTGTCGGACGAAGGCGCCGTGCGCAACGATGACGGCGAAAGCGGCGCCGGGGCGGTGATCCTGAAGATGATCGAGCGGGCGGGCCTGCAGGACCACATCATCGTGGTCACCCGCTGGTATGGCGGGGTGCATCTGGGCGGCGACCGCTTTGCTCATGTGGTGACTTCGGTGCGCGCCTATCTTGAGGCGCTGGCAGTGGACAAGGCCCGCGCCTTGCGCTGAAATGCCCCAAGGGCAGGCCCCCGCCAAGAGGAGCCGCGCCGCGGGAGGGACAAGCGATGAAAGCGATGCTGGCCGCCGAGGCGCGGCGGTTCTGGAACACCTGCCTCTGGTCGCTAGACGGCTGGCGCGCGGCATGGGCCAGCGAAAAGACGCTGCGGCAATGGACGGTGGTGAATGTGCTGTCGGCGGCGCTGGCCTTTTCGCTGGACCTGACGACGGGCGAGCGGGCGCTGGTGCTGGCGCTGGGGCTTCTGGTGCTGGCGATGGAGCTGATGAACACCGGGCTGGAAGAGGTGGTCGATTACCTCTCGCGTGAAATCGACCCGCGCGCCAAGAAGGCCAAGGATTGCGGCTCGGCCGCGGTGGCGCTGACGGCGCTGGCGGGGGGCGTGGCCTGGGTGGTGATTCTTCTGGGCTGAGGCGGGCGGCGCGGTCGTTCAGGACCGCGCAGCCCGCCGGGCAAGAGCCGTCAGCGGCTCTTGCCGAATAGATTCACGGCCCAGAGCAGCGCCCCCAGCAGAATCGCAATTTCGGCCACCGGGAAGATCGGCCCGATCACCGCGCCATCGGCCCGCCCCGACATCAGCAGGAAAAGCCCGGCCAAAAGGACCAGTGCCCCCACCTGATGCAGCCAGAAATGCGCCTTTGGCATCCAGCCTTCGGCGAGCCCCGGCAGCAGCCGATAGGCCAGCCCGAACACCGTCATCAGCGTGAAACCCAAGAGGTTGATATGGGCATGAACCGGCGCCAGCGAATGGTCGCCCGATCCGCCCATGTAACTGCCAAGCCCGATGCCGACGAGAAGATAAAGCGAACCGATAACCAGAAAACCGCGCGAAACATCCATGGTGCTGTTCCTTGTCAGACGGGCCGCAATCTGGCCCGCGGTGCCACAGTATCACGGGTCCGTGATCGTGTGGCGGGAAAAGATGTAAAGGATACTCGTCATTCCCGTGCCGGGCGCCGCATTTTCATCGGCGCAGCCAAGTCGATGAGGCAAAACGAAAAAGGCGCCCGAAGGCGCCTTGTTCCATCTGGATGATTGGTGGAGCCAGGGAGGATCGAACTCCCGACCTCTTGAATGCCATTCAAGCGCTCTCCCATCTGAGCTATGACCCCGTTCCAATCGTCTGGCGCGTGGGGCGCGCCGGATGGCCGCTGTTTAGGGGAGGGCGCGGGGGGGTGCAAGAGGAAAAATGCACCTTTTTCGCGCGCCCTCGAAACCTTCAGACTTCTTCCTCGTCGCCGGCCACATCAGCCAGTTCGTCGAGCGAAACATTGTCGTCCGTATCGTCTTCCAGGAGCTCGTCGTCCATCTCGGTGTCATCCGCGACACCGCCGACCAGCAGCTCGTCATCCGCTTCCAGATCGTCGACCAGAACGTCGTCATCCTTCTCGGGCACCGCACGGCTGATCACGGCGGCGGCCATCTTGCGGCGTGCCGATTCGATGTCCACGACTTCGCCGGTATAGGGCGAGACGACGGGCACTTTGTTCAGGTCGTAAAAGCGCTTCCCGGTGGTGGGGCAAATGCGCTTGGTGCCCCATTCTTGCTTGGGCATGGTCTTCCCTTTTCAGGTTCATTGTCCAGAGTCGCGCTCGCTTGCCACAAGCCCGGGCCACTGTCAAAGCCTTTGTCGGCCCTTGGGCGGGTGGTTGCGGCTGAGGCGCAGATGGCTATTCTGGCCACCCGCTGCAAGAGGCCCCATGCCCGTTCTTCCCGGCCCTCCCGCGCTTGAAATCACGCTGCGCCGATCGGCCCGGGCGCGGCGCTTTTCCCTTCGGGTTTCGGCGCTGGATGGCCGTGTCACCCTGACCCTGCCGCCCCGCGCCCGCGAGGCCGAGGCGATGGCCTTTGCTCGCAGTCAGGAAGACTGGCTGCGCCGGGCGCTGACCCGGATTGCGCCGGGGGAGGCGGTGGGCATCGGCAGCGATTTGCCCTTTGAGGGCCGGCTGCTGCGCCTTGTTGCGGGCACGGGCCGCACCCTGCGGATCGAAGGGGATCAGCTTTTGGTGCCGGGCGACCCGGCGCAGGCCGGGGCGCGGGTTGCGGCCTGGGCCAAGGCGCGGGCGCGCGACCGTCTGGTTGCCGCTTCTGACCACTACGCCGCGCAGATCGGCCGCAAGGTGACGCAGATCGCGCTGCGCGACACCCGCTCGCGCTGGGGCTCCTGCACCGCCGAAGGGCGGCTGATGTATTCCTGGAGGCTGATTCTGGCGCCGCCCCGGGTGCTGGACTATGTGGCGGCGCATGAGGTGGCGCATCTGGTCGAGATGAACCACTCCCCGGCCTTCTGGGCGGTGGTCGGGCGGCTGTATCCCGGCTGGCAGGCCGAGCGCGCCTGGCTGCGCGGGCAGGGCAGCCAGTTGCACAGCTATCGGTTCTAATGCTTGACCCCGCCCGCCTGCCCTGATTGGCTTGCCCCATGGTCACCACGATCCGCCCCACCGATCCCAACGCCGCCGCGCATGAACGGGTCTACCGCAGCCTGCGCCAGCAGGTCATGCATGGCGAGTTGTCGCCGGGACAGGCGCTGACCCTGCGCGGGGTGGCGCAAAGCTTTGGCGTGTCGATGACCCCCGCGCGTGAGGCGATGCGGCGGCTGGCGGCCGAAGGGGCGCTGACCATTTCCAACTCGGGGCGGATTTCCACGCCGGAACTCACGCCAGAGCGGATCGAGGAACTGGCGCAGGTCCGCGCCCTGCTTGAGCCGGAAATGGCCGCACGGGCCTTGCCCCGGGTGCATTTCGCGCTGATCGACCGGCTTGCGGCGATCAACTCGGCCAATCAGGAGGCGGTGATGAATCAGGATGCGGTGGCCTATGTCCGCTCGAACCTGGAATTTCACCGCACACTGTATCTGCGGGCGCAGACCCCGGCGATGCTGGCGATGATCGAGACGGTTTGGCTGCAGCTTGGCCCGACGATGCGCGCACTTTACCAAAAGATCCGCCGCCGCGACCTGCCGCAGCATCACCGCCACATCCTTGCTGCGCTCAAGGCCGGGGACGAGCCGGGCCTGCGACTGGCGGTGCGCACCGATGTCACACAGGGGCTGCGGCACCTGATTTCCTGACGCCGCGACGGAACGCCTGTCTCCGGGCGTTTGCAGCCCGAACCTAGACAGGCCCGACGCAAGAAGGGTCCGACCCAAGACAGGATAGCCGATGCCCGCCCTTACCACGCTTGACCGCCGCACCCTTTTGCGCGCGCTGACCTTTGCCCCGGTCGCTGCCGCCCTGCCGCAAACCATTCTGGCCGAGGTGGCGGGGGCCGGGCTGATCACCACCGACGTCTGCCTGTTGCAGGCCGAAGTCACCGAGGGCCCCTTCTACATCGACCCGCATCTTTTGCGCGCCGACATCACCGAGGGGCGCCCCGGACTGCCGATGCAACTGCGTCTGCAGGTGGTCACCGCCGACTGCACGCCTGTCGCCGGCGCACGGGTGGATGTCTGGCATTGCGATGCGCTGGGCGTCTATTCCGGGGTCGAGAATCTGGGCGGCGGGGAGGACACGGTTGGCCAGACCTTCCTGCGCGGCACGCAACTCACGGATTCAGAAGGAATTTCGACGTTCCAGACCATCTTCCCCGGCTGGTATCGCGGCCGCACCACCCATATCCATTACAAGGTGTTTCTGGATGAGACGACCGTTCTGACCAGCCAGATCTTCTTTGACGAGACGGTCAATCAGGCGATTTATGACGACCATGACGCCTATGAACGCCCCGAAGCGCGCGACATGCTGAATGCCGCCGACAGCATCGCCGCCGAGGCCGGGCAGGGTGCCTATGCCACGGTGCGGATGACCGAACCGGATGGCGCGATGGAGGCGGCGCTGGTGGTGGGCATCAACCCCGAGGGCGGGTCGGCCGGGCTGCTCGACTGGCTGTGGAAGCGCGGATAAGCGGCCCGGCAGAGGTTGCCCCGGGGCTATGGGCCCCGGGGATGAAAGGTCAGGCGTGGATTGCGCCCAGACCGCAGGCGAGGGCGGCTTCGCGGACCGCTTCGCTATAGGTGGGGTGCGCGTGGCAGGTCAGCGCGAGGTCTTGTGCCGAGGCGCCGAATTCCATCGCCACGCAGACCTCGTGGATCAGGTCGCCAGCGCCGGGGCCGATGATGTGGCAACCCAGAATCCGGTCGGTTTCCTTGTCGGCCAGCAGTTTCACGAACCCTTCGGCCTGAAAGACCGCCTTGGCGCGGGCGTTGCCCATGAAGGGGAATTTGCCGACCTTGTAGGCGCGCCCTTCCTCTTTCAGTTGCTCTTCGGTCTTGCCCACGCTGGCCACCTCCGGGGTGGTGTATATCACGCCCGGGATTACCTCGTAGTTAACGTGACCGTGCTTGCCGGCGATCACTTCGGCCACGGCCATGCCCTCATCCTCGGCCTTGTGGGCCAGCATCGGGCCGGGGACGGCATCACCGATGGCGTAGATGCCCTTGATATTGGTGGCAAAATGGCTGTCGATCTTGATCTGGCCCCGCGGCAGCATCTCAACCCCCAGCGCCTCAAGCCCGAGACCGGCGGTAAAGGGTTTGCGCCCGGTGGCGACCAGCACGACATCGGCGTCAAGGCTGGCCTCGCTGTCGTTCTTGCGCAGTTTCCAGGTGACTTTGGCGCCGGTTTCGGACGCCTCAACCTTCTGCACCGCCGCGCCAAGGACGAACTTAAGCCCCTGTTTGGAAAGGATTCTCTGGAAGGACTTCGCCACTTCGCCGTCCATGCCGGGGGTGATCGCCTCAAGATACTCAACCACCGTCACCTGCGCGCCCAGACGGGCATAGACCGAGCCCATCTCAAGCCCGATCACGCCGGCGCCGATCACCACCATGGTTTTCGGGATGGCAGGCAGGGTCAGGGCGCCGGTGGAGGTGACGACGACCTTTTCGTCCACCGTCACGCCGGGCAGGCTGGATGCCTCGGAACCCGTTGCAATCACGATGTTTTTCGCTTCATGCACCTCGTCGCCGACCTTGACCTTGCCCGGCTCGGGGATCGAGCCCCAGCCTTTCAGCCAGGTGACCTTGTTCTTCTTGAACAGGAATTCGATGCCCTTGGTGTTGCCGTTGACCACGTCCTGCTTGTAGTCCTTCATCTTGGACCAATCGACGGTGGGCGCGCCACCCATCAGGCCCATTTTCTCAAAGTTTTCATGGACTTCGTGCAGGTGATGCGTGGCGTTCAAGAGGGCCTTGGAGGGGATGCAGCCGACGTTCAGGCAGGTGCCGCCCAGCGTCTCGCGCCCTTCGACGCAGGCGACGTTCAGGCCCAGTTGTGCTGCGTGGATGGCGCAGACATAGCCGCCGGGGCCGCCGCCGATCACGATGAGGTCAAAGCTTGCCATGGGGATTTTCCTTCGGAAGAGACGTATTTTTTGCGTATGTTCTGCGTAGTTTTTCCGTAGATACTTCGTAACTACACGGTTTCAGATCAAGGCCGCGAGGAGCAGGGTCAGCGTGGCGAAAAATCCCACGGCCCAGATCGCCGAACGGCCGGGCCGCCAGCCAAGGTAATAGGCCGGGACGTAGAGGATGCGGGCGCCAAGATAGACCCATGCGGCGGTCTGGGTGACCGGGGTGGACTGGCCGGACAGGGTGACCACCACCACGGCGAGGGTGAAGAGGATCAGCCCCTCAAAATGGTTGTTCAGCGCGCGTTGCAGGCGGGCGGTGCCGATGGACAGTTGCCGCGACGGCGGGATGTCACGGGCGGAGGAGGTATAGCCCACCCCCAGCTCGCGGTTGGCCGGGACGGCGAAGGCCGCGAATTGCAGGCATTGCAGCAGACCGGCGAGGGTGAGGGCGGTGAGTTCGGGGGTCATGTCAGCCACCGCCAAGTGACTTAAAAAGTCCACCGACAAAACCGCCAGCTAGATCGCCTACGCCGGTGTAGTAACTTGTTTCTTTTCGGGTCTGCAGCACGGCTTCGCCGATTGTGGTGGTAATTTCGCCAATCGACATTCTCTTACCCATTAGAGCGAGTCCGTGAGCTGTTAGGGTTGGCCCTACAACGAAAGCGCCTCCGGAAATGAAGGTCTGAACGTTGGTAGTTCTGATTATGCCTTCGGCTTCCAGCCACTTAACACTGGTTGCAAAAAATGGCTGATACTCGTCTTCGAGACCAAGCTGATGGAACTGAAGAGTCCTCTCAGACAAGCCCCACTCCAATAGCAGACCTAGTATCTTAGCGATGACCAGTTCGCTCATCTCGATATTGTTCATGCGTCTGCCTCACTGGCTCCCCCCTTTCCAAATAGGTGGAGGGGCAGAGAAATATGGGTTTCGCGTCATCTGGTATTCGGGCAGACCCGACCGGTGCGTGCAAGCACGCACCCTAGCCAAGGCAGGGTGCGGCAGTCCGTAGGTCGGGGTTCACCCCGACTCCCTCAAAGATCCATCAGCAGGCGGCGCGGGTCTTCCAGCGCCTCTTTCACGCGGACGAGGAAGGTAACGGCGCCTTTGCCGTCCACGATGCGGTGGTCGTAGCTGAGGGCGAGATACATCATCGGGCGGATGACGATCTGGCCGTTCACCACCACCGGGCGGTCCTGGATCTTGTGCATCCCCAGAATGCCCGATTGCGGCGGGTTCAGGATCGGCGAGGACATCAGCGAGCCATAGACGCCGCCGTTCGAGATGGTGAAGCTGCCGCCCTGCATTTCGGCCATCGACAGCTTGCCGTCGCGGGCGCGCAGGCCCAGTTCGGCGATCTTCTTTTCGATGGCGGCAAAGCCCATCTGGTCGGCGTCACGCACCACCGGAACCACGAGGCCCGAGGGGGTGCCGACGGCGACGCCCATGTGGACATAGTTCTTGTAGACCACATCCTGACCGTCGATCTCGGCGTTGACTTCCGGGACTTCCTTGAGGGCATGGATACAAGCCTTCACGAAGAAGGACATGAAGCCAAGCTTGACGCCATGCTTCTTCTCGAACTGGTCCTTGTAGGCGTTGCGCAGCTCCATGATGCCGGACATGTCCACCTCGTTATAGGTGGTCAGCATGGCGGCGGTGTTCTGCGCGTCTTTCAGGCGGCGGGCGATGGTGGCGCGCAGGCGGGTCATCTTGACGCGCTCTTCGCGGGCGGCATCGTCTGCCGGGACGGGCGCGCGCGGGATGGCGGCGGGCGCGGGGGCCGCCGTCACCGGAGCGGCTGCGGCGGCGCGCGCCACGTCTTCCTTCATCACGCGGCCATCGCGGCCGGTGCCCTGCACCTGATCGGGCGAGAGGCCCGCTTCGGCCATGGCTTTCTTGGCCGCGGGGGCGTTTTCGATGTCCTTGGCCGCCGGGGCGGGGGCCGGGGTGGCTTTCGGCTCTTCGGCCTTGGGCGCGGCCGGGGCGGTGCCCACGGCGCCTTCGGTCACGATGGCCAGCCGGGCCGAGGCGGCGACGGTCGTGCCTTCGGGCGCGAGGATTTCGGCCAGAACGCCGGACACCGGGCTGGGCACTTCAACCGAGACCTTGTCGGTCTCAAGCTCGCACAGCATTTCGTCCTGTTTCACCGTGTCGCCCACCTTCTTGAACCAGGTGGATACGGTTGCCTCGGACACGCTTTCGCCCAGGGCGGGCACCATAACGTCGGTCATGTTACTCTCCTCTCTCCGGGCCTCAGCCCAGAGCCTCCTTCACGAGGGTTTCCTGTTCATATTTGTGGCGGCTGGCCAGACCCGTGGCGGGCGAGGCCGAAGCCTTGCGACCGGCATAGGCAAAGCGGGTCTTCTTCGCGCCGATATCGGTCAGCAGCGCCTCAAGCTCGGGCTCGATGAAGCTCCAGGCGCCCTGATTTTTCGGTTCTTCCTGGCACCAGACCCATTCGGCGCCTTTGAAGCGGCTGAGTTCGGCGGTCAGCGACTTTTTCGGCACCGGATAGATCTGTTCCAGACGCATCAGATAGGTGTCGTCCTGGCCCCGCGCATCGCGTTCGGCCAGCAGGTCGTAATAGACCTTGCCCGAGCAGAGGACGACGCGCTTGATCTTGTCATCGGCCTTCAGTTTCAGCGTCGAATTGCCCTTCTCGGCATCGTCCCACAGCACGCGGTGGAAGGTGGAACCGTCAAGGAAATCCTCGGCATTCGAGACGCACATCGGATGGCGCAAGAGCGATTTCGGCGTCATCAGGATCAGCGGCTTGCGGAAGTCGCGGTGCAACTGGCGGCGCAGGATGTGGAAGTAGTTGGCGGGCGTCGAGCAATTCGCCACGATCCAGTTTTCTTCCGCGCTGAGTTGCAGGAAGCGTTCCAGACGGGCGGAAGAATGTTCCGGCCCCTGACCTTCAAAGCCATGCGGCAACAGCACCACAAGGCCCGACATCCGCAGCCATTTCGATTCGCCCGAGTTCACGAACTGGTCGAACATGATCTGTGCGCCGTTGGCGAAATCGCCGAACTGGCCTTCCCAAAGGGTCAGCGTGTTGGGTTCCGACAGCGAATAGCCGTATTCAAAGCCCAGCACCGCATATTCCGACAGCATCGAGTCGATCACCTCATACCGCGCCTGTCCGGGGCGGATGTGGTTCAGCGGGTAGTAACGTTCCTCGGTGGTCTGATCGACCCAGCCGGAATGGCGCTGCGAGAAGGTGCCGCGGGTGCAGTCCTGCCCGGCCAGACGCACCGGGAAACCTTCGGTCTGCAGCGTGCCAAAGGCCAGCGCCTCGGCCGTGGCCCAGTCGAAGCCCTTGCCGGTTTCAAACATCTTGGCCTTGGCGTCCAACTGGCGCGTCACGGTCTTGTGGATGTCGAAGCCTTCGGGAATGCGGGTCAGGGCGGCGCCCACCTCGTCAAAGGTTTCGCGTTTGACCCAGGTTTCGCCGCGCTGGTAATTCTCCAGATCCTTGGGTGTCATGTTCTTCCAGCGCCCGTCCAGCCAGTCGGCCTTGTTGGGTTTGAAGTTCTTGCCGGCCTCATGCTCTTCATTCAGGCGGGCCTGGAAGGCGGCCTTCATGTCTTCGATCTCGCCTTCGGGGATCAGGCCGTCTTTCACCAGACGCTCGGTATAAAGTTGCAGCGTCGTCTTCTGCTTGCGAATGCGATTATACATCGCCGGGTTGGTGAACATCGGCTCATCGCCTTCGTTGTGACCGAAGCGGCGATAGCAGAAGATGTCCAGCACCACGTCCTTGTGGAACTTCTGGCGGAATTCGGTGGCCAGTTTGGCGGCATGAACCACCGCCTCGGGATCGTCGCCGTTGACGTGGAAGATCGGCGCTTCGACCATCAGGGCGATGTCGGTGGGGTAGGGGGAAGAGCGGCTGTAGGACGGCGCAGTGGTGAAGCCGATCTGGTTGTTTACGACGATATGGATGGTGCCGCCGGTGCGGTGGCCTTTCAGCCCCGACAGGCCAAAGCATTCCGCCACAACGCCTTGGCCCGCAAAGGCCGCGTCGCCGTGCAGGAGGATGGGCAGAACGGCAATCCGTTCCGCAGTGTCGGCATATTGGTCTTGCTTGGCGCGGACCTTGCCCAGAACCACGGGGTTCACCGCCTCAAGGTGGGAGGGGTTGGCGGTCAGCGACAAGTGGACGGTGTTGCCGTCAAAGGTGCGGTCCGACGAGGCGCCGAGGTGATATTTCACGTCGCCCGAGCCGTCCACATCTTCGGGCTTGTAAGAGCCACCCTGGAATTCGTGGAAGATCGCTTTGTAGGGCTTCTGCATCACATTGGCGAGGATGTTCAGGCGGCCGCGGTGCGGCATCCCGATCACGATCTCTTTCACGCCCAACTGGCCGCCGACCTTGATGATCGCTTCCATCGCGGGGATCAGCGCCTCACCCCCGTCAAGGCCGAAACGTTTGGTCCCCATGTATTTGACATGCAGGAACTTTTCATAGCCTTCGGCTTCGACCAGCTTGTTCAGGATGGCGCGGCGGCCTTCGCGGGTGAACTGGATTTCCTTGCCGTAGCCTTCGATCCGTTCCTTGAGCCAGGCGGCCTGTTCCGGGTCGGAGATGTGCATGTATTGCAGCGCGAAAGTGCCGCAATAGGTGCGCTTCACGATGTCCACGATCTGGCGCATCGAGGCGTGGGTCAGGCCCAGCACATTGTCGATGAAGATCGGGCGGTCCATGTCGGCTTCGGTGAAGCCGTAAGAGGCCGGGTCCAGCTCGGGGTGGCTGCCGGTGGGGGTCAGGCCCAGCGGGTCAAGATCGGCGGCCAGATGGCCCCGGATCCGGTAAGCGCGGATCAGCATGATGGCGCGGATCGAGTCGAGGACCGCGCGCTGGATCTGCTCTTCGGTCAGGGTCAGGCCTTTTTCGGCGGCCTTCTCGACGATCTTCTTGCCCGCACCCTTCGCCTCGGGGGCGGCGGGCCATTCGCCGGTGAGGGCGGCGGTCAGATCATCGGCGGGAACCGGCGGCCAGTCGGCACGGGCCCAGGTGGGGCCAGCGGCGGCGCGCTTGGTGTCCAGTTCGCTTTCGCCCAGCGAGCGGAAGAAATCGGCCCATTGGGCATCGACCGAGGCCGGGTCATTGGCGAACCGCGCGGCAAGCTGGTCGATGTAATCGGCATTCGCCCCCTGCAGGAAGGAAGAGGCGTGGAATTGGCTGTTGGGGGACTGTTCGGTCATCTCTCGTTTCCTCCCGGGGGGCTTTGGCACAAAGGCCGGGGCGGCGGGGTTTCCCCCGCCGCCGCTCAGTTCAGGATGCTGACCAGCGTGGTCAGCACAGGGTTGGTTTCGGCAAGGCCAAGCGAGATCACGAAGCCAGCCAGAAGGGTTGCAAGAAGCAGGGTGAAGGACAGGATGGCGCGGTCTTCGACGGCATCTTCATATGCGGCAGGATGACGGTCTTCAGTCATTTTTGCATCTTTCTGCTTGCGAGGTGATAACGCGCGCCGGTCATGTTTTTTGGAACAGATAGTCGAAGTGATCGATTGCGAAGGGCATTCGTCCTCGGCGGGAAGACATGAGGTGTGGACTTGCCCGGTCATAGAAGAGCCTCCGAGGGAGGAGGGCCATAGCGGTTGGGGCGGGCTGATCCCGGAACGAACCCACTCGCGAGATTTACGGCAAAGAGGCCGAAAACGGATGGTTCGAGCATTTCAAACATACGCAGGTGGGGGTAACCGAAATCAAGGCGGTTGAGCCCCGATTTGGTGAGGTTGGCAATCCAAAACAGCAGGTCGTCGAATTCCCGGGTAAGGTTCAGGAATTGGTTCTCCCAGTTTAGGAAACTGGCAAGGACAACCGCTAAGCCGAACAGAAGGGACATTACGCCTGGAAACCCAAAATCATGCCAGCGCCGGGCAAAAATCGGCAGGAGCATTAGGGGGATCAGAAGGCTGCCTGCTTCCCACAGTGCCGCAATAGGGAACTGATCACGCGGCGATTCCCCGCAGGATTCGAACATCGGATAATAGCTTCGGGCAAAGTTACACGCACCGGAAAGGGCACTGATGGCCGCTAGGCAAGTCATCAGAACCATCCAGAACTCGAAACGGTTTGACCGTCCCGAGAACTGGAGGCTCTTGGCAAAGCCCATCTTGATGGCGCGTGCCGGTTCCATGTTACCCCTTGAGCGCCTTCATCACGGCTTCGCCCAGATGGGCGGGGCTTTCGGCCACGACGATCCCGGCGCTCAACATCGCCTCGATCTTCGATTCCGCGTCGCCCTTGCCACCCGCCACGATGGCACCGGCATGGCCCATGCGGCGGCCCTTCGGCGCGGTGCGGCCTGCGATGAAACCGGCGGTCGGCTTCCAGCGGCCGCGCTTTTTCTCATCGGCGAGGAACTGCGCGGCTTCTTCTTCGGCAGAGCCGCCGATTTCGCCGATCATGATGATCGAGGTGGTTTCCGGGTCGGCGAGGAACATCTCCAGCACATCGATATGCTCGGTACCCTTGATCGGGTCGCCGCCGATGCCCACAGCCGAGGATTGGCCAAGGCCGAGGTCGGTGGTCTGCTTGACCGCCTCATAGGTCAGGGTGCCCGAGCGGCTGACGACGCCGACCGAGCCGCGCTTGTGGATATGGCCGGGCATGATGCCGATCTTGCAGGCGCCGGGGGTGATCACGCCGGGGCAGTTCGGCCCGATCAGCCGGGTCTTGGAGTTGATGAGGGCGCGCTTGACCTTCATCATGTCCAGAACCGGAATGCCTTCGGTGATGCAGACCACCAGCGGAATCTCGGCGTCAATCGCCTCAAGGATGCTGTCGGCAGCGAAGGGCGGCGGGACATAGATCACGCTCGCATCGGCGCCGGTGCGTGCCACGGCTTCGTGGACCGAGTCAAAGACCGGCAGGCCCAGATGCTCGGTGCCACCTTTGCCGGGGGTCACGCCGCCGACCATCTTGGTGCCATAGGCGATGGCCTGTTCGGAGTGGAAGGTGCCCTGCGAGCCGGTGAAGCCCTGACAGATGACTTTGGTGTTTTCGTTGACGAGAACGGCCATGGGATTATCCTTTCACCGCTTTGACGATCTTTTGTGCCGCATCGGCGAGGTTGTCGCCTGCGATCACGTTCAGGCCCGAGTTGCGGATGATATCCTTGCCCAGTTCCACGTTGGTGCCTTCAAGCCGGACCACCAGCGGAACCTGCAGGCCGACTTCCTTGACCGCGGCGATCACGCCTTCGGCGATCACGTCGCAGCGCATGATGCCGCCGAAGATGTTGACGAGGATGCCTTTGACGTTCGGGTCAGAGGTGATGATCTTGAACGCCTCGGTCACCTTTTCCTTGGTGGCGCCGCCGCCGACGTCAAGGAAGTTGGCCGGTTCGGCCCCGTAAAGCTTGATGATGTCCATGGTGGCCATCGCAAGGCCCGCGCCATTCACCATGCAGCCGATGTCGCCATCCAGCGCCACATAGTTCAGGTCGAATTTCTGCGCGGCGAGTTCCTTGGGGTCTTCCTCGGTCTCGTCTTTCAGCGACAGGATGTCGGCGTGGCGGTAAAGCGCGTTGCCGTCAAAGCCCATCTTGGCATCGAGCAGCTTGAGGTTGCCGTCCTTCAGCACGACCAGCGGGTTGATCTCCAGCATGTCCATGTCTTTCTCGACAAAGAGCTTGTAGAGATTGCGCACGATGCCGACGCATTGCTTGACCTGACCGCCGGTCAGCCCAAGGCCGAAGGCCACGCGGCGGCCGTGGAAATCCTGAAAGCCGGTGGCAGGATCGACCGAGAAGGACAGGATCTTTTCGGGCGTGTCATGCGCCACGTCTTCGATCGACATGCCGCCTTCGGTCGAGGAAACGATCGAGATGCGGCTGGTCTGACGGTCGATCAGCAGGGCCAGATACAGCTCGCGCTCGATGTCGCTGCCGTCTTCGATGTAGATGCGGTTCACCTGCTTGCCCGCTTCGCCGGTCTGCACGGTGACAAGGGTGCGGCCCAGCATCTGGCGGGCGAATTCGGCGGCCTCGCCGACCGAGCGGGCAAGGCGGACGCCGCCCTTTTCCCCGGCTTCGGGTTCTTTGAAATGGCCCTTGCCGCGACCACCGGCATGGATCTGCGCCTTGACCACCCAGAGCGGTCCGTCAAGCTCGCCCGCGGCGGTCTTGGCGTCTTCGGCCTTCAGCACGACCCGGCCGTCGGAAACCGGGATGCCATAAGAGCGCAACAGCGCCTTGGCCTGATATTCATGGATGTTCATGGGTGGGCCCCCGTCATGATGAATTTGGGGCGTGATGGCATGAATTTCAGCCGCCGCAAAACGGGATTTGTCGTGGATGCGCAGAAATATCTGCTTTGTGATCACAGAAATTTTTCCTGTGATCACAAAGCGCGGATGTTAGCGGAAACCCGCCCGCATCAGTTGAACCAGAGCGCCAGCAGCATCGGCTCGCCGCCCGCGAGGGATTCGAAACGGCTCCAGTTTTCGGCACTCACCAGCGGGCCTGCCTCAAGATAGGGCAGCGCGGCCCAGCCCTGCACCCATCCGGCCAGTGGGGCGGGGCGTGGTTCGGAGAAGAGTTTCGCAATGTTGATGCCGCCGCCCGCCCCGGCCCGCCAGTAGGGGGCCAGCTTTTCACCCTTCAGCAGCGCCTCGCCATCGGCCAGCACGGCCTGCCAGCTTTCCGCCGTGCCTTCGGGCAGCGCCAGCCCGAGGGCCGAGGTCTGCCGGGCATTGGGCAGCCATTCGGCGGCATTGTCGGTCTCGGCCCCAACCCGCGCCCAGAAATCGCGGTTGGCGGCGATGGCGGACATAAGGTGGTCGCGCGCCACGGCCATGCGGGCGGCGTCGGGCTGTTGCTCCAGCGTGGCCAGGATCAGGGCGATCAGGTCGATGGTGCCAAGGCCATCGCTCTCCATCCCCAGATAGGCGTCAAGCGGCAGGGGGCCGTATTGCTCCAGAGCGGCCCGCGTGGTCAGAATGCGGGTCAGGGGTTCGGTCGGGTCATAGGCCAGAACCATCTGGCTGACGGCCTGCAACGCATGGGCATATGCGGTCAGCCATGCGGCATCGGCGGCGTCAAAGCGGATCACCGGGGCGGGGGTGCCCGGCGCACGCTCCTCCCAGCGCCAGCCCATGAGGGCAGGCCCGGCAATCTCCAGCAGGTCTTCGCCGGGGTCGCGGGTGGTATTGCTGTTGATGTCGAACCAGAGGTCGCCAAGGTTCACCTCAAGCCCGAATTCGGAGGTGGCAGCAATCGGGTCCAGCGCGGCGCGGGCGGCTTCAAGCCGGGCATCGGCGGCGGTGAAGATGGCGGCGACGGCGCCCGGGTCAAAGGCTTGTGGCGCGGGATTGTCGGGCACGGTCAGCCGCAGCAAGGGCAGCAGTCCGGTGCGGTCGGTCATGCCGTTCTGCCAGCGGATCTGAAAGCTTTGCTCAAGGGCCGACAGAAACCGCAACCCGCCAAGGGCAAAGCGTTCGTCGTCGGCAGGGGCGGGCAGGGCGGCCAGCCGCGCCTCGGTGGCGGCAATCCCCGCGCGGCCGATCTCGGCGGTCAGGGTTTCGCCAGCGGCAGGCGTGGCCAGCATCAGGGCAAGCAGGGCAGCGCGCATCGGGGCCTCCGGTTTTGGCCGCAGGGTGCGCGCGCCGTGGCGTTTTGGCAAGCGGGCAGGGTTTTCTCTGGCATCAGGCCGACTTATGGTCACCCCATGCGCCATATCATCAGCCTGACCACCATCCCGCCCCGTTTCGCCAGCCTTGGCCCGTTGTTGCAGGCGCTGCGCGACCAATCCTCGCGCCCCGAGGCGGTGGAGCTGTGGTTGCCGCGCCGTTATCGCCGCTTTCCCGGCTATGGCGGTGCGCTGCCCGACCTGCCCGAAGGCATCACCCTGCGCCTGACGGACGAGGATCTGGGTCCGGCGACCAAGGTGCTGCCCGCGGCCCGCGCCAGACGGGGCGAGGCGGTGGAGATTCTGTTCTGCGACGATGACCATATCTATGGCCCGCGCTGGGCGGCGGGCCTCTTGGCTGCGCGCGCGCGCCACCCCGAGGCGGCGGTGGCGGCGGCGGCCACCACGCTGGTCGCGATGGGGCGGCCTTGGACTGCGCCCGGCCCCCTGCCGCGGGCGAAAATGGCGGTGCCCCATACGGAACAGCGCCTGTTCCGGCTGCGCCGCGGCCTTCTGGCGCTGCGCCATGGCGGGCGGGCGCGCATTCCGCTGATGGCGCCCTTCCGCACGGTGGACCGGGCCGGCTATGCCGACTTCTTTGAAGGGTATGGCGGGGTCGCTCTGGCGCCCGACATGCTGGACGATGCCGCCTTCGACATTCCGCCGGTCCTGTGGTCGGTGGATGATGTCTGGCTTTCGGGCCATCTGGCGCGGCGCGGCATTCCGATCTGGACCGAGCCGGGGCTGCACCGGGCGCGGGCGCAGCATGGCGTGTCGCGCACCGATCCGCTTTATGCCGCGATCATTCAGGGCAAGGGGCGGCGCGATGCCAACCGCGCCTGCATCGACCATTTCCGCCAGACTTATGGCATCTGGGGGGGTAGCGACGCAGGCTCGGCCAGCCAAAGCACCTGACCGCGCGGCAGGCGGGTGTCCAGCGGGCGGGCGTCAAAGCCTGCGGCGCGGGCCATCGCGGCAACCTGCGCCGGGGGCACATGCCATGGTGGGCGGCTGGCATGGGTCACCACGCCGTCGCGCTGGCGCAGGCTTTCCACCCCTTCGGGCGCCTGAAACACAGTGAAGAGCAGCCGCTTCAGCCGCGGAAACCGCGCGCCGATCCGGGCCAACGCGGCTTCGGTCATGCCGGGGGGCAGATGGGTGAAGACGGCGAAACAGATGGCAAGGTCAAAGTCGTCGGGCAGGCCCGGAAAGGCGAAATCGCCATCTTCCACCAGATGGTGCAGCGGCAGGCGGCTTTTGTCGGCCAGTTCCTCTTCCCAGCCGCGCCGCATCAGCGCGCCGGACAGGTCGGTCGCCCAGTAATTCCCCGCTTCAAGCCAGGGCACCAGCAGGCAGCCCAGCCGCAGCGACCCCGCCCCGATGTCCAGCACCCGGTGACCGGGTTGCAAGCCTGCCTCGATGAGCAGGCGCATCTGCGCCTCACCCGTCTCTTCCCAGCGGCCGCCCACGATGTCGCGGTGCCGCCCCTCGGCCAGCGCGCGGTCATAAAACCCGGGCATCAGATAGGGCGAGACCGGCCCCGAGGCGCGCGGTTTTACCATTTCATCTTGGTCCAAATATCCATGCGACGCCTGCCTAGGGATCAGCGGGCGGCCTTTTGCACCAGCCCAAGGCACAACTGCGTGGCAAGGGCCATGTCCTGCACCGAAATCCATTCCAGCGGGCCGTGGATTTCCTGCATCCCGGTGAACAGGTTGGGGCAGGGCACGCCCATTTCCGTCAGGCGTGAGCCATCGGTGCCGCCGCGGATCGGCACCGAGACGGGTTCGATCCCCAGATCGCGGGCGGCAGAGCGGGCCAATTCGACCGGCGTCATGTCATTTTCCAGCCAATAGCGCATGTTGCGGTATTGCGGGGAAATGGTGCAGGTGATTTCGGCGCGCGGCTCGCTCGCCTGAACGGCGGCGCAGACCTGTTGCAGCAGGGCGCCCTTGGCGGCCAGCCCGTCGCGCTCAAAATCGCGCAGGATGAATTTCAGGGTCATTTCCGACGACCCGCCGGTCATCGAGGTGGCATGGATGAAGCCTTCGCGCCCCTCAGTCACTTCCGGCGTCAGGGTGGCTTGCGGCAGGGTGGCGATGATCTTGGCGGCAAGGTGAATGGCATTGACCATCTTGCCCTTGGCCAGCCCCGGGTGGATCGACACGCCCTTGACGGTCACCACCGCGCCATCGGCAGAGAAGCTTTCATACTCGATCTCACCCACCGCGCCGCCGTCGAAAGTATAGGCGAAATCGACGCCCAGATCGGCCGGAAGGCGCTTGTCCACGCCGCGGCCGATTTCCTCGTCCGGGGTGAAGGCAAGGCGCAGCGTGGGGCGCGAAATCGCAGGGCTGGCCAGCAGATGGCGCGCGGCGGTCATCAGCACCGCCACCCCGGCCTTGTCATCGGCACCGAGGAGCGTGGTTCCCGAAGCCGTCACGATGTCATGGCCCAGCTTTTCGGCCAGATGCGGCGAGGTTTCCGGCGAAAGGGTCAGCGTGGGGTCGTCCGGGTAGCTGATCGCCCCGCCGTTCCAGCCCCGGATCACCCGGGGTTTCACGCCGGTCGCGTTGAACTGCGGCGCGGTATCGACATGGGCGAGAAAGCCGATCACTGGGCCGGGCGCGGTGCCGGGGATCGTCGCCAGAACGGTGCCGTAATCGGTCACCCGCACCTCGGCAGCGCCCATCTCGCGCAGCTCGGTCTCCAGCAGTCGTGCCATGTCAAGCTGCCGCGCGGTCGAGGGCTGTGCCGGGCTGTCCTCATCGCTCTGGCTGTCGATGGCGCAATAGCGCAGGAGGCGGCTCTCAAGCTCGGCGTCGAAGGCGGTCATTGACGGTTCAGCCCTTTTTCTTGGCTTCGGCGGCGGCCTTCATCCGGGCCAGAAGCGCGGCTTTCTTTTCGGCCTCGGCCCCCTTGGTTTTCGGGGCGCCGTGGCGGTTGAGGTCCAGCGCGTGGTGGCTGTCCTTGGCACTTTTGGGATTGCCGGATTTCGAATAGTCCATGGCGGCCTCCGCAGGATGGGAAATGTTCTGCCCCCCGGGATGCACCAAAGCGCGCGCCGGGGCAAGGTGGCAGGGACCGCGAATGCAAAAGGGCGCCCGGAGGAGCCCTTTGTCAAAGGTCGGCGCAGGCTCAGGCCAGCGTGGGGTCGATGCCCTTGCAGGCGGTGACAAGGCCCTTCACCGCATCGACCGACTTCTGGAACATCGCCTGTTCGGCGTCGTTCATCTGGATTTCCACCAGACGCTCGACGCCACCCGCACCGATGATCACCGGCACGCCGACATACATGCCGTCGAGGCCGAACGCGTCCTTGACATAGGCCGCGACCGGCAGCAGGCGCTTCTGGTCCTTGAGATAGGCTTCGGCCATTTCGATCGCCGAAGCGGCGGGCGCATAGAAGGCCGAGCCGGTTTTCAGCAGGCCGACAATCTCGGCGCCGCCGTCACGGGTGCGCTGGATGATGCTGTCCAGCTTTTCCTGCGTGGTCCAGCCCATCTTGACCAGATCGGGCAGCGGGATACCGGCAACGGTCGAGTAGCGGGCCAAGGGCACCATCGTATCGCCATGGCCGCCCAGCACGAAGGCGGTGACGTCCTTCATCGAGACGTTGAATTCGGTGGCGAGGAAGTGGCGGAAGCGGCCGGCATCCAGCACGCCCGCCATGCCCACCACCTTGTTGTGCGGCAGGCCGGAGAATTCGCGCAGCGCCCAGACCATCGCGTCAAGCGGGTTGGTGATGCAGATGACGAAGGCGTTCGGGGCATGTTCCTTCAGGCCCTCGCCCACGGCCTTCATGACCTTGAGGTTGATGCCCAGAAGGTCGTCGCGGCTCATCCCCGGCTTGCGCGGCACGCCGGCGGTGACGATGCAGACATCGGCGCCTGCGATGTCGGCATAGGAATTGGCGCCCTTGAGCATCGCATCAAAGCCTTCGATCGGGCCGGACTGGGCAATGTCCAGCGCCTTGCCCTGGGGGGTGCCTTCGGCGATGTCGAACAGAATGACGTCGCCGAGTTCCTTGATGGCCGCGAGATGGGCGAGCGTGCCGCCGATCTGGCCTGCGCCGATGAGCGCGATCTTGGGTCGTGCCATGGTGAATCCCCCCTTCGGGTTTGCTGACTGACGCGGGGTTCGTAAGCCCAAAACGCCGCCTGACGCAAGCCTGCCGCGCTGCGGCAAAGTGGGTTTGTCTGGTGGAGGGCCCTGGATTGCGCTAACAGGGCCGCGATGCAGCGAGGGGGGCCGTGGGTCCGGCATGGGCGGTTGGGAATTCTGGGCTGTGGCTCTGGTCGCGGCGGTGATGACGGGCATGGGCAAGGGCGGGCTGCCGGTGGTGGGCGCACTAGTGGTGCCCTTGCTGTCGCTGGTGATTTCGCCGGTGCTGGCAGCGGGGCTGATGCTGCCGGTCTATGTGCTGTCGGATATGTTCGGGCTTTACGCCTATCGCCGGGAGTTTGATGCGCGGGTGCTGGCGATTGCCGCCCTTGGCATGACGGCGGGGGTGGGCTTGGGCTGGGCGACGGCAAGCATGGTGTCCGAAGCCTGGGTCACTGTGCTGGTGGGGGTCATTTCGGTCGCCTTCGCGCTGAACCAGATCCTGCGGCGGGTGGTGGTGGCCGAACCGCGCCGGGCCGAGGTGGCGCCGGGCCTGTTCTGGTGCAGCATCGCGGGTTTCACCAGTTTCGTCAGCCATACCGGCGGGCCGCCCTATCAGGTCTGGACCCTGCCCTTGGGGATGCGTAAAGCCGTGTTCGCGGGCACCTCGACCATTGCCTTTGCCTATGTCAACGCGCTGAAACTGATCCCCTATTACTTTCTTGGCCAGTTGAATCTTGCCAACCTGAAGGTGGCGGCGATGCTGATGCCCATTGCGGCGGTTTCGGTGTTCTTCGGGGTCTGGCTGGTCAAGGTGCTGCCGGAAAAGCTGTTTTTCCGCATCGTCACCTGGTCGCTTTTGCTGATCGGGGTGGAACTGGTGTGGAAGGGGCTGCGCGCCGCGCTGGCATAAGGCGCAACAGGGCGCCCGAAGGCGCCCTGCGACCGGAAGGTGGGCCGGTCAGAGTTTGTCGGTCTGTTTCTTGACCGCATCCGCCACGTTCTTGACCGCATCCTTGGCTTTGGCGACGGCCTGTTGCGCCTCGCCCTTGGCTTCCTGAACCGCGCCTTCGGCGCGCAGCCTGTCATTCCCGGTGGCCTTGCCCACGGCCTGTTTGGCATTGCCCATCGCCTCGTTGGCAAGGCCCTTGATCTTGTCGGTGGTGCTGCTCATCACGAACTCCTTCGTTACGGGTGCATGTCCGGCACAAGAGGCCGATGCGCCTTGATCGCGCATGACAGCGAAGTGGGGCCGTCTGCCGCCAGATCAACGGCAGCCGGGCGGATTGGCCGGAAGCGGGCGGAAACCGGCGGAAAGCTGCGGAGAAGGGCCTTTATGGCACGCCGGAACCCGCCGAAATGCGGCGGTCAATCCCCGGAAGGCTTGACGCTCAGGGTAGAAACCCGGCCCAGCCGGCCTGCGTGGCAAGGATCATTCCGCCAAAACCGAGCGAAAGGGCGAAGAGGGTCTTTTCCATGCGGCGTCCTGAAGATCTGGCTGTCCGGTGCAGTCTGGCCGCCGCCATGCAACCAATCCGTTAAGGCGGCGCGCGCAATTTCTGCGATGCGGCATTTCTGCCCTTGCCGAAAATGCCAAAATGGTCAGTCTGTCCGCAAGATTATTGCCCGGAGAGAATCATGTCCTCGCGCCCCTACCGTTCGGTCCTTTACATTCCCGGCTCGAAAGAGCGGGCGCTGGAAAAGGCCATGGGCCTTGCGACCGATGCCATCATCTTCGATCTGGAAGACGCCGTGGCGCCCGAGGAAAAGCCCGCGGCGCGCGAACTTCTGGCGCGGGTGCTGACCGATGGGGATTTCGGCGCCCGGGCGCGGATCGTGCGGATCAACGGCTTTGACACCGAATGGGGCCGCGCCGATGCCGATGCGATGGACCGCGCGATTGCCGGCGGCGCAAAGATCGACGCCATCCTGATCCCCAAGGTCAACCGCGCCGCCGATCTGGATGCCGTGGCCGAAGCGGTGCCGGGCGCCGACCTCTGGGCGATGATGGAAACCGGCCTCGGGATGCTGAACGCAGGCGAGATTGCCGCGCATCGGCGGCTGAAGGGCATGGTGATGGGCACCAATGACCTTGCCAAAGAGCTGGGCAGCCGCTTTCGCGCCGACCGTCTGCCGTTGCAGGCGGGGCTTGGCCTCTGCCTGCTGGCGGCGCGTGCCCATGGCAAGGTGATCGTGGACGGCGTCTATAATGCCTTCAAGGATGATGAGGGGCTGCGCGCCGAATGCGAGCAGGGCCGCGACATGGGCTTTGACGGCAAGACGCTGATCCATCCGGCGCAGCTTGAGATTGCCAATGCCGCCTTTGCCCCTTCCGAGGCGGAACTGGCGCTGGCTCATCGCCAGATCGAAGCCTATGAGGCGGCCAAGGCGGCGGGGCAGGGCGTGGCGGTGGTCGATGGCAAGATCGTGGAAAATCTCCACATCGTGACGGCCAATGCCCTGATCGCCAAGGCGCGCGCCATTGCGGCGCTGGCGGGTTGACGGCAAGGTAGCCGCCGAAACCTGCCAGGAGTGCCCAGCATGCTGCTTTTGTCCCTCGGCCTGATCCTGTGGATCGCGCCCCATCTGTTGAAACGCCTTGCCCCGGGCCTGCGTGAAAGTCTGGGCGACAGGGGCAAGGGTCTGGTCGCGCTGTTGATCGTGGCGGGCGTGGTGCTGATGGTGGTCGGCTATCGCAGCGCCGAATTCGTGCCGCTTTATGATCCGCTGCCGGGCATGGGCCATGCGAACAACACGCTGATGCTGATTTCGGTCTTCCTGTTCGGCGTCGGCGGCACCAAGGGCACGCTCTACACCAAGATGCGGCATCCGATGCTCACGGGGCAGGTGATCTGGGCGCTGGCGCATTTGCTGGTGAACGGTGATCTGGCCTCGGTCGTGCTGTTCGGCGGCATCGGGCTTTGGGCGCTGGTGCAGATGGTGCTGATCAATCTGGCCGGCGCCTGGGCGCGGCCGACGGGCGGGCGGGGCCTGAAGGGCGATGCGATGAACCTTGTCGGCACGTTGGCCCTGTTCGGGGTGATTGCCTATATCCACCAATGGCTTGGCCATCCGGTCTTTCTGGGGAACTACTGATGAAGCTCTATCGCTTTCTGTCCGAGGATGACACATCGGCCTTTTGCCACAAGGTCACGGCGGCGCTGAACAAGGGTTGGGAATTGCAGGGCAGCCCGACCTATGCCTTTGACGCCGCGCGCGGGGTGATGCGCTGCGGGCAGGCGGTGGTGAAAGAGGTGCCGGGCACCTATACGCCCGAGGTGAAACTGGGCGAGCAGTAGGTCGGGGTTCACCCCGACTCTGGTGGGATGCCGGGGTGAATCCCGGCCTACGGAGACTGACATGAAAACCAATCCGGGCCGCTTCTTTGAGGATTACCGCATCGGCGAGGTGATTGCCCATGCCGTTCCGCGCACCGTTTCGGGGGGGGAGCGGGCGGTCTATCACGCGCTCTATCCCGCGCGCGGGGCATTGTATTCCTCGGATGAATTTGCCCGCGCCTGCGGTCTGCCGGCCAGTCCGCTGGATGATCTGATCGCCTTCCACACGGTCTTTGGCAAGACGGTGCCCGATATCAGCCTGAACGCCGTGGCCAATCTTGGCTATGCCGAGGGGCGCTGGCACCGGCCGGTCTGGCCGGGCGACACCCTGCGCGCGCAGTCCGAGGTGATCGGGCTGAAGGAGAATTCCAACGGCAAATCCGGCGTGGTCTGGGTGCGGACGCGGGGGCTGAACCAGCGGGGCGAACTGGTGCTGGACTACGTGCGCTGGGTGATGGTGCGCAAGAACCGCGAAACCCCGGCGCCGGAGCCGGTTGTTCCAAAACTGCAAGCCGCTGTGCCTGCTGAGGCACTGGTGATCCCCGAAGGGTTGGATTTCTCCAACTATGACTTCACCCTTGCCGGAGAGCCGCACCGTTGGGCCGACTATGACATCGGCGAGAAGATCGACCATGTCGACGGTGTGACCATCGAAGAGGCCGAGCATATGCTGGCCACGCGCCTCTGGCAGAACACGGCCAAGGTGCATTTCGATGCCACCTTCCGCGAGGATGGCAAACGGCTGATCTATGGCGGCCATGTCATCAGTCTGGCGCGGGCGCTGTCGTTCAACGGGCTGGCCAATGCGCAGATGATCGTGGCGCTGAACGGCGGCGCCCATGCCAACCCCTGTTTTGCGGGCGATACCGTGCGCGCCTGGTCCGAGGTGCTGGAAAAGGCCGAAACCGCAGCCCCGGGCGTGGGCGCGATCCGGCTGCGGCTGGTGGCGGTGCGGCAGGGGGCCGGGGCCTTTGCGCTGAAGGATGATGCCGGAAAATACCGCCCCGAGGTGCTGCTGGATCTCGATTATTGGGCATTGATGCCACTATAGGCCCGGGCGCGCGCCGGAAGGGATTCACAAACGGGACATTTGCGTTATTCTGACGCCGTATTCAGAATGAGGCAGAGCCATGATCCGTTCCCTTCCCGTCGCCCTGATCCTGTCGGGGCTGGCCCTTCCGGTCGCTGCGCAGGAGCTGACCGTCTATGGCGGGGCCGCGCTGCAGTTCACCGCCTATCCTGACTCCGAAACCAAATCGGACCTGAACGGCTATGTGGAGCTTGAGTTCAGCGGGATTTACGGCGGGATCTGGGCCGAAACCTCAAGCCAGTCGGATGCGAACGAGGTGGACCTTTACCTCGGCTATCGCGGCGAGGCGGGGGCGCTGTCCTATGATGTCAGCTATACCCGCTACTTCTATCCCAATGACGGCGGCGACTGCTGCGGCGAGGTCGGTCTGGTGCTGGGCTATGCGGTGACCGAGCAGGTCTCGCTGGGGACCGAGTTCTATGTCGATCCGGTCAATGACACCAACAGCGCCTATCTGACCTTCGACGTTTCCGCGACCGACCAACTGAGTATTTCGGGCGAATACGGCACCTATGACGAGGGCTTCGGCCGCTTTGCCGAATGGGATCTGGGCGTCGGCTATGCCCTTGGCGAGGAAACCTCGCTGGAGCTGCGCTATTACAAGGGCGAGGAATATGACGGCTATGTCCGGCTGCAGCTGGCCTGGGACACCACGATCCTGCCGCGCTGAGGTGGCGGTCCTTCGGGCGCCCGGTTCCGGCTGGGCGGCCTTTTCTTGTGATCACAGCCGGAAAATCTGTGATCACAAAGCTGGAAAATTCGCGCTGATAGCGAAAACATGACCGATCTGCGGCACTGTCGGGCGTGACAGGCGCAATTTTCGCGCTATTGAAGAAGCGAAAGACAGCTTTGCGTGCGGGGCAGGCTCCCCTCGCGCCGCCAGCGACAAGGGACAGAAGATGGCAGACGTCAAACGGGTCGAACGGCCCCTTTCCCCGCATCTGCAGATTTATCGCAAGCAGCTGACCTCGGTCACCTCGATCCTGACGCGGATCACCGGCAACGCGCTGATCGTCGCGGCGGTGCTGGCGGTCTGGTGGCTTCTGGCAGCGGCGACGAGCCCGGAATACTTCGCTACGGCCAATGCGGTGGCGACAAGCTGGTTCGGCGATCTGGTCTTTGCCGGATCGGCTTGGGCGGTGTGGTATCACTACCTTGCCGGGCTGCGGCACCTCTACTTCGATGCGGGCAAGGGGCTCGACATCGAAACCGCCCAGAAGCTGGGCTGGGGAAACATCATCGGTTCGGTCGTGCTGACCGTGATCACAATTCTTCTGGTTCAGTGAGGCCGACATGCGTTACCTGACCGCCCGCAAACGCGCCGAGGGCAAAGGCGCCTCCCATACCGGAACCGAGCATCACTGGCAGATGACGGTCAGCGCCGTTGCGCTGGCTTTCCTTGTGCCCAGCTGGCTTTACGTCTTCGGCAAGGCGCTGGGCCAGAGCCAGGAGGTGGTCGTGGCCACTTTCGCGCGCCCCTTCCCGGCGATCCTGACCGCGCTGATCCTTGTGGTCGGGATGCGTCACTTCGCCAAGGGCGCCACCATGATGATCGAGGATTACGCCCGCGGCACCGCCCGCAAGATGGCGCTGATCGGTGTCTATTCGCTGTCCGCGGTGATCGTGGCGACCGGGCTTTTCGCCCTGATCAAGATCGCGCTCTGAGGTTTGATGATGTCCAAAGCTTATCCTTATGAAGTGCATGACTATGACGTCGTCGTCGTGGGGGCCGGTGGCGCCGGTCTGCGCGCCACGCTGGGCATGGCCGAGCAGGGTCTGCGCACCGCCTGCGTGACCAAGGTTTTCCCGACGCGCTCGCACACGGTCGCCGCACAGGGCGGCATTGCGGCCAGCCTTGGCAACATGGGGCCGGACAGCTGGCAATGGCACATGTATGACACCGTGAAGGGGTCGGACTGGCTGGGCGATACCGACGCGATGGAATACCTCGCCCGTGAGGCGCCCAAGGCAGTTTACGAGCTGGAGCATTACGGCGTGCCCTTCAGCCGCACCGAAGAGGGCAAGATCTATCAGCGCCCCTTCGGCGGCCATACGACCGAATTCGGCGAAGGCCCGCCGGTGCAGCGCACCTGTGCTGCCGCCGACCGCACCGGCCACGCCATTCTGCACACGCTGTATGGCCAGAGCCTGAAGAACAATGCCGAGTTCTTCATCGAATATTTCGCCATTGACCTGATCATCACCGATGGCCGCTGCACCGGCGTCGTCGCGTGGAAGCTGGACGATGGCACGATCCACGTCTTCAACGCCAAGATGACCGTGCTGGCGACCGGCGGCTATGGCCGGGCCTATTTCAGCGCGACCTCGGCCCATACCTGCACCGGCGACGGTGGCGGCATGGTGGCCCGTGCGGGTCTCCCGCTGCAGGATATGGAGTTTGTGCAGTTCCACCCGACCGGCATCTATGGCTCGGGCTGTCTGATCACCGAAGGGGCGCGCGGTGAGGGCGGCTATCTGACCAACTCGAACGGTGAGCGGTTCATGGAGCGTTATGCGCCCCATTACAAAGACCTTGCGCCGCGCGACTATGTTTCGCGCTGCATGACCATCGAAATCCGCGAAGGGCGCGGGGTGGGGGCCAATGGCGACCACATCCACCTGCACCTGAACCACCTGCCCAAGGAAACGCTGGACTTGCGCCTGCCGGGGATTTCGGAATCGGCGCGGATTTTTGCCGGGGTGGACCTGACCAAGGAACCGATCCCGGTTCTGCCCACGGTTCACTACAACATGGGTGGCATTCCGACGAACTATTGGGGTGAGGTTCTGAACCCCTCCGCCGAAAGCCCCGACGCGGTGTTCCCGGGCCTGATGGCCGTGGGTGAGGCGGGCTGCGCCTCGGTCCATGGCGCGAACCGTCTGGGCTCGAACTCGCTGATCGACCTTGTGGTCTTTGGCCGCGCCGCAGCGATCCGTGCCGGGGAAATCGTGAACCCCAAGGAACGCAACGCCCCGGTGAACGTGGCCGAAGTGGACAAGGCGCTGACCCGCTTTGACGCTACCCGCAATGCCAATGGCGCCATCCCGACCGCTGATCTGCGGCTGGAAATGCAGCGCACCATGCAGGCCGATGCGGCGGTGTTCCGCACCGACAAGACGCTGGCCGAGGGCGTGCAGAAGATGACGGCGATTGCCGGCAAGATGGGCGACCTCAAGGTCACCGACCGCAGCCTTGTCTGGAACAGCGACCTGATGGAAACGCTGGAACTGCAAAACCTGATGCCCAATGCGCTGGCCACGATCTATGGCGCCCATGCCCGCACCGAAAGCCGCGGCGCCCATGCGCATGAGGATTATCCGACCCGCGATGATGCCAACTGGCGCAAGCACTCGCTGGCTTGGGTCGAGGGCAACAAGGTGACGCTGGATTACCGCGCCGTCCATACCGCGCCGCTGACCACCGAAGCCGAGGGGGGCATCAGCCTCAAGAAGATCGCCCCGGCAGAGCGGAAGTTCTGATGCGCGCCGCTGCGGCCCTTGCCCTGCTTGTGCTGCTGCCGGCCTGCGTGGCCGGTGAGGCGGCGATGCAGGAAACCACGCGCGGGCTGGCCCGCAGCGCGGTGGATGCCGCGGCGGGGCGCTATCTGCCGGGGGTTCCGGTCAAGCCCTATTCCGATTGCATCGTCAACAATGCGACCACGGACGAGCTGCTGAAGCTGGCTGGGGCGGCGGGTGCAGGTGATGCACAGTCGGCGGCAACGCGGGCCTGGCCGGTGGTGCAGGGCGTGGCCGCCCGGCCTGACACGCGGATGTGTCTGGTGCAGGCCATCTCCTCCGGCGATGTTCTGCTCAGGGCGCAGGGCCTTGCAGTGGGAGAGCTGGAATGAGGACGACGCTTCAATGGGTTCTGCCGGTTCTGGCGATCGGCACGCTGGCCGCCTGCGATCCGGCCGAGATGGCTGACAAGGCGGTGCGGCGCACCGCCGAATCCGTGGTGCAGCCGGTTCTGGCGCGCGAATTGCCCGGGCCGGTGGCCGATGCTGCCACGCAATGCGTGCTGGATGCCGCCACACCCGAAGAGATGCGGGCGCTGGCGCGGGATGTGGGGGTCGAGGCGGGCAGCCAGACCATCCTGAACATCCGCAATCTGGCCTCCCGCCCCTCTGCCACCGCCTGTTTCGCGGCGCGCGGCGTGCCGCCGCTGAAAGGATGACCATGCGCAGCACCCTTGCCCTTGTCGCCCTGTTGCCGATCCTGTCCGCCTGCGGCCCGGTTTCCGTGGAAGAGGCAGAACGCTCTTGTGTCGAGCGCGCCAATCTTGCCCTGCATCCGCGCGGGCAGGTCGGCGTCGGCGTCACCTCCGAAGGCAAGGCGGCGGCCAATTTCGAGGTCAATGTGTCGTCCGACTATCTGATGGGCCGCGATCCGGCGGCTGTGTTCAATTCCTGCGTCAAGCAACGCTCGGGGCAATTCCCCAGCCGCCCGCTTTACGACCAACCCGGCTGGCGCGGCTGATGTCGCGCTGCCCCCGTTTCCTGCCAGCGCCCCCGGCGCAGCCCGCCCTGATCTGAGAAGGCAAGCCAAATGGTCCAGTTCACGCTTCCCAAGAACTCGAAAATCCGCACCGGCAAGACCTGGCCGAAGCCCGAGGGCAAGAATGTGCGCAAGTTCCAGATTTACCGCTGGAACCCCGATGACGGGAAGAACCCGCAGGTCGATACCTATTTCCTCGACATGGATAAATGCGGCCCGATGGTTCTGGACGCGCTGATCAAGATCAAGAACGAGATCGACCCGACGCTGACCTTCCGCCGGTCCTGCCGCGAGGGGATTTGCGGGTCTTGCGCCATGAACATCGACGGGATCAACACGCTGGCCTGTATCTATGGGCTGGATGAGGTGCGCGGCGATGTGAAGATCTATCCGCTGCCGCATATGCCGGTGATCAAGGATCTGATCCCCGACCTGACGCATTTCTATGCCCAGCACGCCAGCATCATGCCGTGGCTGGAGACCAAGACCAACCGCCCCGCCAAGGAATGGCGCCAGTCGATCGAAGACCGGAAAAAGCTGGACGGGCTTTATGAATGCGTGATGTGCGCTTCGTGCAGCACCTCTTGCCCCAGCTATTGGTGGAACGGCGACAAATACCTTGGGCCGGCGGCGCTGCTGCATGCCTATCGCTGGATCATCGACAGCCGCGACGAGGCGACGGGGGAGCGTCTGGATGCGCTGGAAGACCCGTTCAAGCTGTATCGTTGCCACACGATCATGAACTGCACCAAGACCTGCCCCAAGGGGCTGAACCCGGCCAAGGCGATTGCCGAGATCAAGAAGATGATGGTGGACCGGGTGGTCTAAGCCACCCTTTAGCCCCGTCTTGTCCAAGGCGCGCCCCGGGGCGCGCCTTTGTCATTTCGCGCGGCCGCCGAAGATCAGCCCATACAGCGCTGCCGTGATCACCGCCATGCTGGCGATCTGATAGGGTGCGACCGGCGTTGCCAGCAGAAGCGCGCTGACCCCCATGGTGACCGCCGGCGCCGGCACGGTGAGGGAAGAGCCGAGCGACACGTCGATATGGCGGATGGCGTTGAACCACAGGATCAGCTCCAGATAGTAGGCCAGCCCCATCGCCGCCGCCGCCATCTGAAACCCCGGATCGCCCAGCGCGCGAATTAGCGCCCCCGGTTCCCCGAACAGCGCCGCCAGCACCAGAAGCAGCGCGCCGGAAATCACCAGCCGGGTGACCGTCACTTCGGACGGGGTGACGGTGGTCGTGGTCAGCACCTGTTTCAGCATCAGATGCGCCGCACTCCACAAGACCGGCACGCCCAGCGTGAAGACCACCCAGACCGAAATATGCGCCGCCGACAGGTTGCCGCCGGTGATCAGCCAGACCAGAGCCGCCGCCATGATCAGGGCGCAGGCGATTTCCCTCCGGCTGCGCGGTTTGCGCAGGATCAGCGCCTCCATCGCCATGGCGATGAACGGATAGGCTTGCAACGCAATGGCCATATCCACCGGCCCGGCGCGGTCGGCGGCCACCACATACATCAGCGTGGAGATGCCGAACATCAGGCCGGTCAGCAGGGCGATGGCCAGCGTTCTGCGTCCCGGGGCGGCGCGGGCGGGCCGGATCTGCCGCCGCTCGGCCAGAAACAGCGGCAGCGCGAAGAGAAGCTGCCAGAGCGTCAGCGCCAGTGCGAAGGTCAGCCCGTCTGACCCGGCCGGACGATGGGCGGAAATCAGCGGCATGACGCCCAGCAGCAGCAGGCAACACAGGGCCAGCACAATGCCGGCGCTGCGGCGGGGAATCGGGGGCATGGCAGACCTGCGCAAGGGGCTTCGCCGCAGGTTTGGGCCGCGAGGACCACCGGGCAACCGCAGATTTGTTGCGGTTACAATTTGATCAAATTGAATTGCCCCGGCGCAACGGCCTTAGCCCAAGGCGCGCAAAGCCTCGAGCGTTTCGGCGTTGTAATGCTCGATGCCCTCGGTTGCCGCGTGGATTTCGACAACGATTTCGGCCAGTTCGGCGCGCTCTTCATCGCTGAACGGCCCGGTCGAGCGGGTCAGCCCGGAAATCGTGCGGCTGTTGGCCGGACCGACGCCATGGGTCAGCCCGTTGAACAGGCCATGCGCTGCGGCATCGGCAATCACCCCCGCCTCATCCTGCGCGGCCAGATCGGCCCAATCCACCGCCCCGACATGGGTCAATCCCCAATGCACCACGGGATCGGTGAGCATGAAGCCCTTTTCGCTGTAATGGTCGATCCAGCCCTGCGCATAGGTGCGGTAGAGCAGCGAAGGCCGGGTATAGCGGATATGGATGGCCAGTGCGAAGCCGGTGTCGCAATAGGCCCGAAGCCGGTCCAGAAGGCCGGCCACCCTGTTGACCCGAATGTTATCGACACCCATTGAACGCTCCGGGTTGTCAGGTGTTGCAGAAAACGCGTTGAACGGGCACAACAGACGAAGCGGAAGCTAAAGCCGCCGCGCAGTTTCGGCAACTGTTTTGAGTAGATGACCTTTCCGCAAGCCCTGACGGATCAATTCGGCCTGATCGCCCCGGCGGGATACTATGTCGCGCTCCGGGTTGGCTTTTCCTTTCCCGAAGAAGAGCTGAACCATCTGCCGGAACCCTGGGTTGAATTCTATACCGCGCATGGGCTTGTGGTGCAGGATCCGGCGCTGCGCTGGGTCTATGGCCAGACCGGCGCCATCCGCTTTTCGGAAATGGCGCTGCCCGACCCCCAGCAGGTGCGCGCCCAGGGCGCGCTGTTCGGACTGGTGTTCGGAGCGGCGGTTTCGGTCAGCGCGGCGGCGGATCGCGGGCGGCGCAGCTATGGCCAGTTCTTCCGCAGCGACCGG
This sequence comes from Tabrizicola fusiformis, assembly GCF_013328815.1. Classification (GTDB taxonomy): domain Bacteria; phylum Pseudomonadota; class Alphaproteobacteria; order Rhodobacterales; family Rhodobacteraceae; genus Fuscibacter. The sequence continues at coordinate 58,439 of NZ_JABUHN010000002.1, forward strand.
GATTTCGACGCGGGCGAGCTGGAGGCGCTGCTGCGGATCGTCACGATTCTGCATTCGGGCCGCGAAGAGGAACCCAGCCTGACCAATGCCGAGATCGAGGCGCTGAAATTGCAGGCCGAAGGGTTGCGGCTCAAGCAGATTGCGGCACGGCTGGGGATTTCCGAAAGCGCGGTGAAGGCCCGGCTGAACAATGTGAAGCGCAAACTGGGCGCGCGCACGCAGTCGCAGGCGGCCTCCATTGCGGCGGCGCGGCGGATTCTTTGAGGCGACAAAGCGACAATCGCGCACTCATTGGTTGAAATCGCAAGCCTTTCGGGCGCAGGCGGATTATTCTGGCCATGTCAAGATGGCCAAATGAGGACGCCCAAATGAACAACGCGCGCTTTGATTTCTCGACCCTGCACCGGCATGGAACTGCTTTCTGGGAGTTTCTGGCCCTGCGCAAACAGGTCTTCGTCGATGAACTGCACTGGGACATCCCCCACAATGCCGAGGTGGAGATGGATCAGTATGACACGCCCGTCGCCCAGTATTCGCTGGTGCTGAAGGACGGGCATGTGGTGGGCGGTGCCCGTGCGATGGCGACGACGGCGGTCTGGGGCACCCATACCTATATGCTGCGCGATGCGCTGTCGGGCAAGCTGCCGCATATCCCGCCGCATGTGATGAGTGTGGACATCGCCACGCCCAATGTCTGGGAATGCACCCGGCTGGTGATTTCCGACAAGCTGACCACACAGGCCGAACGCAGCGCCTGTCTGGAGCTGATCGTGGACGGTCTGGTCGAGACGGCACGGGCGCAGGGGGCCGAAGAGCTGATCTGCCTGTCGTCGCTGGCGCTGATGCGGGCGCTGCGGCTGCTAGGGTATGGCGTGCGGCAGTTGGGCCCGTCTTACCGCAACGGCGAGGACGGGCGGTCCTATGCGGTGCTGGCGATGCCGGCCGATTATTCGCGCAGCCGCAAGGAACGGTCGCGGCCGATTCCCTTTACCCCGCGCCGCGCGCTGGGCGATTTGCCGGCCATCGCCTGAGGGGGCTTGGGCGGGGCCGGGTCTTTCCCCGGGCGGGCGTCCGTGGGATAAGCGCGCATGATCCTGCTTCTGCCTTTGCTCCTGTTGTCGGTGCTGCTGTATCTCTGGCTTGCCCGGCGCGGCTCGACCCTGACACGGGCCTGCCGCTGGCGTCTGGACCGCCGTCTTGGCCCTTCGGTCCAGCGCTGCGCAGCCTGCGGGGCAACCTGCGACCCCGGCCCGGGGCGGGCCGCGCGGCACTGTCTGCGGCCGCGCGCCTGACCCGGCCGGGGCGGGGGCATTCTGCCCCCACGGCGCGTTCCGCGCCTCCCCCTGAGGATATTTAGGCCAAGATGAACTAGCAGTAGCGTTCGATTGCCAGAAGCTGGTGGTCGCCATAACGGTCGCCCTCGGCCCAGCCGGGGGGCAGGAGGCGGTCGATTTCGGCGCGATCTTCGGCGGTGAAGCGGATGGTTGCCGCCTGCGCCCATTGCCGCAGATGGGTGGCGTGGCGGGTGCCCGGGATCGGGATCAGGTGGTCGCCCTGTTGCAGCACCCAAGCCAGCGCAGCGGCTGCCGTGGTCCAGCCCCGGGCGGCGCAGAAGGCGCGGAAGGGTGCGATGCGGGCGAGGTTGGCCGAGAAATTCGGCTCGGTAAAGCGGGGATTGCTGCCGCGGAACCCGTCGTCGGGCCGGGGCAGCGGTGTGTCGCCCAGCATCCCGCGCGCCAGGGGGGAGAAGGGGATGAAGGCGATGCCCAGCCGCGCGCAATCCTGGATCACGCCCAGTTCGGGTTGCCGGGTCCAGAGCGAATATTCGTTCTGCACCGCCCGGCAGGGATGGAGCGCATGGGCGGCGCGGATGGTATAGGGCGCCACCTCGGACAGGCCATAGCCGCCGATTTTGCCCTCTTCGATCAGGCGCGACAGCGTGCCCACCACCTCGTCAAGCGGGCGGTCGTGTTCGCGGCGGTGGATGTAGAACAGTTCGACATGATCGCGGCCAAGGCGGCGCAGCGAGGCGTCGAGTTCGGCGCGCAGATGGGGTTCCGAATTGTCGATCCGGCGGGGCGGGCCGGCGACAAAGCTGGCCTTGGTGGCGATGGTCACCTCCGGGCGGCGGCTGCGCAGCCATGCGCCGATCACCGTTTCAGAGATGCCCATGCCGTAGATATTGGCGGTGTCGATGAAGGTGATGCCTTCCTCCAGCATGGCATCGAGGCAGGCGAAGCTTTCGCCTTCATCGGTGGGGCCGAAGATGCCACCGAAGGACATGGCGCCAAGGCCGATGGCAGAAACCATCGGCCCGCCGGTTCCGAGTTGGCGTTCAAACATGATGCGGTCTCCTGCAGGGGGATCGCATCTGACGCCCGCGAATCGGATTGTTCAAGCCCGGATGTAATGCAGCCCGGTGAATTTCTGCCGCAGCGCAGCGGTGCGGGGGGCAAGTGTCTCGGGCGCGTTCGAGCGCAGGGCTTCGGCTATCAGCGCGGCAAGGGTCGGGGCATCGGCGGGGGTGACGCCGCGGCGCACCAGTTCGGGCGTGCCAATCCGCAACCCGTTGAGGTCGCCGGCCACCTCGGGCAGCGGCAGGCCGATGCCGCAGGCGAGGAAGCCCGCCTTGCGCAGGGTTTTCGAGGCAGCCTGACCGCCGCCGAAACCTGCCGCCGCGATGGCGAACTGATGGCTTTGGGTGCCGCCCCGTTCGGAGGCAAAGACCGGCAGGCCAAGCGCCGACAGCTCCTGCGCCAGCGCCTGCGACAGCGCGACCATCGCCCGGGCATAGGCCGGGCCATGGTCGCGCCAGTCCAGGAGGCTGATGGCCAGCGCCGCCGATTTCGCCGCGTCGAAATTGGCGGTCATGCCGGGGAAGGCGATGGCGTCCAGCCGCTCGGCAATCGCGGCGTCATTGGTCACGATCAACCCGCCCGCCGGGCCGCCCAGCGATTTATAGGTGGACATCGTCATCAGATGCGCGCCTTCGGCCAGGGGGTTGGCCCAGACCCCGCCCGCGATGATGCCGCATTGATGGGCGGCGTCGAACAGCACCTTGGCGCCGACGGAATCGGCGATGGCGCGGATTTCGCGCACCGGATGTGGGAAAAGGTTCAGGCTGCCGCCAATGGTGATCAGCTTGGGCCGCACCCGCGCGGCCAGTTCGGCAAGGGCTGCAAGATCAACGGTATAGCCATCGGCATTGACCGGGGCGGGGTGGGTGACCAGCCCGTAAAGCCCGGCGCAGCCTGCGGCGTGATGGGTGACATGGCCGCCCACCGCCGGGGGCGGGGCGATGATGGCATCGCCGGGTTTCGTCAGCGCCATGAAGCCATAAAGGTTAGCCAGCGCGCCAGAGGCCACGCGAATCTCGGCATATTTCGCGCCAAAGACCTCGGCGGCAAGTTCGGCGGCGATGACCTCGATTTCCTCGATCGCCTCCAGCCCCATTTCATATTTGTCGCCCGGATAGCCAAGGCTGGGGCGGCTGCCAAGGCCGCGTGCCAGCGCTGCCTCGGCAGCGGGGTTCATCACATTGGTCGCCGGGTTGAGGTTGAAGCATTCGGCGTCATGGATGGCGGTGTTGCGGGTGATCAGCGCCTCGATCCGGGCCGCGACCGCGCCCGAGGGGGCGGCGGTTTCGGTGGCAAGGCGCTGGATATAGCTCTCGCAGGCGACGGGAACCCAGGGGCGGGCGGCAAGATGGGGCATGGCGATCTCCTTTGCCGGTATCTGACCTGCGCCGGGGCTTGCGGGCAAATCAGATTTGCGAAAATCTAGGGTCAGAAAAGGTAAGCCATGCCCGTTGCCCCACCCCGCCCGAAAGACCTGCCGCTGAACGCCCTGCGCGCATTCGAAGCGGCGGCACGGCTGGGCGGTTTCGCGGCGGCAGCGGCAGAACTGGGGGTGACGCCCGGGGCGGTGACGGCCCATGTTAAGGCGCTGGAGGACCGGCTGGGCGCGGCATTGTTCTTGCGCGATGCGCGGGGGGTTCGGCTGACGGCGCTGGGCGCGCGGGTGTTGCCGGATTTCGTCGCGGCCTTCGATGCGCTGGGGCAGGCGCAGCATCTGTTGCGCGCCGAAGCGGCACCGCGCGCCGTCCACATCGCCACCTTGCCGGCGATTGCGCAATTGTGGCTGACGCCCCGGTTGCCCGCGCTGCGGGCGGCGATGCCCGAACTGGCGATTTCGGTGACGGCGCTTGAAGCGCCGCCCAACCTGAAACGCGCGCCTTATGATCTGTCGCTTTTCCCCGGCGATCAGGGGCAACTGGTTGCCGAGGATGAGATTTTCCCCGTCTGCTCCCCGGCGTTGGCGGCGCGGATCGCCTGTGCCGATGATCTGCGCGGGCTGCCCTGCCTGATCGATTCCGCCTGGGCAGGTGATTGGGCGCTCTGGGCTGCGGCGGTGTTGCCGGGGTTCGAGGCGCGGGGACCGGTCTTTTCCCTTTACGCGCTGGCGGTGGAAGAGGCGGCGGGCGGGGCGGGGGTGCTGATGGCGCATGGCGCGCTGGTCGCCGGGCATCTGGCGCGCGGGGCGCTGGTGGCGCCCCTGCCACAGCGCGTGCGGCTGCCCCATGCGCTGCGCCTCTGGCCCGCGCGACCGCTGCGCGCGGGAAGCCCGGTGGCGCAGGTGGCGCGGGCCCTGTTGCCCTAGGGTTCAGGCGAAGGCGGCCTCCAGCGCCACCTCGACCATCGCACCAAAGCTGGTTTCGCGCTGATCGGCGGGCAGCGCCTCATGCGTGAGGATATGGTCCGAGATGGTCAGCACCGCCAGCGCCCGGCGGCCATAACGGGCGGCAAGGTGGTAAAGCTCGGCCGCCTCCATTTCCACGCAAAGCGTGCCATGGCGCTGCAACTGCTCCGACAGGTCGGGGCGTTCGTCATAGAAGGTGTCCGAGGAATAGATGCCGCCGACATGCACCGGCACGCCGATCTTCTGCGCGGCGACATTTGCCGCTGCCAGCAGGCCGAAATCGGCCACCGGCGCAAAGTTCAGCTCGCGGAAGATCGAGCGCGACGGATTGCCAAGGCTCGAGGCCGCCTGCGCCAGCACCACATCGCGCACCTTCACATGATGCTGCAACGCCCCGGCCGATCCAATGCGGATCAGGGTTTGCGCCCCATAATCCTTCATCAGTTCATTAGCATAGATCGACAGCGACGGCATCCCCATGCCCGAGCCGTGGATGGTTACCCGGTGGCCGCGCCATGTGCCGGTATAGCCCAGCATCCCGCGCACTTCGTTCACCAACACCGGGTTTTCCAGATATTTCTGCGCCGCCCAGCGGGCGCGATAGGGGTCGCCCGGCAAAAGAACGGTTTCGGCGATCTCGCCGGGTTTGGCGCCAATGTGAAAGGTCATTTGTCCCCCTGCGGGTCGTTAGCGGTGGTCTGGGATGCTGCGCGGATTGCCCTGTCGGCTCAGGCCGGTTCGGCCAGCCGGGCCGCCCACATCGCCTGAAATGCCGGGCGGGCCTGACAGCGTTCAAGCCATGCCTTCACCGCCGGAAATTCGCCCAGAAGGCTGGGATGGCCCTGAGCATAGCGCAGGCATTCGGCGGTGTTGATGTCGGCCACGGTGAAACGGTCGCCCACCAGCCAGTCATGCGCGGCCAGATGTCCCTGCAACCGGGCCAGCGGGCGGCGCAGCTTTTCGGCATTCACCGCGATCAGCGCCTGCCCCTCGGGGGTTTTGTCGCCGCCATCACCTTGGGTATAAAGGATTTCCAGCGCCGGCGCCTCGACCCCCGTTGCGGCGAACAGCGCCCATTGTTCCATCAGCGCCGCCTCGGCATCGCTGGCCGGGCCAAGGCTGCCGCCATAGCGCCGCGCCAGATGCAGGGTAATGGCCAGCGATTCGGTCAGGACCAGCCCATCTTCGACCAGCGCGGGAATCTGGGCCTGCGGGTTCACCGCCAGAAAGGCGGGCGAGGCGGTGTGCAGCGGCGCATCGGCAGCCTTGGGATCGGCAAGGCGATAGGACTGGATCACCGGAACGTGGGTGAAGGGCGTTCCCGTTTCGGCCAGAAGCCAGAGCGGGCGCGACGCGCGCGAGCGGTAGACGCCATAAAGCGTGATCATCGGGGCCTCCTTGCCTTGGTCGCGCCGATCCTAGGGCGGCGGCGGCGCGGGGGAAAGCCCCCGGCGGGGAGGAATGTTAGCGATATCCGGTGCGCGGCAGCAGGGATTTGCCGCCGGGTGCGCGGCGGGCGTGACGCTTTTGTAACAGAAAGCCGCAAAGACGCATCGCCGCCACGGGATTTTGACGCGGATCAAGGCGGCGCGCAAAGCCACCCGTGACAAGCGCCGGATGTGATCTGTCAGGAGAGTGCCCATGGAAGAAGCCGCCGAAACGCTTGCCCGCCAAACCGCGCCCGAAACAGGTGCCGAAGCCGCTGCACCCGCCGCTGCCGCGCCGTCCGACCGCGACCGTCTGACCGGCCCGCGCCAGTTTCCCGCCGTTGACCCCGATACCATCCGGCAGGCTTTTGAATCCGGGCGCTATCCCTATGCCCGGCTGATGGGCCGCGTCGCCTATGAGGCCGAGAAGGCCCGGTTGCAGGCCGAACTTCTGAAGGTGCAGATCTGGGCGCAGGAGACCGGGCAGAAATTCGTCATTCTGATGGAGGGGCGCGATGCTGCAGGCAAGGGCGGCACGATCAAACGCTTCATGGAGCATCTGAACCCGCGCTACGCCCGCACCGTGGCGCTCTCCAAGCCCAGCGACAAGGAAAAGGGCGAGTGGTTCTTTCAGCGCTATATCCAGCATCTGCCCACGACCGGCGAAATCGTGTTCTTCGACCGCAGTTGGTATAACCGCGCCGGGGTGGAGCGGGTGATGGGCTTTTGCAGCCCGTCGGAATATCTGGAATTCATGCGCCAGGCGCCGGAACTGGAGCGGATGCTGGTCCGCTCGGGCATCAGGCTTTACAAATACTGGTTTTCGGTGACGCGCGAAGAACAGCGGGCGCGGTTCATTGCCCGCGAGACCGATCCGCTGAAAATGTGGAAACTCTCCCCGATCGACAAGGCCAGCCTCGACAAATGGGAGGATTATACCGAGGCGAAAGAGGCGATGTTCTTTTACACCGACACCGCCGATGCGCCTTGGGTCATCGTCAAGTCGAATGACAAGAAACGGGCGCGGCTGAACGCGATGCGCCATTTCCTGTCCACCATCGACTATCCGGGCAAGGATGCTGCTGTGGTGGGCACGCCCGATCCGCTGATCGTGGGGCGGGCCAGTCAGGTTCTGAACGGAGCGGGCCATATTTTGGACACCGCCACGCATCCGGCGGTCCGCCGGGCCGAAGGGGACGCCTGAAAGCGGGCGCGCGGCGACTTGAAAGCCCCCGCGCGCCCGGTCTGGGCACCGCCGGGCTTTGCGGCGGAAGACCGCCGGGCCTGCTGTCGGGCGGGCTGGCCCCGTGGCGCGGGCCGCGATAGGCTGCGCGCGACAGGTGGGAGCGGCGGCGATGTGGGCAGGCGGTGCGGCGGCGGGGATTGTGCTGGCGGGGGCGGTTGCCCCGGCCCACGCCCATCCGCATATTTTCATCGACGCAGGGATCGAAGTGCTGCTGGACGAGCAGAACCGCGCGACCGGGGTGCGGATCAGTTGGACCTATGATGACCTGACCTCGCTGGCGCTGATCGCCGACCGCGGGCTGGACGAGGATTTCGACGGCGTGCTGACGCCCGAGGAAAATGCCACCATCGCCGGCTTTGACATGGCCTGGGAGCCGGGCTTTGCTGGTGACAGTTATGCCCTGCTGGGCGAGGCGCCGCTGGACTGGACCGGCCCGACCGAGGTGACGGCCTCTTATGCCGATGCGCGGCTGACCTCGACCCATCTGCGCCGCTTTGCCGAGCCGGTGGCGCTGGGCGACCAGCCGCTGGTGGTGCAGAGCTATGACCCGGGCTATTATACCGCCTATGCGGTGAAAACCGCGACGGTCAGCGGTGGACAGGGCTGCCGGGCGGAGATTTTCGTGCCTGATCCTTCGGCGGCGGATGAGGCGATGAAGGCAGCGCTGTCCGAGCTTGCCCCCAGCGCGGATGCCGAAATCCAGTTCCCCGCGGTTGGCGCCGCCTTTGCCGAAGAGGCCCGGATCACATGCGCCGCCGGTTGACGATTCTTGGTCTTGGGTTGGCGGTTCTGGCGCTGGCGCTTTGGGCCAGCGGTGCCTTGGCCGGTGTTGAGGGCTGGATCGCCGCCGCCCAGCGGGAGGCGCAGACGGTGCTGGCCGGGGCCGTGCGCGCAATCCGCAGCGGTGAGCCGGGGGCACTGGCGGGGCTTTTGGCGGTGACCTTCGGCTATGGCGTGCTGCATGCGGCGGGGCCGGGCCATGGCAAGCTGGTGATCGGCGCCTATGGCATGGGGCGCCGGGTTCCGGTGGCGCGGCTTCTGGGGCTGGCACTGGCGGCCAGTCTGGCGCAGGCGGCGGTCGCAGTGGCCATTGTCTATGCCGGGGTGGCCCTGCTGGGCTGGGGCCGCGACCAGACAGAGGACTGGGCCGCGCGGGTCGCGGCGCCCATCGGCACGGCGGCCATCGGGGCGGTGGGCCTCTGGCTGATGCTGCGCGGAATGCGCGGACTGTGGCGACAGGCGGCTGCGGGCGAGCATCAAGGGCACGATCAGACCCATGTTCACGACCATCACGGCGGGCATTCACACGACCATGACCACCATGATCACGCCCATCCCGAACCTGCGGTCTGCGAAAGTTGCGGCCATGCCCACGGCCCCAGTCTGGCGCAGGTCGCGGCGCTGCGCGGCTGGCGCGACGGGCTGGCGCTGATCGCGGGAATTGCGCTGCGGCCCTGTTCGGGGGCGCTGTTCCTTCTGATCCTGACATGGCAACTGGGCATCGGCGCGGCGGGGGTGGCGGGGGCCTTTGCCATGGGGCTTGGCACGGCCACGGTGACGGCGGCGGTGGCACTGGCCGCGGTTTGGGTGCGTGAGGGGGCGCTGGCCAGCCTGCCGGGCACCCATGCCGCCGCCCGCGCGCTGCCGTGGATCGAAGCGGTGGCCGGGGCGGTGGTGGTTCTGGCCGCGCTGGCCCTGCTGGGGCGCAGCCTGTAGCCTTGGATGCCGCCGGTTTTCGGGCGTCCGAACTGTCACTTTCCCGAATCTTGCCGTCGTATTAACCTTTTTGACATGGGGGGTGATCGGGGGGCAGGTTTCCCCCTGATCAGCTTTGAACCTGATTTTCAGTTAGGACAGAGCCATGCAAATCGTATTGACCAATTCCACCGGCGGCCTTGATTTTCTGAGCTTCGCTTTCGACGCCGGCGGCGGAGCGCTGCAATTCCAGACCTTTTCACCCACCAGCATCACCGCGCTGAACCCGGCAACCGGGGCGGTGACGGTGTTTACCGGAACCGGCTTTACCGGCTCGGTTCAGACCGGGCTGACGGGAGGCACGCTGACCGGCTGGACCACCGAAACCGCGGGCGGCGATGTGGTGACCACGGTGACCGGCATAAGCTGGAGCGCGGCCGCCTATCAACTGGCACTGGCCGAACTGGTCAACAATGACAATGGCACCCCGCTGGATGCGCTGCTGTCGCTGCAGGATATCGTGGTGGATGCGCGGCTGTCGCTGGACCCGCTGATCGGGCTGGACCCGACGGGCATCACCTCGGATCTGACGGTGTTCGGCTCACCTCAGGGCGACGGGCTTCTGGGGGGACAGGGTAATGACACCATCAACCCCGGTGGCGCCGACAATGACCCCTTCGGCACTGGCGACACCATCCTGTCGTCGCCGGGCAGCAATACCTATGTCTTCACCGATGTCGTGACCACCGATACCTGGACCGAGCTGGTCTATGCGCTGCATGGCTCTGCCATTCAGGCCACGCTGAATGGCGCCACCAATACCGGCAGCATCCAGCACGGCAGCGGCACCGATACATTGACCGATATCGCCACGGCGCTGACCTCGGGTGAGTTCGGGTTGTTCGGCAGCACCCTGTCCGACAGTTTCACCCTTACCGCGACGGCGGGGCAATGGATGTATCTGAACGGCGGCAGAGGCGCCGACAGCTATAACCTGACCCTGAACGGCGGGGCTGTGCGGCTGATTTTCGCGGGCGAGTTCGGCAATTCCAATGGCGCGACGCAGGGTCTGCAACTGAACATCGCCACGGGGGTTATCGCCAATGACGGCTATGGCAATGCCGAAACCCTGACGCTGGTATCAGGCGGCGGTGTGCTTGAAATCGCGGCCACAAATCTGGCGGACAGCATTACCGGCGGCAATGGCCGCGAGGTCTACATTCTGCAGGGCGGCAATGACACGCTGAACGGCGGCGGCGGTTTTGATCTGGTGCGGTTTGACCGCAACCAGATGACCAGCGGCGTGGTCGTGGATTTGCAGGCCCAGACCGCGACGGGCAACTGGGCGGCCGTGGCCTTTACCCAGCAGTTGACCAATGTCGAGGATATCCGGGGCACCAACACCTTCGGCGATACGCTGCGCGGGGCGGGTGCGGACGAACGGCTGGACGGGCGTGGCGGCAATGACCTGCTCGAAGGGCGCGGCGGCAACGATACGCTTTTGGGCCGGGATGGCAGCGACACGATCGACGGCGGCGCCGGCGATGACGAAATCGACGCCGGCAGCTCTGAGGCGGGCGGCGGCGATGACATCTTCGGGTCGGCGGGCAATGACGACATCATCTATTCCGGCGTCGGCACCGGCGGCGGCTGGAGCAACCTCATCTTCGCGCGTCAGCTCGAAGGCATCCGCGTGACAATTAATGGGGGAGCCAATACCGGCACTGTGACCAGCAGCTTGGGCACGACGACCCTGATCGACGTGGCCAATGTTTTGGCCGATGTGAACAATGGCTTCAACATTTACGGCTCCGAGTCCCGCGACACATTTCTGATAAACCCAGGGGCGGGCGAGACTTGGGTGCAGGTGTTCGGCTGGCGCGGTGTTGACAGCTATGTGATCAACCTGACCGGCAACGTCCGACTGAATTTTTCCGGCGGCTATGACGATTGGAACAGTGCAACCCAGGGTCTGGTTGCCAATCTTGCGACTGGCGTGATCAGCAATGACGGTTATGGCAATGCCGAAACCATCTCCCTCGTCCAGAGTGGCGGCCGGCTGGAGATCAACGGAACGGATTGGGCCGACAATGTGATCGGCTCTGCCGGGGGCGAAATCTTCCTGATGCAGGGCGGCAATGACACCGTGGACGGCGGTGGCGGGGTTGACCGGATCAACTATGGCCGCCCCGAAATGACCTCGGCCGTCGTGGTGGACCTGGTGGCGGGCACGGCCACCGGCAGTTGGAACGGCGTGGCCTTCACCCAGTTCCTGAGAAATATCGAAGAAGTGCGCGGGACCAGCAATTATGGCGACCTCTTGCGCGGCGCGGCTGGTGACGAGGTGCTGGACGGGCGCGGCGGCAATGACACGCTGGAGGGTGGTCTTGGAAATGACACGCTGCTGGGCCGTCAGGGCAACGATGTCCTGCGCGGCGGCATTGGCGAGGATATCGCCGCATATTTCGACCTGAGCGAGGCCGATGCCGGTTTCGCCCTGAACCCCGATGGCAGTCTTCAGGTCACGCTGCCCGACGGGGTTGATACGGTGAATTTCGACGTGGAAGCCCTCGCTTTCGGTGATCTGTGGCTGAGTTTCGCCGATGCGGTTGCCCGGGTGGCAGGGGTCAATGTGATCGAGGGCACCCCGGTCGGCAACAACATGCTGGCGACAGCGGGTGCCGCCCTTTACCTCGGGCGAGAGGGCGGGGACTGGATCACCCCGGGCACCGGCCCCGATACGGTCGATGGCGGCGACGGAATCGACATGGCCAGTTTTGTCGATGCCGGCAGCCGCGCTGTGATCGACCTGTCGCTGCGCACGGTCGTCATCGGCGGCACCACCACGGTTCTGTTCAACATCGAGAATCTGACCGGCACGATCTTTGGCGACCTGATCACCGGCGACAGCGGCGCCAACCGCATCCGGGCCTTGGGCGACTATGACTGGATGGTCGGCTCGGGCGGCAATGACACGTTCGAGGGCGGCACCGGGCGCGATACTGTCGCCTATTCCGCCGCGACATCGGGCGTCATCGCCAGCCTTCTGACCGATACCGGCACCGGCGGGCAGGCGGCGGGCGACAGCTATATCGACGTCGAGAACCTTACCGGCTCCAGTTTCGGCGACCGGCTGACCGGCGACAATGACCGCAACACTTTGCGCGGCCTGGCGGGGGATGATTTCATCTTCGGGCTGGGTGGCGCCGACACGATCGACGGCGGCGCCGGGCGCGACAGCATCGAAGGGGGCCTGGGCAACGACCGCATCACCGGCGGGCGCGGCAATGACACGATTGTTGGCGGCGCGGGCTGGGATACGGCGCTCTATACCGGCACAAGGGCGCAATACACCATAACCACGCTGCCCAACGGCACGGTGTCTGTCCTGAACCTCGGCGGGGGGATCGACGGCCTCGACATCGTTTCGGGCATCGAGGTGCTGGAATTCTCGGACGGTCGGATTTACCTCTGACCTTCGGAGGCGGGTGAGCGGGCGGACGGCGCCCGCTTGTTTCGCGGCACGGCCCGGGCCATATCTTGCAAAAGATATGGGGTTCGCATGGCATTCCGGTTCGACAACAGTTGGCGGCGTGATCTGCCGGGCAGCTATCTGGACGAGGTGCCCGATCCGGCCCCGGCGCCGGTGCTTCTGGCCTTCAACGCGCCGCTGGCCGCCGCGCTGGGGCTTGATCCGGCGGCGGTGCAGGACCATGCCGCCGCATGGTTTTCCGGTGCCAGCCTGCCACCCGGGGCCGAGCCGGTGGCGCTTGCCTATGCCGGGCATCAGTTCGGCGGCTTTTCACCGCAACTGGGCGACGGGCGGGCGCATCTTTTGGGCGAACATCTCGACCCGCAGGGGCGGCGCTGGGACATTCAGCTCAAAGGCTCGGGTCGCACCCCGTTTTCGCGCGGCGGCGATGGCAAGGCGGCGGTCGGCCCCATGCTTCGCGAATTCCTGATTTCCGAGGCGATGGCGGCCATGGGCGTGCCCACCACCCGGTCGCTTGCCGTGGTGGCGACGGGCGAGACGATCCGGCGTGATGGCGGGATGCTGCCCGGCGCGGTGCTGGCGCGGGTGGCGGCCAGCCATATCCGGGTGGGCAGCTTTCAGTTCTGGGCGGCGCGCGGCGATGGCGACAGGCTGCGGGCGCTCTTGGACTACACCATCGCGCGGCATTTTCCCGAACTGGCGCCGGGCGATGGCCTTGGCCTGTTCGACGCGCTGGCGGCGCGGCAGGCGCGGCTGATCGCGCAATGGATGGGGCTTGGCTTTGTCCATGGCGTGATGAACACCGACAATATGGCGCTGTCGGGGGAGACCATCGACTATGGCCCCTGCGCCTTCATGGAAGCCTATGCGCCGGGCACGGTGTTTTCCTCGATCGACCGGCAGGGGCGCTATGCTTATGCCAATCAGCCGCTGATCCTGGGCTGGAATCTGGCGCGGCTGGCGGAATGCCTGCTGCCGTTCTTCGATGCCGATGAGGACAGGGCGCTGGAACTGGCCAACGGGCGGTTGCAGGGGATTGCCGGGCTTTATGCCGCCGAATGGGCGGTGGTGATGCAGGCCAAGCTGGGGCTTTCGGCGCCGGATGCGGCGCTGGCCACGGGGTTTCTGGCGGCGATGGAGGGGCAGGGGGTGGATTGGACGCTTGCCTTTCGGCGGCTCGCGGGGGCCACGCAGGATGCCGGGGCGCTCCGCGCGCTGTTCGCCCGGCCAGAGGCGCTGGACGACTGGCTGCCGCGCTGGCGGGCGGCGCTGGCGCCTGATGCTGCGGCGCGGATGGCCATGGCCAATCCGGCGGTGATTCCGCGCAACCATCTGGTGGAAGAGGCGTTGGGTGCGGCGACCGGCGGCGACCTGGAGCCGTTCCGCACCCTTCTGGCCGAGGTGACGCGCCCCTTCGCGCCCGAGGCCGGGCGCGAGCGTTTTGCCCTGCCGGCCCCGTCCGGTTTCGGGGACTATGTGACCTTCTGCGGGACGTAGGAGGGGCAATATTGACCATCCTACAGTTGACGCCCCGCCGATTGGGGTCTTAGCTGCGGGACATGAATCCGCGCTCCGACATCCATGACCGGCTCGCCGCGTCGCTCCGCGAGGCGCGCAAGGCGCGCGGCCTCAGCCTTGACGCCGTTGCCAAGCTTTCGGGCGTGTCGCGCTCGATGGTCAGCCAGATCGAGCGGGGCGAATCCTCGCCCACCGTGGCGACGCTGTGGAACCTGACGCAGGCGTTGCAGGTGGATTTCGCCGGGTTGCTGGAAGGCCGGGCCGAACCGGGCATCGTGGTGATCCGCGCCGCCGCGGCCCCCGTCATCCATGGCCGAGGCAAGGGCGTGTCGATCCGCATTCTGTCGCCCGCCGAAGCGGTGGGCGAGCATGAGGTTTATGACCTGAGTTTCGCCCCCGGGGGCGCGCTGGAAAGCGAGCCGCATTCGCCCGGCTGCCGCGAGCATCTGACGGTGATCGAGGGCGCCTTGCGGGTGGTCTCGGGCGAGGAGGACAGCCTGCTCGGCCCCGGCGATACCGCGCGCTATCCCGCCGACCGGCCCCATGCGATCCGGGCCGAGGGCGGGGCGCGGGCGCTTTTGATCGTGCAGGATAGCTGAACCGGCGGACCGGGGGTTTCACACCCCCGGACCCCCGTGGGATATTTGGGGAGAGAGGATGGGATTTCCGTTATAAAGGACGGAAGTCCGCTATCTTGACCGCTGCACTGATCTGCGTGATATATCCGCTAAACCGGAGGAGATTCCGCCATGACAGATTCCCGCTTCCTGACGCACCTGAAAGACACCCTTGCCGGCATCGAGGCCGAGGGGTTGATGAAGCGCGAGCGGCTGATCGAGGGGGCGCAGGGGGCGCATGTCACGATCGGCGGGCGGCGGATGCTGAACCTTTGCGCCAACAACTATCTGGGGCTGGCCGATGATCCGCGGCTGGCGGCGGCGGCCAAGGCGGCGATGGACAGCCATGGCTATGGCATGGCCTCGGTCCGCTTCATCTGCGGCACGCAGGATTTGCACCGGCAGTTGGAGACGCGGCTTGCGGCCTTCCTTGGGACCGAGGATGCCATCCTGTTCGCCGCCTGTTTCGACGCCAATGGCGGTTTGTTCGAGCCTTTGCTGGGGCCGGAGGATGCCATCGTTTCCGACAGCCTCAACCATGCCTCGATCATCGACGGGGTGCGGTTGAGCAAGGCCAAGCGCTATCGCTATGCCAACAATGACATGGCCGATCTGGAAGTGCAGGTGCTGACTGCGATCAAGGAGGGCGCGCGGTTTGTGATGATTGCCACCGATGGCGTGTTTTCGATGGACGGCTATCTGGCGAACCTGAAAGAAATCCGGCGGATTGCCGATGAATATGGCTGTCTGGTGATGGTGGACGATTGCCATGCCACCGGCTTCATGGGGCCGCAGGGCAGGGGCACCCCCGCCCATGCCGGGGTCAAGGCCGATATCCTGACCGGCACCCTGGGCAAGGCTTTGGGCGGCGCGCTGGGCGGTTACATCGCCGGGCCGCAGCCGGTGGTGGACCTTCTGCGGCAGCGGGCGCGGCCCTATCTCTTTTCCAATGCGCTGCCGCCTGCGGTGGTGGGGGCGGCGCTGGCAGCGCTGGATATCGTGGAAGGGGCCGACAATCTGCGGCGGCAGCTTTTCCACAATGCGGCCTATTGGCGGGCCGGGCTGGAAAGCGCGGGCTTCCGCCTGTTGCCCGGGGAGCATCCGATCATTCCGGTGATGCTGGGCGATGCGCCTTTGGCGCAACGGTTCGCCGCCGAGCTGGATGCGCGGGGGGTGATGGTTTCCGCCTTCTTCTTCCCGGTGGTGCCGCGCGGCGGGGCGCGCATCCGCACGCAGATGAATGCGCGGCTGACCATGGACGATCTGGATCAGGCCCTGACGGCGTTCGAGGACGCGGGCCGCAAGGTGGGGGCATTGAAATGAAGGTGCTGGTCAAGGCGAAGGCTGAAGTCGGTCTCTGGCAGGAGGACCGTCCGGTGCCCGAGATCGGGCCGGAGGATGTGCTGATCAAGGTGAAGAAGACGGGCATCTGCGGCACCGATATCCATATCTGGAACTGGGACGAATGGGCGGCGCGCACGGTGCCGGTGGGTCTGGTGACGGGCCATGAGTTTGCCGGGGAAATCGTGGCCAAGGGTGCGCAGGTGCAGGGGCTGGAGATCGGCCAGCGCTGTTCGGGCGAGGGGCATCTGATCGGCAAGCTTTCCCGCCAGAGCCGGGCGGGGAAATTCCATCTGGACCCGGCGACGCGGGGGATCGGGGTGAATGAGCCGGGCGCCTTTGCCGAATACCTGCGGCTGCCTGCCTTCAACGTGGTGCCCTTGCCCGACAGCATTGATGACGAGATCGGCGCCATCCTCGACCCGCTGGGCAATGCCGTGCATACGGCGTTGAGCTTTGATCTGGTGGGCGAGGATGTGCTGATCACCGGGGCGGGGCCAATCGGTATCATGGCGGGGGCCGTGGCGCGGCATGTCGGCGCGCGGCATGTGGTGATCACCGATGTCAACCCGGCGCGGCTGGCGCTGGCGGCAGAGGTGGCGGATGTCACGCCGGTCAACGTGGCGCAGGAGGATTTGCGCGATGTGATGGCGCGGCTCAAGATTGTGCAGGGCTTCGATGTCGGCATGGAGATGAGCGGCAATCAACAGGCGCTTGACCAGATGGTCGAGGCGCTGGTGATGGGCGGGCGCATCGCCATGCTGGGCATTCCGCCGGGCAAGTCGCCGGTGGACTGGAGCCGCATCGTCTTCAAGGCCATCACCATCAAGGGCGTCTATGGCCGCGAGATTTTTGAAACCTGGTACAAGATGATCGCCATGCTGGAAAACGGGCTGGATGTGCGCAAGGTGATCACCCATCGCTTCAAGGCGGGGGATTTCACCACCGGGTTCGAAACCATGCGTTCGGGTCTTTCCGGCAAGGTTGTTCTCGACTGGTCGTAGGATGGGCAATCTGCCCATCCCGCGAAACGAATCACTCAAATGGGAAATCATGGGAAAACCGGGGCCATCTGCCCCGGTTTTTCGTGTTCTGGCGGTCTGGCAGGCAATTTCCACGCCCGGAAGGCGGTGTTGGCTGGGCTGCGCGCAAAAAACTTGGGAAATCATGGGCGGCGGATGGGCCAGTCTGGGAAAACCATATCTAGCGGTAACGGCGCCGTGTCCGCCTAGTGATTGACGAGCCTTCCGCGGATTCCCTGCCGGATGCCCGATTTCCTCCGGTTTGACGGCCAAATCCTCCCGTTGCCTCCCAAAAATTTCCATTGCTTCCCATGAAATCCCGTGCCATCCCTTGTTCACGGAAGATGAAGCGGGCAACAAGACGCTGGGGCAGCGAAGACCCCGAACAAGGCGAAAAGACAGGCTCATACAGGCACCCGCCTTCATCCGACAACAGAGATCCGGCGCGCAAGCGAGCAGACATCTCCCCCAGGTGGCAAGCGCAGCTGGACGCCCAGCGATGGGAAAGACGGCGGGTCGAGCAGTGGCAGCAGCTCGGCCCGCCATTTCTATTTCAGGCCCCTGCGGGGGCGCAGAGGATAAGGCCAAAGGCCCATGGCGGCAGAGGCGTTCAGAGGCGAGTTCTACCAGAAGGTAGACAGCAAGGCGCGGGTCTCGATCCCGGCGGCCTTCCGCCGCATTCTGGAAGCCGAAGACACCGTCACCGAAGACAGCCCCCGCCCGCGCGTCTACATGGTCTATGGCGGCAAGAACCGCCGTTTCGTCGAATGCTATTCCCGGGCGGGCGCCGATGCGCTGGCCGCCCGGATCGAGGCGATGGAACTGGGCAGCCCCGAACGCGACCGCGCCGAGCGTGACCTGATCAGCCGTTCCGTGATGATCGAGGTTGAACCCGATGGCCGCATCGTCCTGCCGCCCAAGGTGCGCGAGAAGATGGGCTTTGCCGGTGACAGCCTGACCGGCGGCGGCGAAGCTGCCTTTGCTGGTTTCACCAACCGTTTCAAGCTTTACCGCCGCGAAGTCTATGAAGCCGAACTGGCCGAAGAGGATGACGGTGATGGCGTCGATCCGCTTGCCCTTGTCGGCAGGGCCGCGCGGGTCGGGTAAGGCGATGGCCGGACCTGCCCCCCATATCCCCGTCCTTCTGACCCCGCTTCTGGCCGCCGTGGCGCCGGTGTCGGGTGTCTGGCTGGATGGCACGTTCGGCGCGGGCGGCTATGCGCGCGGGCTGCTGGCCGCCGGTGCGGCGCGGGTGATCGGGGTGGACCGCGATCCTTTGGCGTTTCAGATGGCCGCGGCCTGGGCCGGGGATTATGGCGACCGGCTGCGGCTGGTGGCGGGCACGTTTTCCGACCTTGATACGCTGGCGGGGGAGCCCCTGGACGGTGTGGTGCTGGACCTTGGCGTGTCGTCGATGCAGCTTGATCAGGCCGAGCGGGGATTTTCCTTCATGAAGGACGGTCCGCTGGACATGCGGATGAGCCAGGACGGCCCTTCGGCGGCCGATCTGGTGGCGACGGCTTCGGAAAGCGAACTGGCCGATATCATCTATCTTTACGGCGAGGATCACGCCTCGCGCCGCATCGCCCATGCGATTGTCGAGGCGCGGGGCCGCGCGCCGATCACCACCACCCTGCAACTGGCTGAAATCGTGGCCCGCGTGCTGCCGCGCCCGAAGCCCGGGCAAAGCCATCCGGCGACGCGCGCCTTTCAGGCGATCCGCATTGCGGTGAACACCGAGTTTTCCGAACTGGCCGAAGGTCTGGCCGCCGCCGAGCGGGCGCTGAAGCCGGGCGGGCTTCTGGCCGTGGTCACCTTCCACAGCCTTGAGGACCGCATCGTCAAACGCTTTTTGCAACTCGCTTCGGGGCACGAGGCGAATGCCAACCGCTATGCTCCGCAGCGCGCCGATACAACCGCGCGGTTCGAGCTGGTCACCCGCCGCGCCGTCGGCCCGGATGAGGACGAGCTTGCCGCCAATCCGCGCGCCCGTTCGGCCAAGCTGCGGGTCGCGCGGCGCACCGCCGCCCCGGCCCTGCCGCTGCCGCCCGAAGCTTTGGGCGTGCCGCAATTCCCCAAGACCCAAAAGAAAGGACGCCGCTGACCGATGCGCCCCGTGCTTTATGTCCTGTCCTTTCTGGCCGTGATGGCGCTGGGCTTCTGGGCCTACCGCGAGAATTATGCCACGCAGGCCGCACAGCGGCAGATGGCGGCCTTGCAGGACCAGATCGCCGGGTTGCGCGAAAGCCTTGAGATTCAAAAGGCGGAATGGGCCTATCTTAACCGTCCTGACCGGCTGCGCGAACTGGCGACGCTGAACTTTTCCCGGCTGGGCCTGATGCCGATGCAGCCGCTGCAATTCGGCACGGGAACCGAGGTAGCCTATCCGCCGCCGCCGGTGGCCGCCGATCTGGTGCCGGGCGCGCTGGCCATCGACGGGCCGATCGACGTGCAAGGCGTGTTGCCCGCCGACCCCGAGGAGCAGACGCCATGACGACCCGCACCCCGCTTCGCCCGTTGGCCCGTATCCTCAACGCCCGCGCCCGGGGAGAAAACCCCGATGCCATCGAGCGCGAGAACCTGCGCCTGCGGCACGAGGCGATCCGCGACCGTGCGCGGGGGCGGGCGCAATTGCGCCTGCTGTTCCTGTCGCTGTGCTTCTTTTCCGCCTTCACCGTGATCGGCGCCCGGATGGGAATGCTGGCCGCGACCGAACCGATGGAGCCGCGTTCCGCCTCTTCCTCGGCCGACATCACGGCGGGCCGGGCCGAGATTCAGGATCGCAACGGCCATGTTCTGGCCACCAATATGATGACCCATGCGCTCTATGTGCAGACCAAGGATCTGATCGACCCGGCTCATGTCGCCCATGAACTGGCGCGGATTTTCCCCGAGGATATGGACGAGGCCAGCCTTTACAAACGCTTCACCGACGGGCGCAGCTTCCTGTGGGTCCGCAAGGTGCTGTCGCCCGAACAGATGCAGCAGGTGCATGAGATCGGCGACCCGGGCCTTCTGTTCGGCCCGCGCGAGATGCGGCTTTACCCCAATGGCCAGTTGGCGGCCCATGTGCTGGGCGGGGCCAGCTTTGGCGCCGAAGGGGTGGACAGCGCCGAGGTGATCGGCGTGGCGGGCATCGAAAAGGCCATGGACGCGCGGTTGCGCGACCCAAGCCAGGCTGGGGTGCCGGTGCAACTGTCGCTGGACCTCACCATTCAATCCGCCATCGAAGACGTGCTGGGCACCGGCATGGCGATGATGAATGCCAAGGGGGCTGCCGCCGTCCTGATGGATGTGCAGACCGGCGAGATTGTCAGCCTTGCCTCGCTGCCGGCGTTCGATCCCAATGACCGCCCGAACCCGGTGCTGCCCAAGGGTGCGGAGCCGGGTGACAGCCCGCTTTTCAACCGTGCGGTGCAGGGGGTTTACGAGCTTGGCTCGGCCTTCAAGATCTTTGCCGCGGCGCAGGCGATGGAGCTGGGTCTGGTCGGCCCGGAAACCATGGTCGATGCCAATGCGCCGATGGTCTGGGGTAAGTTCAAGATCAAGGAATTTGAAAATCACAATTACGGCCCGCTTCTGTCGGTGTCGGATGTGATCGCCAAATCCTCGAACGTCGGCACAGCGCATATCGCGCTGATGATCGGCGGCGAACGGCAGCAGGCATTCCTCAAGGAAATGGGCCTGTTCGACCCCTCGCCAGTGGAACTGATCGAGGCGCCCTATGCCAAGCCGATCGTGCCGAAACGCTGGCCCGACATCACCACGATCACCGTGAGCTACGGCCATGGCATCGCGGCAAGCCCGCTGTCGCTGGCCACGGCCTATGCCACCATCGCCAATGGCGGCATCAAGGTGACGCCGACGCTGCTCAAACGGACCGAGCCGATGGAAGGCGCCCGGGTGATGCGCCCCGAAACCGCCGCCGAAGCGGTCAAGATGCTGCGCCGCGTGGTGACCGAGGGCACCGCCTCGCTGGGCGAGGTGCCGGGTTACAATGTGGCAGGCAAGACCGGAACGGCGGAAAAGCCCAATCCGCAGGGCGGCTATTACAGCGACCGGGTGGTCAACACCTTTGCCG
Organism: Tabrizicola fusiformis; assembly: GCF_013328815.1. GTDB lineage: Bacteria > Pseudomonadota > Alphaproteobacteria > Rhodobacterales > Rhodobacteraceae > Fuscibacter. The sequence goes on from NZ_JABUHN010000002.1 coordinate 79,577, forward strand.
CGGTTTTTCCGGCCGACAACCCGCGCTATGTGCTGACCGTGACGCTGGACGAGCCGGTGGAAACCACCGGGCCGAAGCCGCGCCGCACCGCGGGCTGGACGGCGGTTCCGGTGGCGGCCGAGATCATTCGCCGCGCGGCGCCGCTTCTGGGGCTCAAGCCGCAGGTTGATCCTGTGCCGCCGGATGGGCTAACAGCCGTATCGAACTAGGCGCCCCCGGCCTCTTTGGTTCCGTCGCGGAACCACCGGGCGGCGGGTGCAGCAGCGGACGGCAAGGGGACGGCGGGCCGATGTGCGGCCTGTCTGTCGGGGGCGAAGATGGGCGACAGGACACTCAACGAACTGGGGCTGCGGGCGCGGGGCGGGGCCAATCCGCGGCTGGCCGGGCTGACCGTGGACAGCCGCGCGGTGCGCGAAGGCTTCCTTTTTGCGGCGCTGCCGGGCAGCACGGTGCATGGCGCGGCCTTCATCGGCAAGGCGCTGGCGCAGGGGGCGGCGGCGGTGCTGACCGATCCGGCAGGCGCCGCACTGGCCGCCGAGGCGCTGGCCGGCGCCAATGTTGCGCTGGTCCTTGCCGAAGATGCGCGTGAGGCGCTGGCCTATGCGGCGGCGCTGTGGTTCGGGGCGCAGCCCGCCACCATGGTTGCGGTCACCGGCACCAATGGCAAGACCTCGGTCGCCACCTTTACCCGTCAAATCTGGTCGGCGCTGGGCCATGCGGCCATCAACATCGGCACCACTGGGGTTGAAGGCGCATGGGCCGCCCCCTCCAGCCACACCACGCCCGACCCCATCACCCTGCACGCGATGCTGGCAGCGGCGGCGGCAGCCGGGGTGACCCATGCCGCGATGGAGGCATCGTCGCATGGCATCGACCAGCGGCGGCTAGACGGTGTGCGGCTGGCGGCGGCGGGCTTTACCAACCTGACGCAGGACCATCTCGACTATCACGGCACGATGGAGGCGTATTTCACCGCCAAATCCGAACTCTTCACCCGGCTTCTGCCCGAGGGCGGTACGGCGGTGATCAATGCCGAAGGGGCGCGCGGCCCCGAAATGCTGGGTCTGGCACAGGCGCGGGGCCTGCGGACCCTGACCATCGGGCGGCGTGAGGGGGCGGACCTGCGGCTTCTGGGGCAGCGGTTCGATGCCACCGGGCAGGAGTTGCGCTTTGACTGGAAGGGTGCGGCCCAGCAGGTGCGGCTGAACCTGATCGGCGGCTTTCAGGCCGAGAATGTGCTTCTGGCGGCGGGGCTGGTCATCGCGGCGGGGGCGCCGCCCGGCGATGTCTTTGCCGTGCTGCCGCAACTGACGGGGGTGCGGGGCCGGATGCAACTGGCCGCGACCCGGCGCAACGGTGCGGCGGTCTATGTCGATTACGCCCATACGCCCGATGCCATCGCCACCGCGCTGCGCGCCCTGCGACCGCATGTGATGGGCCGGCTGATCATCGTTTTCGGCGCGGGCGGCGACCGCGACACCACCAAGCGGCCCCTGATGGGGGCGGCGGCGCGCGAAAATGCCGATGTGCTTTACGTTACCGACGACAACCCGCGCAGCGAAGACCCGGCCGCCATCCGCGCCGCCATCCGCGCTGCCTGTCCCGAGGCGAATGAGGTGGGCGACAGGGCCGAGGCGATCCTGCGCGGCGTTGATGCGTTGCAGCCGGGCGATGCGCTGCTCATCGCGGGCAAGGGGCATGAGACGGGGCAGGTGATCAAGGGCGAGGTTTTCCCCTTTGACGATGTGGAACAGGCCAGTATCGCGGTGGCGGCACTGGATGGGGTGATCTGACATGGCTTTGTGGACCGCAGCCGAAGCGGCCGCTGCGACGGGCGGGCAGGCAACGGGCGACTGGCAGGTGACGGGCGTGTCGATCGACACCCGCACGCTGCAACCGGGCGATCTTTTCGTGGCGCTGAAGGATGTGCGCGACGGGCATGAGTTTGTGGCGCAGGCGCTGGCCAAAGGTGCTGCCGCCGCGCTGGTCGGCCGCATTCCCGAGGGCGTCGCGCCGGGTGCGCCGCTGCTGATCGTCGCGGATGTGCTGCAGGCGCTGGAGCGGATGGGCGCCGCCGCACGGGCCCGCACCCGGGCGCGGGTGGTGGGGGTGACCGGCTCTGTCGGCAAGACCTCGACCAAGGAAATGCTGCGGATGGTGCTGGGCGGGCAGGGCCGCGTCCATGCCGCCGAGGCGAGCTATAACAACCATTGGGGCGTGCCGCTGACGCTGGCGCGGATGCCCGCCGACACCGATTTTGCGGTAATCGAAATCGGTATGAACCACCCCGGAGAGATTGCGCCGCTGGCCCGTCTGGCCCGGCCCGATGTGGCGGTGATCACAATTGTCGCCCCGGCGCATCTTGAGGCTTTCCCCTCGCTCGCGGCAATCGCCGCCGAAAAGGCCGCCATCTTTGAAGGGCTGGTGCCGGAGGGTGTGGCGGTGATCAACGCCGACCTGCCGGTGACGCCGATCCTGCTGGACAGGGCGCGGGCGGCGGGCGCGCGGATCGTCACCTTCGGTGCCGCCGAAGGCGCCGACTGGCAGCTTGGCACGGCGCAGGTCGGCAATCTGGCAACCGTGGTGCGCGCCAGCCACCACGGCCAGCCGGTGCTTTACAAGGTGATGTCGCCGGGCCGCCATTTCGCGCTGAACGGGCTTTCCGCGCTGGCCGTGGCCGAGGCACTGGGGCTGGACGGTGCCATTGCCGCCACCGATCTGGGCCGCTGGGCCCCGCCGCCCGGGCGCGGCACGCGCGAGCGGATCGTGCTGGACGTGGTGGAGGAAACCGCCTTCGACCTGATCGACGATGCCTTCAACGCCAATCCCGCCTCGATGGCGGCCAGCCTTGACGTGCTGGTCGCCGCCACGCCCGAGGATGGGCCGGGCCGCGTCGCGCGGGGGCGCCGTCTGGCCATTCTGGGCGACATGCTGGAACTTGGCCCGACCGAACTGGACCTGCACGCGGCGATTGCCGACCAGCCGGGGCTTGAGGCGATTGCCACCATCCATTGCGTCGGCCCGCGGATGCGGGTGCTGCACGCCCGCCTGCCGCGCGCCCAGCGGGGCGAATGGGTGGAAACCGCGGATGAGCTGCTGCCACGCCTGCGCAGCCTGATCGACGCGGGGGATATCGTGCTGGTCAAGGGCTCCAAAGGGGTCAAGGTTTCGCGCCTCGTTGACGGGCTGCGGAAATTGGGGCAACAGGCGGCGCCCGGCAAAGGAGAGGCGTAATGTTGTATTGGCTCACCGAGTTCTCGGATGGCGGGGACTTCTTCAACCTCTTCCGTTACATCACCTTCCGCGCCGGGATGGCCTTTGTCACCGCGCTGATCTTCGGCTTTATCTTCGGCCGCCCGCTGATCGACCTTCTGCGGCGCAAGCAGGGCAAGGGTCAGCCGATCCGTGACGACGGCCCGCAGGGCCATTTCGTCAAGGCAGGCACGCCCACCATGGGGGGCCTGCTGATCCTGTCGGCGCTGATGGTTTCCACCCTGATGTGGGCGCGGCTGGACAGCCCCTATGTCTGGATCGTGGTGCTGGTGACGCTGGCCTTTGGCCTGATCGGTTTTGCCGATGATTATGCCAAGGTGACCAAGCAGAACACCAAGGGCGTCTCGTCGCGGGTGCGCTTCCTGTCGGGGCTGGCGATTGCGGGGCTGGCCTCTTATGCCGCCGCACAGTTCCATCCGGCGGCGCTGACCTATCAACTTGCCGTGCCGCTTTTCAAGAATGTGCTGGTCAATCTGGGCATCTTCTTTGTGCCCTTCGGCATGATCGTGATTGTGGGCGCCGCCAATGCGGTGAACCTGACCGACGGGCTGGACGGGCTGGCCATCATGCCGGTGATGATCGCGGCGGCGACCCTGGGCATCATTTCCTATGTCGTAGGCCATTCCAATTTCGCCGATTACCTTGGCGTGCATCTGGTGCCCGGCACCGGGGAATTGCTGATCTTCACCGCGGCGCTCTTTGGCGGGGGGCTTGGGTTCCTCTGGTATAATGCCCCGCCCGCGGCGGTCTTCATGGGCGATACCGGATCGCTCGCGCTTGGCGGCGCATTGGGCGCCATCGCCGTCTGCATCAAGCATGAAATCGTTCTGGCCATTGTCGGCGGCCTTTTCGTGGTCGAGGCGCTGTCGGTCATCATTCAGGTCGCCTATTACAAGCGCACCAAGAAACGCATCTTCCTGATGGCCCCGATCCACCACCATTTCGAGAAAAAGGGCTGGGCCGAACCGCAAATCGTGATCCGCTTCTGGATCATCTCGCTGATCCTCGCTCTTCTGGGTCTGGCCACGCTGAAGGTGCGCTGAGGGGAGAGGGGCGCGCAGCCGCCCCCGCTGCCCGATTGCGCGGCAGTCGCGCGCGCCGGTCCCGCGCCGCGTTTCCTTTGCCCCAAAATCTCTGGACAGGCGAAGGAACCCCGGCCATCACTGCGCAATGAACGCAGGAAAAGGCGCGATGGCACGTCGCGCCAAGGGACAGGAAAGAACCGTTTCATGAGGTTGACCAAGACACTTGCCGTTGGCGTTGCCGCGGCATGTTTTCTGACGGGCGCCGCCAGCGCGACCCCCAAGCACAAGGCGGGCGACGACGCGACAACTGAACCTGCCGCCATAAAATATTGCGACGACATGGGCGAAACGGTGTCGAAGGCAGAGTATACCTCGGCATCAACGATCTCGGTCACATGCACGAGGCGGCCGACCAAGGGCCGCTACAAGTCCCTCAATGACGTGCCCGAAGGCGCAGAATTCGTTATCGTGCAAGCCACAAGCACGACCTATGAATACGAGTGGACCTTGCCCGTCGTCCTTTTCGCGGTGACGCTGACCCTTCTCGGAAGCGGCGACAGCACCAGCGGCACCAACTGAGGCGGGGCGCATGGCCCTGGCCCGCCCGGGCCGGTTGGCCACACGCATGGGCGGCGCCGAAGCGCCGCTGACGGCGGAAGAGGGCGCCGACACGCCGGTCTGGCGGGCGCTCTTGCCCGCGGACGGGCCGACAGGCGGCATTTTCCGGGGCCGTCAGCCGACTGGCTGCCAGCGGCGCGCCCCTGCCCGGCCCCGGAGGGCTTATGACCTGTCTGGACCTCTCCGCAGGATATTTTTTGTGGAGGGAGGATGGGCCCCGGGCCTTTGGGTGCGTGACCCGCCCACTTTCGCCCTGCCAGGATTTCCCCTATCCCTCGGCGCAGATCATGTGAGGGCAGGCGATGATTCCGGTGCAGGGATATTCGGGGCAGAAGGTCGCCGTTCTGGGGCTTGGCCGCTCGGGCCTCGCCACGGCGCGGGCGTTGCAGGCGGGCGGGGCTGTGCCGCTCCTCTGGGACGATAGCCCCGAGGCGCGCGCCAAGGCCGAGGCAGAGGGCTTCACCTGCACCGACCTCACGCGCAATGCCGCGTTTGAGGGGGTTGCCTGCCTTGTCACCTCGCCCGGCATTCCGCATCTTTACCCGCAGCCCAACAAGGTGATCGCCCGCGCGCTGGAGCTGGGCGTGCCGGTGGACAATGACATCGGCCTGTTCTTCCGCAGCTTTGCCACGCCCGGCTGGGATGATTTCGAAACCGCGCCGCGGGTGATCTGCGTCACCGGCTCGAACGGGAAATCCACCACGACGGCGCTGATCCACCATATCCTTCAGGTCGCGGGCCGCCCGACGCAGATGGCGGGCAACATCGGGCGCGGTGTGCTGGACATCGATCCGGCGCAGGACGGCGAGGTGATTGTGCTGGAACTCAGCAGCTATCAGACCGACCTTGCCCGGCATCTGACGCCGGATGTGGCGGTTTTCACCAACCTGTCGCCCGACCATCTGGACCGCCACAACGGCATGGGTGGCTATTTCGCCGCCAAGCGCCGGCTTTTCGCCGAGGGCGGCCCCGACCGCGCCGTGGTGGTCGTGGATGAGGTGGAGGGCCGCTTTCTGGCCAATCAACTGGGCGAGGGGCCGCAGGATGACCGGGTGATCCGCATTTCCTCGGGGCAGAAGCTGGACGAATTCGGCTGGTCGGTCTTTGCACGCAAGGGGTTTCTGGCCGAATGGCGCAAGGGGCGGCAGATTGCCTCGATCGACCTGCGGGCGATTGCGGGGCTGCCGGGCGCGCATAACCACCAGAATGCCTGCGCCGCCTATGCTGCGACCCGCAGCCTTGGCCTTGCGCCGAAGCTGATCGAACAGGCGCTGCACAGCTTTGCGGGGCTGCCCCACCGCAGCCAGTTGGTGGCCGAGCGGGGCGGCGTGCGCTTTGTCAATGACAGCAAGGCGACCAATGTGGATAGCGCCGCCAAAGCCTTGCAGGCGTTCGGCCAGATACGCTGGATCGCGGGCGGTATGGGCAAGGACGGCGGCATTGCCGCGCTGGCGCCCTTCCTTGGTTCGGTGGTGAAAGCCTATCTGATCGGCCATTCGGCGCGCGATTTCGCCCTGCAACTGGGCGATACCCCGCATGAGATTTGCGAGACGATGGAGCGCGCCGTCGCCCGCGCCGCCGCCGAAGCGCAGGCGGGAGAGGTGGTGCTGCTGGCCCCCGCCGCCGCCAGTTTCGACCAATACCCGAACTTTGAAAAGCGCGGCGAAGATTTCACCGCACGGGTGCGGGCGCTGGCGGGCGGATGACCGATCCCGGTCACCGCGCCACCTATGACCGTTCCGCAGCGGATTGGCACGCCACCCGCGCCGGAACCTACCCCGAGCGGCCCTGGATCGCCCTTGTGGCAGGGCAGCTTCACCCCGGGGCGCGGGTGCTGGACCTTGGCTGCGGCTCCGGCCATCCGGTGGCCGCCGACCTTCTGGCGCGCGGTTTTGCGGTGACGGGGCTGGATTTCTCAGAGGCCATGCTGGCCATTGCCCGTGCCACGCTGCCTGCGGGCGACTGGATCGCGGGCGACATGCGCGACCTGCCGGTGGACGGCCCGTTTGAGGCGGTCATCGCCTGGGACAGTTTCTTTCACCTGACCGGGGAAGAGCAGCGCGCGCTGATCCCCCGCATCGCCGCGTGTCTTTCGCCGGGCGGGTGGTTCCTTTTCACCGCCGGCCCGGCAGAGGGTGAGGTTTGGGGCGCGGTTTCGGGCGGGCCGGTCTGGCATGCCAGCCTGTCGCCCGCCGGTTATGCGACCGCGCTGCAAGAGGCCGGGCTGCATCTGCGCCGCTTCATCGCCGAAGACCCGGCCACGGCGGGCCGGACTGTGGTTCTGGCCCGCCGCGGCAGCGCCTGATTGCGCCACGACCGGCTGAAAGCCGCCATGCCACGCCACGGAATTGACTGGCCTTTGCGGGGGTTCTTGGCTAAGATTCCTCAACCGACCCGGGACCAACCCGGGCGGGCGAGCAGGCGACAATACAGGCGGTTTTTCCATGACTGAGATGGTCTATGGCTCCATGCCCTCACGGGTGGCCGAGCCGGTGCTTCCCCGCTGGTGGCGGACGATCGACAAATGGACGCTGACGGCCATTCTGGTGCTGTTCGGCATCGGGCTGCTTCTGGGCCTTGCAGCCTCGGTGCCGCTGGCGCAGCGCAACGAGCTGGACCCCTATTACTATGTGCAGCGGCAGGCGGCCTTTGGCGGCATGGCGATTTTCGTGATGGTCGCCATTTCGATGATGTCGCCCGAGATGGTGCGGCGGCTGGGGGTGCTGGGCTTTGGCCTCGCCTTCATGGCGCTGGCGCTGCTGCCGGTCTTCGGCACCGATTTCGGCAAGGGCGCGGTGCGCTGGTTCAGCTTTGGCTTTGCCTCGGTCCAGCCGTCGGAATTCCTCAAACCCGGGTTCATCATCGTTTCGGCATGGCTTGTGGCGGCCTCGGGCGATCTGAACGGCCCGCCGGGCAAGGCGCTGTCCTTTGCCCTTGCCGTGACCATCGTGCTGTTTCTGGCGCTGCAACCCGACTTCGGGCAGGCGATGCTGGTGCTGTTCGGCTGGGGCGTGATCTATTTCGTGGCAGGCGCCCCGATGCTGCTGATCGGCACCATCCTTGGGCTGACCGGGGCAGGTGGCTTCATCGCCTATAACTCGTCGGAGCATTTTGCGCGCCGGATCAATGGCTTCCTGACCTCGGAAGTCGATCCGCGCAGCCAGATCGGTTATGCCACCAATGCCATTCAGGAGGGCGGCTTCTTTGGCGTCGGCGTGGGGGAGGGGCAGGTGAAATGGACGCTTCCCGACGCCCATACCGACTTCATCATCGCCGTCGCGGCCGAGGAATACGGGCTGGTTCTGGTTCTGGTGATCCTTGCGCTTTATGCCACCATCACCGTGCGTTCGCTCTACCGGCTGACGCGCGAGCGTGACCCCTTCACCCGGCTGGCCGGCACCGGCCTTGCCTGCATCTTCGGCGTGCAGGCAATGATCAACATGGGCGTGGCGGTGCGTCTCTTGCCCGCCAAGGGCATGACGCTGCCTTTCGTCAGCTATGGCGGCTCGTCCGTCATCGCGGCGGGCATCACGGTGGGGATGCTGCTGGCCATGACCCGTTCGCGCCCGCAAAGTCAGATGAGCGAGATTCTCGCCCGGGGGCGGCGGTGACGGCGCCTCTGGCCCTGATCGCGGCGGGTGGCACCGGCGGCCATATGTTCCCCGCGCAGGCGCTGGCCGAGGCGCTGATCGCGCGCGGCTGGCGGGTGAAACTGTCCACCGATGCCCGCGGCGCGCGCTATGCCGGGGGCTTTCCCGCCGAAGTGCAGGTGGTGGTGACCGACAGCGCCACCTTCGCCCGGGGCGGGGTTCTGGCGAAACTGGCGGTGCCCTTCCGCATTGCGGGCGGTGTGCTGGCTGCGACGGCCCGCATGGTGGCGGACCGGCCCGCCGTGGTGGTGGGTTTCGGCGGATATCCAACCATCCCGGCCCTTTCTGCGGCCTTCCTCACCCGCAGGCCACGGCTTATCCATGAACAGAATGGCGTTCTTGGACGGGTGAACAAGATATTCGCCCGCCATGTCGCGCTTGTGGCCTGTGGCACCTGGCCCACGGCGTTGCCGCCGGGCGTGCAGGGCAACCACACCGGCAACCCGGTGCGGGCCGCCGTGCTGGAACGCGCCGGCGCCCCCTATATACCGCCCGGCGACTATCCGATGAGCCTTGTGGTCATCGGCGGCAGTCAGGGCGCGCGCATCCTTTCTGATGTGGTGCCACAGGCCGTCGCCCGCCTGCCCGAAGAGTTGCGTCGCCACCTGCGCGTGGCGCAGCAGGCCCGGCCCGAAGACCTTGACGGCGTGGTCGCCGCCTATGAGGCGGCCGGGCTGGTGGCCGAGGTGGCGCCCTTCTTTGCCGATATTCCCCGCCGCCTTTCCGAGGCGCAGCTTGTCATCAGCCGCTCGGGCGCCTCGTCGGTGGCCGATATCGCGGTGATCGGGCGGCCCGCTATCCTGATCCCCTTTGCCGCGGCGATGGACGACCATCAGACGGCGAATGCGCAGGGGCTGGTTCAGGCACAGGCGGCGGTGCTGATCCCCGAGAAGGCGCTTGACGCCGCCACCCTGTCGGACCACATGGCGGCGGTTCTGGGCCAGCCCGAGGCGGCGGCCCGCATGGCGACAGCGGCGCTGTCGCAGGGACGGCCGGATGCGACCGAACGGCTGGTCGCGCTGGTCGAAGGTCTGGTGAAGAAAGGGTAACGCGATGAACGCCACAAAACTGCCGATGGAACTGGGGCCGATCCACTTTGTGGGCATCGGCGGCATCGGCATGTCGGGCATCGCCGAAGTGTTGATGACGTTGGGCTACCGGGTGCAGGGCTCGGATTCCAAGGCATCCAAGATCACCGACCGGCTGGTGTCGTTGGGCGCGGTGTTCCACGAAGGCCAGCGCGCCGAAAACATCGGCGAGGCGGCGGTGGTCGTGGTGTCTTCGGCCATCAAGAAGGGCAATCCCGAGCTGGAAGAGGCGCGGCGGAAAAAGCTGCCCGTGGTCCGCCGGGCCGAGATGCTGGCCGAACTGATGCGGCTGCGCTCGAACATCGCCATCGCGGGCACCCATGGCAAGACCACGACGACGACCATGGTTGCCACGCTTCTGGACAAGGGCGGGTTTGACCCCACCGTGATCAACGGCGGGGTGATCCATGCCTATGGCTCGAATGCGCGGGCCGGGGCCGGAGAATGGATGGTGGTCGAGGCGGATGAAAGCGACGGTTCCTTCAACCGGCTGCCCGCGACCATTGCCATCGTCACCAACATCGACCCCGAGCATATGGAGCATTGGGGCAGCTTCGACGCGCTGCGCAAAGGCTTCTATGATTTCGTCTCGAACGTGCCGTTTTATGGGTTGGCGGTCTGCTGCACCGATCATCCCGAGGTGCAGGCACTTGTCGGCAAGGTCACCGACCGCCGCATCGTGACCTTTGGCTTCAACGCGCAAGCGGATGTGCGGGCGGTGAACCTGACGTTCGAAAATGGCATAGCGCACTTCGATATCCTGCTTCAGAATGAAGGCGAAGGTTCGAAAATTGAAGGTTGCACCTTGCCGATGCCGGGGGATCACAACGTCTCCAACGCGCTGTCGGCGGTGGCAGTGGCCCGGCATCTGGGCATGAAGCGTGATGAAATCCGCGAGGCGCTGGCCGGGTTCGCCGGGGTCAACCGCCGCTTCACCAAGGTCGGCGAAGTGGGCGGCGTGACCATCATCGACGACTATGGCCACCACCCGGTGGAGATTGCCGCCGTGCTGAAAGCCGCCCGTCAGGCGACCAAGGGTCGGGTGATCGCCGTGCATCAGCCGCACCGCTATACCCGTTTGTCCAGTCTTTTCGAGGACTTCTGCACCTGCTTCAACGAAGCCGATGTGGTCGCCATCGCCGAAGTCTATGCCGCGGGCGAAGACCCGATCCCCGGCGCCAGCCGCGACGATCTGGTGGCAGGTCTTATCGCCCATGGCCACCGTCACGCCCGCGCCCTGCTGGACGAGGGCGACCTGCTGCGGCTGGTCAAGGAACAGGCCCGCCCGGGCGATATGGTGGTCTGTCTGGGCGCCGGGACGATCTCGGCCTGGGCCAATGCGTTGCCCGCCAAGCTTGTGGGACATACCGCATGAGGATTCTGGGAAAAGGAAACCCTTTCAAAGAGCTGTGGGTGGTTTCTGAGGGAGTTGTACAAATGTGCAGTCGGGTCTGCGTATGAGTTATCCACTCCTCCTCGGCTGTCTTTGGGTGGTCGCGGCGGCGGGCGTGTCGTTCCTGCCGATGCGCGCCCAATTCGCGCCGGGGCTGGCCCTGCTGATCGCCGCCCCGGTGCTGATCGTCTGGCTGGGACTGGCGCATGGCTGGTTCCTAGCGGGCATCGGCAGCTTTGCCTTCCTGTCGATGTTCCGCAAGCCGCTCTGGTATTTCACCCGCCGCGCCCTTGGACGAAAGGTCGCCGAATGACCGCCGCCCTGATTGCCGCCTTCCTCTGGCTGATCGCCGCCAATGTGATCGCCATGTTCCCCAGCCGCGACCAGCATTGGACCAACGCCTATATCCTGATCGCCATCGGCGTGCCGATCCTTGGCTGGGTCACCTTCACCGGCGGCCCGCTCTGGGGCTTTGCCGTGCTGGTCGGCGGGGCGAGCGTGCTGCGCTGGCCGCTGGTCTATCTCTGGCGCTGGACGCGGCGACAGGTGCAGGGGCTGCGGCCATGAGCGGGCTGCCCGCCGTGCGCGGCACGCTGACCCCGAGCCGCGCCCTCGCCGATCTGACGTGGCTGCGCGTCGGCGGCCCTGCTGACTGGCTGTTCCAGCCCGCTGATGAGACGGACCTTGCCGCTTTCCTTGCCGCGCTGGACCCGGCCATTGCCGTCTTCCCGATGGGGGTCGGCAGCAATCTGATCGTGCGCGACGGCGGTATCCGCGCCGTGGTGATCCGGCTGGGGCGCGGCTTCAATGCCATTGAAACCACAGGGGAAACCGTAACCGCAGGCGCGGCCGCGCTGGACGCCCATGTGGCGCGCAAGGCAGCCGGGGCGGGGCTGGACCTGACCTTCCTGCGCACCATTCCCGGCAGCATCGGCGGTGCTGTGCGGATGAATGCGGGCTGCTATGGGTCATATGTGGCGGACAATCTGGTGTCGGTCCGCGTCGTCACCCGTCAGGGCGCGGCGCGCGACATTCCCGCTGCCGACCTGAACCTGCGCTATCGCCAGTCCGACCTGCCGGAAGGTTGGGTCATCACCGCGGCCACCTTCCGCGCTGCCAAGGGCGATCCGGCGGAACTTGAGGCGCGGATGGCCGACCAGATTGCCAAGCGCGACGCCAGCCAGCCCACCAAAGACCGCAGCGCAGGGTCCACCTTCCGCAACCCGGTGGGCCATTCCAGCACCGGCCGCGCCGATGACAACCACGAGCTGAAGGCGTGGAAGGTGATCGACGATGCCGGGATGCGGGGCGCCACCAAGGGCGGCGCGCAGATGAGCCCGAAGCATTCCAACTTCCTGATCAACGCGGGTGGGGCCTCTGCCGCCGATCTCGAGGATTTGGGCGAAGAGGTGCGAAAAAGGGTTTTCCAACAGAGCGGTATCACGCTAGAGTGGGAAATCATGCGGGTCGGCGAACGCCCCGCGAAATGACAAGACCAAAATAACAAGACCACGGGCAAAAAGCCCGGGCAGAGGCAGTAAATGGCGGGCACATCGAGCGGGATGGCCCCCCGAGTGGCGGTGTTGATGGGTGGACTTTCCGCGGAGCGGGAGGTTTCCTTGTCGTCCGGGCGTGAATGCGCCGCGGCCCTTCGGGTGGCAGGGTTTCAGGTGATCGAGGTCGATTGTGGCCCCGACCTGCCCGCACGGCTGGCCGAAATCAAACCCGATGTCGCCTTCAATGCCCTGCATGGCCGTTGGGGCGAGGATGGCTGCGTGCAGGGCCTCTTGGAATGGCTGCGCATTCCTTACACCCATTCGGGCGTGCTGGCCTCGTCGCTGGCGATGGACAAGGCGCGCGCCAAAGAGGTTTACGCCGCCGCCGGTCTGCCCACCGTGACCAGCCGTCTGGCCTGCCGCGAAGAGGTCGAGGCGCATCACGTCCTGCCGCCACCCTATGTGGTGAAACCGAACAACGAAGGCTCGTCCGTCGGCGTCTATATTGTGCGCGAGGGGGCGAATGCCCCGCGTCTGGCCGCGACGATGCCGGAAGTGGTGATGGTGGAAACCTATGCCCCGGGACGCGAATTGACGACCGCCGTGATGGGGGACCGGGCGCTTTGCGTGACGGATATCATCACCAGCGGCTGGTATGATTACGATGCGAAATACACCACCGGCGGCTCGCGCCATGTGATCCCGGCGGACCTGCCGCAAGAGATTACCGAAGCCTGCCTGGACTATGCCCTGCGCGCCCACCGCGCCTTGGGCTGCCGGGGTGTCAGCCGCACCGATTTCCGCTGGGATGAAACGCGGGGTCTGGCGGGGCTGATCCTGCTCGAGACCAACACCCAGCCCGGCATGACGCCGACCTCGCTTGCGCCCGAGCAGGCGGGCCATTGCGGCATTTCCTTTCCCGAGCTTTGCCGCTGGATGGTCGAGGACGCCTCATGCAATCGCTAGCCCGCATTCCCCTGCGCCGCGATCCGGCGCCCAGCCGCTGGTCCTACCGGATGCAGCGGCTGTGGCTGACGCCGCTGTTCCGCCTGCTGTGCCGGGTGGGGCTGCCGGGGTTGGTCGTGGTGCTGGTTGCCGCATTGGTGCTGATGGATCAGGGGCGCCGCGCGGCCATCACGGGCGTCTTTTCCCACCTGACCGAACAGTTTCAGGCCCGCCCCGAGTTTCGCGTCAACCTGATGTCGGTCGAGGGGGCTTCGCCGGAACTGGCCGATGCCGTCCGGGCGCGGCTGGGGGTTAAGCTGCCGGTGTCGTCGTTCGATCTGGATCTCTTGGCGCTGCGGGCCAAGGCCGAAGCGATGGATGCCGTGGCCGCCGCCGAATTGCGCGTCCGCTCCGGCGGGGTGTTGCAGGTCACGATTACCGAGCGCGAGCCGATGCTGGTCTGGCGCAAGGATGATGCGCGGATCGAGATGCTGGATGCCTCGGGTCACCGGGTGGCGGCGCTGGCCGAGCGGGCCGACCGCCCCGATCTGCCGCTGATCGCGGGCGAGGGCGCCGATGCCGCTGCGGTTGAGGCGCTGGCGCTGATCGACGCCGCCGGGCCGCTTTTGCCGCGGATGCGCGGGCTGGTGCGGATGGGGCAGCGGCGCTGGGACATGGTTCTGGACCGCGACCAACGCATTCTGTTGCCCGCAGAAAACCCGGTTCCGGCGCTTGAGGCGCTTCTGGCGCTGAACACCGCCGACGACCTGCTGGCTCGCGACCTGACGGCGATTGATTTGCGCGACCCGGCGCGGCTGGTGCTGCGCCTGTCCCCCCATGCCCTGACCGAAGCCCGCCGCGCGCGTGGCATCATAGACAAGACCGCGAAGACGGAGAGCAGCCTATGACCGATCTTTACCAGACCCAGCGCGCCATGCGCACCCTGCGCCGCACCGCTATTCAGCGCGGGGTGGTGGCCATTCTGGACGTGGGCACCTCGAAGATCGCCTGTCTGGTGCTGCGCTTTGACGGATACGAAAGTCAGGCTGACAGCGACGGCGTGGGGCCGATGGCCGGGCAATCCACTTTCCGCGTGATCGGTGCCGCCACCACCCGCTCGCGCGGGGTGCGCTTTGGCGAAATCGCGGTGATGAATGAAACCGAACGCGCCATCCGCACCGCGGTTCAGGCGGCGCAGAAGATGGCGAATGTCCGTGTCGATCACGTGATCGCCTGTTTCTCGGGGGCCGAGCCGCGCAGCTATGGTCTGGCGGGCGAATGGGAATTGCAGGATTCGGTGGTCAGCGAACAGGATGTGGCCCGCGTGCTGGCCGCCTGCGACGTGCCCCCCTTGGGAGAGGCGCGCGAGGTGCTGCACGCCCAGCCGGTGAACTTTGCGCTGGACCACCGCACCGGGCTTGGCGACCCGCGCGGCCAGATCGGCAACCGGCTGGCCTGCGACATGCACCTGTTGTCGGTCGATGCCAGCGTGATCCAGAACCTGCTTTACTGCATCAACCGCTGTGACCTTGAACTCGCCGGGGTGGCGTCCTCGTCCTATGTTTCGGGCGTGGCCAGTCTGGTTGAGGATGAACAGGAACTGGGTGCTGCCTGCATCGACATGGGCGGCGGGTCCACCGGCATTTCGATCTTCATGAAGAAGCACATGATCTTTGCCGATGCGGTGCGCATGGGCGGCGACCATGTGACCTCGGACATCTCCAAGGGTCTGCAAGTGCCGCTGGCCGTGGCCGAGCGGATCAAGACCAAGCATGGCGGCGTTCACGCCACCGGCATGGATGACCGCGAGATGATCGAGATGGGCGGAGATTCCGGCGATTGGGAGAAAGACCGCCGTCAGGTCAGCCGCACGGAACTTATCGGCATCATGCGGCCGCGGGTCGAGGAAATCCTTGAAGAGGTGCGCGGGCGTCTGGATGCGGCAGGGTTCGACACTTTGCCCAGCCAGCAGATCGTTCTGACGGGCGGCGCCAGCCAGATCCCGGGGCTTGACGGGCTGGCCAGCCGCATTCTGGGCAGCCGGGTGCGGATGGGCCGCCCCCTGCGGGTGCAGGGCCTGCCGCAGGCCGCCACCGGCGCGGCCTTTTCGGCCGCGGTGGGGCTTTGCCTCTTTGCGGCACATCCGCAGGATGAATGGTGGGACTTCGACATTCCGACCGAACGCTATCCGGCACGCTCGATCAAGAGGGCCCTGCGGTGGTTCAAGGACAACTGGTAACCCGCTATATCCTGCGCTTCTGGCGAAATGCCGCTGATACGGGCGGCATTCCTCCCAGATTTTGTGGGAACACAGTGTTTTTCTCGTGACCTCCGGTTTCCTTGTGGATAGATTGGGGGATAAGTCGGCATTCCGGGCCTCGGGGACGGGTTCGGACAGACCGGCAGCTTAACCGGCGCGGCAGCAAGCCAGCACAAGAACAGGCGGACAGACCATGGCATTGAACCTGATCATGACCAATCAGCGCGAAGAGCTGAAGCCGCGCATCACCGTTTTCGGCGTCGGTGGGGCGGGCGGCAATGCCGTCAACAACATGATCGACAAATCCCTTGAGGGGGTCGAGTTCGTGGTCGCCAACACCGATGCGCAGGCGCTGCAGCAATCCAAGGCCGAAGCCCGCATCCAGATGGGCCTGAAGGTGACCGAAGGTCTGGGCGCCGGCGCGCGCCCCACGGTTGGCGCCGCCGCCGCCGAAGAGACCATCGAAGAGATCGTTGACCATCTGGCCGGCGCCCATATGTGCTTCATCACCGCCGGGATGGGCGGCGGCACCGGCACCGGCGCGGCCCCGATCATCGCGCAGGCCGCGCGGGAGCTGGGCGTGCTGACCGTCGGCGTCGTGACCAAGCCCTTCCAGTTCGAGGGCAACAAGCGGATGAAGCAGGCCGAAGAGGGCATCGCTGCCCTGCAAAAGGTCGTCGATACGCTGATCATCATTCCGAACCAGAACCTCTTCCGTTTGGCGAACGAGCGCACCACCTTCACCGAAGCCTTCGCCATGGCCGATGACGTGCTGTATCAGGGCGTCAAGGGCGTGACCGATCTGATGGTGCGCCCCGGCCTGATCAACCTCGACTTTGCCGATGTCCGCGCCGTGATGGACGAGATGGGCAAGGCGATGATGGGCACCGGCGAAGCCTCGGGCGATGACCGTGCGGTTCAGGCGGCGGAAAAGGCCATTGCCAACCCGCTGTTGGACGAAATCAGCCTGCATGGCGCCAAGGGCGTGCTGATCAACATCACCGGCGGCACCGATCTGACGCTGTTCGAACTGGACGAAGCCGCCAATATTATCCGCGAAAAGGTCGATCCTGACGCCAATATCATCGTGGGCAGCACGCTTGACCCGTCGATGCAGGGCGCGATCCGGGTTTCGGTCGTCGCCACCGGCATTGATGTGAGCCAGGCCAAGGCCGATGTGCCCGTCGCCCGCCGCTCGATGGCCGAGCCGCTGAAGCCCGTGCAACCGGCGCCCGAGCCGCGCCGTGAAGCGCCGATGACGCTGACCGCGCCCGCCGCGCCGCAAAGCTATGCCCCGGCGCCGACCCTGTTTGACGAGGTTCCCGCCGCCGCCTTCCAACCGGCGCCCGAGCCGGAAGACGTGATTGCCGCCGCCGACGATCTGCCGCCGCCGGTCTATCGCGCCCCCGCTGCGCAACAGCAACCGGCGCCGCGTTCGGCGCCCGCCGCCGCGGCTGCCCATGATGCCGACGCGGCCAGCTTTGTCGCGCCGCGTCCGCGCGCCCCCGGCACCCCATCGCCCGAGGCGCTGGCCCGTCTGCAGGCCGCTGTGTCGAAAAGCCCTGCCGCTGCCGCGCAGCGCCCGGCGGCAGCCGCCGCTCCGGCCCGCGCCCCTGCGGCGCAGCCCGCGGCCAAGCCCGCCGCCGAGGCCCGCCCGCGCTTTGGCATCGGCGGTCTGATCAGCCGGATGGCCGGCGGTCACCCCGAAACCGCCGAGCGCCCGGCCGCCCGGAACCAGCCGCCCGTCACCTCTTATGACGACGAGCAGGACATGGGCGCCGATCAGGAACGGATCGAGATTCCCGCCTTCCTGCGGCGGCAGGCCAACTGACGAAAGGTTGCAATCGTTGCAAAGGCCCGGCCAAGCGCCGGGCTTTTTCATTTATATCAATGACTTGCCGCGTTGCGGCGCTGTCACATTCGGTTACAAAGAGTGAGTTGAGATCACAACCCAAGCGCCCTAGGTAGGTCTCGCCGGGACAATACCGGCGCTTGAACGGGTTCGGGATCAACAGCCGTGCAAAACACGCTTGCCACCTCTGCCACCTTCCGGGGGCTTGGCCTTCACTCCGGCGCGCCGGTCACCATGACCGTGCATCCGGCCGAGGCGGGTCATGGCATCTGGTTCCGGCGGATCGATCTGGCCGCGGGCGATACCCGTGTGGCCGCCCGCTGGGATACCGTCGTTCCCTCGAAACTCTGCACCCTGATCGCCAATGCGGCGGGCGCTTCGGTTTCGACCATCGAACATGTGATGGCCGCGCTGGCCGGTTCGGCCATCCACAATGCGCTGATCGACATTGACGGGCCGGAAGTGCCGATTCTCGACGGTTCGGCGGCGCCTTTCGTGGCGGGCTTCCTTGCTGCGGGCATCGTGGCGCAGGATGCGCCGGTGCGGGCGCTGCGGGTGCTGAAAACGGTGGAAGTGCGCGAGGGTGAGGCCGTCGCGCGTCTGGAACCGGCCGAAATGCTGGAAATCGACTTCGAGATCGACTTTACCGATGCCGCCATCGGCCGTCAGGAAAAGCACCTGAATCTGGCCAACGGCGCCTTCGTGCGCGAACTCTCTGACAGCCGCACCTTCTGCCGCAATGCCGAAGTGGTGGCGATGCGCGAACGCGGGCTGGCCTTGGGCGGCACGCTGGAAAATGCCGTGGTGTTCGAGGGCGACCGCGTGTTGTCGCCCGGCGGGCTGCGCCATGCCGACGAACCCGTGCGTCACAAGATGCTGGATGCGGTGGGCGACCTTGCCCTTGCCGGAGGGCCGATCCTGGGCCGCTATACCGGCGTGCGCGCCGGCCATGCGATGACCAACCGTCTGCTGCGCGCGCTTTTCGCCACGCCGGGCGCCTGGCGCTGGCAAGATTGCACCGAACTGACCGGCGCCAAACTGCCGGGTGTGGGCGTGCATTCCGCCGATCTGCCCCGCTCTCTGGCTGCTGTTGCCTGATAAGCGGCGGCGCGGCATAAACCCGTTTTGCGCCCCGGATTTTTCTGTGCTACGAGGGGCCAACACGGGCAGAACCCGCCTCTGGGCCGGGACGCACGAGGCAACGGGATAGGCGGAAGATGGCAGGCGGACAGTCGGGTGCGGTGCGGCAGGCTCTTGGCGCCGCCCTCCTTATGACGATGTTGCTGACGGGCTGCGGCACGCTCGGCTGGGGCAAGCCGAAAGAGCGGGCCCTTGACACCTATACCCCCGAAGAACTCTACCAGATGGGCGAGTATCAGCTTGAAACCGCCAAGAAACCCGAAGCGGCCCTGCTGTATTTTCAGGAAGTCGAGCGGATCTATCCCTATACCGAATGGGCCAAGCGCGGGCTGATCATGCAGGCCTTCACCCTGCACAAGAACAAGGAGTATGAACAGGCCCGCGACGCGGCGCAGCGCTTCCTTGATTTCTACCCGGGGGATGAGGATGCGGCCTATGCGCAATACCTCATGGCGCTGTCCTATTATGATGAAATTGACGAGGTGGGCCGGGATCAGGGCCTGACCTTCCAGGCGCTGCAATCGCTGCGCGTGGTGATCGAACAATATCCCGACAGCGAATATGCCAAATCGGCGATGATGAAATTCGATCTGGCCTTTGACCATCTGGCGGCCAAGGAAATGGAAATCGGGCGCTACTACCTCAAGCGCAAGAATTACGCCGCCGCGATCAACCGCTTCCGCACCGTGGTTCAGGACTTCCAGACCACCACCCACACCGCCGAGGCGCTGCACCGGCTGGTGGAATGCTACCTTGCCCTTGGGTTCGAGGAAGAGGCGCAGACGGCGGCGGCGATCCTTGGCCACAACTATCAGTCCTCGCCCTTCTATGACGACAGTTTCCGCCTGTTGAAGGGTAAGGGCCTGTCGCCCGAAGCCAAGGGCACAAGCTGGCTGGCGACGGTTTACCGCCAGATGATCCGGGGCGAATGGCTGTAAGGGGGATGGGCAGATTGCCCATCCTACGGGGATGCTATGCTTCGCTCGCTTGAAATCCGCGATGTGCTGATCATCGACCGGCTGTCGCTGGCCCTCGGGCCGGGGCTGAACGTGCTGACCGGTGAGACGGGGGCAGGCAAGTCGATTCTGCTTGACGCCTTGGGATTCGTACTGGGCTGGCGGGGCAGGGCGGAACTGGTCCGTCAGGGCGCCGCGCAGGGCGAGGTGGAGGCGGTTTTCGACCTTCCCGCCGGCCATGCCGCCCGCGCCGTTCTGGCCGAGGCCGGGATCGGCGGCGAGGATGAGCTGATCCTGCGCCGCGTGAACACCGCCGATGGCCGCAAGACCGCCTGGGTCAATGACCGCCGCGTGTCGGGCGAGGTGTTGCGCGACCTCTCCGAAACGCTGGTGGAGCTGCATGGCCAGCATGACGACCGCGGCCTTCTGAACCCGCGCGGCCACCGGCAACTGCTCGACGCCTTCGGCAGCATCGACACCGCCGCAGCCCGTGCCGCATGGCGCGCGCGGGCTGAGGCGCGGGCGGCGCTGGATGCTGCGCAGACCAGCCTTGCCCGGGCGCAGGCCGAAGAGGATTTCCTGCGCCATGCCGTGGCCGAACTCGATAAACTGGCCCCCAAACCGGGCGAAGAGGCCGAACTCGACAGTCGCCGCCGCATGATGCAGGGCGCCGAGCGCATTCGCGCCGATGTTGCCCGCGCCCATTCTACGCTGTCCGAGGGCGCCACTGGCGCGATGCGCGATGCGCTGCGCTGGCTGGAAGGCGCCTCTGACCGGGCCGAAGGGCGGCTGGACGGTGCGCTGGCCGCGCTGAACCGCGCGCTCTTGGAACTGTCCGATGCCGAAGCCGGGGTGGAAGACGCGCTGCGCAGCCTCGACTTCAACCCTTCCGAGCTTGAGGCGCTCGAAGAGCGGCTTTTTGCGATCCGCGCCTTGGCCCGCAAGCATTCGGTGCTGGCCGATGATCTGGCGGCGCTTGCCGCCGATCTCTCCGCCCGGCTGGCGGCGATTGACGGGGGCGCGGCGGGGCTCGCGCGGTTGGAGCAGGCCGTTCTGGCAGCCGATGCCGCCTATACTGCCGCCGCCACCGCCCTGACCCGCGCCCGCCGCGCTGCGGCCCAGCGGCTTGATACCGCGATGGCCGCCGAACTGGCCCCGCTGAAGATGGAGCGGGCGGTCTTCGCCACCGAAATCGCCACCGCCGATCCGGGGCCTGAGGGGATGGATGCCGTCACCTTCACCGTCGCCACCAACCCCGGCGCCCCGGCAGGCGCCCTGAACCGCATCGCTTCGGGCGGCGAACTCAGCCGCTTTCTGCTGGCGCTGAAGGTCTGCCTGCATGGCGACACCCCCGGCATGACACTGATTTTCGACGAGATTGACCGGGGCGTCGGCGGCGCCACCGCCGATGCCGTGGGTCGTCGGCTGAAATCCTTGGCAGATACGGCGCAGGTGCTGGTCGTGACCCATTCGCCGCAGGTGGCGGCCTTTGGCGGCCATCACTGGCGCGTGGCCAAGCGGGTGGAAGGCGGCCAGACCCTCTCCACCGTCACCGCGCTTTCCGCGCCCGAACGGGTCGAGGAAATCGCGCGGATGCTGGCGGGCGATACCGTCACCGACGCCGCCCGCGCCGCTGCGCAGGCGCTGCTGGCGCCCTGAGGCTGGTTCTGCAACTGCCCCGGGCAGGTCACGGCGCAACCGGACAGTGCCCGGAAATCGCGCAGCAAGCCAGTCACCAGGCGCATAACTGCTTTACCCAATGCAGGGCTTACATGCTGCGATGCAGCAAACTATCTTCGGGACAGGTTACAAGGAAAGGAGCCTGTCATGGTCTCTTCGCTCAAATCTCTCTTCGCCGCCCTGCGCGTTCCCAGCCGTTCACAGCTTGAACGGGCTTATCTGGAAGGCTCCGTCTCGCGGATCGACCTTGAACGCCGCGAGCGTGAAATCGAACAGGGCATGTTCGCCCGCTACTACTGATCAGTCCACCGCGCTGAAGGCGAGGCTCTCGGCCTCTTGCCCCATGTCGCTGCGCCGCAGCACCGCGGTCAGCATCGCACCAAAGCGCGGCACCTCGGCGCCGCTGGCATCGCGGGCGCCCGTCACGACAAACCGCTGCCGCAGCAGGCTTACCCCGGGGCCCAGCGGCAGGATGCTGCCGCGCCCGGTGACCAGACGCGCCCGGGCCAGCGCGCCCTGTGCCTCGGCGGCAAAGGCGGCCTCGGCGGCGGCCCGCCCCTCGGCCCAGACCCCGGTGAGCGTCAACGCCGTGCCCTCGGGCGCCAGAAGCCGCGACAGCGCCCCGCCATCGCCTTCGGCAAAGGCCAGCGCAAAGGCGCGGCTGAAATCCTCGGGCGTCATGCGCCGGCCACCAGCTTGCCGGGGTTCATCAGCCCCCTCGGGTCCAGTGCCCGCTTGATTGCCCCCATCACCGCCCACCCCTCACCATGTTCCGCCGCCATCAGTGGCAGCTTGCCAAAACCCACACCATGCTCGCCGGTGATGGTGCCGCCAAGCGCCAGCGCCCGCGCCGCCATCCGCGCCGCAAGCCCCTTGGCCGCCGCGATTTCCGCCGGATCATCCGGATTGACCAGCAGGATGGCATGGAAATTCCCGTCGCCGACATGGCCCAGGATCGGCCCCGGGATCGGGCTGGCGGCAATATCGGCCCGCGTTTCCTCCACCGCCTGCGCCAGCCGGGAAATCGGCACGCAGACATCGGTGATGATCGCCCGCGCCCCCGGCCGGCTGGCCAGAATCGCCGGATAGGCGTTGTGGCGCATCTTCCACAGCCGGTTGCGGTCTTCCTGCCGCTCGGCCCAAAGGAAATCGGCGGCGCCAAACCCCGCCGCAATCTCACCAAACCGTTCCGCCTGTTCCGCCACCGCCGCGGGCGAGCCGTGAAATTCCACCAGCAAGAGCGGCGCCAGCGGCAGATCGGTCTTTGAGTAAGCATTGCAGGCCGCCACCGTGGCCGTATCCAGCACCTCGATCCGCGCCATCGGGATGCCGGTCTGGATCGTGGCAATCACGCAATCCACCGCCTCGGCAATGCCCGGAAAGGCGCAGGTCGCCGCCGACACCGCCTCGGGCTGGCCCTGCAGCCGCAGGGTGATTTCGGTGATCAGCCCCAGCGTTCCTTCGGACCCCACCATCAGTGCCGTCAGGTCATAGCCCGCCGAAGACTTGGGCGCGCCCGATCCGGTGCGGATCACCCGCCCGTCGGCCAGCACCACCTCAAGCCCCAGCACCGCATCGCGCATCGTGCCATAGCGCACTGCCGCCGTGCCGCTGGCCCGGGTTGCCGTCATGCCGCCGATGCTGGCATTCGCCCCCGGGTCCACCGGAAAGAACAGCCCCGTCGCGCGCAGTTCCGCATTCAGCGCCTCGCGCGTGATGCCGGGCTGCACCCGTGCTAGCATGTCTTCGGCCCGCACCTCCAGCACCGCCGCCATCTCGCGGAAATCCACCGTCACCCCGCCGTGCCGCGCCAAGGCGTGTCCTTCCAGAGAGGTGCCCGCGCCCCAGCCGATCATCGGCACGCCATGGGCCGCGCAGATTTTCACCAGCGCGGCCACTTCCGCGGTCGAGCGGGGGAAGGCCACCGCATCGGGTGGCGCCGCCGAAACAAGGCTCTCGCTCTGGCCATGCTGGGCCAGAACGGCGGTGGCGGTGGACAGGCGGTCCCCCAAAAGGGCGCGCAATTCGGCAAGGACAGGGGCAAGCGACATGACAGGAGTTTAGGCAGGCGGGCCGCTAAAGCAAAGGCGCGCCCGAAGGCGCGCCGCAAGATTTTCGAAAAATCTTGCAAATTCCTTCTAAGGAATTTGCCGGTTCCTTGCAGGAACCGCTCCCTAGAAAAACGCCTGCAACCCGGTGATCGCCCGGCCGAGGATCAGCGCATGAACGTCATGCGTGCCTTCATAGGTGTTGACGGTTTCCAGGTTCACCATATGGCGCATGATCTGGAAATCTTCTTGAATGCCGTTGCCGCCATGCATGTCGCGCGCCCAGCGGGCCGCATCCAGCGCCTTGCCGCAATTGTTGCGCTTGACGATCGAGATCATCTCCGGCGCTGCATTCGCCTCATCCAGCAGCCGGCCGACGCGCAGGCTTGCCTGCATCCCCAGCGAGATTTCGGTCAGCATATTGGCCAGTTTCAGCTGGTAAAGCTGGGTCTGCGCCAGCGGCCGGTTGAACTGCTTGCGATCCAGCCCATATTGCCGCGCGGCGCCCATGCAGAACTCCGCCGCACCCAGCACGCCCCACGAGATGCCATAGCGCGCCCGGTTGAGGCAGCCGAACGGACCCTTCAGCCCCTCGACATGCGGCAGAAGGGCATCTTCGCCGACTTCCACCCCGTTCAGCACGATTTCCCCGGTGATCGAGGCCCGCAAGGACAGTTTCCCGCCCACTTTCGGCGCGGAAAGCCCCTTCATGCCCTTTTCCAGCACGAAACCCTTGATCTTGCCGCCATGCGCCTCGGACTTGGCCCAGACCACGAACACATCGGCGATCGGCGCGTTGGAAATCCACATCTTGGCGCCGTTCAGCACATAGCCATTGGCGGTCTTCTTCGCCGTGGTCTTCATCCCCGCCGGGTCCGACCCGGCATCCGGCTCGGTCAGGCCGAAACAGCCGATCCACTCACCCGAGGCCAGTTTCGGCAGGTATTTCTTGCGCTGTTCCTCGGTGCCATAGGCATAGATCGGATACATCACCAGGCTGGATTGCACCGACATCATCGAGCGATAGCCGGAATCCACCCGCTCCACTTCCCGCGCGATCAGGCCATAGGCGACGTAAGAGGCGCCCAACCCGCCGTATTCCTCGGGCACGGTCACGCCCAGCAGGCCCATCTCGCCCATCTCGCGGAAGATCGCCGGATCGGTGGTTTCTTCACGATAGGCGGCAATCACGCGCGGTTGCAGCTTTTCCTGCGCATAGGCGCGGGCCGCGTCGCGCAGCATCCGCTCTTCCTCGGTCAACTGGTCATTCAGACGGAAGGGATCTTCCCAGTCGAAACGGCCCAGATCGGGGGCATCCTTGGCCTTGAGTTTGGGTTTGTCGGTCATCCTGTCCTCCAGCGCGGAAAACTCATGCTTCCGCAGAAATCCTGTCGCCTTCTGCCACGAATCCGCGCAGAATGCCACCGAAACCGCCTCAGTCCACCATGAGGGAAACTCATGTTCGCGCGCCGTTACCTGCCCTCGCTCCCCTCGCTTCTGGCGCTTGAAGCGGTGGCGCGTCTGGGCACTGCCTCGGCTGCGGCGGAGGAGCTGAACCTGACCCAAGGCGCCATCAGCCGCCAGTTGCAGGTGCTTGAGGGGCAGTTGGGGGTGGCCCTGATCATCCGCGACAAGCACCGCCTGCGCCTGACCCCCGCCGCGCAGGATTTCGTGGCCGAGGCGCGGCGGGCGCTGACCACGCTGTCGCGCGCCTCGTTGGCCTTGCGGGCCAATCCGACCGGCGGCAGCCTGAACCTTGCTATCCTGCCCGCCTTCGGGATGCACTGGCTGGCGCCGCGACTGGCGCGCTTTGCCACCCAGCACCCCGAGGTGACGGTGAACCTCTCTACCCGGTTGAAACCCTTTGACTTTTCCGCGACCGCCTTCGATGCCGCCATCCATTACGGGCGGCAGGACTGGCCGGGGGTGGATTACCTCAAGCTGATGGACGAAGACCTGCTGGCGGTCGCCGCCCCGGGCCTGCCGCCCATGGCTCGGGCCGAAGACATTCTGACCCAGCCGTTGTTGCAACTGGAAAGCCGCCCGGGCGACTGGGGCCGCTGGCTGGCGCATCACGGCGCGGCCAATGAGAGGCCGCCGGCGATGCTGTTCGACCAGTTCGCCACCATGACTCAGGCCGCGATCCACGGCCTTGGCCTTGCCTTGCTGCCGCTGTTCCTGATCCGCCGCGATCTGGAGGAGGGGCGGCTGGTGCCCGCCTTTGGCCAAGCCGTGCCTGCCTTGGGCAGCTATTATCTTGTCTGGCCGAAAGATACGCCGCCCCGCGCGCCGCTGACTTCGTTCCGGCGCTGGCTGACCTCGGAACTGCCGCCCGTTCATCTTGGCTGAAATATCCCGGGGGAGGCGCGGCACGCGCCGGGGGCAGCGCCCCCTCTTGTCGGTAACCGCAGCGCGCCCCTTGCCTTTGATCAAATCCCGCAGCACCATCGCGCCGAATCCGCGAGGCCGCCATGCAACCCAAGACCATCGGTGACGTTTCCTTCTGGTATGCCGATATCGGCCTGCCGCAAACCCGCCGACCGGCCCTGCAAGGCGATACCACCGCCGATGTCGCCATCATCGGGGCGGGCTTTACCGGGCTCTGGACCGCCTGGTATCTGAAACAGGCCAAGCCTGACCTCAATGTGCTGGTTCTGGAAAAGGAGTTTGCCGGTTTCGGCGCCTCGGGCCGCAACGGCGGTTGGTGCATGGGCACCTTTGCCTGGAAACATGAGGCTTATGAAAAGGACAGCTCGCGTGCGGCGGTGCTGGAGATGGTCCGCCATCTGGAAGGGGCCGTGCCGGAAATCGCCAGTATCTGCGCCGAACAGGGGATCGACGCCGATATCATCCCGACCGAAGAGATGATGGTGGCCACCAACCCGGCGCAACTGACCCGGATGCGCGGCGAGATTGCCCATCGCCAGCATTGGGGCGACGGCCACCGCGTGCGCGAACTGTCACCGCAAGAGGTGGCACAGCGGGTCAACATTCCGAATGTGCTGGGGGCGATGGTGGTTTCGGGCATGGCGCGCATCCAGCCCGCAAAGCTGGTGCGCGGCCTTGCCGACGCTTGCGAGCGGGCCGGGGTGCGCATTGCCGAAGGCACCGAGGTTCTCGATTACGCGCGGGGACTGGTGACCACCGATCACGGCAAGGTCCGCGCGCCCATCATCCTGCGCTGCACCGAAGGCTTCACCGCCACCCTGCCGGGACGCAAGCGGGAATGGGTGCCGCTCAACTCGGCCCAGATCGCCACGGTTCCGCTGCCGCCCGAGGTCTGGGCCAAGATCGGCTGGGACGGGCACGAGCTTATCGGCGACATGATGAACGCCTATTGCTATTGCCAGCGCACGCGCGAGGGGCGGATTACGGTGGGGGCGCGCGGGGTGCCCTATAAATTCGGCTCGAAAATGGACAAGAACGGCGCGCCGGACCCCGAAACCACCCGCCGCCTGACCGAAGTGCTGCACCGCCACTTCCCCGAGGCCGCGGCCTATCCGATCGACCATGCCTGGTGCGGGGTGATCGGTGTGCCACGCGACTGGTGCGCGACGGTGGGGCTTGACCGGGAAACGGGTCTGGGCTGGGCGGGGGGGTATGTCGGCACCGGGGTGTCCACAGCGAACCTTGCGGGCCGCACGCTGGCCGATCTGGCCTTGGGCCGCGATAGCGAGATCACCCGGCTGCCCTGGGTCAACCGCCGCCCCCGGCAATGGGAACCGGAACCCTTCCGCTGGCTGGGTATCCATATGATGTACAAGCTTTTTGCCATCGCCGACCGGCGCGAGGAGCGCCTTGGCATCCCGCCGTCCCTGTTCGCGCGCTTCGGCAACTGGATCACCGGGCGGCATTGATCAGGATGGGGGCAGGATGGGCAGATTGCCCATCCTGCGGGCGCCTGTAGGATGGGCGATCTGCCCATCCCGCCTTACCCGATGTTGGCCTTGAAAAAGGCCAATGTCCGCTCCCATGCCAGATTGGCCGCAGCCTCGTCATAGCGCGGCGTGCTGTCATTGTGGAAACCGTGATTGACGCCCTCATAGATATGGGCCTCATACTGCGTTCCCGCCGCCTTGAGCGCCGCCTCATACTCCGGCCAGCCGGCATTCACCCGCTCATCAAGGCCCGCATAATGGATCAGAAGCGGTGCTTTGATCTTCGCCACATCCGCCGCCGCCGGTTGCCGCCCATAGAACGGCACTGCGCCGCCCAGTTCGGGATAGGCCACCGCCGCCGCATTGGCGACGCCCCCGCCATAGCAAAAGCCGGTGATGCCGACCTTGCCCGTCGTCGCCTCATGCGCCATCAGCCATTCGATGGCGGCAAAGAAGTCGTTCATCAGCTTTTCGGGGTCCACCTTCGACTGCAATTCGCGCCCGGCTTCGTCATTTCCCGGATAGCCGCCGACCGAAGTCAGCCCGTCCGGCGCCAGCGCGATGAACCCCGCCTTTGCCAGCCGCCGCGCGACATCCTCGATATAGGGGTTCAGCCCGCGGTTCTCATGCACCACCACGACAGCGGGCAGTTTGCCGGTCGCCGCCGCGGGCCGCACCAGATAGCCGCGCACCTCGCCATGGCCATTGGGCGACGGATACATCACATATTCCCCGACAATGTCGGGATCGTTGAACGAAACCTGCTCGGCCAGCGCATAATTCGGCCCCATCATCCCCAGAATGGCCATGGCCGTCACGCCTCCCACCGCGAATTTGCCGGCGCGGTCGAGAAACTCGCGCTTGGTGATCCGCCCATGGGCATAAAAATCATACAGCTCCAGCAATTCGGGGCTGAAGTCCTTTGCCGTCATCCGTGTCATCGCGCCCTCCCGTGGTTCAAGCCGGAAAGGGTAGGGCGGTTTTCCCCGCTGTCGCCTCACAACCCGGTGAAGGGGCGACACTCTGCCCACTGGCGGCGCGGGCGGGTTTCGGGCAGGCTTGACTCATCATGCGGACCGCCGACCTTCCCGAACCGTTGGCCAGTGCCCTGATGGGGCGCAATCTGATCGTGTTTGACGGGGAATGCGTGTTCTGCTCCTCATTTTTCCGCTTCATGCTGGCGCGCGACCGGGCGGCGCGGTTTCACTACGCCACGGCGCAAAGCCCGCTGGGGCAGGCGCTTTACGCCGCGCTGAACCTGCCGCTTGTGGCGTTCGAAACCAATCTGGTGATCACGAATGGCGTGATCTATCAGCGGCTTGATGCCTTTGCCGCAGCCATGGCCGAATTGCCGCTGCCGTGGCGGGCGCTGGCGGCGGTGCGGTATCTGCCCGGCTGGCTGAAGGACGGGCTTTACAAGCCCCTTGCCCGCAACCGCTATCGCATATTCGGACGCTATGAGACCTGCCTGATCCCCGATGCCGCCCTGCGGGCCCGCTTTCTGCCGGGCGGGGGATGAGCCTGTTCCGCACCACGCTCGGCGCAGATTTTGCGCGCTTGCCGCCCGGTTTGCAAAAGCTGCACGACCAGCCCGGACGCTGGACAGGCCGGGCCGAGGTGACGCGGGGCACCTCATGGCTCGCGCGTCTGCTGACCCGGCTGGCCGGGTTTCCGCCTGGGGGGCAGGTGCCGCTGACCTTCACCATAACGGCCACCGACGCGGGCGAGGTCTGGACCCGCGACTTCGGCCGCCACCGCACCCGCTCGACCCTGTGCGCCGGGCCGGGCGGGACGTTGTGCGAGGTCTTCGGCCCCTTCCGGGTAACGATGCGCCCCGCAGTCACCCTCGGCGGGCTTGCCCTGACCGTCACCGCGCTGCATTTTCTGGGCCTGCCCTGCCCGAAATTCCTTCTGCCGCGCGAGGCTTCGACCGAGGTTGCGCTGCCGGGAGGGGTGGTGGGGTTTGACATCCGTGCCAGCCTGCCGGGCCTTGGCCTGCTGATCCGCTACCGGGGCGAGATGGCGCCGACCTGAGTCCTGCCCGCCACAGTTGGCCGCTATATGCAGGGGCTATGCTGCGCGGCCTAGGCGAACCATGGGGTTTGGCGCTAGCGTCTGGGGATAACTCGGGAAGATACCCGGGGCATGAGGCAGTAACCTAATGACAAGCAAGGAGGGGGCCCATGCGCTGCCCATTCTGCGGTAATATCGACACGCAAGTGAAGGACAGCCGCCCGGCCGAAGATCACGTCTCGATCCGCCGCCGCCGCTTTTGCCCGGCCTGCGGTGGCCGCTTCACCACCTATGAGCGGGTGCAGTTGCGCGACCTTGTGGTGATCAAATCCAGCGGCAAGCGCGAGGATTTCGACCGCAGCAAGCTGGAACGCTCAATCCGCATCGCCATGCAGAAACGCCCGATCGACCCGGAACGGATCGACCAGATGATTTCCGGCATCGTGCGACGGCTGGAAAGCCTTGGCGATACCGACATCTCCTCGAAGGTGATCGGCGAGATCGTCATGGAAAGTCTGGCCCGGATCGACACCGTCGCCTATGTGCGTTTCGCAAGCGTTTACAAGAACTTCCAGGCGGCGGACGACTTTGACCGCTTCGTCAGCGAGTTGCGTCCCGGCGCGACCCCCGACGAGTGAGCGACAAGGCCACAGACGAAGCCCGCATGGCCCATGCCCTGCGCCTTGCGGCGCGGGGCCTTGGCAATGTCTGGCCCAACCCGGCGGTGGGCTGTGTGATCCTTCAGGGCGACCGGGTGGTCGGGCGTGGCTGGACGCAGCCCGGTGGCCGCCCCCATGCCGAGCGTCGCGCGCTGGATCAGGCCGGGGCGGCGGCGCGGGGTGCCACAGCCTTTGTCACGCTGGAACCCTGCGCCCATCACGGCCACACGCCACCCTGCGCCGAAGGGCTGATCGCGGCGGGCGTGGCGCGGGTGGTGACGGCGCTGACCGACCCCGATCCGCGGGTCGCGGGCCGGGGCCATGCCATGCTGCGCGCCGCCGGAATTGCGGTGACCGAAGGCGTATTGCAGGCCGAGGCGACCCGCCTGAACGCCGGGTTCCTGCGCCGCGTGACCGAGGGGCTGCCCTTTGTCACCCTCAAACTGGCGACCTCGCTGGATGGCCGGATTGCCACCGCTTCGGGCGAAAGTCGCTGGATCACCGGGGCGCAGGCCCGCACCCATGTCCATATGCTGCGGATGACCCATGATGCGGTGATGGTTGGCGCGGGCACCGCACTGGCCGATGACCCAGACCTGACGGTGCGCGGCCTTGGCGCGCGGCATCAGCCGGTGCGCATCGTGCTGGACAGCCGGTTGCGCCTTCCGGTGGGCAGCCGGCTTGGCCGCAGCGCGGGCGACAGCCCGGTCTGGATGGTGCATGGGCCCGATGCCCCCGCCGCCGCCCGCAGCGCATGGGCCGCCACTGGCGCCACCCTGATAGAGGCCGAGGCGCCGGGCGGCAGCCTTGCCACCCGCCCCGCGCTGGCGGCACTGGCGGCGCGGGGGCTGACCCGCATCCTCTGCGAAGGCGGCGGCACGTTGGCCGCGAGCCTGCTGAACGACCGGCTTGCGGGCGATCTGGCGCTTTACACCGCCGGTCTTGCTCTGGGTGCCGAGGGGCGGGCGGCGCTGGGGGCGCTCAAGCTCGCCCGGCTGGCCGATGCCCCGCGCCTGATCCTGCGTGAAAGCCAGACCTTGGGTGCCGACAGCTATACGCTCTGGTCCCTGGCCTGACACCGATATTTGCACCTTGCCAAATACTCCCGCCGGAGGCCCCGGTGTCAGCAAGCGCCCGGACCACGCAGCAAAGCCCCGGCCGTTCCGCCAAAGCGGGCGCTGCGGAGGCTTCAGCCTCCGCAGCGCCCGCTTTACCAGGATCCGGTATTGCCCATGCTGATCCAGGGTTCCGCCGGGGTCAGGGCCGCGCCCTTTTGCAACAGCTCGATCGACACGTTGTCGGGGCTGCGGACAAAGGCCATCCGCCCGTCGCGCGGCGGCCGGTTGATCAGCACGCCATTGGCCTGCAGATGGGCGCAGGTGGCGTGGATATCGTCCACCTCATAGGCCAGATGGCCGAAATGGCGGCTGTCGGACGGCAGGCCCGCATCGCCATCCCAGTTATAGGTCAGTTCCACCGGGCAGTCCGGCTGGCCGGGCGGCGCCATGAAGACCAGCGTGAACCGCCCGCCCTCATTGTCATAACGCCGGGTCTCTTCCAGCCCCAGAAGGCGGTAGAAGGCCATGGATTTCTCAAGGTCCAGCACGCGGACCATGGTGTGAAGATAGCGGATCGTCATGGGAAGCCTCCTGTTTGCTGCGGCAAACCTAGGATGGGCCGCGCGCAAAGGGTAGGGGGCTCAGAATGTCGATTTCACGCCCAGCCGCAGCTCGGCCTTTCGGGTCGTCATGGCCGTGATGTTTGAGTCCGTCTGGCTGAACGTCACCCCGACCTCGGGTGCAAAGCCCAGATAGTCGAGCTTGACCAGAACCGCCGAAAGGCCAAGTTGCGCTGTCACGTCCCGCCGTGCGTCCGCGATGTAGAGCGGCCGGTCATAAAGCTTCAGGCCAATGCTGGCGAAAGCGGACAGTTCCGCACCCAGAAGCGGCTGCGCGTCCTGCCAATCCAGCCGCAGCTCGGCCTCGCGCCGGGCGACCGAGGCCGCACCGGACGCCACCCGCCCTATGGACAGCCCCAAGGCCCAGCCATCGGCGCCCGGGGCGCCCCAGGACCAGCCCAGATCGACCGCAGATCGCAGGGACGAGCGCAGCGCCGCATCATGGCGGTCGGTATCGGTAAGGCTGAAGCCCAGGTTCAGCCGCCGGTCTTCCGCAAAAGCCCGACCATAGCCGAGCCGCAACTGCCGCCAATCGGCAAGGGTGGCACCGGCCTGCCAGTCGCGCCCGCCCTGCACTGTGACACTAAGCTGGGTCGGCCCGTCCTGCCGCGCCCAGCCGATCGAGGCCGAAAGACCCGCCTTGCCGAAATCCGAGGCCCGCGCCGACGGAACCGCCGCCCGTGCCGCGTCAGACAGCCGGTATTCGGTCACATTCCCTGCGAGCCCCAGCACGATCCGGGAGGTTGGACCCAGTTCCCAATGGCGCTGCAGATCGGCCGCCGCCGACAGGCCAAACCCCGAGAGCGGCACCGCATCGGGGTTGCTGAACTCGATCCCGCCGATGACGATGGTATTGGTGACCGGGCCGTCATTGACGTTCGAGGACGGAAAAGCGCCGAAGTCAAAGGTCGCTCGCCAAGGGTTGCGGCTTTTGACATAGGCAAAGTCGCGCACGGCAACCATGCGGTGGCGCGCGTCAGGGGCCACGTCGGCCGCGCGGCGCAGCCAGAGTTGCGCCGCGCCGTGACGCCCGTGCGAGGCCAGTGCCTGTGCCATCGCCAGGGCTGCCGAAAAGCGATCCTTGTCCGTTTGTGCGATCCGAAAGGCGCGGCGGGCTGCGGCCTCGGCGGGACGATAGTCGCCCAGATCCCGTGCGGCCCGGCTCAGGACGATCAGAGCAACGACATCGTTCGGATCGTGCCGCAACAGCGCCAGGGCCGCCGCGCGCGCGGCCAGAGGTTGTCCCGATTGCACAAGCTGCACCGCGAATTGCCGTGCCTGCGGCAAGCTCAACCGCGTTTCTGCGGCGACCGGGGCCTGAAACAGCGCCAGAACGAGAAAGGCGCAGCGCAGGAGCCAGGCCCGCCTCATGTCAGCGCAATGCGATGAAGACGCCGGTTTCGCGGACATTCCCGGGCGTGCTGCCATCGGGCGGCGTGTCATTGGCCAGCCCTTCCAGCACCACGATCCCGGCGATTTCGGTGCCGTTCGGCCCACCCAGAATGGCGGTCCATTGGCCCGAAGTCAGCTCTTCAGCCGTGTTGCCCGAGACGCCGACCGCCGTTTCGGCCGCGACGACGCCGGTGCTGCGGTCGATCTCGGACATCGCAAGCGAGACGAAATCGTCCATCGGGCCCAGTGCCGTGCCGTTCACATCGAAAAGCTGGCGGTTGGAGATGACGCCGACGATCGCCCCCACCTCATCGAAGTCGCCGAAGTCCATCTCGATCTGGACGGCGCCGGTCACATATTGCGGCTGGTTCGGCATTCCGGCGGCGTTTTCAAACACACGCACGGCCGCATATTCGCCGGTGAAGGAATATTCGCCCGAAGCGGGAAGGTTGACTGTTTCGGTATTGCGCTGCGCGCTGGCCCCGCCGATGCCGAAGTCGATATAGCCCGAGGTGGCAAAGGCCCCGGCCTGGGTGGCGCCACTGGTCGAGCGGCGGAAGACGGCGTAATAGGCCAATGTGCCCGCCGTATCCTCATAGCGCGAGAACGAGGTCGCACCAACCGCTCCGGTTCGGGCGTAAAGCGCCTGACCGTTGGGCGCATTGGCGCCATCGAAGGGTATGTTGTTGACGATCAGCTCACCCGTCTCGGAATCGTAGACCATGCTGTCCATAGTCAACTGCTCGTCAAGATCGGTGGCATAGATCGACCCGCCGAAGACGTCGGGCTCTGCCCCATCCTCCTCGACCCAGGGGTTTCCGCCGCAAGCCGCCAACGCCAGCAGCGACACGACCGCCGCGCATTTCACCCACATCTGCCTGCCCCATGCGTTATCTTTGCGCGAAGAATGCCGTGAAAGCGGTTGAAAGTCAAAGCAGATTCGGGTCGTCCACAGGCTTGTCCACCGCCTGTCACCGCCCTGCATCACACCGGGTTTGGCGGTTTCGCCATGGCGATCCGCAAGATATAGTTGATGGCGACTCATCCAGAAAGGCCCGCCCATGTCCCTTACGCCCGAGCAGCAGTCCCAGATCGAGGCCGCCCGCGCCACGCCGCGCCCCACGCTGCGCGCGGTGTCCGAAGGGATGGAGGCGCGGCTTTACCATGCTGCGCCGGTTCTCGACCACGGTTTCGTGCGGGTGATCGACTATATGGGCGATGATGCGGCCATCGTGCAGGCCGCCCGGGTATCTTATGGAGCCGGCACCAAACATGTGCAGAACGATGAGGGGCTGATCCGCTATCTGATGCGGCACTGGCATTCGACTCCGTTCGAGATGTGCGAAGTCAAGCTGCACGTCAAACTGCCGGTCTTTGTCGCCCGCCAGTGGATCCGCCATCGCACCGCCAATGTGAACGAATATTCCGCACGCTATTCGATCCTCGACCGGGAGTTCTACATTCCCGAGCCGGGGCAACTGGCGGCGCAATCGACGGTGAACAATCAGGGCCGCGGCGCGGTTCTGGAAGGGGCCGAGGCGGCGCGGGTGCTGGAGATGCTGAAATCCGACGCCGGCCGCAGCTATGACCATTACGAGGCGATGTTGAGCCAGGAGGGCCAGCAAGGATTGGCCCGCGAATTGGCGCGGATGAACCTGCCGATGAACATCTATACCCAATGGTATTGGAAGACCGATCTGCACAATCTGTTCCACTTCCTGCGCCTGCGCGCCGATGCCCATGCCCAGTATGAAATCCGCGTCTATGCCGAGGCGATTGCCGAAGCCGTGCGCGACTGGGTGCCGCTCGCCTTTGCCGCCTTCGAGGATTACCGGATGGGCGGCGTGACCCTGTCGGGCAAGGCGATTGCCGTGTTGAAACGGCGGCTGGCCGGCGAGGCGGTGACGCAGGAGGATTCGGGAATGAGCAAGGGCGAATGGCGCGAGTTTATGGAGGTTTGGGGTGTTTGAAGCTAAATTCATTCATTATTATTTGCTGCCAATCTTGGCGGCGGCGAGTTTGGGATTTTCAGAACCAGTTGCGGCACAGGCAGTCGATAAGTGCGATGAATTGGCTTCAAACGCCGATGATCCAGGCTCGGTTGCGCCCGGGGTTTCGATGGAGGCCATGAAGGGCGAAGAGGCTAGGGATGCCTGCCTGCGATCAGTATACAAGATGCCCGAGGTGCCCCGCTTCAAATACCAATTGGGGCGGGCATATTACAAGCTGCAGAACTGGAATCAGGCCAGGCTGAATTTCCAGTTTGCTGCCAATGAAGGCTATGCCATGGCGCATTATGCGCTTGGGGTTGTTGATTACGATGCGACCTTCTTCGATAAGGCAGCCAAGCATTTCCAGAAGGCACAGGAGCTTGGTATTACGGTCGCCGACGAATATGCACAGAACCTCGTCTTCGACGCGTCGATCTTTTCTGACCCTATCTTCTTCACCGGCCTCTACGAAGGCAAGCTTGAAGGGGGCGGAAAGCCGGCGCTCTCCTATATCGTGCAATTCACCGAATACCTTTCGATAGCGGGTTGCGAGCCGGCGATGTCGATTCACATGCAGGCGGGAAACCGCGCGACGGTTATACATCTTTCCGATGTCGGTGATCTTCTGGAAAGCCCATATCAAGGGCTCGGTGCGGATATCGCGGCATATGCGGATATGTCCGCGCAATGGGCAACGACGAGTCAGAACGTTTCAGCGGATGCGGCCGCGATGATTTCGCGCTATCAATGCACCGGTCCGGTCAACAAGGCGTTGCTTGTGGGGCTTTCCGCCTGGTTGAATACTCTGTGACGGGAGGGCCCGTGTGTCGGGGTGAACCCCGACCTACAGCAGCGCCTCATCCCCGTCGCGGTGCCATGAGGAATAAGGCCAATCCTTTGGATGGCTGACCAGCCCGTGTTTCACCGGGTTCAGCCAGCAATAGCGCAGATGAGCGGTGAAATCGCCCTCGTCGCGGATGTGATGTTCCCAGAACCGCTTTTGCCAGATCGGGGCCTCGTCCTTCCGTAGGTCGGGGTTCACCCCGACTCGCCGGGCGGTGCCCGCGCGCTCCCGCCCGCCCTTGGCGCCAAAGGGATTGTCCGCCGGAGTCGGGGTGAACCCCGACCTACGCAAATCGCGTGAGAAGCGGGCCTTGATCGCGCCGATGCGGGTGGCATAATCGCTGTCGCCCTCTGGCAGGGTCCAGAGACAGTGCATATGGTCGGGCAGGATCACCCAGGCGTCGATGCCGAAAGGGCGCTGCATCAGGGTCAGCCTTGCGGCCTGTCGCAGCGCCTCGATCTCGCGCAGCAAAAGGTCGCTGCCGGGCCTGGCGAGGGCGACGGTCATGAAGAGGGTGGCGCCGGGGCGCCGGGGGCGGCGGTATCTGGACATGGCCGCAGTTTCGCAGGGTCTGGTTAACAAAACCTTGCGGCGCGCAGCGGCTTGACCCCGGCCTCCCATCGCGTAGACACGGGCGCAGCGGTAAAAAAGGGGGCGGCAGAATGATCGTTTACGGCATTTCCACCTGTGACACGACCAAGAAGGCCGTGAAGGCGATCGAGCGGGCCGGGTTGCCGGTGATCTTCCGCGACATCCGTGCCAATCCGCTGACCCGGGACGAGATCGACGCCATCGTGACCGAATTCGGCAGCCGGGCGGTGAACAAGCAATCCACCACCTATCGCAGCTTTTCTGATTTCCTGCGCGAAAGCGAGCCGGAAGCGCAGATTGCTGCCCAGCCGACGGTGATGAAGCGCCCGGTAATCCAGACCGAAACCGGCTGGCATCTGGGCTGGGACGCCGAGGTTGAGGCAGCGCTTCTGGGGTGACCCGGCCCGCCGCAGCGGGCCCGATCAAATCTCAGAACCGGATCAGAGCAGACGCAGCTCGCCCGCCGATTGCTTGCCATCGCGGCCCGACAGCAGCTCGTATCCGACTTTCTGGTTGTCGTTCAGCCCCTTGAGGCCCGCCCGCTCCACCGCAGAGATGTGGACGAACACATCCTTGCCGCCATCATCGGGCGCAATGAAGCCATAGCCTTTGGTGCTGTTGAACCATTTCACGGTGCCGGTCGGCATTCCGCTTCTCCCCTTCCGATCCTCCCACGGCGGAATTGCCGCGGGCCGTGCGCCAATCTTCCGGGCCTTCGATCAGAGGGCAGTCAGAAAGTCTGTCGTCACAGGCAAAATCATGCCAAAGCTTAAGTGAAAATCAAGCGCGGAATCGGAGCAGCGAGTCGCGCAGGCAAAGCCTTGAAAACAGGGGATATTCATGCGGAACGCAGCCTTGGTGCTGGGCATCATCGGCGGAATCTGGGCGATGATCGTCGGCTTTTTCGGCTATGGCTATGTCACATGGGTCGCCGAATATGGCGAAACCGGGCTGACGGAACAGGTCAATCACCCCTTGGTGATTCAGGTTGCGAGCTTCCTTGCGCCCATTCTGGCGATTGCCGGGGCGGCCATGGCGCGGTCACAGAACCTGCCTGCCGGGGTCTTGCTGCTGGCGTCGAGCGCGGCAATCTGGGTGGCCTTCGGCTTCAACGTTTTCACCATGTTCCCCATCGCCATGTGCGGTCTGGGTGGCATCCTGGCCTTGGCCGCGCGTCAGCCCGACGCGCATTAGGGTTCCCCGGCGCTGTCATGGTGCGGGTGCGCGCATTGGCCATGATCGCCCAGCACTTCGATCACCCGGCAGTCTGAAATCGCGCCATGGGCGCATTGCGTGACCATCCGCTCCAGTTCCATCTCCAGCGCCTTCAGGCGCGAGAGACGGGCGCGCACGGCCTGTAGCTGGGCCTTTGCGATGGCATCGGCGGCGGTGCAGGGCTGATCCGGTTTGTCGGAGAGGGAAAGCAGGTCGCGGATCGCCTCCAGCGGAAAGCCGAGTTCCCGGGCGTGCCGGATGAAGGCCAGCCGGTCCAGCGCCGCGCGGGGATAAAGCCGCTGGTTGCCTGTGCTGCGTTCCGGCTCGGGCAAAAGGCCGATCTGTTCATAGTAACGGACGGTCGGCACCTTGACCCCGGCGGCCTGTCCCAGTTTTCCGATGGTCAGCATCAGATTCCCCTTGAACCTATAGTTGCTAGAGACATTAGCTTGCTGACTCGATCCGGTCCAGTGCCGGGAAAGCGAGGATAAGATGAACGAAGGCGAACACTGCGAATGGGCGGTGACGGGCATGGATTGCGCCGCCTGCGCAACCAAGATCCGCGATGCGGTGGGCCGGTTGCCGGGCGTCAGCGATGTCAGTGTCACGGTGATGGGCGAGAAGCTGAAACTGACACTGGCGCCGGGCGGGGCAGGCAGGGATGAGGTCGCGACGGTGGTGACCGCGCTTGGCTATGGGCTTGGCCCCGGCAAGGGCGCGTCGCGGCCAAAGGGTTTTGTCCTGCCGGAGAAGGCACCTCATGACCACGACCATGACCATGACCACGCGGCCCTGGGCCACGTCCATGACGATCCGGCGGACCGGGGCAAGGGCTGGTATCAGACGGCCAAGGGGCGGCTGGCGATCTTTACCGCGCTGCTTCTGGCGGGGGCATGGGGTGTCGGGCTTCTGTTTCCCGGTCAGGCCGGCACCTGGGCCTTTGTTGCGGCCTGCCTGATCGGTGTGGCGCCGGTGGCGCAGCGGGCCTTTGCGGCGCTGCGGTTGGGTCAGCCCTTTACCATCGAAAGCCTGATGACCTTGGCCGCCATCGGCGCCCTGTTCATCGGGGCGGCGGAAGAGGCGGCGCTGGTCGTGTTCCTTTTCGCCGTGGGCGAAGTGCTGGAAGGGGTGGCTGCGAACAAGGCGCGCGACGGCATCCGCGCGCTGGCCAATCTGGTGCCCAAGACCGCGCTTCTGGACGAAGGTGGCAATCCGCGCGAAGTTGCGGCTGACACGCTGATCCCCGGGCAGCGGGTGCTGGTCCGCCCCGGCGACCGCATTCCGGCGGATGGCGAGATCGTCGAAGGCATCTCGGGCATCGACGAAAGCCCGGTCACCGGCGAGAGCGTGCCGAAAAGCCGTGGCCCCGGCGAGCCGGTCTTTGCCGGGTCGATCAACACCGAGGCGGCGCTGCGCATCCGGGTGACCAAGGCTGCGGCGGACAACACCATTTCCCGCATCATCCGGCTGGTCGAAGAGGCCGAAGAGGCCCGCGCCCCGACCGAGCGGTTCATAGACCGCTTCAGCCGCTGGTATATGCCGCTGATCACCGGGCTGGCGGCGCTGGTGGTGTTGGTGCCGCCGCTGGGTCTTGGCGGCGACTGGGACACATGGATCTATCGCGGCCTTGCGCTGTTGCTGATCGGTTGCCCCTGTGCGCTGGTCATCTCGGTTCCGGCGTCGATTGCCTCGGCTCTGGCTTCGGGGGCGAAGCGCGGCTTGCTGATGAAAGGCGGCGCGGTGATCGAGGCGGCGGCCAAGGTGACGCAGGTTGCCTTTGACAAGACCGGCACGCTGACCCATGGCCGCCCGGTGGTGACCGACCTTGTGGCGCTGACCCTGCCCGAAGCCGAGGTGCTGCGCCTTGCCGCGGCGGTCGAGGCGGGGTCGGGCCATCCGCTGGCGCAGGCCATCTTGCGCAAGGCTGAAGGCGTGGCGCTGCCCGAGGCGACCGGGGCGCGGGCGATTGCGGGCAAGGGTGTTTCGGCCAGTGTCGAGGGCCGGGTGCTGACCATCGCCAGCCCGCGCTTTGCCGCCGAACAGGGCGCGCTGACGGCAGAGGGCGCGGCTGAGGCGCGCGCGCTGGAAGAGGCGGGCAAGACGGTGGCTGTGCTGTTCGGGGGTGGTGCGGCGCTGGGCCTGATCGCGCTGCGGGACGAACCCCGCGCCGATGCGAGCGAGGCAGTTCAGCAACTGCGCGCGTTGGGCCTGACGCCGACGATCCTGACCGGCGACAATCCCCGCACCGCAGCCGCCATCGCCGCCAGCCTTGGCACCGGGTTCCGCGCCGAGATGCTGCCGGAAGACAAACTGGTGGCGATCCGCGAGATGGCGGCGCAGGGCGGCGTGATGATGGTGGGCGACGGCATCAACGACGCGCCGGCGCTGAAACAGGCCAATGTCGGGGTGGCGATGGGATCGGGCACCGATGTGGCGCTGGAAACCGCCGATGCCGCCATTCTGCGCGACCGGGTGACGGACATTGCCGCCACGATCCGGCTGGCCCGGGCGACGATGGGCAACATCCGCCAGAACGTGACCTTGGCTCTGGGGCTGAAGGCGGTGTTCCTTGTCACCTCGGTTCTGGGGATGACCGGGCTGTGGATTGCCATTCTGGCCGATACCGGGGCGACGGTTCTGGTGACGCTGAATGCGCTGCGGCTGTTGCGATATGACCCCGAGCGGGGCTGAGAAAGGGGCACGCCGGAGCGCGCCCCTGTTCCGTCAGGCCGAAGGCGGCAGGCCTTCCAACCCGAAGGTGGCGATGGCCTGATCAAGGCTGATCGTTTCGGTCCGCGTCTCGCCCAGACGACGGACGGAGACCGTGCGCTCTTCGACTTCCTTCATGCCGATGGCAAGGATCACCGGAACCTTGCCCATCGAATGCTCGCGCACCTTGTAGTTGATCTTCTCGTTCCTAGTATCGGCTTCGGCGCGGACACCGGCCTTTTGCAGCGCTTCCACCACTTCGGCCACGAAAGGATCGGCGTCCGAGACGATCGAGGCCACCACCACCTGACGCGGCGCCAGCCAGAACGGCAGCTTGCCGGCGTAGTTTTCGATCAGGATGCCGATGAAGCGTTCGAAACTGCCCAGAATGGCGCGGTGCAGCATCACCGGGCGGTGTTTCATGCCGTCTTCACCGACGAATTCGGCATCCAGCCGGTTCGGCAGGTTGAAGTCGCACTGGAAGGTGCCGCATTGCCATTCGCGCCCGATGGCGTCGGTCAGCTTGAAATCCAGCTTCGGGCCATAGAAGGCGCCATCGCCGGGGTTCACCTCATAAGGCAGGCCCAGCTTTTCGATGGCCTGTTGCAGGGCGCTTTCGGCCTTGTCCCAGACCTCATCCGACCCGACCCGCACATCGGGGCGGGTGGACAGCTTGATGTCGAACTTCTCGAACCCAAGGTCGCGGTAGACGCCCGAAAGCAGTGCGATGAAGCCCGCGCATTCGCTTTCGATCTGGTCTTCGGTGCAGAAGATATGGGCATCGTCCTGCGTAAAGCCGCGCACCCGCATCAGACCGTGCATCGAGCCGGAAGACTCATAGCGATGGCACGAGCCGAATTCGGCCAGACGCAAGGGCAGGTCGCGGTAGGATTTCAGGCCCTGATTATACACCTGCACATGGCAGGGGCAGTTCATCGGCTTCAGCGCGTTGATGCGCTTTTCCTTGGCGCCTTCCTCGTCCACCTCGACGATGAACATGTTCTCGCGGTAGGCTTCCCAATGGCCGGACTTCTCCCACAGGATGCGGTCCACCACCTGCGGCGTGCGGATTTCCTTGTAACCAGCCTTGCGCAACCGGCCGCGCATGAAATCCTCAAGGCCCCGCCAGATCTGCCAGCCGTTGGGGTGCCAGAACACCATGCCCGGCGCCTCTTCCTGCAGGTGGAACAGGTCCATCTCGCGGCCCAGCTTGCGGTGGTCGCGCTTGGCCGCCTCTTCCAGCATCGTCAGATGCGCCTTCAGGTCGTCGCGGTTCCTGAACGCCACGCCATAGATGCGTTGCAGCATCGGGCGGCTGGCATCGCCCAGCCAATAGGCGCCCGCAACATGCGTCAGCTTGAAGGCATCGGCAGGCACCTGCCCGGTGTGTTGCAGATGCGGGCCGCGGCACAGATCCTGCCAATCCCCATGCCAATACATGCGGATGTCCTGATCTTCGGGAATGCGGTCGAGCAGTTCGAGTTTGAACGGCTCGCCCTTGCCGCGGTAATATTCCACCGCGCGGGCACGTTCCCAAAGCTCGGTCTTCACCGGCTCACGCGCGTTGATGATCTGCTTCATCCGCGCCTCGATGGCGCCGAGGTCTTCGGGCGTGAAGGGTTCCGCCCGGTCGAAATCATAGAACCAGCCATGGTCGCGGACCGGGCCGATGGTGACCTTCACATCCGGCCAGATTTCCTGCACGGCGCGGGCCATGATATGGGCAAGGTCGTGGCGGATCAGTTCCAGCGCCTGCGCGCTGTCGGCCATCGTGTGGATGGCGATGCTGGCATCGGCGGGGATCGGCCATTGCA
This sequence comes from Tabrizicola fusiformis, assembly GCF_013328815.1. GTDB lineage: Bacteria > Pseudomonadota > Alphaproteobacteria > Rhodobacterales > Rhodobacteraceae > Fuscibacter. Next base: position 121,785 of record NZ_JABUHN010000002.1, read on the forward strand.
GGTCGTAATGCGCGCCGTTCACCGTGGCGCTGATCGCCTTTTTCGCCAGCGAGGGGCTGATGGCGGCGGCCACTTCGGCAGGCGTCACGCCTGCGGGAAAGCTGCGCGCATTGCCATCGGGAAAGGTGAGGGAAATCTGGGCCATTCGGGCCTCCTCGTCATTTTGGCGCCTACGAAACGCCCGGTTGCGGGTTATGGTGGCGGTGTTCTGGCGCCGGGTTGCGTGAAAGTCAAGCCGGAGCGCGGGTGGAAAGCTGCGCCTCCGGCGGGGATATTTGGGCCAAGATGAATGGCTTGGCGGGGAGAAGACATGCGCAGTTTTGCGGAGATTCTAGAGCTGGCCGTGGCGCGGCGCGGCAACGAGGCGGCGGTGCTGGAGGGGGCGATGGTGCCGCTGGCGCCCGCAGCGCTGGCGGCGATCCCCGATGACCGCTGGCTGGGGGCGATGGCGCGGGGGATCTTTCAGGCGGGGATAAGCTGGAAGGTGGTCGAGGCGAAATGGCCCGGGATCGAGCTGGCCTTTGGCGGGTTCGATCCGGGTTTCGTGGCGATGATCGAAGGCGAGCGGCTTGAGGCGCTGTTGGGCGATGCCCGGGTGATCCGTTCCGGTGCCAAGATCGTGGCGATCCGCGACAATGCGGTGATGGTGCGCGCAAGCGGCGGGTTTGGCCGCAAGGTTGCGGAATGGCCGGAGGAAGATTTCGCGGGGCTTCTGGCTTGGCTCGGCCGCGAAGGCAGCCGGCTCGGCGGCACCACCGGGCAATACATGCTGCGCCAGATGGGCAAGGACAGCTATATCCTGACGCGGGATGTGGTGGCGCGGTTGCAGGAGGAAGGGGTGATCGCGGCTGCCCCGGGATCGGCCAGGGCCATGGCGGCGGTGCAGGCGGCCTTCAACCGCTGGCGTGCGGAAAGCGGGCGGAGTTTCAACGAGATCAGCCGGGTTCTGGCGCGCAGCATTGGGCCGGTTGGCATCGGGCCGGGGGATTGATAGGGTTTGCCCAGCCGCGAAGGAGCCTGATTTGACCGAATTTCTGACCACCCCGCAGGGCCGCCGTCTTGCCTATGAGCGCCGCGCAGGCCGGGGGCCGGGGGTGGTGTTTCTGGGCGGGTTCAAATCGGACATGCAGGGCACCAAGGCGCTTTACCTGCAGGATTGGGCGGCGCGGACCGGCCGGGCCTTTCTGCGCTTCGATTATTCCGGCCATGGCCAGTCTTCGGGCGATTTTCTGGACGGCGCTATCGGCGACTGGTTCGAGGATGCGCGGGCGGCGGTGCAGGCGCTGACAGAAGGGCCGCAGGTTCTGGTCGGTTCGTCCATGGGGGGCTGGATTTCGCTCTTACTGGCCCGGGCGCTGCCCGCGCGGGTGGCGGGGCTGGTGGGCATTGCTGCCGCGCCGGATTTCACCGAAGACAGCATGTGGGCGGGGTTTGCCGCGGCGCAGCGTGCGGCGTTGGCGGCAGAGGGCCGGGTGGTGCTGCCATCGGACTATGATCCGGCGGGCTATGTGATCACAAGGCGGCTGATCGAAGAGGGGCGGGGGCGGCTGGTGCTGCGCGACCCGCTGCCGCTGCCCTTTCCGGTGCGGCTGTTGCAGGGGACGGCGGACAGCGATGTGCCGCCTGCGGTGGCTTTGCGGCTTTTGGACCATGCGACAGGGCCGGATATCCGGCTGACGCTGGTCAAGGGGGCCGATCACCGCTTTTCCACGCCGGAGTGTCTGGCGCTGATCGAGGCGGCCATCGCAGAGGTTTTGCACCATGCGTAGGCTGGGGCGGGCGCTGGGCCGGATTCTGGTTGCCCTGCTCGTGGTTGGCGGCGTGCTTTGGGCCACCGATCCGCCCGATCAGGTGGGCGGGCCGATCGCCTTTGATCCGGCCAGCCTGCCCGCTGACCTGCCCGCATGGCTGGCGGCGCGCGAGGCGGCGGTGCCTGACCTGCGGGCGGGAGAGGAAAAGCGCATTGTCTGGGCCGGGCAGGCCGGGGTGAAGACGCCGCTGGCGGTGGTTTATCTGCATGGCTTCTCGGCCAGTTCCGAGGAAATCCGCCCGGTGCCGGATCAGGTGGCGCGGGCCCTGGGGGCGAACCTGTTCTTCACCCGGCTGGCGGGCCATGGCCGGAACGGGGCGGCAATGGCCGAGCCCACGGCGCAGGACTGGATCGAAGACACCGCCGAGGCGCTGGCCATCGGGCAGCGGCTCGGCGACCGGGTGCTGGTGATCGCCACCTCGACCGGCGGCACGCTGGCGGCCATGGCGGCGCGGGACGGGCGCCTGAACGGCGGGCTGGCGGGGGTGGTTCTGATCTCGCCCAATTTCGGGCTGCGGCCTTGGGCGGGCAAGATTCTGGACCTGCCTTGGGTCGAGGTCTGGGGGCCGGTCGTCGCCGGGGCCGAGCGCAGCTTTGCGCCGCAGAATGCCGCTCATGCGGCGCATTGGACCACGACCTATCCGACCGCCGCCCTGTTCCCGATGGCGGCGCTGGTGCGTCATGCGCGTGCGCAGGATTACAGCACGGCCGAGGCGCCGCTGCTTTTGATCCAGAGCCCGGATGATCAGGTGGTCAGCCCTGCCGCGGCGCAGGATGTGCTGGCGGGCTGGGGCGGGCCGGTCCGGCGGGAGGCGCGGCAGATGGGGCCGGGGGATGACCGCTATTCCCATGTGATCGCGGGCGACACGCTGTCGCCCGGGCAGACGGCCGGCACGGTAACGCTGATCCTCGATTGGGCGGCGGGATTGTGATGGCCGAACCGCTGGTGCTGATTCCGGGGCTGATGGCCGATGCGCGGCTGTTCCTGCCGCAGATGGTCCAACTGGGGGGCAGCCGGGCCATGTTGGTCAGCCTGCCGACGCGGGGCGACACGGTGGAGCAGATGTCAGAGGCGATGCTGCCCGATCTGCCGGCGAAATTCGCGCTGCTGGGCCATGGTCTTGGCGGTGATGTCGCGCTGGACCTGATCCGCCGGGTGCCCGAGCGGGTGACGCGGGTCGTCCTGATGGCGACCGATCCGCTGGCCGAGGCGCCGCAGGCGGCGGTGGCGCGCGAAACGCGGATGGTGGCCGCCCGCGCGGGCCGTCTGGTTGAGGCCATGCGCGAGGAAATCCCGGCGGCTGCGATTGCCGACAGCCCGTGGCGCGATGAGGTCATGGCGCTGGTCAAGGATATGGCGCTGGGTCTGGGCGAGGGGGTTTTTCTGCGCCAGAGCCGCGCCCTGCAGCGCCGCCCGGATCAGCAGAAGACCATGCGCAAGGTCAAGCTGCCCGCGCTGGTGATCGCCGGGGCTGTCGATACGCTGGTGCCGATGCGGCGGCAGGAGTTCACGGCCAACCTGATGCCCTTCGGCAAGTTGCAGGTGATCCCCGACGCTGGCCACCTCGCCCCGCTGGAGCAACCCGAAGCGGTGAGCGAGGCGCTGGCGGCCTTTCTGGCTGGGCCGGTCCTGTTGCGGTGACCCCGCCTGCTCAGACCGCCTGAAGCTTGGGTTTGGCGGGGGCGGGCACCGGGGCGGCCGAATTGGCGTCGATGAAGTTCAGGACCAGCGGGCGGATGTTCAGGCGCCAGCTCTTGCCGGCGAAGATGCCGTAATGGCCGGCGTCGGGTTCCAGGTGGCTGGCTTTCTTCGATTCCGGCAGCCCGGTGCAAAGCTTCAGCGCCGCCACGCATTGGCCGGGTGCGGAAATGTCGTCCTTCTCGCCTTCAACCGTCTTCACCGCGACCTGGGTGATGGCGCCGATATCCACCTTCTTGCCTGCCACCACGAATTCATTCCGGGCGATTTCGCGGTTCTTGAAGATGCGCTCAACGGTGGAGAGATAGAATTCTGCCGTCATGTCCATCACGGCAAGATATTCGTCGTAGAAGCGGTTGTGGGCATCATGATCAGACGCTTCGCCGCGGGCGACGCGCATGATCTGCTCGGCGAAAGCTTTGGAGTGACGCTCGGCATTCATCGACATGAAGCTTTGCAGTTGCAGCAATCCCGGATAGACCAGACGGCCCACGCCCTTGTATTTGAAGCCCACCCGCTGGATGGCGATCTGCTCCAATTGCCCCATGGTGATTCGGCGTCCGAAGTCGGTCACCTCGGTCGCGGCGGCGTCCGGGTCGATCGGGCCGCCGATCAGCGTCAGGCTGCGCGGCTGGGCGGCGGGGTCTTCCCCGGCCAGATAGGCGGTGGCGGCAAGGGTCAGCGGCGCGGGCTGACAGATGGCGATGACATGGGTATCGGGGCCGAGGTGCCGCATGAACTCGACCAGATAGAGCGTGTAATCTTCGACATCGAACTTGCCCGCCGACACCGGAATGTCGCGGGCATTGTGCCAGTCGGTCACATAGATATCGGCATCGGGCAGCAAGCTTGAGACGGTCGAACGCAGAAGCGTGGCGTAATGGCCCGACATCGGCGCCACCAGCAGGATCTTGCGAGCCATGGGCGCACGGCGGCGCACGAAAAACTGCACCAGATTGCCAAAGGGCTTTTCGACCACCGATTTCACATCGACGAGGTGATCCTGCCCGTCGGGCCCGGGGATCGAACGGATGCCCCAGTCGGGCTTGGCGACCATGCGGGAAAAGCTGCGTTCGGTCACTTCGCCCCATGCGGCGGCGAGTTGCAGCATCGGACTCATGGTCAGGGCGAAGGCCGGGTAAGAGGCCATGGCGCGTGCTGTTGCACCCAGCCACTCATTGGTATTACGGGCGCTTTCCATCAGGTCGTAGGTGGCCATATACTTCACGGGCGTCTCCTTGGCCGATGCGTCGCATCGCCTGTTGGGCAAAGCGTTGCTATGCTGCGTAGCAGCGAGAATAGGGTCGAAAAGATATCATGACAACTGATGAATATGACGCAGGACCAAAGTTGGAGAAACTGACCGAGAACCTTGCCAAGGTCGAGGCCCTGTCCGAGCGGCTGATGGGCGCTTTGGCCCGCTACAAGCCGCATGACCCTTCGCTGAACGGCCCTTCGCAAGAGGTGTTCATGAAGGCGGCCCAAGCCTATCTGGCGGCGATGATGCAGAACCCGGCCAAGGTGCTGGAGCATCAGGTCGGCTATTGGACCAAAAGCCTGAAGCATTACATCGAGGCGCAGCAGGCCCTTGCCACGGGCGAGTTCAAGGCCCCCGCCGACCCGGGGCCCAAGGACCGCCGCTTTGCCAATCCGCTGTGGGAGACCCACCCGGCGTTCAACTATCTCAAGCAGCAATATCTGATCAACTCGGATGCCGTCAGCACCGCCATCGCCGATATGGAAGGCATCGAGCCGGGCGAGCGGCAGCGGGTGGAATATTTCACCAAGCAGATCGTCGATATGCTGTCGCCGACCAATTTTCTGGGCACCAACCCCGATGCGCTGGAAAAGGCCATCGCCACCGATGGCGAAAGTCTGGTGAAGGGGCTGGAAAACCTGATCTCCGATATCGAGGCCAACAACGGCGAGCTTCTGGTGACGCTTGCCGACCGCGAGGCATTCGAGATCGGGCGCAACATTGCGACCACCCCCGGCTCTGTCGTGTTTCGCAACCGGATGCTGGAGCTGATCCAGTATGCGCCCACGACCGAGACGGTCCATGCCACGCCACTGCTGATCTTTCCGCCCTGGATCAACAAATTCTATGTGATGGACCTCAAGCCGCAAAACAGCTTGATCAAATGGATCGTCGATCAGGGCTTTACCTTGTTCGTGGTCAGTTGGGTGAACCCGGATGCCGGCTATGCCGATGTGGGCATGGATGATTACATCCGCGAGGGCTATCTGACCGCCATGGCCGAGGTGCGCCGCATCACCGGCGAGAAACAGATCAACTGCGTCGGCTATTGCATTGCGGGCACCACTCTGGGCCTGACGCTGGCGCATCTGGAGCGGGCAGGCGACCCTTCGGTCAAATCGGCGACCTTCTTTACCACGCTGGCCGATTTCTCGGACCCGGGTGAGGTGGGGGTGTTCCTCAACGACGATTTCGTCGATGGGATTCAGCGGCAAAGCGAATCCGACGGCATCCTGTCGCGGTTCTTCATGAGCCGCACCTTCTCGTTCCTGCGCTCGAACGACCTGATCTATACCCCCGCCATCAAAAGCTACATGCTGGGCGAGACGCCGCCCGCCTTTGACCTGCTTTACTGGAACGGCGACGGCACCAACCTGCCCGCCAAGATGGCCATCGAATATCTGCGCGGCCTCTGCCAGCAGGACGGCTTTGCCAAGGGCGAATTCCCGGTCTTCGGCAAGCCGGTCAGCCTTGAGGGCGTGAAGGTGCCGCTTTGCGCCATCGCCTGCGAGACCGATCACATCGCGCATTGGAAGGGCAGCTTCAACAGCGTGCGGCAGATGGGATCTGACGACAAGACCTTCATCCTTTCGCAGTCGGGCCATATCGCAGGCATCATCAACCCGCCATCCAAGGGCAAGTATGGCCATTACACCAACGATGGTCCGATGGCTGCGCCCGAGGACTGGCTGGCAGGCGCCACCTTCCATCAAGGGAGCTGGTGGCCACGCTGGGGCGCCTGGCTGGCCGGCCGGTCGGGCGGGCAGGTGAAGGCCAGAATTCCGGGCGATTCGGGGGTGCCGGTGCTGTGCCCGGCCCCGGGAACCTATGTGTTGCCCAAGCCAAGCCATTGATCCTTGGAAGATTTCCCCTGCGTCAACCGGGCGCGGGGGAAGAAATGCTGCATTGCAGAAATTTACTTGAAATGCTGCGATGCAGCATGTATATATGGCTCATCAGAAAACGGGATGACCCGGATTTTCAGGAGCAAATGAAATGACCAAGACCCCCGACTTCACCAAAGCCTTCCAAGACATCTTCGCTTCGCTTCCGGTTGACGCCACCGCGTTCCAGAACGCCTTCAAGACCCAAGCCGCTTTCGGCGAAAAGCTGTCGGCCGTTGCACTGGCCGCCGCTGAAAAATCGACCGAAATCTCGTCCAAATGGGCCAAGGACTCGATCGCCAAGCTGGCGACCGCTGCCAAGGCCAAGGCCGAGCCGGTTGAATACGGCAAAGCCGTGAGCGACCTCGCCACCGCCACCGCCGAACTGGCTGCCGAGAACCTGGCCGCCTTCGCTGAAGTTGCCAAGAAGGTGCAGATCGAAACCGTCGAACTGATCCTGGCTGCCGGCAAGGACGTTTCGGAAGAAGCCACCTCGGCCGTGAAGAAAGCCACCGCCGACGTGACCGCCGCTGCCAAAAAGGCCGCGACCGCCGCGACCGCTGCCAAGTGATCTGACGATCCAGAGCTTCCCTTTCCTCCCTGAGGGAAGCCGGAGGGCGGGCCATGAGCCCGCCCTTTCTTTTTTTCTGCGCCTCGCCTAAGCTTCTCTGCAAACGCATAAAGCACAGGGAGACAAGACCATGGCCGAGACCGCAAAGCCCCTGCTGATCAAGCGATACGCCAGCCGCCGCCTCTACAATACCGAGACGTCGGATTATGTGACGCTTGAGGATATTGCGAGCTTTATCCGCGCCGGCCGCGAGGTGCAGATCGTCGATCTGAAATCGGGCGATGACCTGACCCGGCAGTATCTGTTGCAGATCGTGGCCGAGCATGAATCCAAGGGCGACACCGTGCTGCCGACCAATGTGCTGACCGATCTGGTGCGCAGCTATACCACCAATGTGCAGTCGGTGGTGCCGCAATTCCTTGCCGCCAGCTTCGAGATGCTGCGCGAGGGGCAGTCGAAGGTGATGGAAAACCTTTCCGCCCTGCCCAACCCGATGGCCGCCATGCCCGGGTTCGAGGCGATGCGCAAAAGTCAGGAAGCCTTCATGAAAACCATGATGGGCGGCATTCCCGGCTGGAACGCCGGCAGCACCGGACCCGGCGAAGAGGCGCCGGCCCCCGGTTCGGCCGAAGAACTGGCGGAGATCAAGAAGCAGTTTGCCGAGCTTCAGAAGAAGCTCTCAAAGCTCTGAGCCATGCCCGAGACCTCGGGCCGCGTCACGCTCTGGGCCATCGAGGTCTTTCTGGCGGTGGCCGAAGAGCGGGCCATTTCGGCGGCGGCGCGGCGGCTGGGCGTATCGCCTTCGGCCATTTCACAGCAGTTGACCGGGCTTGAGGCGGCGCTGGGGGCGGCGCTTCTGGACCGCACCGCACGGCCGATGGCGCTGACCCCCGCCGGGGCGATGTTCCGCCGCCATGCCCAGACCATCCTGAATGCCGAAGCCGAGGCGCGGGCCGAACTGGCGATGGCCGACCTGTCGGGTCTGACCACGCTGCGCCTTGGCATGATCGAGGATTTCGACGCCGAGGTGACGCCGCGCCTTCTGTCCGCGCTGGCGGCGGAATTGCGCGGTTGCCGCTTTCTGCTGGAGACCGGCGCCAGCCACCGCCTGCTGGACCAGCTTGACGCGCGGGCGCTGGATATCGCCGTGACGGCCGATCTGGGGCAGGCGGGCAGCGATGAGGGTTGGCGCGAGGTGCATCCGCTGCTGGCCGAGCCTTTCGTTGCCGTGACACCCAAGGGGCGGGCGTGGGACAGCCTGCCGCTGATCCAATATACCGCGCGGCATCTGATGGGGCGGCAGATTGCAGCACATCTGGCGCGGCAGAACTTGCGGCTGGCGCATCGGCTGGAACTTGACAGCTATCACGCCATTCTGGCCATGGTCGCGGGCGGCGAGGGATGGACCATCCTGACGCCGCTTGCCCTGCACCATGCCGCCCGGTTCCGCGCGGCGGTCGAGGTGGCGCCCTTGCCCTTCGCCGCGCTGGAACGCACGCTGTCGCTTTCGGCGCGGTCGGGGGTGTTGCAGGACATGCCGGGGCAGATTGCCGGGCGGCTGCGTGGGCTGATCGGCGATCTGGTGGTGGCACCCGCACTGGCCGAATGGCCGTGGATGGCGGGGGATTTGCGGGTTCTCTGACCCTTTCTTTCCGGGCCCGCAGGGCGTAGGGGAGGGGCAACCAAGGAGCCCCCGATGATCCCTTCCGCCCTTCTGACCCGCTCTGGCGGGGTTTGCGAATTTTGCGGCGCCGCCGAGGCGCTGAGTGCCGTGCCCGTGCCGCCGGGGGGCGAGATCGTGCTGTGCGCGCTGTGCCGCGAGGAGGCGTCCGCCCCTGCCAGCCATTGGCGCGCGCTGGAAGGCGCTGCATGGTCCGAGGTGCCCGAGGTGCAGCTTGCCGTCTGGCGTAAGCTCGGCCAATTGGGCGAGGCATGGGCGACCGAGGTGCGCGACGGTATGGTGCTGGGCGATCAGGCGCAGAGCTGGGCCGACATGCCCGCCGCGCTGGAACACCGCGACAGCAATGGCGTGCTGCTGGCGCGGGGCGACGATGTGGTGCTGATCAAGGATCTGCCGGTCAAGGGCGCCGGTTTTACCGCCAAGCGCGGAACGGCGGTGCGCGGCATCTCGCTGGTGGCCGACAACGCGGCCCATATCGAGGGCCGCGTCGAAGGCCAGCGCATCGTGATCCTGACCGAGTTCGTCAAGAAGAAGTGAGTTTGGGGGATGGGCAATCTGCCCATCCTTGCCAAAGACCTACTCCAGTTCGACCAGCAGATCCTTCGCCTCGATCTGGCTGCCAGCCTGAACATGCAGCGCCTTGACCGTCGCGGCGCGGTCGGCGTGCAGGCCGGTTTCCATCTTCATCGCCTCGATGGTCAGCAGAAGGTCGCCCGCGTTGACCTTCTGGCCCACGGTCACCGCCACCGAAGCGACCGAGCCGGGCATCGGCGCGCCGATATGAGCGGGGTTGCCATCGGCGGCCTTCGGCCGTGCGGCGGTGCGGGCCTTGATCGCGCGGTTTGCCACGCGGATCACCCGGGGCTGGCCGTTCAGCTCGAAGAACACCTTCACCTCGCCGTCATCGGTGGTCTCGCCCACCGCCTGCAACCGCAGTTCCAGTGTCTTGCCGGGGTCGATTTCGGCCGTGATCTCTTCGCCCGGCTGCATTCCGTAAAAGAAGGTCCGCGTCGGCAGGGTCCGCACCGGGCCATAGGACTTGTGGCGGCCCATATAGTCGAGGAAGACCTTGGGATACATCAGATATCCGTTCAGATCCTCGTCATCCACCGGATAGCCGTTCAGCTCGGCCGAAAGGCGCGCCCGCTCGCCTTCCAGATCGACCGGCGGCAGCGATTTGCCGGGCCGGTCTGCCAGCGGCGCCTCGCCTTTCAGCACCTTCTTCTGGATGCCGGCAGGCCAGCCGCCATGCGGCTGGCCAAGATTGCCCTTCATCATGTCCACGACCGAGTCCGGGAAGGCCACGTCATGGCCCGGGTCTTCGACCTGCGCCCGGGTCAGCCCCTGCGCCACCATCATCAGCGCCATATCGCCGACCACCTTGGACGAGGGGGTGACCTTCACGATGTCGCCGAACATCCGGTTGGCATCGGCATAGGCTTGCGCCACCTCGGGCCAACGCTCTTCCAGACCCAGCGAGCGCGCCTGCGCCTTGAGGTTGGTGAACTGGCCGCCGGGCATTTCGTGCAGGTAAACCTCGCTCGCCGGGGCCGGCAGGCCGGATTCAAAGGCGGCATATTGCGCGCGGACATGTTCCCAATAGTTGGAAATCTCGCGGATGGCGGCGATATCAAGGCCGGTATCGCGCTCGGTATGGCGCAGCGCCTCGACGATCGAGCCGAGGCAGGGCTGCGAGGTGCCGCCCGAAAACGCATCCATCGCCGCATCCACCGCATCCACCCCGGCATCGCAGGCGGCCAGAATGGTGGCCGCCGCAGCACCCGAGGTGTCATGCGTATGGAAATGGATCGGCAGGCCGATTTCCTGTTTCAGCGCCTTGACCAGTTGCCGCGCGGCAGCGGGCTTCAACAGCCCCGCCATGTCCTTCAGCCCCAGCACATGGGCGCCGGCAGACTTCAGCTCTTTCGCGCGCTCCACATAATATTTCAGGTCATACTTGGCGCGGGCCGGGTCCAGCATGTCGCCGGTATAGCAGATGGTGCCTTCGCAGACCTTGCCAGCCTCGACCACCGCATCCATGGCGACGCGCATGTTTTCCACCCAGTTCAGGCTGTCGAACACGCGGAACACATCCACCCCGGTTTTCGCGGCCTGCGCCACGAAAGCCTGCACCACATTGTCGGGGTAATTGGTATAGCCGACCCCGTTCGAGGCGCGCAGCAGCATCTGCGTCATCACATTGGGCATCGCCGCGCGCAGGTCGCGCAGCCGCTGCCACGGGCATTCCTGCAAGAAGCGGTAGGCCACGTCAAAGGTTGCCCCGCCCCAGCATTCGACGCTGAAAAGCTGCGGCAGGTTGGCGGCATAGGCGGGCGCCACGGTGATCATGTCGATCGACCGCATCCGCGTGGCCAAGAGGCTCTGGTGCCCGTCGCGCATGGTGGTGTCGGTGATCAGCACCTTGGTCTGCGCCTTCATCCAGTCGGCCACCGCCTGCGGACCCTTCTGCTCCAGAAGGTTGCGGGTGCCCATCGCCGGTTCGGCGCGGGCCTTGGGCGGTTTCGGCGCCTTGGCCTCGGCATGGGGTTTCGGGCGGCCCGCCGTCTCGGGGTGCCCGTTCACCGTGATGTCGGCGATATAGGTCAGGATCTTGGTCGCCCGGTCGCGCCGCTTCTTGAAGGCAAAGAGGGCAGGGGTCGTGTCGATGAATTTGGTCGTATAGCTGTAGTCAAGGAAGGTCGGGTGCTTCAGCAGGTTGATGACGAATTCGATATTCGTCGCCACGCCGCGGATGCGGAACTCGCGCAGCGCCCGGTCCATCCGTGCAATCGCCTTTTCCGGCGTTTGGGCATGGGCCGTCACCTTGACCAGCAGGCTGTCGTAATAGCGGGTGATCACCCCGCCGGCATAAGCGGTGCCGCCATCCAGACGAATGCCGTTGCCGGTGGCGCTGCGATAGGCGGTCAGGCGGCCATAGTCGGGGATGAAATTGTTCAGCGGGTCTTCGGTCGTCACCCGGCATTGCACGGCATGGCCGTTCAGCCTGACCTCGGCCTGAGAGGCGACGCCGGTCGCTTCGGTCAGGGTCTTGCCTTCCTCGATCAGGATCTGGGCCTGCACGATGTCGATGCCGGTCACCTCTTCGGTTACGGTATGTTCGACCTGCACGCGGGGGTTCACCTCGATGAAGTAGAACTTCTGGCTGTCCATATCCATCAGGAATTCGACGGTGCCGGCGCATTCGTAATCCACGTGCGCACAGATTTTCCGTGCCATTTCGCAGACTTCGGCACGCTGCTCCTCGGTCAGATAGGGGGCGGGGGCACGCTCGACCACCTTCTGGTTGCGGCGCTGCACGGTGCAGTCGCGCTCCCACAGGTGCCAGACATTGCCCTGCTTGTCGCCCAGGATCTGCACCTCGACATGGCGGGCGCGCAGGATCATCTTTTCAAGATAACCTTCGCCATTGCCAAAGGCCGCCTCGGCTTCGCGCCGACCTTCGCGCACCTTGGCCTCAAGCTCGTCTTCGGACAGGATCGGGCGCATCCCGCGCCCGCCGCCGCCCCAGCTTGCCTTGAGCATCAAGGGATAGCCCACTTCGGCCGCCTGTTTCTTGACCAGCGCCATGTCGTCGCCCAGCACCTCGGTCGCGGGGATCACCGGCACGCCCGCCTCGATCGCCACCCGGCGGGCGCTGGCCTTGTCACCCAAGGCGCGCATGGTTTCGGCCCGCGGCCCGATGAAGGTGATGCCCGCCTGATCGCAGGCTTCGACGAAATCGGGGTTTTCCGACAGAAGACCATATCCGGGGTGGATCGCATCCGCCCCCGCCATCTTGGCCACACGGATGATCTCGGGGATCGAGAGATAGGCCCCCACCGGCGAAAGCCCCTGACCGATCAGATAGGCTTCATCCGCCTTGAAGCGGTGCAGCGACAGCTTGTCTTCCTCGGCATAGACGGCAACCGTCTTCTTGCCCATCTCATTGGCGGCGCGCATCACCCGGATGGCGATTTCGCCCCGGTTTGCGATCAGGATTTTCTTGAACTCGGTCATCGGCAGCACTCCGGGCAGGCAATTGGGCGGGGGGGTTGCGCAAACTGCGGTCACTCTACGGTCGCTGCGGTGCAGCGCAAGGGCGCGCTGTCACGAAACTGCAAAGTTTGCGAAATATGCAGGGCAGGGTTTGCAAGTGCAAATTGTGCTGCCCGGCTTGCACCCGACTTGCCTTGCCGTCACCCGATCCCTAGGCTTGGGCATGGGCATTGCATCCGGTTCCGATCCTGCAAAATCGCGTCTTGGCATTCTTGGCGGCACCGGCTGGCTGGGGCAGGGGCTTGGCCTGAACCTGTTGCGCAAGGGGCTTTGGCCGGCGGCCGATCTGGTGATCCTGAACCGCTCGGGCAAGGCGGGGGGCTATGAGGCGCATCCGGGCGTGATCATGGCGCGCGACATGGCCGAGTTGCAGGCGCTGTGCGACACCATCGTCCTGTCGGTCCGGCCCGAGGATTTCCCGGTGCCGGGGTTTGCGCCGGGAAATCGGCTGCTGATCTCGTTCATGGCTGCGGTTCCGATGGACCGTCTGGTCGCGTTGGCGCCCGAGGCAAGGATCGTGCGCGCGATGCCCAATGGCGGGGCGACCACCGGCACCTCCTATACGCCGTGGTTTGCCGAGGGGCTGGCGGCGGCGGATGTCGCGCTGACCCGGCGCATTCTGGCGGCGATGGGCGGCGAGGACCGGGTGGAAAGTGAAGACCATCTCGACATCCTCACCGCCTTCTCCGGCTCGGGCCCGGCCTATCCGGCGCTGATGGCACGCAGTCTGCTGGCGCAGGCGCTGGCCTTTGGCTTGCCGCAGCCCATTGCCGAGCGTGCGGTGGCGGCGGTGGTTTGTGGATCGGCGGCCGGGTTGCAGGTGGAGCAGGCCGAGGAGGTGATTGCGGCGATGATGTCCTATCGCGGCATTACCGCTGCCGGATTGCAGGCGGCGCAGGATGCGGGATTTGAGGCGGCACTCGCGGCGGCCATGACCGCTGCCGTCGCCCGCGCTCGCGCGATGGGCCGCGATGAGGTATGAAGCCGCCGGATGGTTCGGGCCGCAAACGCAGAACATTCCTTGAACATACGCCGTTGCGGCGCTAGATTCATCCAATGAACTCTTGGGACGAATCCGAAGCTTTTGCGGCCGCCGCCATACCGCTGTCGCAACTTGCGCTGGGGGCCCGCGCCCCGCGTGAGGCCGACACGCGCTATCTCGACGATCTGAACCCCGCGCAACGCGCCGCGGTTCTGGCGCTGGATGGCCCGGTCCTGATGCTGGCCGGGGCGGGCACCGGCAAGACCAAGGCGCTGACCTCGCGCATCGTGCATCTGTTGCGGACGGGGCGGGCGCGTCCGAATGAAATCCTGTCGGTGACCTTCACCAACAAGGCCGCACGCGAGATGAAAAATCGCGTCGGCGGCCTTCTGGGCGAGGTGGTCGAAGGGATGCCATGGCTGGGCACCTTCCACTCGCTTTCGGTGAAAATCCTGCGCCGCCATGCCGAACTGGTCGGGCTCAAATCGAACTTCACCATTCTGGATACCGATGATCAGTTGCGGTTGCTCAAGCAACTGGTGCAGGCCGCCAATATCGACGACAAACGCTGGCCGCCGCGCCTCTTGGCCGGGATCATCGACGGCTGGAAGAACCGCGCGCTGACGCCCGACCGCGTGCCCGCGTCTGAGGCTTCGGCCTTCAACAACCGCGGGACCGAGCTTTATGAACAGTATCAGGAGCGTCTGCGCAGCCTGAACGCCACCGATTTCGGCGACCTTCTGTTGCATTGCGTGGCGATCTTCCAGAAGCACCCCGATGTGCTGGCGCAATATCAGCGCTGGTTCCGCTATATTCTGGTGGACGAGTATCAGGATACCAACGTCTGCCAATATCTCTGGCTGCGGCTTCTGGCGCAGGCGCATAAGAACATCTGCTGCGTCGGCGACGACGATCAGTCGATCTATGGCTGGCGCGGCGCCGAGGTGGGCAACATCCTGCGCTTCGAGAAGGATTTTCCGGGCGCGCAGGTGATCCGGCTGGAACAGAACTACCGCTCCACCCCGCATATTCTCGCGGCGGCTTCGGGTATTATCGCCCGCAATGAGGGGCGGCTGGGCAAGACGCTCTGGACCGAGGCTGAGACAGGCGAGAAGGTCCAACTGAACAGCGCTTGGGATGGTGAGGAAGAGGCACGGTCAATCGGGGAAAAGATCGAAGACCATAGGTGTGGCCGTTCGGCGGAAGCGAAGAGAAGGTATAATCCGAGGTTAGCCAGCTTTCAGCAAGAGCTTGATAGAAGAGCAAAAGCGGGTCTCGGCCCGATAGATGAACAGGGCTATATTCGAGATGCGTTCGAAACCGGAAATGTTTATCGAGATTTAAAGACTTATAATCTCATTCTGAACCTTCTGAAGGATGACAAGGGCGGCTCAGGCAATATGCTTGGCGCTCTGCGTGGTTATCCTGTCAATGCGTTTTCTTTGAATGAAATCGCCATCCTCGTGCGCGCCTCCCATCAGATGCGGGCGTTTGAGGACCGTTTTCTGACCATCGGCCTGCCTTATCGTGTGATCGGCGGGCCGCGGTTCTATGAACGGCAGGAAATCCGCGATGCGATGGCCTATTTCCGGCTGGCCGTCAGCCCCGACGACGATCTGGCTTTTGAGCGGGTGGTGAACCTGCCCAAGCGGGGACTGGGGGAGAAGGCGCAGCAGGACATCCAGCGCGCCGCGCGGGCGGCAGAGGTGCCCCTTCTGGGCGGCGCGCGGGCGCTTCTGGCGCAGGGCGGCATCGGCGGCAAGGGGGCGGGGCAGTTGCGCGCCTTTGTCGAAGGCATCGACCGCTGGCATACCGCAATCACGCAAACGCGCGCCACCCAGCCCGAAGACAGTCTGGTCGAGCCGCTCTTGCCCGACACGCCGCAGGGTGGTCTGGACCATGTGCGGCTGGCCGAGGTGATCCTTGAGGAATCCGGCTATACCGCGATGTGGCAGAACGACAAGACGCCCGAAGCGCCGGGGCGGCTGGAGAACCTCAAGGAACTGGTCAAAGCGCTGGAGCAGTTCGACAGCCTGCAAGGCTTTCTCGAACATGTCGCGCTGATTATGGACAATGACAGTGAGGCGGCCGAAGAAAAGGTCACCCTGATGACGTTGCACGCGGCCAAGGGTCTGGAATTCCCCGTGGTTTTCCTGCCGGGGTGGGAGGATGGCCTGTTTCCCAGCCAGCGCAGCATGGACGAAAGTGGCCAGAAGGGCATCGAAGAGGAACGCCGTCTGGCCTATGTCGGCATCACCCGCGCCGAAGAGCTTTGCACGATTTCCTTCGCCTCGAACCGCCGGGTCTATGGCCAGTGGCAAAGCCAGCTTCCCAGCCGTTTCATCGACGAATTGCCGCGTGAGCATGTCGAGGTGCTGACGGTGCCTGGCCTGATGGGTGGCGGTTATGGCGCGGCGGCCCCGGCCTTTGGCGGGCTGGAAGACCGGGTGGCCAAGGCCGATGTCTACAATTCCCCCGGCTGGCGGCGCATGTCGGAACGAAACACGGCCCGCCCGGTGTCGCAGCCGCGTGAGGCCCGGCATATGACGATAGATGCCACGGCGGTCAGCGCCTATGTCATCGGTGACCGCGTGTTCCACCAGAAATTCGGCTATGGCGAGATCATGGGGATCGAGGGCGACAAACTCGAGATCGAGTTTGACCATGCCGGGACCAAGAACATCGTCGCCCGCTGGGTGGTGCCCGCGCATCAGGTGGATGATGTGCCTTTCTAGGCGGTTTTAGGCGGTTCTTAAACTCTGGCGCCTAGCCTTGGGGGGAATCATTGCCGAGTGCCCGCCATGCATGGTCTTTTCAACCGCGCCATCCAGTGTTTTCTGCGGGATACCTATGGTCCGGCGCTGTGGCTCGCGGTCACGCGCCGGGCGCAACTGGGGTTTGAGGGGTTTGAAACCATGCTGACCTATGACCCGTCGCTGACAGAGGCGGTCCTTGCCGCCGCCGCGACCGAGCTGAACCGCCCGCGCGATACGGTGCTTGAGGATCTGGGCACCTATCTGGTCTCGCATCCCAATGTCGAGGCGTTGCGGCGGCTGCTGCGGTTCGGCGGCGCCAGCTTTGTCGATTTTCTCTATTCGCTGGAAGACCTTCCTGACCGCGCCCGGCTGGCGCTGCCGGAGCTGGAACTGCCCGCGCTGGAATTTGCCGATCTGGGAGAGGGGCATTTTCGGCTGCGCTGCCGGGGCCATGTCCGTGGTATCGGCCATGTGGTCGTGGGGCTCTTGCGGGCGATGGCCGATGATTACGGCGCGCTGGTGCTGCTGGATCATGCCGGTTCCGATTCCGGGGGGGAGGTGGTGACCATCGACCTGCTGGATCACAGCCATGCCAGCGGGCGCCGCTTTCACCTGTCGGCCGACCTGGGATGAGGGCGCCGGGCCCCGATATCGGCCTCGGCCCCGAGGCGCTGGACCGGCTGATGCCGCTGCATCTGGCCTGCGATGCGCGCGGGCATGTGGTCTCGGTCGGCCCGACTTTGGCCAAGCTTTCCGGGCGCCGCCGCCTGATCGGCGCGCAGGTGCAGGAGATTCTGGCGCTGCGCCGCCCCGCCGCCCCCGCCACGGTCGAGGCGCTGCGCCTGCGTGCGGGCACGCTGGCACTGGCGCTGGCGACCGATCCGGCGGTCACCTTCCGCGGTCTTGCAGTGCCTTCGGCGGGGGGCGGGCTGTTCCTGAACCTGTCCTTCGGCATCGGCGTGACCGAGGCCGTCCGCCGCCACAGCCTGACGGTGGAGGATTTTGCCGCCACCGACCTGACCGTCGAAATGCTCTATCTTGTTGAGGCGAAATCGGCCGTCATGGATGAATTGCGCAGCCTGAACCAGCGTTTGCAGGGCGCGCGCGAAGCGGCCGAGGAACGGGCGCTGACCGATCAGTTGACGGGCCTGCGCAACCGCCGCGCGCTTGATTTGCAGATGAAGGCGCTGATAGGGCAGGGTATGGTCTTTGGCCTGATGCATATCGACCTCGATTTCTTCAAGCAGGTCAATGACACCCACGGCCATGCCGCAGGCGACCATGTGCTGCGGGAGGTGGCTCGCGTGCTGCGCGAGGAGACCCGCGCCTCGGATCTTGCTGCACGGGTGGGCGGGGATGAATTTGTTCTGGTCTTCCCCGGCCTTGCCGATGCGGCGCGGCTGGTCCGCATTGCCCGCCGCATCATCGCGCGACTGAGCCGCCCGATTGACTATGAGGGCCGTGCCTGCCGGATTTCGGCCTCGATCGGTGTCACGCTGTCGGCCTATTACGACCGGCCCGAGGCGGAGCGGATGCTGTTTGACGCCGATGCCGCGCTTTATGCCAGCAAACGCGCGGGCCGGGCGCAGGTGCAGCTTTTCACCCGGTCCGATGGCGACACCGATGGCGCTCTGGCCGGGCGCGATATCGCCTGATCCCGGCGCCCTTTTCCTTGTGGATGCGCGGGGGGCGGAGGGATGGCCAATCCGTGCCCTACGCCTTGTCTCGCACGATCACCGCATTGTTCGGCCCGGCCTTCACCTCAAACCGCGAAATCTTGCGCAACAGGTCCGAGAGTTTGGCCGACCCATAGCTGCGCGGATCGAAGTCGGGATGAAGCTGCGTCATCGCCTGCCCGATCGGCCCCAGCGAATACCAGTCCTGATCCGGGTCGATCTTGCGCATGGCATCCAGAACCAGCGGCATCGCCTTTTCCGGCGCCATCTTGACCGGCGGTGTGTCGGCCTTGCGGGGCTCTTTCGCCTCGGTCTGGGCGGGGGCCACCTCTTCGGCGCCGGCGATATTCTCGATCAGAAGGAAGCGGTTGCAGACCTTGCGCAGGGATTCGGGCGTCTTGGCCTCACCGATGCCGATGACCTGCAACCCATCCTCGCGGATGCGGCTGGCCAGCCGGGTGAAATCGCTGTCCGACGAGACGAGGACAAAGCCATCCACCTTGCCCGCGTGCAGAATGTCCATCGCGTCGATCACAAGGCCGATGTCGCTGGCGTTCTTGCCCTTGGTATTGGCCGATTGCTGATGCATCACAAGGCCAAGGTTGCGCGCCTGCTCTTTCCATTGGGTCAGGGCTTGGCTCGACCAGTCGCCATAGACGCGGCGCAGGCTCGGCTCGCCAAAGGCCGCGACTTCGCCAAGGATGGCTTCGGCATGACGGGCCGGAATGTTGTCGGCGTCGATCAGCACGGCCAGAAACGGCGCGCGGCCGGGGTGGGGGTCACTGGGCATGGGGCCTCACTTTCACCGGCGATCCTGCCCGAAACCGGCGGCAAGCGCAAACCGGCAGGGGGAGTCGGGGTAAACCCCGACCTACCGGCCCGTAGGTCGGGGTTCACCCCGACTCCGATAGGCTCAGCCCTTGACCCGGGCATTCGCCGGATCATAGGGCGCTTGCAGCGCGATCCGCGCCGGGACCACCTCATTGGCGATCACCAGCTCATAGCGCCCGCCCGTCAGGAACCCGTCGCTGACGCCCTCGGCATTGCGGACATAGCCATAGCCGATGGGCCGCCCGACCGTATAGCCAAAGCCGCCCGAGGTCAGATAGCCGACCGGCACCCCGTCGCGCAGGATGGTTTCCCGCCCGACCAGAACTGCCGACGGATCATCCACCACAAAGCCCGCCAGCCGTTTTACCAGCGGCCCCGCCGCCTCCAGCGCGGCACGGCCAAGGAAATCCATCCCCTTGCCCAGTTTCACCGCCCAGCCCAGTCCCGCCTCGAACGGCGTGTCATTGGGCGTGATATCGGCCGACCAGGCACGATAGCCCTTTTCCAGCCGCAGCGATTCAATCGCGCGATAGCCGAGCGGGCGGATGCCCTCGCGCTCCCCCGCCGACATCAGCGCATCGAACACCGCGCCGGTGGCGGCCAGCGGCACATGCAATTCCCAGCCCAGCTCGCCGACATAAGTCACCCGCAGCGCCCGGCAGATTGCCCCGGCAATCGGGATTTCCCGCACATGGCCAAAGGGGAACCCGGCGTTCGAGACATCCGCCGAAGTCACCCGTGCCAACACCTCACGCGCCTTTGGCCCCATCAGCGACAGCGTGCCCCAATCTTCGGTGATGTCGGTCAGGGTCACATCGCCTTGCGGCAGGTGATCGGCGATCCAGCCGAAGTCATGGTTGCGGAACCCGGTGCCGGTGACGATATAGAAATGATCCTCGGCCAGCCGCGCCACGGTCAGATCGGCCTCGATCCCGCCGCGTGAGTTCAGAAGCTGGGTATAGGTCAGCCGTCCCGGCGCCTTGGTCACATGGTTGGCGCAGATGTAATCCAACGCCCGGGCGGCATCCTTGCCCGTCAGTTCATATTTGGCGAAAGAGGATTGGTCGAAAATCCCCACCGCCTCGCGGCAATGGCGATGTTCCTCGCCCACCGCATCGAACCAGTTCTGCCGGCCCATCGAGTAGATGTCCTGCGCCTCGACCCCTGCGGGGGCGAACCAGTTCGGCCGCTCCCAGCCGAGTTTCGATCCGAAAACCGCACGATGGCCCTTCAGCCGGTCATACAGCGGCGAGACGATCCGGGGGCGCCCGCTTTCATATTCCTCATGCGGAAAGCCGATGGTGTAGTGTTTGCCATAGGCTTCGCAGGTGCGCGCATCCACCCAGGCGCGGTCCTGATGCAGGCCGGAAAAGCGCCGGATATCGACCGACCAGAGGTCAAGCGGCTGCTCGCCCGTCATCACCCATTCCGCCAGAACCCAGCCCGCCCCGCCGCCCGAGGCGATGCCGAAGGCGTTGAACCCAGCACCCACATACATGTTCGCGCAGTCATTCGCCCGGCCCAGAATGAAATTCCCGTCGGGGGTAAAGCTTTCTGCGCCGTTGATCATCTGCTTGACGCCGGTGGTCTCCAGCGCCGGAATGCGGGCGATGGCCTGCTCCAGATGCTGGGCGAAATGGTCATAATCATCATCGAACAGGCGGAATTCCCAGTTTTTCGGAATATCGCCGGTGGTCCAGCTTTGCGGGTTCGGCTCATAGCCGCCCATCACCAGCCCGCCGACCTCTTCCTTGAAATAGGTGCGCCGGTCGGGGTCGCGCAGGGTGGGGGCGTCGGCGGCAAGGCCCGCAATCTTCTCGGTCACGATATACTGATGCTTGATCGGTTGCAGCGGCACGGTGATGCCCGCCATGGCGCCGACCTCGCGCGCCCACATGCCGGCGCAGTTCACTACCTTGTCGCAGGCAATGCGGCCCTGATCGGTGAGGACGGCCAGAATCCGGCCCCCGTCCATCTCAAAGCCGGTAACAGTCACGCCCTCATGGATCCTTGCCCCATGCATCCGCGCGCCCTTGGCCAGCGATTGGGTGATGTCCGCCGGGCTGGCCTGCCCGTCGGTGGGCAGCCAGCTTGCCCCCACCAGATCGGAAACATCCATCAGCGGCCACATCCGCTTGACCTCGTCGGGCGAGATCAGATGCATCTCCATGCCAAAGCTTTTCGCCGTGGTCGCCAGCCGCTTGTATTCCGTCCAGCGGTCGGCATTGGTGGCCAGCCGCAGGCAGCCCGTCATCTTCCAGCCGGTCTCAAGCCCCGTCTCTGCCGCCAACCCCTTGTAAAGCTCGACCGAGTATTTCAGCACCCGGGTGATCGAGGCGGAAGAGCGCAACTGCCCCACCAGCCCCGCCGCGTGCCAGGTGCTGCCCGAGGTCAGCCTGCCCTGTTCGATCAGCAGCACATCCGCCTTGTGGTCGCGGGCAAGGTGATAGGCGGTGGAACAGCCGATGATGCCGCCACCGATGAGGACGATCTGGGCATGAGAGGGCAGGGACATGGGGCCTCCGGGGTGCGGGCTGGGAATCGCTTGTGGATTTTCGTGGATATTGCGACAAAAATCCGCAATTCTCCACAATAACCCAAGGAGACCCGATGACCCCGCGCCAGACCGCCCTGATCGCCCTTCTGGAAGCCGAAGGCAGCCAGCCGATTTCCCGGCTGGCGACGCGGCTGGCTGTGTCGGATGAAACGGCGCGGCGCGATGTGGCGCAGCTTGCCGCGGCGGGGCGGCTGGTGCGGGTGCATGGCGCGGTGGGGCTGGCGGGCGCGCTGGGCGAGGCGCCCTATGCCCGCCGGATGCGCGAGAATGCGGCGGCCAAGCGCGCCATTGCGGCGGCGGCGGCGGCGATGATCGCCGATGGCGCGACGCTGATGCTCGACACCGGCACCACCACGGCATGGCTGGCGCGCGCGCTGGCCCGGCACCGGCGGCTGACGGTGGTGACCAATTCCACCGACATCGCGCGGCTTCTGGCGGCGGGGGAGGGCAACCGCGTGCATCTGGCAGGCGGTGCCCTGCACCCCGACAGCGCCGCCGCCTTCGGGGCCGAGGCGCTGGGGTTTCTGGCGCGCTTTCGGGTCGGGCTGACGGTGATTTCCGCAGCGGCGTTGGATGCCGGCGGTGTGCTGGACGCCGAGCCGGATGAGGCCGATCTGGCCCGGGTGATGCTGGACGCGGGGGAGCGTCGCATGGTGGTGGCCGATGCCAGCAAGTTCCTGCGCCCGGCGCTGGCGCGGGTGGCGGGCTTTGACCGGATCGGCGATCTGGTCACCGATGCCGCCCCGCCGCCTGCCATCGCCGCCGCGCTGGAGGCCGCCGGAACGCGGTTGCATCTGGCCTGAGCGTCAGCAAATCCGTGGCAATTGCTCGCCCACCAGCATATCGACAATGCGGGCGCCGCCAAAGGCGGTGCGCATCGTCACCCGCCCGGCCGTCCCGGCCATCGCCCGCCCGATCCCCACCGAACCCGCGCCTTCGGGCAGTGCGCGCATCGCGGCCAAGGCTGCTTCGGCCTGATCCGGCGGGCAGAACAGCACCAGCCGCCCCTCGTTTGCCAGATAAAGCGGGTCCAGCCCGAGGATTTCGCAGACCCCCCGCACCTCGTCGCGCAGCGGCAGCGCCGCCTCGTCAATCTCGACCGCCAGCCCCGCCTCACCCGCCATCTCGTTCAGCGCAGAAGCCAGCCCGCCCCGGGTGCAGTCGCGTGCCGCCCTGATCCCGGGCGCCGCCGCCAGCGCCGTCTGCATCAGATGCCCCAGCCCCGCGCAGTCCGAGGCGATGTCCGACGACAGCGCCAGATCGCCCCGCGCTGCAAGGATCGTCGCCCCATGGTCGCCCAGCACGCCGTTGACGATCACCACATCCCCCGCCGCAATCCGCGCAGCACCCAGATCGACCCCCGGCGCAATCACGCCAATTCCGGCGGTGGTGATGAAGACGCCATCGCCCTTGCCCCGCTCGACCACCTTGGTATCGCCGGTCACGATCCGCACGCCCGCCTTTGCCGCCTCTTCCGCCATCGTCGCCACGATCCGGCGGAGCAGCGCCACCTCGCAGCCTTCCTCGATGATGAAGGCCGCCGAGAGCCAGAGCGGCCGCGCGCCGCCCACCGCCAGATCGTTCACCGTGCCGCAAACCGCCAGCTTGCCGATATCGCCGCCGGGAAACTCCAGCGGCGTCACCACGAAACTGTCGGTGGTAAAGGCCAGCCGCGCCCCCGGCACCTGCAAGGCATCGGCCATCAGCCGCGCCTGATCCTCTGACCCCGGCGGCTGAAAGACCGAGGTAAAGACCTCTTCGATCAGATCGCGCATCGCCCGGCCACCGCCGCCATGCGCCATCGTCACCCGCTTGTCGCGCAACGCCATGATTTGCACCTTTCGAAATACTCCGGCGGGAGCCCGGGACGGGCCGGGGGGCGGCGCCACCCGAAAATCCTTTCTTCAAGGATTTTCCTAAGCGGCGGCCACCCGCGCCCCGGCATATTGCCAATAGGCCGCACAGGCCCCCTCGGACGACACCATCAGCGCCCCCAGCGGCATCTCCGGCGTGCAGCCGGTGCCGAATTGCGGGCATTGGGTGGGTTTCAGCTTGCCCGTCATCACCGCGCCACAGGCGCAGCCGGGGATTTCCGGCACGTTGCGGCTGGCCGCGGCATAGCCGATGCCGAATTTCTCTTCCGCATCGAAGGCCGCATATTTCCCCCGAATGCGCAGGCCCGAAGCGTCGATCTCCCCCAGCCCCCGCCATTCAAAGCTGGGCCGCCGCTCATAGACATCGGCAATGGCGGCAAGGCTGACCGGGTTGCCATGTTCGGGCACCACGCGGCCATATTGGTTTTCCACCGCCGCCCGGCCTTCTGCGATCTGGGTCAGCACCATCAGCACCGATTGCAGAAGGTCGGTCGGCTCGAACCCGGCCACCACCAGCGGCTTGCCATAGTCGGCTGCAATGAAATCATAGGGATGCACGCCGATCACCATGCTCACATGGCCCGGCCCGACAAAGCCGTCCAGCATCATCTCGGGATCATCCAGCAGCGCCTTGATCGGTTCGGGCACGGTGATGTGGTTGCAGAAGACACTGAAATTCCCTAGCCCCTCGCGCGCTGCCTGTTGGATCGACAGCGCCGTCGAAGGCGTCGTCGTCTCAAACCCCAGACCAAAGAACACCACCTCGCGGTCGGGATTGCGCCGCGCCAGTTCCAGCGCGTCCAAGGGCGAATAGACCATGCGGATGTCGGCGCCGTCGGCCTTGGCCTGCATCAGCGATTTGCGATGCCCGGGCACCCGCATCGCATCGCCGAAGGTGGTGAAGATCACCCCCGGCTGCTCGGCAATCTCGACACATTCATCGACCCGCGCCATCGGCAGCACGCAAACCGGGCAGCCGGGGCCATGAATGAACTCGACCCCTTCATGGATCAGCTTGTCGAGGCCGTAGCGAAAGATCGAATGGGTATGGCCGCCGCAGATTTCCATGATGTGGACGGGCTTGGCGCGGGTGGCGCCGATCTCGTCAGCCTTGCGGGCGATGGCGGCAAGCAGGCCCTTGGCCGCCGCCGGATCGCGGAATTCGGATGCAAATTTCATGCCAAAGCCTCCTCAGAGCGGGCCATCTGTTCCAGCGTCTCTTGCGCCTCGCCCAGATCGCGCAGCGCCTCCAGAGTTTTGGTGGCCTCATCTTCGTCAATCAGGCTCATGGCAAAGCCGACATGGATCAGCGCCCATTGCCCGACCAGTGCGGTCAGGTCATTGCCCGCCACGCAAGCCACATTGACCGCGCGCCGCACGCCCGACACCTCGGCCATCGCCATCAGCCGGTCTTCATCCACGATGGCGGTGATCCGCCCCGGTATGCCCAGACACATCAGTCGTCCTCCTCTTCGGCGGCCAGCCGCCCCGAGGGGTCAGCAATGCCATAACGGTCCAGTTTCGCCCGCAGCCCCACCCGGCTCAGGCCCAGCTCGGCCGCGGCGCGCGATTTGTTCCAGCGGTGGCGCGTCAGCGTCTCGCGCAAAATCCGCATCTCGATCAGTTCCACCCGGTCTTTCAGCGTGCCATCGGCGACCAGCACCGCCTCGGCCGAACGGTCGGCCCCCGCCTCATGCGGGGCGGCTTGCAGGATCGGGCGGCTGATCAGCTCGGCCCCCAGAAGCGGCGATTGCGCAAAGATCAGCATCCGCGTCACCTCATTCGCCAATTCGCGCAGGTTGCCGGGCCAGTCGTAATTCTCAAGAAATTCAAGGGCGGCGGGGGCAAAGCCATGGGCCGCCTTGCCATGCTGCGCCGCCAGATCCATCAGGAAATGCTGCGCCAGCAGAGCCACATCGCCCCGCCGGGCGCGCAGCGGCGGCAGCGCCAGTTCCCCCACCGCCAATGCATAGTAAAGGTCGGGGCGGAAGGCGCCATCGGCCACCCGCCGCGCCAGTTCGCCACCCGAAGCCGCAATCAGCCGCAGGTTGGTCGTCAGCACCTCCTGCCCGCCGACGGGCGAGAAACTGCCCTCTTCCACCAGCCGCCACAGCGCCAGTTGCAGCGCGGGTCCGGCATGTTCCAGCCCGGCCAGAAACAGCGTGCCCCGATCCGCCTTTTGCGCCAGCCCGATGCGGTTGACCCCGCCGGGCAGGACGCCGCGCTTTGCCCCGAAAAGCTCTATCGCCGCCAGCTCCTCGGGCATCCCCGCAAGGTTCAGCGCGTGGAATGGTTTGTCCGAGCGCAGGCTGCCGAAATGCATTGCGCGGGCCAGCCGCGCCTTGCCGGTGCCGGGTTCGCCCACAATAAGGACCGGCACGTCGAAACTGGCGTAATGCCGTGCCGCCTCGATCAGGGCATTCATCGGGCTGGCGGGGGCGCGCAGCAGGGTTTCAAACCCCATCCCCTCGCGCAGCGCCGCCCGCCGCTTTTCCAGCTTGGTCTGCGCGGTGGACGCCAGAAAGCGCATCTCCAGCGCCATACGCTCATTCTCGCGCGCCAATTGAAACAGGCGCGCGCCGTTGCGGGCGGCCATCAAGAGTTGATCCGGGTGCCAGGGTTTGGTCAGGAATTGCTGGATGCCGGCGGCGTTGATCGCCTGCGCCATGGCGCCGGGGTCGGTGTAGCCGGTGATCAGCAGGCGCACGGTGTCGGGCCAGCGGTCGCGCAGGTCGGTCAGGAATTCAACCCCGGTCTTACCCGGCATCCGCTGGTCGCAGATCACCACCTGCACCCATTCCTCCTCCATCAGCCGCAGTGCCGCATCGGCATCGCCCGCTGTCAGGCAGTCGAATTCATCCTCAAGCGCCATCCGCATCGCCGAGAGCGAATGGGGCTCGTCATCGACCAGAAGGACGGCGGGGCGCGGGCTGGGCATCAGGCTTTCTCCGCCAGCCGGGCGCGCAGCCATTCCAGCCATTGTGCCATGCCCTGCCCGGTGCGGGCCGAGACACGCAGGATTTCGATGGCCGGATTGACCCGGCGCAGGTTCGCTTCATAGGCGTCAAGGTCGGCGTCGCAATGCGGGGCCAGATCGCATTTGTTCAGGATGGCCAGCCGCGCGGCGGTGAACATATCGGGGTATTTCAGCGGCTTGTCCTCGCCCTCGGTCACCGACAGGATGGCCACCTTGGCATCTTCGCCCAGATCGAAGCCGGCAGGGCAGACCAGATTTCCCACATTCTCGATGAAGAGGTAGGACCGGGGTGCAGGCCGCAGATCGTCCAGCGCGTGGCCCACCATATGGGCATCAAGGTGACAGCCCTTGCCGGTGTTGATCTGGATTGCCCGGGCGCCGGTGGCGCGGATGCGGTCGGCATCGGCGCTGGTCTGCTGATCGCCCTCGATCACGGCAAGCGGGGCATCGCCAAGCGCCTGAATGGTCTTGCACAGAAGGGTGGTCTTGCCCGACCCGGGGCTTGAGACAAGGTTCAGCGCCAGAACCCCCAGCGCCCGCAGCACCCGGCGGTTGGCCTCGGCCAGCGCGTCATTCTTGGCAAGGATCGAGGTTTCGACCTCGATCAGCCGGGCCTGCGACATGCCGGGCACCGAAACCCCCGCCGCACCAAGGCCGTAGTGGTGGCCGTGGTCATGGTGATGCCCGTGGGAATGGTTGTGCGCCGCAGGCGCCTTGGCCAGCACATGGGGAAAGGGCAGGGGTTTTTCCGCAGGCTTCGGCCCCGCGTCAAACGTCACCTCGCCATGGCATCCGCAAACGCTACACATCAGACCACCTCCATATCCCTGATCCGCATTTCATCACCGCCTTCGGGCAACAGCCGGCCACCGCCACACAGGGGGCAGGGCGCCAGCCGGTCGTCGATCTGCACCGTCACCCGGCAATCATAGCAAAGCGCCTGCCCGGGCAGGTCGATCATCTCCAGCCGCGCGCCTTCGGCGGGACTGCCGCGCATCACCACGTCAAAGGCGAATTCCAGCGCCGGTTTCTCGACCCCGGCAAAGCGCCCGATTTCCAGCCGCAGCACGGTCACGGCGGTAAAGCCATGGGCGCGGGCCTGATCCAGCACGATGCTGCGGATGCCTTCGGCAAGGCTCATCTCATGCATGGGCCACCTCTTTCACCGTGACCGGCACACAAGGATCATGCAGCGCGATGATCAGCGGGGCAAGGGCGGGGCGGCAGGTGGCCAGCGCCTGCTCCAGCGCGCCGCCGGGGGCAAGCAGGTGGTCGGTCGGCGTGCGGCGCTGCAACCCGGTCACCCGCCCGCCCGCCGTGTCGATCCGCAGCGCATATTGGCCACGGGCTGCGGGGGCAATCGCCACTCCGTTCTCAACCCGAACCCCCGGCAAATCACCCGCCAGCACCGCTTCGGCATCCGCCAGACGGCCCAGCAGCCGCCACAGCGGCCCACGGCCATGGGTGCCCTCGACCGCGCGCAACAAGGGATGGTCCGCCCGGCGTCCGGCGGCAGAATTTTCCCAGAGGCCGGGCGCGAAGGGGGCGGGGGGAGGGGGGAGGGGGGCAATGACCCCCTCCCCCGGTTGCAGCGCGTCCCGCAGGGCGGCAACCAGCGGCGCACATCCCGCGCCCTGCGCCAGCCACTCCGCCAACCCGTTCAGCCCCTTGGGCAGACCCCGTCCAAAAAGCGCCCCCGCCACGTCGCCCGCAGGCAGCCGCCCCGGTGCCCGGCACAGCAAAGGCGGCAGCGTCACGCAGAGCGCCACCAGATGCTCGCGCAGCACCTCGGCCCGCAGATCGGCGTCGGAAACTTCGGGCGCCAGCCCCAGCGCCGCCCGCGCCGCCACCCCCTGCGCCATGCGGCACAGGTTGAAGAGGCGGGGCAACATCGCCGCCGCCTCTGCCGCAGGGCGCCCGGCCAGCAGCGCCGCCAGCGGCAGCGCCGCCCCGGGCTGAACCCGCGCCCGTCCCGGCGACAGATGAACGACGGCCCCCTGCATCCTCAGCCCGCCAGCCCGCCCGAGATCAGCTTGCGCCGCGATGGCGTCGCCTCAACCTCTGGCGCGGGGGGCGCCAGTTCCGCTTCGCGTGCGGCGCGGATATCGGCGGCGCGGTCGGTTCCGGCGCGGTTCTCACTGCGGAAAAGTTCGGCCATCACCGCGCGGGCCACGTCAACCGCCTGCAACTGGCTGGTGAAATCCCCCATCGGCGAGAAGAGCGAGCAGGCCAGATAAGGCCCCACCATCTCGCGCGCATTGTGCAGGAATTCATATTCGCCCGAGGGGAAGGCGATCACTTCCTTTTCCCCGGCGCCCAGCACCGGGCGGGTTTCGGCGGGCAGCAGCACAAGGTTCATGAACCACGGTGCCACCAGCACCCCCAGAAAGCCACCCTCCCAAGGCTGAAACCCCACAGCCGCCACATGTAGGGCGTGGTTCACCATTGGCACGTCGCGCATCTTGGCGTTGAAGATTTCGCGGAAATCGGCCTCAAGTGCGGCGACCCGCCGCGCCATTTCCTCCATGACGGCGGCGCTTTCGGCGCCCGGGTCTTCACGGACCAGAAACTGTGCCTTGGGTGCGGAGCAGCCCGGGCAGGTCCAATCCTCGGGCAGGTCCAGAAACGGCGTGCCGGGCAGAACCTGCCGCGTGTCGTCGCCTTCCGCCGGGTCATAGGGCGTCCAGCAAATCTTGCATTCCATGATGGCCTTGGCGCTGATCTTGTCCGACGCGCCGAGATAGCTGCCCTCGAACCCGCTCATCGCGTTGCCTCCACCACTTCGCGCAGGCGCGCTGCGCTGTCTTGCAGATCTTCCAGTGCGGCCAATGCCACCTCGGGCATCGCCGCCACCTCATAGGTGTCAAGGATAAGCTGGTCGGTCGAGTTGTAGAATTGCACCCGCCAGACATGCCCCTGCGCGCAGGCGGTGATCCGGCAATTGCCATAGCCGCGCGACAGCACGGTGACCGCGCCTTCGCCCAAAGCTTCGGCCAGCCAGTCAAGGTCTTCGGGCGTGTGGGGCAGCAGGGTCAGGTTCACCACATGCGCCATGGCGCCGGGGCGGAAACCTGCGGATTTGTCCAAGAGTTCGGCCAGAATGGCCGGGGCGTTCACCACCCCCGGCGCCTTGCGCGCCAGCACCCCCAGCGCGGGCCGGTGCGGCAGATGCGCCCGCGCCACAGCCAGCGCAGGCACCGGTCCGACCTCCAGCCGGTCCAACCCGGCGGCGGCGAGCATCCAGACCCCGGCAAAGACGCTTTCCTGCACCATCACGGCAGGAATGCCGCGCAGCTTCATCGACACTTCGCCCTGACCCAGACAATCGGCCATCACCTTGCGCGCCGCGGGGGGCAGGCTGGCCAGATCGAATTCGGCCCCCGCGCCGCCCGCCGCCGCCGCATCACAGGCATCGGCCACCTGCAACAGCATGGCCAGCGCGGGCGACAAGGCGGCAGGGTCGTCAGCCTCGGGCAGATGGGGCGAATAGGTCCGCATCCCCGAGGGCATCGACATGTATTGCAACTCGCCATCGGCGTCGGGCTGCGAGCCGGGGCCAAAACCCGAGGGCGGAAGGGTGAAGGGCGAAGCCATGGGAACCTCTCAGACCGAAGGACGTTGCAGGATATGGGTGATGCGGTCGAGGTAATCGGACCAGTCGCGCACCTTCTCGATGGCACCCAGAAAGCGCCCCTCGCGGTAGAAGAGCAGCCCCGGCGTCTTCAGCGCCCGGGTCTCTTCGCGCAAGCCCGCCTCGATGCCGTCGCCCACCAGCGCGCAGTCAAAGGCGTGCTGAAAGGCCACCCGCAATTCCGGCAGGATCACCGCCGCATCGGCGGTTTCCAGATTGCGGCGGGGATCGCCGGGGATGAACAGGCAATGCGCGCCGGGCCTTGCGGTGAACTCGGCCAGATCATGGCGGCTGTGCAGGCTGGGCCAGCCGAACTCGACCTCAAGCCGGGTCAGCAGGGGGTGGGGGGCCGCCGGAGTGGCGTGGTCGTCATGGGGGGCGTGATCGTGCATCGGCTATCCTGTGGGCTGGCCCGCGTCGAGCGCGGCTTGCAGATGGGGGGGCAGGGTGGGGGTGCGGGCATCCAGATCGGCAAAGGCATCGCCCAGATCGCCGCCCGCCATCAGCGACCGCAGCCCGTCCAGCGCGGCGGAAATCTGCGCGGCAGTCTCGGGCGTCAGCACCTCACGCGCGGCACCAAGGAAGACCAGAACCCAGTCGCCCGGCCCGGCCTCGGGCACCAGCGACAGGTCAACCAATGTGCCGTCGGTCATGTGGCCCGCGATGCCGGCGACCGCCGCAATCTGCATCGGCACGCCCAGACACATCACGGCACCTGCGGGAAAAAGCGGGCATCACCGATACGGCAGGCGTCATCCTCGGACGGGCGCCCCGCTTCATAGGCGTCGCGCAACAGCGGCGCCTGCGCCAGCCCCTCGGCGCGCGAACGGCCTTCGGTCACGGTGATGCCCCAATCGGCCAGCGTGGCCCGGGCAATCTCCAGCGCCTGCGGGATGCGCGCGGCAACGGCGGGGCGCAGGCCACCGCCGAAATCCTCAAGCTCCACCGGCTGGCAGCCGATCAGCACCATCTTGGCCGGGCGGTAGCCCATCAGCGTGGCGGTGGCGATCACATCCTGAAAGCCGGTCTGATGCAGGCTCATCTTCTTGGCGCCCATAAAGGCGGGCACCTCGTCATCACGCACGATCTTCATGGTGCCGGGGGGCAGGCCATAGTCGATGGCGTCAAACACGATCAGCGCATCGGCGGCTTCGAGAAACGGCAAGAGATACAGCCCCTGCGTGCCGCCATCCAGAAGGGTGACGCCCTCGGGCAGGGCATAGCTTTGCGCCATCGCCTCGACGCAGCGGACGCCAAAGCCCTCGTCAGCCCACAGCAAATTGCCGATCCCCAGGATCAGAACCCTGTCCGTCATGCGCCTCTCCTCCCGGTCCGGCTCTGGTCGCGGGGTTATCGCCCCCGCCTTACAAGTGAGAGTATGCTTTGCAGATGACCCGGTCAGAGAGTTTTTGCATGACGCGGAAATTTCTGGCAACCGGCTGAAAAGCGGGAAGAATATGGCAAGTAACGGGGGCTAGCCGTCTTGCGTATCGGAAGGATGCTTTCCGATATGGCTGGCCAATCGCAAATCTTCCTTCCAAACGAAAAAGGCGGGCCCGAGGGCCCGCCGGTCACTGACACGCGGGAGGAACTCACTCGGGCCGGTCGTCCTTGAAGGTGCGGTGGCCCGAGATCATCGTGGACACCATGCTTTGACGGCTCATGATGTCTTCGCGGATCGCGGCATAGATGTGGATGATCATGAAGACGATGATCGCCCACATCCCCAGATGGTGCAGCGTGTGCAGCCGCTGGCTGTTGCCGACCAGACCCAGAAGCCAGCCCATCGCCAGATCGGGCAGGCTGCCTTGCCCGGCACCTTCGGCATAAAGCGCCCAGCCCGTCAGCAGCATGAAGGTGATGCCCACCGTCATGAAGAAGAACATCGCGGCCTGTGCCAAGGGGTTGTGGCCGACGTATTTCTTCGGCTCGGCCTCAAGGAACAGATACCAGCGCAGTTCGAAGAACACCTCCTGCCACCAGACCTTTTTGAAGATCGGGATGTAGAACATCTGCTTGGCGTGGTGGTTGCCGACAAAGGCCCAGTAGATGCGGCCAAAGAAGCCCACGGTCAGCAGTTGCGCCGCCGCGAAATGGGCAAAGCGGATATAGCCGAAGACGAATTGCTGCGTCGCCTCGCCGATCTGCATCGAGGGCAGCGGGGCGCCGATGAAATAGCCGGTGACGATCAGCACCAGAATGGCCGCCGCATTCAGCCAGTGCCAGAGGCGCACCGGCGCTTCATAGACATAGACCGAGGTGCGTTTGCGCAGGGTTTCAAGGTCTTGCGCGGTGGCATCGCCGGTCAGCCGCGCCGCCTCAAATCCCGGGGGTTGGGGGGTGATGTCGGTCATGGCATCAGCCCGCCATCATCAGCAGGCCGCTGCCGGCAATCCCCAGACCCAGCCCGCGCTGCATGATCCGCGCCGCCCGGCCATTGGCCACCACACGGGCAAGGCCAATGCCCGCCAGATGCAGGCCCGCCGTGGCAATCAGGAAGCCGGCAAGATAGCCAAAGGCATTGCCCGTCGCCTCGCTGGCATGGGCATGGCCATGGGCCGAGGCGAAGACCCCGATCATCGCCAGCGAAGCCAGCGTCAGGCTCTGCGCCTGCCCGGGTTTCGACACCACCACCAGCAGGCCAAAGACCACGACCGAGGTCAGGATCACCTGTTCGACCATCGGATAGCCGATGCCCGCCCAACTGATCGCGGCCCCCGCCGCCATGGCCGCCATGAACGTCGCGGCGCCCAGCCAGAAGCGGTGGGGCAGGGCAAAACCCGACCAGAGGCCGACCGCCAGCATGGCCAACAGGTGATCGGGGCCAAAGACCGGGTGCGACATGCCCGCCACAAAACCCGAGGTGTCGCCATGCCCGGTATGGGCCAAAGCCGGGGCGGCCACGGCCATCAGAACCGCCGAAAGTGCAAGTTTCTTCATCGCTTCCTCCTCTCAGCGAACCTTGACCCGGGCCATTTCCTGGCCTTCGGGCGACATGACATGGGTGGAACATGCCAAGCACGGGTCAAACGAGTGCAGCGTGCGCAGGATTTCCACCGGCTCTTCCGGGCGCTCCATCTTGGTGTCCATCAGGCTGGCCTCAAAGGCGCCGATATTGCCGGCGGTGTCACGGGGCGATCCATTCCAGGTGGTCGGCACCACGCATTGATAGTTCTCGATCCGGCCGTCCTTGATGCGCACCCAATGGCCAAGGGCACCCCGCGGCGCCTCGGTGGCCCCCACGCCCTTGGCTTCCTTGGGCCAGGTCGAGGGATCCCATTTCGTGACATTGGCGGTGCTTTCGTCGCCGTTCTTGATGTTCTGCACCAGCTTGTCGAAGAAATGCTTTTGCAGCCGCCCGCAATATTCGCTTTCCAGCGCCCGGGCTGCGGTGCGGCCAAGGGTCGAGAAGATCGCGGTCAGCGGCAGTTTCATGGTGCCCAGAAGGCCATCGACCTGATTCTTGATATCCTCATGCCCGCTGGCATAGCCGACGACATAGCGGGCCAGCGGCCCCACCTCCATCGCATTGCCTTTCCAGCGCGGCGCCTTGATCCAGCTATACTTCGCCGCTTCGTCCAACTGCTCGATATTGGTGCGGCTGCCCTTGGCATTCGGGCCAAGCTCATACTTCGGCTTGGTTTCGCCATCCCAAGGGTGCAGACCCTTGCCGGCTTCGGCATATTCATACCACGAGTGATCGACGAATTCCTGAATCTGCTCGGGGTCGCGCTGATCGACGTCATGCACCTCGTTCAGGTTGCCGTTGATGATGGCGCCGCGCGGCAGATGCAGTTGCGCGGGGCTGAAATCATTGGCGTTTTCGGGAATGTCGCCATAGGCCAGCACCGATTTGCCCGACAGCCCGCCGCCATACAGCCAATTCTTGTAGAAGCCGCCGATCGCCACCACGTCGGGCAGATAGACGTTGCGGTTGAACTCGATGCATTTGTCGATGATCGAGGAGACGAGGTTCAGCCGCTCCATGTTGATCGCACCCACGGCGCCGGTGGAATGCACGTTGATCGGGCAGGGCACGCCCCCCACCAGCCAGTTCGGATGCGGGTTCTTGCCGCCAAAGATCGTGTGGATCTTCACGATCTCTTTTTGCAGATCAAGCGCTTCCAGATAATGGGTGGTCGCCATCAGATCGGCTTCGGGCGGCAGAAGATAGGCCGGATTGTCCCAATAGCCGTTCTTGAACAGGCCCAACTGCCCGCTTTCGACAAAGGCTTTCAGCCGGTTCTGCACATCGCGGAAATATCCGGGGCTGGACAGCGGATGGTTCGGGCTGACCGCCTGTTGCAGCTCGGAGGTGGCCTTGGGGTCGGCGCGCAGCGCGTTGACCGGGTTGACCCAATCCAGCGCGTGCAGGTGGTAGAAGTGAACCACATGGTCATGGATTTGCAGGTTCAACTGCATGATGTTGCGGATGGAATTGGCATTGTCGGGAATGGTGATGCCAAGTGCATCCTCGACCGCCCGCACCGAGGTCAGGGCGTGGGTGCCGGTGCAGACGCCGCAAATCCGCTCGGTAAAGGCCCAGGCATCGCGCGGGTCGCGGCCCTTGAGGATCACCTCAAGGCCCCGCCACATGGTGCCGGTGCTGACCGCGTTGCGGATGATGCCCTGATCATCCACGTTCACCTCGCAGCGCATATGGCCTTCGATCCGGGTGACCGGATCGACCACAATACGCTTGCCGCTGTTGTCGAGGTTGAAGCCGTTCGGCGTTGTGATCCCCATGGCTTAACCCTCTACCTTGTCTTGATTTTTCTTCTGGGCGCGTTTCAGCGCCGAAATGGCGGCATGAACCGCCACGGCCCCGCCCACCGCACCGGCAGCCCCCATGCCGATGGTGTCGGCATTCGCCTCGATCCCGAATTGCTTGATGTTGGTCAGCCGGTCATAGAACGACCCCTGATCCCAGAACCCGTCCTCGGAGCAGCCGATGCAGCCATGGCCGGACTGGATCGGGAAGCTGGTTCCCTCATTCCAGCGCACGGTGGAGCAGGCGTTATAGGTGGTCGGCCCCTTGCAACCCATCTTGTAGAGGCAATAGCCCTTGCGGGCGTTCTCGTCGTCCCAGGCTTCCACAAACTGGCCGGCGTCGAAATGCGGGCGGCGATAGCATTTGTCATGGATGCGCTGGCCATAGAACATCGCCGGGCGGCCCTGACGGTCCAGTTCCGGCAGCCGGTCGAAGGTCAGCATATAGGTGATCACCCCGGTCATCACCTCGGCAATCGGCGGGCAGCCGGGCACCTTGATGATCGGCTTGTCGGTGATGACCTTATGCACCGGGGTGGCGCGGGTCGGGTTCGGTGCCGCCGCCTGCACGCAACCGTAAGAGGCGCAGGCGCCCCAAGAGATGATCGCCTTGGCCCCCGCCGCGGCATGGCGGAGCTGCTCGACAAAGGGTTTGCCGCCGACGATGCAGAACATGCCGTCTTCGTTCAGGGGCGGGTTGCCCTCGACCGCAAGGATGTAGTTGCCCTTGTATTTCTCCAGCGTCTCTTCCAGCGCCGCTTCGGCATGGTGGCCCGCCGCCGCCATCAGCGTGTGCTGATAGTCCAGGCTGATCATCGACAAGACCACGTCCTTGGCCAAGGGATGCGCCCCCCGGATGAAGCTTTCGCTGCAACAGGTGCATTCCAGCCCGTTCACCCAGACCACCGGCGTGCGCGGCTTGGTCTCCATCGCATGGGCGATCTTCGGCACGAAGGCCGGGCCAAGGCCCAGCGCGCTGGCCGTCAGCGAGCAGTATTTCATGAAGCTGCGCCGGGTGATCCCCTGACGGCGCATGACTTCGTAAAAGGTTTCGATCTCAGACATGGTTCCTCCCTTGCCCCTCGTCGCTGGGTTGGCCGGACAGAGTCACGGCTCCAAGGGCAGAGTGCAGGCGGGCAGAGGGAGGCGCCAAAGGTTTCAGGCGGCGCGGAAAACTCTCTGAAAGCCGTTTCAGGTCAGAGAGTTGGGCCGGATATGCCCC
Source organism: Tabrizicola fusiformis (assembly GCF_013328815.1). Taxonomy (GTDB): domain Bacteria; phylum Pseudomonadota; class Alphaproteobacteria; order Rhodobacterales; family Rhodobacteraceae; genus Fuscibacter. The sequence continues at coordinate 158,019 of NZ_JABUHN010000002.1, forward strand.
GGGTGTGCCGCGCCCCGCGCGGCAAGGCGCTGACCAGTTCGGCGCGGGGGGCGGTCAGGCGGTTTCCATGAGGTTTCGTGCGGGATGGGCAGATTGCCCATCCTACATCTGCGCCAGCGCCACCAGTGCCTGCCCGAAGGCCAGCCCGCCGTCATTGGCCGGAACCTCGCGGTGAACCAGCACCGGCAGACCCTCCAGCGCGGCCTGCATGGCCGTCAGCAGCCGGGCATTCTGGAAACAACCGCCCGACAGCGCCACCGCCTGCGCGCGGCCTGTCTCCACCAGCGCCCGCGCCTCTGCCGCAAAGGCCGCTGCCAGCCCGTCATGAAACCGCGCCGCGATGGTGGCCTGCGGCACATCCGCCGCAAGGTCATCCATCAGGCGGCGGATCATCGGCGCCGGGTCCAGCCCCGGCCCCATGGCATAGCCCGGCCCCGGCGGTTCGGCCAGCGCCTCAAGCCGCATCGCGGCCTCACCCTCATAACTCTGCATCTCGGGGCAGAGCCCCAGCAGCGCCGCCACCGCATCGAAGAGCCGCCCCGCCGAGGAGGACATCGGCGCATTCACCCCCGCCGCCATCGCCGCCCGCAAAACCCCGCGCGGCTGGCCGGGGAAGAGCCTGTCCGCTTCCGCCTCCAGCCCCGCCTGATCCAGCCGCACCAGCGCATTGCGCCAGGGCTGGCGACTGGCGGCATCGCCCCCGGCCAAGGGCGCCGGGCGCAGATGCGCCACCCGCTCAAACCTCTGGTAATCGCCCAGCAGCACCTCGCCGCCCCAGATCGTGCCATCGGCCCCCAGACCCAGTCCGTCCAGCACGATCCCCGCCACCGGCCCGCCGTCCTGCGGCCACAGGTTTTCGCCCAGACAGGCCGCCAGATGGGCATGATGGTGCTGCACCTTCACCATGGGCAGGCCCATCGCCCCGGCCTCGCGGGTGGCGCGGTAGCCGTCATGCAGGTCGCAGGCCACCGCTTCGGGCCGGTGATCGAACAGCGCCGAACAATCGGCAATCGCGCGGGAAAACTCCTCGACCGTCAGCGCATCGTCCAGATCGCCCAGATGGTGCGACAGCATCACCTGCCCGTTCTTGACCAGACAGATCGCCGCCTTCATCTGCCCGCCCACCGCCAGCACCTGCGCCGCGCCAAATCCCGGCGGCAGGGGCAGGGTGCCCGGCACCCGCCCCCGGGCGCGGCGCAGCACCATCCGGGGGGTGGCCCGCTCGACACTGTCATCCAGCCGCCGCGCGATGTCGCGGTCATGGCACAGGAAGCCGTCGGCGAAGCCTGCCAGCTTCTCCCGCGCCTCATCATTGCCGATCACCTGCGGCTCGCCCGAAAGATTGCCCGAGGTCATCACCAGCACGCCGCCGAACGCCTCCAGCAGCAGATGGTGCAGGGGCGTATAGGGCAGCATCACCCCCAGATCGGCCATGCCCGGCGCCACGCCTTCCGGCAAGACCCCGCGCGACGGCACCAGCACCACCGGCGCCGCCGGATCGCCGAGCAGCGCCAGCGCGGCCTCCCCCAGCACCGCCACCGCCGCCAGATCCGCCTCGCGCCCCATCAGGGCAAAGGGTTTGGCCGGCCGCCGCTTGCGCGCGCGCAGCAGCGCCAGCGCAGCCGGATTGGCCGCATCGCAGGCCAGATGGAACCCGCCCAACCCCTTGACCGCCACCACGCCACCCGCCCGCAGACAGGCCCCCGCCGCCGCAATCGGCCCGCCCGGCCCGCCCTCATACCACAGCCGCGGACCACAATCCGGGCAGGCCACCGGCTGGGCGTGAAACCTGCGGTCGGCGGGGTTTTCATATTCGGCCCGGCAGGCGGGGCACAAAGCAAACCCTGCCATGGTGGTCATCGCCCGGTCATAGGGCAACCCCTTCAGGATGGTAAAACGCGGCCCGCAATGGGTGCAGTTGGTAAAGGCATAACCGCGCCGCCGCCCGTCGCCGAACACCTCCTCCACACAATCGGCGCAGGTCGCCGCATCCGGCACCACCCGGGTTTCCGCGCCGCGCCCCTGCGAGGCGGCAATGATGAACCCCTCCGGCTCCACGTCGAAGGGCTGCCCGGCAACCTCCACCGCATCCACCCGCGCCAGTTTCGGCGCACGCGGCGCAATGGCGGCGGCAAATTCCTCAAGCCGCGCCCCGCAGGCCCGGATCAGCACCCCTTCGGGATCGTTCAGCACTTCGCCGCGCAGCCCGAACTCCTGCGCCAATTGCCAGATGAAGGGGCGGAACCCCACCCCCTGCACCTGCCCGCGCACCCGGATCACAGCCCCCTTCACGGCGCCCCCCATTCATCTTGGCCCAAATATCCTCGGGGGGAGAGGCCGAAGGCCGAGGGGGGCAGACGGCCCCCCGCGCCGCCAGGGCAGGGTGCGCGGCCCATCAATGCACCGTGCAGACCATGCAGGGGTCAAAACTGCGCACCACATGCTGCACCGCCAAGGGCACCGCCTCGCCTTCGCCCGCGGCCACGCCCTCCAGTGCCGCCTCCAACGGTCCGGGCAGACCGGCGCTGTCGCGGGGGGAAAAGTTCCATGTCGTCGGTGCCACGATCTGATAGCCGGCGATCCGGCCCTTTTCGATCCGTATCCAATGGCCCAGCGCGCCGCGTGCCGCTTCGACCAGCCCTTCGCCAGCGCCCTCGCGCGGCAGGGTTCCCTGCGCCATGAACAGCGCAGCCGGCTGGATATCTGCCACCAGACGCTCCATCACGCCCTGCGTGCGCGCCAGTTCCAGAAGCCGCCCCGCCACCCGCGCCAGCACCCCGCCGTCCCGCGCCAGCGACAGGGCCAGCGGGTGGCCATCCACCACCTGCCGCGCCAAGGCGCCGACTTCCACCGGACGGCCTGCCAGCCGCGGCGCCTTGCACCAGCTATAGGCCGTCTCGCGCATCGCCTCGTCCGGCTCGGTCCGGCCACGGGCGGGATGGGCCGCCCCGCCCAGCATCCAGGAATGGCTGACATCCTCAAGGATCGCGCCAGTGTCGAGCGGCTGCGTCCCGCCCTCCCACAATCCGCGGGCAAAGACCGGGCCTTCGGCCAAAGGATAGGCGCCAAAGCTCATATAGCGCCCGGCGCCCCGGCCCAGCGTCGCAAGGTCAAGATCGGCGGCAATCTCAAGGAACAGCCCGGCATCACCGCGGGTCCAGTGCATCAGCGCCGTCGCATCGGGCAAGGCGGCGAAATCCTCAAGCGGGGCACCGAACAGATCGGTCTCAAGATAGCGGCGGAAGGCGCGCAGGCTGGCTTGCAGGCGCAGCTTTTCGCGCAGGCCGGGTGCGCGGGTCACGCCGCCCGGCTGAATGGCCAAGGTATGCGGCCATTTGCCCGCCATCAGCCCCATGATGTGCAACAGTTCCGCCCGCGCCTGCACGGCGGCACGCAGCGCACCGCCCTCAACTGCCGTGAACCGGCTGACCGCCCGGTCATGCCAGCCGCGCCCGGCATAGGCGGGCCTTGCAAAATCCGGCATGAAGAACAGGTGGAAATGGGTCAGATGGTCGGCCACATTCTCGACCGCATGGATCAGCGCCGCCATCGCCGCACCTTCGGGCGTCGGCGCCAGCCCCATGGCCGCCCCCAAGGCCCGCGCCGCCGCCGCCGACTGGCTGATCGAGCAGATGCCGCAAATCCGCGGCGTGATGGTCAGCGCGTCGCGCGGGTCGCGCCCCTCGAGCATCCGTTCAAACCCGCGGTAGAGCGGCGCATTGACCCGCGCGCTCCGCACCCGGCCTTCGGCCACGTCCAGCGTCACCTCAAGATCGCCTTCCACCCGGTTGAACGGGCCGACCACCAGCCGGGTGATGTCTTGGGTCACCGGGGTTTCCTCAAGGTCGGCGGCACCACCACATGGTCGGAAACCGCATTGACCCCCAACCGTTCCGGCGTCGCCGCCTTGGACAGTGAGGCCAGCGCCATGAACCACGCCTTGGGCATATCGGTCGGCAGGCCCACCGGGATGCCGGCGATCTTGGGCGTTTCGGTAAAGGGATGGCGCGGGTCTTCAAATTCCGGCGCGGTGCAGTTGATGCAGGGATAGCCGCCCTTGGTGCAGCTTCCCTCGCCGTTCCACGGCCTTGTGTTGCAATCGCCCACCGCCTGCGTGCCGATGCAGCCAAGGTTTTCCATCATGCAGCCCAGTTGCGACAGCTCACGCGCCGAAGCCTTGTATTCGTAAAATTCATTCTTTGGGCAGCCGTGATGCACCAGATGATCGGCGTAAAACCGGGGGCGCTGATAGCCGTCCAGCGCCACCGCCTCACCTGCCGCCAGCATCATCAGCGTCTCGGTGACCCAGCCGGGATGGGTCGGACAGCCCGCGACGTTGATCACCGCCCCGCCCGCCCCGCCGCGCCATCCCGCAGGCAGCAAGCCGCCCGGATGCGCGCCCTCATATTGCAGCCCCACCGCGTCCGAAGGGTTGCCGCCCGCCGCCGTCACCCCCCCATAGGCCGCGCAACTGCCCACCGCGACCACATGGGCCGCCCTTGGCGCAAGGCTTGCCACCCAATCCATCAGGCTGCGGCCGGTGCCCGACAGCATCTGATACCGCCCGGTGCCGCGCGGGCCGCGCGCAATCGCGCCCTCGACGCAGAGGATATCCAGCGGCTGTTGCCCGCTCTCGATCCGCTCTAGGAGCGCCCGCGCCTCGGCCCCGGTTTCCACCGACAGGGCCGGATGCCAGAGCAATTCGATCCCGGCATCGGCCAGAAGGTCTGCCAGACCGGGGTTTTCGGCGCAAAGCAGCGACATCGTGCAGCCGCCGCACCCCGAAGCCTGCAACCACAGAAGCGTCGTCATTCCGGCCCCCCCGGCAGTTCCAGCCGGAAGGTCGCCCCCGGCCCGCCCTCGGCCAGCATCAGCCGCCCGCCATGTTCCTCAGCAATCTTGTGGCTGATCGACAGGCCAAGGCCGGTGCCGCGCCCGACCGGCTTGGTCGTGAAGAACGGGTCAAAGATCGCCGCCGCCAGATCGGGCGAAATCCCCGGTCCGTTGTCGGCCACCGTCAGCACCGCCCGCCCGTTCTCGGCCCGCGCGGTAAGGGTGACCGAAGCCCCGGCACAGCCCTCCAGCGCGTCAACGGCATTCTGCACCAGATTCATCACGATCTGCTGGATATGGCCGGGCCGGCCAAAGGCCATGACCTGCGGCTCTCCGGCAAAGGTCAGGGCGACCGGCTGTTTCATCCCCCGCAACACCCAATTGGCCGCGATCCGGGCGCAATCGACCAGATCGAACACCAGCCGTTCACCCGAACCGTCTGACGAAAGCCGCCGCAAATCCTCGACGATATCGCGCACGCGCTCTGACCCGTCGCGGGCCCCCTCAATCGCGGTGCGCAGATTGCCGATCTCGCGGTCCAGCCGCAGATTGGCGCGCAGGGCCACCAGTTCCTCGCGGCTGGCGCCCTCTTGCACCCGCTGGAAATAGGTCTCGAACTTGGTCAGATAGCGGTCGAGCGCATGGGTATTGGCATAGACAAAGCTGATCGGGTTGTTCAGCTCATGCGCCACCCCGGCCAGCAGACGGCCCAGCGAGGCCAGCTTTTCATTGCGCACAAGCTGCGCCTGCGCCGCCTTCAGCGCGTCATGGCTGGCCGAAAGTTCCGCATAGGCCAGCCGCAATTCGCCCAGGGGCCGCCCGGTCAGCACAAATCCCGCGGCCCGGCCCCGGTCATCCAGCCGGGGCGCGATGGACAGTTCCAGCGGGCTCGGCCCCTCGGGCGTCAGCAGGCCCAGTTCCAGCACCACCGAACGGCGGCTGTCGCGCGCCTCTGCCAGACCGGCCTGCAACCGGGCATGATCGGCCGGGTCGATCAACTCGCGCAGATCGCCGCCCTCGATCGCCACCCGCCCCGTGCGCGCCATGAGCGAGGCCGAAGCCTGCTCCACCAGCCCGCCGCGCGACACCACGATCAGCACATCCGACACCGAGCCGAGGATCGAGGTCAGAAAGGCCCGCATCCCCTGCAATTCGGCATTCTGCCGCTCAAGCCGCTCCTGATAGCCGACCAGATCGGCATAGGTGCGGTCCACCGCCGACAGCACGTCAATCCAGGCGTCATCCGAAAAGGATGCCGGGCGCGGCAGAGGATCGTCAGGGCGCAGGGTGGCCATGCGGGCAGGATAGGGGCAAGCGGCGATGCGGCGCAAGCGGCTGCGGCCGGCAGGCTGCGTGCTTGCACGCACCTTTGCCAACCCGACGGAAGGCGCGGTCAGCCCTGCAAGGCCACCACCTCGCGCCGGAAGGGCAGGGCATCGCCGATCTCCGCCATGTCCACCTCGCGCGCATAGCGGTGCCCGGCATAGGTGGCCCAGGCAATCGGCCCCGGCGCTGCCGCATCGCCGATCACCTTGACCGAACGGATGCCCGCATCGGCCCAGTCCGCCTGCCGTGCCATAAGCCCCTGATAAAGCGCGTCGTCCGAAGTCCGGCTGGCCACCATCACCACCGTATCGGCTTCCAGCCGCGCCTCTGCGCCGGTATAGGCGCAGGCGGTCACCACCGCCCCCGCCTCCAGCGCCGTGATCCCGGTGTTCAGCACGATCTTCACCCCCGCCGCCGCCAGCCGCCGGTGGATCGCCCCCTGTTCCAGCGTGTTGCGGCTCCAGTCCGAGACGAAGGCGGCAGGCGTGACCAGCGTCACCTCGCATCCCGCGCGCGCGCAAAGCTCGGCCAGCACGCCGCCCATGTAGTAATGGTCATCGTCGAACAGCACGACCCGCCCCGTGGGCCGCTGCCCCGCCATCAGGTCATCCGGCGTCAGCACCGGCATTCCGGTATTGGGGACCGGCGCGACATGCATCCGCGCCACGCCATCGGCCCGCCACTGCGACCCGGTGGCGATGCAGACATTCTGAAACCCAAAGGACAGGATATCCTCCACCGTCAGCCGGCTTTGCAGATAGGTCTCCACATTCGCCCGCTGCGAAAGCTGATAAATCCGGTAATCCGCCACCCGTCCCCAGGCCGAAAGCCCCGGCAGCAGCCGCTCCCGCGCCACCCGTCCGCCCAGGGCATCACCCGCCTCGGCCAGCGCCACATCGTAACCGCGCAAGGACAGCGCCCGCGCTGCCTCAAGCCCGGCAGGCCCGGCGCCCACCACCAGCACCGACTGGCTTTCCCCCTTGGGGTTCATCCGCTCCGGGTGCCAGCCCTTGCGCCATTCTTCCATGAAGCTCGGGTTCTGGGTGCAGCGGCTGATACCGCCCGTCATGTCGCCGGAAACGCAGATGTTGCAGCCGATACACTCGCGGATATCCTCGCTGCGGCCTTCCTGCACCTTCACCGGCAGGAAGGGGTCGGCAATCGAAGGCCGCGCACAGCCGATGAAATCCAGCGTGCCCTGCCGCACCAGCCGCGCCATCACGTCGGGGCTGGTAAAGCGCCCGACGCCCACCACCGGGCGGCTGGTCAACTCACGGATGCCGCGCACCAACTCCTCTTGCGCCGCCTCCTCCTTGAAGCGCGAGGGCCCGGAACACTCCTCCCATGTGCCATGCGCCAGATCCCAAAGGTCCGGCAGATCGCCGTTCATCCCGATGAAATCGCGCAGCTCCGCGTTGGAAAAACCAAGATCGCCAATGGTTTCGTCCAAGGACACCCGCAGCGTCAGCGCCATGCAATCGCCCACCGCATCGCGCATATCGCCGATCACCTCACGCACGAAACGAGAGCGGTTTTCCAGACTGCCGCCATATTCATCGCCGCGCTGATTGGTGGCCCGGCTCAGGAAATGCTGAAAGATGCCAAAGCCATGCGCGCCATACAGGCAAATCAGGTCGAACCCCGCCAGCTTGGACCGCCTTGCCGCATTCACGAACCAGCGCCGCAGGTTGCGGATGTCGGCCTTGTCCAGCGCGCGGGCCTGCACCGGGTCATTGGTAAAGGTGCGGATCGGGCCGGGGCTGACCGCCATCGGCACCTCACGGCTGTAGAAATTCGGCCCGTTGATGCCGGAATAGGCCAGTTGAATGCCCGCCAGCGCGCCATGGGTCTTCATCGCCTCCGACATCTTGCGCAGGGCAGGAATGTCCTGATCCTCCCACAGCCGCTGCTCGATGAAGGGGGTGATTTCCGAGGAATGGTGCATCTCGGTCTGTTCGGTAAAGATCACGCCCCAGCCGCCCTCGGCCTTCACCCCGCGCATTGCCGCCACGGCAGAAGGGTCGCGGTAGCCGCCACCATTGCAATGCGGCACCTGATAAAAGCGGTTCTTGGCAACATGCGGCCCGATGGCCAGCGGGGTGAACAGGATCTCGTGGCGCGGGTCGGTCATTGCGGTGGTTCCTGGCGGGTAAGGGGCTGGGCAGTCTAGATTGATATTCTGATTCGGACTTCACTAAGCCGTGCCAGGGGTCAGCGTGGCGCGGGCGTGATCGACAAATGCCTGCACCGTCAGCGCCAGCCCCGCCCCCGCCATCACGGCCAGCCCCAGTTGCAGGGGCCGCACCGGCCCGGCCAGCGGCACATGCGCCAGCCGCCCGCCATCGGGCGCCTGATCGGTGACCGGGCGGATATTGGCGATGGAATAGCCAAAGCCATTGGCCACCATGGCGCGCATCACCCCCATGTCGCGGGTCCGTTCGACAATGCGCGGTCGCAGCCCGGCGCGGGTGAAGACCGACAGGAAATAATCGGTCGAAAACGGCAGGTCCAGCAGCACCATCGGCAAAGGCGCAAGATCGGCCGGGCTGACACTCGTCTGCCGGGCGAGTGGATGATCGGCCTGCAAAACCGCATAGGGTGGCAGGGTGATCAGTGGCAGAAAGAAGATATCCGACGGAATATCAAGATCATAGATCAATGCGACATCCAGCGTCGCCCCGCGCAGCCCCTCGAATATCTCGGTCTGGTTCAATTCGGCCTGCCGGAATTCGACCTGCGGAAACGCATCGACAAAACCGCGCCGAAGCTGCGGCAACAGCACCTGCGCGAAGGTCTGCAGACAGCCGACCGACAGGGGGCCGCGCACCTGCCCGGTGATCTCGCCCGCCAGATCGTTCAGCCGCGCCGCCTCGGCCAGCACCGCCTTGGCCTGCGCCATGAACTGCCTTCCCCCTTGGGTCAGCGTCAGGCCATGGGCATGTTTGCGCACGAAAAGCGCAAGGCCGAACTCGGCCTCAAGCTGTGCAATTGCCGCCGAAATCGACGGGGAAGAGATATTCACCCGCTCGGACGCCAGCGCGATCGACCCCGCTTCGCCGACCGCGACCAGATATTCCAACTGACGAAGCGTAAAGCGCAGCGGCATCGGCGATCTCCTCACAGATTAGGACAAGGCTATGCCAGGCGTTGACATTGCCAAGTCTATTCGTCACCCGGAACCCCGTAGGACGGCGCCTGCGTCGGATCTTCGGCGCGCTGGACATAAGCGGCCATCTGCGGGCGATAGACCGTCCACGCCTCGGCCAGCATCCCGATCGGATCGTCGGCCCAGTCAATCCGCAGATCGGCCAGCGGCCAGGACAGCCGATCCGCGATCTTCAGCCCGGCCGAGCGGACCGGCCCCGCCTCGCCCCCGGCGGCCAGCCCGGCCTGCAAAGCGGCGATCAGACGGTCGCCCAAATGGCCGCCCGCAGCCTCAAAAGCCGCAACCATGCTCGCGGGAATATCATTGCTGGCCAGAAGGTTGCCGCCCGAAGCGCAGTCTTTCCCCCGCGCCTCGCCCCAAAGGCCCAATACGTTTGTCCCAGAATGAATCGCCACCTCGCCCGACCCGTCCACGACCAGCAATTGCCGGTAACAGATATGCGTCCGACCCGCCGTCACCGCCTGCAACGCCGCCCCGGCCGAAGCCCCCGCCTCCAGTGCATCCAGCAGCAGGGGGCCGAGCGCCGGGTCGGTCACATTCTGGCTCGCCACGGCGCCCACACCGGCGCGGACATGGGAACATCGCGCCGCAACTGCCGGAGAAGATGAGGAAATCACCACGCCGAACTGGCCAGTTTTTGCGCAGCGCGCGACAAGGGAAAAGGTCATATGGTCCTCATGGTGCCGGCCGCCGGGGGCGTTTCGCCCCCCGGACCCCCAGAGAGTATTTCGCAAGGTGCAAACCGGAAGAGCGGTCTTGCCATTGCACCTTTTCAAATACTCCAAGGGGGTTCGCGGGTGTGAAACCCCCGACTTTTCTGCGGGTCAGTCAGGAATGACGGCGGTTGCGTCGATCTCGACCAGCCAGTCGGGGCGGGCCAGCGCCACCACGGTCAGGCCGGTGCAGACCGGATGCACGCCTTTGATGTATTCGCCCATGGTGCGGTAGACCGGCTCGCGGTGGCGGACATCGGTGAGATAGACCACGAGTTTCACCAGATGCTCCATCCGGCCACCCGCCTCTTCGATCAACTGCTTGATATTGCTCATCACCTTATGGGTCTGTTCCACCGGATCATGGCTGCCGAGGTTGACGGCGGTGTCCAGATCCTGCGGGCAGGCGCCGCGGAACCAGAGCGTGGTGCCGCCCCGGGTGGCGACGAGGTGGCAGAGGTCGTTGTCGAGGTTCTGTTCGGGGTAGGTGACTTTGGTGTTGAACTTGCGGTAGCGGGTGATGGTCATCTGGGGCTCTTTCGCGCTGTCGTTTTCGTGTCGGGTTTCTGTAGGGTTTGCGTCGTTTTTCCGGAGCTACATCGCGGGCGTGCCCGGGCCGTCATAGGCGAGATAGCTGCGCTGGATGGCGATATGGTCGGCGACCAGCTTCGCATCATGCCAGACGCCCCAGATGAAGGACGATCCGCGCCGTGTCTGATAGGGCTGGCCAAGGAAATAGATCCCCGGCTCGGCGCCGATGCCGCGCAGGTGGCGCGGGCGGCCGTCCGCATCGACGGCATCGGTCTTCAGCCAGGAGAAATCGACGGCAAAGCCGGTGGCCCAGATGATTGTGGTGATGCCCGCGTCGGCGAGGTTGAGCGACAGGATCGGGTGGGTCACGCAGGCGGGGTCGGGGCCGATCACCCGGGCCGACGGTTCTTCCGGCAGGTTCAGGCCATTGCGGGCGACCCAGGCATCGGCCTCATCCAACACCGAGAGGTAGTTGGCATCGCCCTGGGCGATATTGGCGGCAAGGTCGGCGGCGAAGGTCAGGCGGCCGTCGGCGAAGGTTTCGGTGCGGCCGACCAGCGTCATCCCCTCGGCGGCAAAGCGGCGGAAATCGACGGTGCGGCCCCCCTTGGCGCCCGAAACCGCGATGGTGGTGTGTTCGGCGCCCGGCGTCGCCTCGCTGTCCCATTTGTTGAGGACGCCCAGCCACCAGACGAAATCGCGGCCCCGGTAGGCGCGGGGCGGACGGCCGTGCGGGCCGACCGAGAGCCAGACCTTGCGGCCCGACTGCCGGAGTTCTTCGGCGATCTGGGCGCCGGACGATCCGGCGCCGACCACCAGCACCCCGCCCGCAGGCAGCGCGCCGGGGTTGCGGTAGGCGGTGGAATGCATCTGGGTCAGGCCGGGGGTTTCGGGGATCAGCGCCGGGATCACCGGCTTTTGAAACGGGCCGGTGGCGGCGATGACGCGGGCGGCCTCGATGGTGCCTTGCGAGGTTTCCACCACGAAGCCGGGGCCCTCGGGGTTGCGGGTGACCGAGGTCACCTCGACCCCGGTGCGGATCGGGGCGTTGAATTTCGCGGCATAATCAACGAAGTAATCGGCCACGCCTTCCTTGCCGACAAAGGCATCGGGGTCGCCGGCAAAGGTCATGCCGGGGAAGCGGTCATGCCAGGCGGGGCCGTTGGCGACCAGCGAATCCCAGCGTTCCGAGCGCCAGCGTTCGGCGATACGGGCGCGTTCCAGAACGAGGTGTGGCACGCCCTGGCGGGTCAGATGCTCGCTGGCCGCGACCCCGGCCTGCCCTGCGCCGACGACGAGCGTATCAACCTTTTCGACAGACATCCTGCGGCCCTTTCCCGGTGGTGATGCCGGCAGGATGCGATAACATGAATTTGGGATAAAGTAATTGGTTCCGCAGATTGGATTAGGTTTAGACTAATCAATGGGCCACGACAAGGTAGGATGGGCAATCTGCCCATCCCTCGTTTCGCAGGATGGGCAGATTGCCCATCCTACGCGACAAGGGCGCGTTGTTCGGGCAGCGCCATCGAGATCAGAAAGGGGGCTTCCGCCTGCGACCGCTGGAAATCGGCCTTGTCGCCCATGCCTTTCCACCCCGCCAGGATCAGCGATTGCACCACCGCCCCGCCCAGCGTGGTGCCGGGGCCGGGGATGATGAAATAGTCCGGGGCGAACTCGCGGGCTGCTGTGCGGATGGCGGCGGTGAAGTCATAAGCCTCGGTCACCTGATGGCCGAGCGTGTAGTCGCGCAAGGTGGCTGTGGTGGCGGTGCCGGGCCACCAGATATGGCCGCGCCCGTCGATCAGCGGCAGCTTGGGCTGGGCGAACAGGGTTTCGGGCAGGCGGGCGCGGCCCTCTGCGGCGACAGGGGCCTGAAGGGCGGTGTGGAAGGCGGCGTGATTGGACAGGCGCATGGGGAAGCGGCCCTGCGCGGAGGGCACGGCGGCCTCAAACGCCTTCAGCCCGGTCTCGTTCCCTGCCAGAACCAGCAGCCCGCCAAGGTCGATCGAGAGGGAAAGGGTGTGGTCGGGGCGGGTGGCGATTTCGGCCACCAGCGCGAGGAGGTGGGATTTGCGGGCCGGGTCGGGGCGCCAGTCGTCGCCCATATGGGGATAGACAAGCTGCCCGCCGATCAGGCTTTGCTGCATCAGCGTGCCCATGGTGTTGACCACGGCAAAGCCGTTGTCGGGCGTCAGCGCCCCGGCGCAGGCGAGGGCCGAATACCAGCCCATCGAATTGCCGGTGACGGCGACGAGGTTGATGCCCTTCAGCGCCAGCCGGTCGCCCAGCGTGCAAGCGTAGATCAGGGCGCTGGCGTTGTCGCCGCGCGAATGTTTGGCGACGGAATAGGTCGCGGCGGTGTCGAGGGCGGTCAGAGTCTCTTGCCCCAGCGCCTGCCTTGCGGCGTCGAAACGGGCCAGCAGGGCGGCGTCGGGGAAGGTTCGGGTCAGGCTGCCCAGTTCACTCTTGGTATAGGTGCCCCGGCCGGGGCAGACGAGGACGGCGGTTTTCATGTCACCAGACCTTTCGCGGCTTCGGTGATCTGCAGGGCAGAGGGCATGGTGGCGGCATAGGCCGGGCCGGTGGCGATGAAGCTGTCTTCGGCGGTAAGGCGGGCCAGCTTCGCACCGGGGGCCGTTTCGTGGAAATGCGCCATCAGCGCCTCGGCCACGCCGCCGGTGTGGCGGGTTTCATCGACGATCAGGATATGTCTGCAGCCCCTGACCGCTTCGGTCAGTGCCTCTTTCGGCAGGGGGGAGAGCCAGCGGGTGTCGATGATGCGGGTCTTGATGCCGGCGGCCTCGATGGCCGGAAGGGCCTGATTGGACAGGTAAACCCCGTTGCCGAAGGTGACGATGGCAAGGTCGGTGCCTGCACCCTCCACCCCCACCTGACCGAAGGGGATCACCTGCGACGGGTCGGGATAGCGGCGCATCCAGGCGCCGTCCTTGTCGGAATGCAGATCGCGCATCGGATAAAGCGCGATGGGTTCAAGGAAGACCACCAGCCGCTGTTCCTCGCGCGCCAGCCGCACGCATTCGCGCAGCATCATCGCAGCATCGGCGCCGTTTGACGGCACGGCGAGGATCAGCCCCGGAATGTCGCGCAGCACGGCGACGGAGTTGTCATTGTGGAAATGGCCGCCGAAGCCCTTCTGATAGCCAAGGCCTGCGATGCGCAGCACCATCGGGTTGGTGTATTGGCCGTTCGAGAAGAAGGGCAGGGTCGCCGCCTCGCCCCGCAACTGATCCTCGGCATTGTGGAGATAGGCGAGGAACTGGATTTCCGGCAGCGGCACAAAGCCGTTCTGCGCCATGCCGATGGCAAGGCCGAGGATCGACTGTTCATCCAGCAGCGTGTCGATCATCCGGTCGGGGCCGAACCGCTGGTGCAGCTTTTGCGTGACGCCATAGACGCCGCCCTTGCGGCCGACATCCTCGCCCATCATCACCAGCTCGCGGTGGGTGAGCATCAGGTCGGTCAGCGCCCAGTTGATCAGACGCGACATGATCTGCGGCTCGTCCATCGCCTTCATATCGCCGCCAAAGGCCGCAGCGCGGGCCTCGGGTGCCGGGCCATTGGTCGGGGCGCAGGGGCGTTTCGGCGGGATGATGCTGGCCATGACCTGCGCGGCGGTTTTCAGCCGGGGGCGGGTGATCGCCTGATCGGCGACGCGGACCACACGGGCGTTCGTTTCATTATAGATCGCCAGCGCCTGATCGGGGGGCAGCACTCCGGCCTGATCCAGAAGGCGGACCGAATGCAGCAGCGGATCGTTGGCTTCTTCCGCCTCGACCTCTTCGCGGGGCAGGTAGGTGGTGGGCACATCGGCCCCGGCATGGCCGTAAAGCCGGATGGTGCGGATATGCAGGAAGGCGGGTTTGCGGCGGTCGCGGACATAGGCAGCCGCCTCCGACGCCACGCGGAAGGTGTCGTAGAGGTCCAGACCATCGGCCTTGAAATATTTCAGGCCGGGGCGGGCGCTGAACGTGGCCTCGATCCAGCCCTTGGGCGTTTTGGTGGAAATGCCAATGCCGTTGTCTTCGCAGACAAACAGCAGGGGCAGGGGGACCGATTGATAGCTGGTCCATTGCGCGGTGTTGAAGGCGCCCTGCGCGGTGGAATGGTTCGCGCTGGCATCGCCGAAGCTGCAATAGACGATGGAATCATCCGGCAGAATCTGATGTTCCGGCTTGTGCCGCCGGGCGGCGCCGATGGAATAGGCCGCCCCGACCGCCTTGGGCAGGTGGCTGGCGATGGTCGAGGTCTGCGGCGGGATGAAGAGGTCGCGCGACCCCAGAACCTTGTGCCGCCCGCCGGAAATCGGGTCTTCCATGGAGGAGGCGAAGGACAAAAGCATGTCCCATGCCGGATTTTGCCCCGGAACCTGTCCGGCCCGTGCAATCTGAAAAGCGGCATCGCGGTAATGCAGGAAGGCCATGTCGGTGGGGCGGAGCGCAAGGGCGACCGCCGCCAGCCCCTCATGCCCCGACGACCCGATGGTGTAGAAGCCTTGGCCCGCGCGCTGCATGGCGCGGGATTGGCGGTCGAGCGCGCGGGTCAACACCCCGGCGCGGAACGCCTGCAGCGCGGTTTCCGGCGTCATCGGGCCAGCCGGGGGGCGACCTGCGGGCAGGTCGCGGGCGGCGACGCGGGCGAGGAAGTTTTCGTGGACGATGGCGGCGCGGTCCATGGGACGGTCCTTTGACGGGATTTTGGGCGGCAACCCCCGGGGGTTTCACACCCCCGGACCCCCGTGGAGTATTTCGCAAGGTGCAAATCGCAAGGGTGGTTTTGCTTAGGCCATTGTCGTGCCGGGCGGAACCGATATTCTTGGGGCAATATATGAGTGGAGTGCATAGATGGAGCGGCGCGACCTGCCTTCGATGAGCCAGCTTGCCGCCTTTGAGGCGCTGTGCCGGTTGGGATCAACCGTGGCGGCGGCGCGGGACCTGGGGATGACGCAGGGGGCTGTGTCGCGGCTGGTGGCGGCGCTGGAGGCGCGGCTGGGCGTGGCTTTGGTGCGGCGGGTCGGGCGGCATCTGCTGCCGACCCCGGCGGCGGCGGTCTGGGCGGCCGATTTGGGCGGCGCGCTGGAGCGGATTGCCGGGGGTGCGGCGCGGCTGCGTGCGGGGGCGGGGGTGATGCTGGCGGTGCTGCCGGGCTTTGGTGCTAATTGGCTGGCGCCGCGGCTGGCGGGGTTCCGGGCGGCGCATCCGGGGGTGGCGGTGCATCTGGCGACGCGGCTGGAGCCGTTTGACCTGACGGCAGAGTGTTTTGATGCCGCCGTGCATTTCGGTGCGGCGGATTGGCCGGGCGCGGCGCATATGAAGCTTTGGGAGGAGCGGGTGCTGCCCTGCGCCGCGCCGGGGGCGGATCTGCACGGTATGGCTTTGCTGGGCCTGCAGACGCGGCCCGATGCCTGGGCGCGCTGGTTTGCGGCGCGCGGCGAGGCGGGCCGGGTGCCTGCTGTGGTGTTCGATCAGTTCGCGCCGATGATTGCGGCGGCGGTGCATGGGCTGGGCGTGGCGCTGTTGCCGGAGTTTCTGGCCGAGGCGGAGCTGGCCGCCGGGCGGCTGGTGGCGCTGGCGCCGGCACACGCGGCGGAGGGCGCCTATTGGCTGGTCTGGCCCAAGGGGGCAGAGAGCCCGGCGCTGACGGCGTTCCGGAGCTGGCTGTCGGCGCAGGTCGGCTGATCAGAGACCGAGACGCGGAATTTCGATGGCCGGGCAGCGGTTCATCGCCACCTCTGCCCCGGCGGCGCGGGCGCGGGCGGCGGCGGCCTCATCCTCGACGCCAAGCTGCATCCAGATGACGCGGGCCCCCAGCGCCACGGCCTCATCCGCCACCGCCCCGGCCTCTGCCGAGCGGCGGAAGACATCGACCATGTCCACTGGCCCCACCTCTGCCAGCGTGGCGCGGACCGGCTCGCCCCAGGGCGACAGGCTGCCCGCCTGGCCGGGGTTGACCGGGATCACGCGGTAGCCGCGTGCGGCCAGAAAGCGCGCCACGCCATGGCTGGGCCGGTCGGGCCGGGGCGACCAGCCGACCACGGCGATGGTTTTGACCGAAGTCAGGATGCGGGCAATGTCGGTGTCGGTCAGATGGTCGGTCATGGGCGGTTCCTGACAGAAAAAGGCGCCCGTGCCGCAGGGGCCGGGCGCCAAGGTGTGGAACGAGGGACAGTGAAAGAAGGGAACGGGGGTTCCAGACCCGGCCTCTGCACTGTGACATAAGTGTCTTTCCGCCCGGTAAAAGAGCGGGTCGCGTATTCGTGAAAAAGCCGTGAGTCAGCGCGTCGCGGCGGCATAAAGCCCCACGGCGGCGGCGTTGGAGACGTTGAGGCTGCCGAAGGCCCCGGCAAAGGCGATGCGGGCGATCATGTCGCAGGTCTCGCGGGTGCGTTCGCGCAGCCCGGGGCCTTCGGCGCCAAGGACAAGGCCCACGGCACGGGGGCCGGCGGTGGCCAGCGCCTCGGCCAGGGTTACCGTGCCGTCGCCGTCCAGCCCGATCAGGACATAGCCCATGTCGCGCAGCTCCTGCATCGTGTCGCCCAGATTGGTGACGCGCAGGTAGGGCTGGCGTTCCAGCGCGCCCGAGGCGGTCTTGGCCAGCGCGCCGGTTTCGGGCGCTGAATGGTGGCGCGGCGCGATCACCGCGCGGGCGCCGAACACTTCGGCCGAGCGCAGCACGGCGCCGACATTGTGCGGATCGGTCACCCGGTCAAGCAGCACCAGAAGCGGCGCCCCGTTGCCCGAAATCGCCACATCGGCCAGCTTGCCCCAGTTCAGCGGGCGCACCTCCATCGCGGCGCCCTGATGGACCGAGCCTTCGTCGATCGGCACGTCGAATTTGCGCGGATCGGCCAGTTCGGGTTCGATCCCGGCAAAGGCCACCGCCTCTTCCAGCTTGTCCAGCGCGTTTTTCGTCACCACCAGCCGCAGCTTTTCGCGGGCGGGGTTCATCAGCGCGTCGCGCACGGCATGAAGGCCAAAGAGCCAGACGGTCTCTTTCGCTTCGGCCTTGCGGCCGCGTTCCTTGTCCACCACCCAGCTCGGTTTCTTGGTCATGCGCGTCTCCTCGTGCAAGGCCACCTGTGGCAAGACAGCCCCGGCTTGGCAAGCCGCATTTCACCCAAATCGGCCCTTGACGCCCCGGGGGGCCTTGGGTAAACCCCGCCTCCAGTGGGCGATATGCTACAAGGTGTGGCAGCGGACTGTAACTCCGCCGAGGCGACTCATGCCTGGTTCGATTCCAGGATCGCCCACCATTCTTCCGATATGTGATGGAATGTCAGGGGCTTGGCCCCTATCCCGCGCGGTTGCCCGCGGCGATGGTTTTCCACAAAAGCCCGGCGAGGGCGGCATCGGCGACGGCCAGTGCCGCGGCAAAGGCCAGCGTGTTTTCTTGCCCGATGGTGGTGATCAGCAGGGCGCCGACGGTGGGGGCCATCGCCTGCGCCAGAAGGAAGGGCCGCGCAAGCCGCCCCATCACCGGGGCATAGCGGTCCGGGCCTAAGAGGGTCAGCGGCAGCGCGCCCCGTGCGATGGAGAAAATTCCGTTTCCGGCGCCGTAAAGGACGATGGCCGCCCCGATGATTGGTAGGCCAGAGGCCAGCAGGATCAGCCCGACCGCGCCAAGCCCGGTGGCGGCGGCCATGGTGCGGATCGGGTGGTGCCTTGCGCCGCTGGCCATCTCAAAGAGCCGGGCTGCAACCTGCGCCGGGCCGAGGAGGGCGCCCAGCCAGACCGTTTCGGCGGTGGTCAGGCCGCGCCCCTGCAGGATGGTCAGCAGATGGACCGAGACGATGGTGACCGACAGACCTGAAAGCACCATGATCGCCATGAGGATGCGGCTGGCGTGCCGCTCGTCCGGCGAAAGGTGGAGCGGGGCGGACTGGCCGGCGGCGGCGTCCGGGGCCGGGCGCTGCCCCGGCAGGGCGAAGAGGATCAGCGGCAGGCAAATCCCGATCTCGATGGCGGCATAGGTCGCGCAGGACCAGCGCCAGCCCAGATGATCCAGCAGAAAGGCCGAAAGCGGCCAGCAAAGGGTGCTGGCAAAGCCGCCCAGAAGGGTGAGAGAGGTGATTGCAGAGCGGGCCGCGTGCCCGTAGATGCCGCCCAGCGTGGCAAAGGCCGCGTCATAAAGCCCCGCCCCCATGCCAAGGCCGATCACCGCCCAGCCCGCGATGAAGACCGGCAGCGCCGGCGCCGTGGCAAGGATCAGCAGCCCCGCGGCCAGAAGCAGCGCCGACAGCGCTAGCACCGGCTTGCCGCCATGCAGCCGGATCGCCTGACCGACACGCGGCGAGGCAAGCCCGGCGACGAACAGGCCCAGCGACAGGCCGCCGACGATCCAGGACAGCGGCCAGCCGGTGTCGGCGGCGATGGGGGCCGCGAAGACCGCCAGAAGGTAATAGGAACAGCCCCAGGCAAAGATCTGGACAATGCCAAGGGCAGAGATCACCGGCCATCGCCGCGCGGTTATGGCCATTGTGGGGTCATCCGGCCGGTGCCTGACCGGATTGTGCGGTGCCTGCGGGAAACCACCTTGCGCCAAGGCGCAGCGCGACATGCACCAGCAGGATCAGCACCGGCACCTCGACCAGTGGGCCGATCACCGCGGCGAAGGCCACCGGCGAGGCAAGGCCGAAGGCGGCGATGGCCACCGCGATGGCCAGCTCAAAATTGTTGCCTGCGGCGGTGAAGGCGATGGCCGTGGTCCGAGGGTAATCCGCCGCGATCAGCCGCCCCATGGCAAAGCTGAGAACGAACTGGATCAGGAAATACAGCGCCAGCGGCAGGGCAATGCGGGCAGCATCCCCCGGCAGGCGCAGCACATCGCCGCCTTTCAGGCTGAACATGGCGACGATGGTGAAGAGCAGCGCCGCCAGCGTGACCGGACCGATGCGGGGCAGGAAGGCGGTCTGATACCACACTTCCCCCCGCCGTGCGATCAGGACGCGCCGGGTCAGGAAGCCCGCCGCAAAGGGCAGGCCGAGAAAAATCATCACCGCTTTGGTGATGGTCCAGAACCCCACGTCGATCACGCTGCCCTGCAACCCGAAAAGCGGCGGCAGGACCGAGAGAAAGATCCAGGCATAGGTCGAGAAGAACAGGATCTGGAAAACCGAGTTGAAAGCCACCAGTGCCGCCACATACTGACCGTCTCCACGCGCAAGCTGGTTCCAGACCAGCACCATGGCGATGCAGCGCGCAAGCCCGATCAGGATCAGCCCGGTCATATATTCCGGCTGATCACGCAGAAAGATCACCGCAAGGGCGAACATCAGCACCGGCCCGATGATCCAGTTCTGCACCAGCGACAGGGCCAGCACCCGGCGGTCGGCAAAGACGCGGGGCAGCTCTTCGTATTTCACCCGGGCCAGCGGCGGATACATCATCAGGATCAGGCCGATGGCGATGGGAATATTGGTGTCGCCGACCGAGAGCGCGTCAAGCGCACCCGCAAGGCCGGGCAAGCCCGCGCCGAGCGCGATGCCAAGCGCCATGGCGGCGAAGATCCACACGGTCAGCCAGCGGTCGAGGAAAGACAGCCGGGCAGGGGGCTCAGGGTGCGTCATGGGGGCTCCGGTCAGGATGCTGCGGGGGTGACGGGGCGGCCATCGGTGCCGGTCACGGCTTGGCCGTCCTCTTTCGAGAAGGCGCCTTTCTGCGGTGGCAGCAGGTCCAGCACCATCTCGGACGGGCGGCAGAGCCGCACGCCTTTGGGGCTGATCACAAGGGGGCGGTTGATAAGGACGGGATGCGCCATCATGGCATCCAGAAGCTGATCCTCGGTCAGGGCCGGGTCGCCAAGGCCAAGGTCGGCATAGGGCGTTCCCTTTTCGCGCAGCAGGTCGCGGGCGGAAATGCCCATGCGTGCAATCAGTTGCACCAGCATTTCGCGTGAGGGTGGGGATTTCAGATATTCCACCACATGCGGTTCAACCCCGGCATTGCGGATCAGCCCAAGCGTGTTGCGGGACGTGCCGCAGTCGGGGTTGTGGTAGATCACAACATCCATGCCTTGCCCCTGCGCCGCGTCCGGGCGCTGTGGCGTTGCGCCCGCAGACTGGCCAATCTCCCGCAGACGGGTCGCAAGGCTGGCGCGGTCAAGGGAGGCAACCGGAAGTGCGGTAAACGCGGCAATCCGCGCCTTCATCTGGCGCAGGGCATTTATGAAGGCCATTTCCTGTGTCAGGGCGGTGCCGGTGGCGGCAGCAGGGTCTTCGATGCCCCAATGCGCTGTCATCGGCTGGCCTGGCCAGAACGGGCAGACCTCTCCGGCGGCGTTGTCGCAAACGGTAAAGACAAAATCCATCACCGGGGCATTCGGCCCGGCAAACTCATCCCAGCTTTTTGAGCGCAGATCGCCGGTCGGATAATGGAAGTTTTCCAGAACCCGCAGGGCGGTCGGATGCACCTCGCCTTTCGGCTGGCTGCCCGCCGAGAAAGCGCGGAAGCGGCCGGCACCGTCCTGCCGCAGGATGCTTTCGGCAAGGATGGACCGCGCGGAATTGCCGGTGCAAAGGAAAAGCACGTTGAAGATGCGGGTGGTTTTCTCGGACATCGCCATCACCCGCAGCAGGGCTTGGCGCCGGGGGCGGCAGAGCAGGTGTTGCGTTCCTGCAACCAGCGGTCGCGCGGCTTGCAGCTTGCCGGGCGGGGCGACAGAATGACCCGGACCACGCCGCCTTCGACGCGCGGCAGGGCTGCGCGGTAAAGCTGCATCGGGCGCGCGCCATCGCTGACCTCGAAGGTCAGTTTCGCGGTCTGGTCCAGCGCAACATGTGCGATCACCTTGCCGATGATCTTGAGGAACCGGCCCGCAGGCATGTGGCTGCGATCCTCGTTCACATCCCAAAGCTGGATGAAGATTTCGGTCCAGCTTTCCGGGTTCGCGCCGCAGTCCAGCGCCTCGAACCGGCCCGCTTTCACCTCGGTAACGTGATAGCCGGGCTGCACATCCTGCCCGTCATAGCTGAAGACCAACGGCAGGTCGGCGGCGCCGTCCAGCGCGGACAAAAGCCCGCCGATGGAAATATCATCCGGGTCGGTTGCGCCGGCCGGCGCACCGATGTTGCCTTGAAGCGTCATTTGCGTTACCTTTCGATTCGACATTTTTAGGAATATCAAAATATGGAAGAACGTCAAGCCATCGCCGCCTTCGGGGCCTTGTCGCAGGAAACGCGGCTGCGGATCCTGCGGCTTCTGATCGTTGCGGGGCCAGAGGGGATGGCGGCGGGCATGATTGCCGAACGGGCGGGGGTTTCTGCCTCGAATGTCAGTTTCCATGCCAAGGAGCTGGAGCGCAGCGGTCTGGTGGTGTCGCAGCGCGAAAGCCGCTCGATCATCTACCGCGCCGATATGGCGGCGCTGGACGGTCTTCTGCGATTCCTGATGGAGGATTGCTGCGGCGGACAGACGCCGCTTTGTGCCGGGGTGCCCGCCTGCGCGGCGGATTGACGGGTTTTGTCGGTGCGCACGCCGGGCGATGCTTGCCCGTCGGGGCGCGGGGCGCTACGGCTTGGGCAGCAGGAGGCCCCCGATGTCCGACACATCCTTTCGTTTCAGCCATGCCATCACGCGGCGGCCATCCGGCTCGATCATCGCGGGGCTGCGCGCGGTGGATACCGGGGCGCCGGATCTGGACGTGATGCTGGGCCATCATGCCGATTATGTGGCGGCGCTGCGCGGCACGGGGGCGACGGTGATCGAACTGGCGCCGCTGGACGCCTATCCCGACGGCGTTTTCGTCGAAGATACTGCCCTTTGCCTGCCGCAGGGCGCGGTGGTGATGCGCCCGGGCGCGCCCAGCCGGTTGGGCGAGGCGGCAGAGATGGCGCCGCATCTGGCGGCGCTTTATGGCGATGTGCGGCAGATCACGGGCGCCGACAGCTATATCGAGGGCGGCGACATTCTGGTGACGGAGACCGAGATTCTGGTGGGCCGCTCGGCGCGCACCAATGCGGCGGGGGTGGCAGAGCTGGCGCGGCTGGTGGCCGACTGGGGCCGCCCGCTGCGCGAGGTGTTCACGCCGCCGGGGGTGCTGCATTTCAAGACCGATTGCTCGTTGCTGGATGGTGAGACGGTGCTGGCAACCAACCGGCTTGCCGCCTCGGGCTGTTTTGCGGGCTACCGGGTTGTGCCGGTGGCGGCGGGGGAAGAGGCGGCGGCCAATGCGATCCGCTTCAACGACCGGGTGATCATGGCGTCGGGCTTCCCGCGCACCCGCGATGCGGTGCTGGCGGCGGGGTATTCGGTGACCGAAATCGGCAATTCGGAATGCGCCAAGCTCGACGGCGGCATGTCCTGCCTGTCGCTGCGCTTCACGCCGAAGCCCTGACGAAAGGGCGGCGGGTGAGCGGGTTCAACATCGTCGCCGTGGTGCAGGAGGGGCGGCTGGCCTATGAGGCGCTGCTTCTGGTGGCCAGCCTGCGACGGATGAGCCCCGGCTTCACCGGCCGCCTGATTCTGGCCGAACCGCATGGCCCGCGCTGGCGGGCCGATCCGCGGCTGCAGGACGGGGCGATCCGCGCCGCTTTCGAGGCGCTGGGGGCCGAATTCCTGCCCTTCGAGAACATCGCCTTCGGCAGTTCCTATCCGCATGGCAACAAGATCGAGGCGCTGATGGCGCTGCCGGAAGAGCCGTTCCTGTTTCTGGACAGCGATACGCTGGTGACGGGCGATCTGGCGGCGGTGCCATTCGACTTCACCCGGCCCTCGGCCTCGATGCGGCGCGAGGGGTCATGGCCGGATGTGCCGGTCTATTCTACGCATGAGGCGATCTGGGGTGCGCTCTATGATCGTTTCGGGCTGGACATGGCGCAGACGCTGGACCTGTCGCAGCCGCAGGATTACTGGCAGCGGTTCCTCTACTTCAACGCAGGCTGGTTCTTTGGCGCCAATCCGCGGGCGTTCGGGGCGCGCTGGGCCAGCTATGCGCGGTCGGTGCGCGATGACACGCCGCCGGCGCTGGCGGCGCAGTCGCTGAACCCCTGGCTGGACCAGATCACCCTGCCGCTGGTGGTGCATTCCTTCGGCGGCGGGCGGCCGGGGCCGGAGCTTTGGGGGATGGACGGCGATGTGACCTGCCACTACCGGCTGCTGCCGCTGCTTTACGCCCGCGAAAGCGACCTTGTGGTCGAGGTGCTTGAGGCGGTGGCGGGGCGGCAGGAGCTGCGGCGGCTGCTGCGCGACTGGGAACCGGCGCGCGAGATGATCTATCTGAATCGCGGTGCGAAGGTGCGGGCGATGTTCGACCGTGCCGACCTGCCGCGGCGCGAACAGGCGATCCGGTCGCGGTTGAAGGCCGAAGGGTTGTGGTTGCGGTGATATGGGAGGAGAGTCGGGGTTTACCCCGACCTACGGGCGATGCCGCTGCCGCGAAGGTCGGGGTTCACCTCGCCCCCCCAACATCCGCCGAAACACCTTGCCGAACGGCGTAGGTCGGGGTTTACCCCGACTCTCGCTAACCAAACACCGACCATCCCGTCGCCCGCACCAGCCGCTCCAGCGCCAGCGTGCCAAGCCGGGAATTGCCCTGCGCGTTCAGGCCCGGCGACCAGACGGCGATGCTGGCCCTGCCCGGCGCGATGGCCAGAATGCCGCCGCCGACCCCCGACTTGCCCGGCAGGCCGACGCGATAGGCGAATTCGCCCGAGCCGTCGTAATGGCCGCAGGTCATCATCAGCGCATTGATCCGCCGGGCGCGGGCGGGCGAGACCAGACGCGGGCAGCCCGGCGCCCCCACCAGAAACCGCCCGGCGCGGGCAAGCTGGGCCGTGGTCATTTCCACCGCGCATTGGTGGACATAGGTGCCGATGGTCAGGGCCGAGGGATTGCGCAGATTGCCATGGGCCGCCATGAATTCGGCCAGCGCGATGTTGCGGTGGGCGGTCGCCTGTTCCGAACGGGCCACGGCCTTGTTGATGTGGATATCCTCATCCCCGGCGGCGGCGCGGATGAAGGCCAAGAGTTCGGCCAGCACCACCTTGGGCGCGTGTCCGGCCAGGATGGCATCGGTGACCACGATGGCCCCGGCATTGACGAAAGGGTTGCGCGGGATGCCCGCCTCATTCTCAAGCTGCAGGATCGAGTTGAAGGCCAGACCCGAAGGCTCGCGCCCGACCCGGTTCCACAGGCTGTCACCCAACCGGCCAAGGGCGATGGCAAGGGTGAAGACCTTTGACACCGACTGGATCGAGAAGGGCGTGGCGGCGTCACCGGCGCTGATCACGTGACCCGAGGGCAGGGCGACGGCAAGGGCGAACTGGCCCGGATCGACCTTGGCCAGCTCGGGGATGTAATCGGCGACGGCGCCCCGTTCGACCTCCCCTGCCATATCGGCGGCGATCTGTGCGACGATGGCCGGAAGGTCGGTCACGGCGTCCAGCGCAGGAAATTGGCGATCAGGCGCAGCCCGGTGGCCTGCGACTTCTCGGGGTGGAACTGGGTGCCGACCATATTGCCCGCACCGATGATGGCGGTGATGTCGCCGGCATAATCGACATGGGCCAGACGCTCATCCGGGGTGGTGACGCGGAAATGGTAGGAATGGACGAAATAGGCGTGGTCGCCGGTCTTCACGCCATCCAGAACCGGGTGGGGGTGGTCAATCACCAGATCGTTCCAGCCCATATGCGGCACTTTCAGCCCCGGCGCGCCGGGGGTGATCTTCACCACCTCGCCGCCGATCCAGCCGAACCCGGGGGTGTCGCGGTATTCGCGGCCCCAGTCGGCCATCATCTGCATACCGACGCAGATGCCGAGGAAGGGGCGGCCCTTGACGCGCACCGCCTCTTCAATCGCCTCGAAGAGGCCGCCGTAATCGCCAAGGGCGGCGCGGCAGGCGGGAAAGGCGCCGTCGCCGGGCAGCACGATGCGGTCGGCGCGGGCGACATCCTCGGGGCGCGAGGTGACCAGCACATCCCCGGCGCCGGTTTCCAGCGCCATGCGCTGAAACGCTTTTTCGGCAGAGTGCAGGTTGCCGGAATCATAATCGACAAGGACGGTCAGGGGCATGGGGCTTCCCTCTGAGCGGGCAAGAATTTTGGAAAATTCTTGTCCGGATTTTTCGAAAAATCCGGCAAATTCCTTGCAAGGAATTTGCGGCGGTTAGAGCGCACCCTTGGTCGAGGGCAGGGCATCGCCAAGGCGCGGGTCGGGTTCGACCGCCTCGCGCAGGGCGCGGGCCACCGCCTTGAAGGCGGCTTCGGCGATGTGGTGGCTGTTCAGCCCGTGGATCAGGTCCACATGCAGAGTGATGCCGCCATGGGTCGCCAGCGCCTGAAAGAATTCGCGCACCAGTTCGGTGTCGAATGTGCCGATCTTGGGCGCGGTGAAGGGCACATTCCACACCAGATAGGGCCGCGCCGACAGGTCCAGCGCGCAGGCGACCTGCGTGTCATCCATCGCCAGCCGGAAATGGCCATAGCGGCGAATGCCGCGCTTGTCACCCAAGGCCCGGGCCAGCGCCTGACCCAGCGCGATGCCGCAATCTTCGACCGTGTGGTGGTCGTCGATGTGCAGGTCGCCCTTGGCGTTCAGCGCAATGTCGATCAGAGAATGACGGGCCAACTGATCCAGCATGTGATCGAAGAAACCGACGCCGGTCTGGCAGGCGCTTTTGCCGGTGCCGTCCAGATTGATCGCCACGGTGATGGCGGTTTCATTGGTCTTGCGGGTGATCTCGGCCTGACGCATGGGGCCCTCCTTAGGCTTGTGGCCTTATAGGCAAGGGGGAGGCAAAGGCCAAGCCTCAGGACAAGAGCGCGTCGATTTCGCTGCGGGCGGGCATTGCGGCGGCAGCACCGGGGCGGGTCACGGAAATCCCGGCGGTGGCAGAGGCAAAGCGCAGGGCCTCGGCCACCGGGCGGCCCTCGGCCAGCGCCACGGCAAAGCCGCCGTTGAAGGCATCGCCGGCGCCGGTGGTGTCGGTGACCGGCCCGGCGGCAAGGGCGGGGCTGTGCAGGGACTGGCTGCGGTCGCGGTAAAGCGCGCCATTGGCGCCCAGCGTCATCACCACCGCGCCCACGCCGCGCGTCAGCAGGGCATCCGCCGCCGCCTCGGCCTCGGCCAGCGTGGTCACCGGCAGGCCGGTCAGCAGTTCGGCCTCGGTCTCGTTCGGGGTGATATAATCGCAAAGCGCCAGCATCCCATCGGGCAGGGTGGTGGCGGGGGCGGGGTTGAGGATGGTGGCCACCCCCGCCGCCCGGGCAATCTCAAGCCCGCGCAGGGCGGCTTCGACCGGCTGTTCCAACTGGGTCATGAAGATCGCGGCGCCTTCGATCAGCGTGGCGCGCGCCTCAAGATCGGCGGGGGAAAGGCGGGCGGCGGCGCCGGGCGTGACGATGATAGCATTGTTGCCCGATCCCGCCTCGACCATGATCGCGGCGGCGCCGGTGAAGCTTGCCGCATCCACCGTCACTTCGGGGATCACCCCGGCGCGGGCCCAGACACCGCGGGCCAGAACGGCGAAATCATCCTCTCCCAGCCGGGTGATGAAATGCACCTCTCCGCCGGCCATGGCCGAGGCCACCGCCTGGTTCGAGCCTTTGCCGCCCGGGCCAAGGGCAAAGCCCTGACCCAGAAGCGTCTCGCCTATCCGGGGCAGGCGCGGGGTGCGGAAGGAACAATCGGCGCAGAAGATGCCGAGATTGACGATATAGGCCATGGGGTCGCGCTTTCGCAGGGGTTTTGCGGCAGGTTGGCCCGGATTTGACCCTTTGGTCAACGGGCGGATGGATCAGCCGTCGGGCAGTTCCTGAAACCGGCCATGGGCATAGATCAGCGCGCCCGCGCCGTCGGTGCAGCGGATGGCGCGGACCCGGCCGATCAGGATGGTGTGGGTGGCGCGGTCGATCATCTCTTCCACGGTGCAGTCAAAGGCGGCGGGGGCGCCGACAAGCAGCGGCGCGCCAGTCACGGCGGTCTCCCAATCGGCGCCTTCATAGCGGGCGGCGCCCTTGATGCCGCCCTTGCCGGCAAACCGCTCGGCCACGGGACGGTGGGCGGCGCCAAGGGTGGACCAGCCAAAGCAGCCGTATTCCGCAAAAAGCGCGTGGGATGAGGCGTTGCGGTTGACGCAGGCCAGAACCAGCGGCGGTTCGGTGGACAGCGAAATGCCGGAGGTCACGACAAGCCCCGAGGCCCGTGCGCCGCTGCCCACGGTCAAGAGGCTGCAATGGCCGTGGACACCACGCATGGCGGTGCGGAATTCCTCGGGGGTGGGGTCGTCCGTGCTGTGGTCGGGCATCTGGCGCCTTTCGGATCGGGGCCGTGGTTTCAGGCCAGCACCTCGGCAAGGGCGGCCAGCAGGGTTTCTGTGCCCGCCTCGGTCGTCAGGATGCCGGGGGAAAGGCGCAGCGTCTGGCCGCGGCTGTCGCTGGTCACGCCGCGGGCGCGCAGGGCGGCGACGGTTGCGGCCCCGGGGTGGCGGTCGGGCAGGCGCAGCATGACAGAACCGCCGCGCTTGCCCTCGGCCTCGGGCGTAATCAGCGGCAGGTTCAGCGCCTTGGCCCCGGCGATGATCCGTGCGGTCAGGCGGCGGTTATGCGCCAGCAGGGCTGCATGATCCTGTCCCGCGTGCCAGTCGAGCGCCGGAAGCGAGGCGACGGCGGACATCACCGCCGGCGTTCCTGCGTCAAAGCGGCGGATGTCGGGGGCAAAGGCAAAGCGGGTGATGTCCCAGTTGAACGGATTCTCCTGACTGAACCAGCCGCGCAGAACGGGCTGACAGCGGGCGATCAACTCGGGCGCGACATGCAGGATGCCTGCGCCGGGGGTGCCGCACATCCATTTCAGGCTGGTCGAGACGGTGAAATCCACCGCAGGCGCCGTCACGTCAAACGGCAGAAGGCCGGCGCCTTGGGTGATGTCCGCCCCGATCAGGCTGCCCATCTGCCGGCCATGCGCCACCATGCGGGCAAGGTCGATCCGGTGCGAAGAGGTGGAGGACACCCAGGTCAGCAGGGCAAGACCGACTTCGGGTGTCCATGCCTCAAGAAAATCGTCATCCTCGACATGGGCGGCGCCTTGCCGCAGCGGCACCGTTTTCAGCGTGAAGCCAAGGCGGGGGGCAAGGCCCTGCAACAGGAAATGGTTCGACGGGAAGCAATCGGCCCCCACCAGAACCTGCCGCCCGCGCAGCACGTCTTCGGGCAGCGCGGTGAGCAGGGCATGGGTGGCGGCGGTCACGCTTTCGGCATGGGTCAGGCTGCCTTCGGGCGCGTTCAGGATCGCACGCCAGCGGGCAAGGAAGCTTTGGCAGAGCGGCAGCACCGCGCCCCATTGGCTGTCATCCGGGCGGCCCCAGATGGCGGCAAATTCGGCCAGCGCCCGGGCAAGGTCGGCCGCCTTGCCGGGATACATCCCGATCGAGTGGTAAAGGAAATAGCTGTCGCCCATGTTGCCCATGCTGCGGCCCCCCATGCTCTGGCCCCGTCGCGTCCTGCCGGGGTTGTTCCACGGCAGGGGGCGGCTGGCAAGGGTCCGAGGCAGGGGGCAGAACGAAGGCGGGGCATCAGTGCAGCGCGGCGCCGTCGCGGCGGATCGGCCAGCCGGGGCGGACGGGCGGCAGGGGGACGGGCAGGGGAAGGCAGCGCAACACCTGCACGCACCGCTCGCGCCGATATTGCGGATCGTTCAGGATCGGTTCGGGCAGAAGGGACGGGGCAAACCGGCTTTGCCGCAGCGTGATCAGTTCAACCCGGGTCCAGCGGCCCTGTGCCGCCAGATCGGGACGTTGCAGCAGAAGCTGGCGCAAGGCCGCCTCCCGCGCTTTGAGCCGGGCGATTTCTGCCCGAATATCAGCGAGTTCATCGGCAGGGTGGAGTTTGTGCAAGGCGGCCTCCGGTGCAGGATGGGGCGGATCGGGCCAGCCTTGCGCAAGAGGGTTAACGAATCCCCCAACAGGCCCTGCGACATCGCGAGCATGGGCGATGACGGTTGCATCTTGACAGCCGCCACATATCATATTCACTTAATGGAATATATTCGGCCGGGCACCTGCCGGTTTTTGCACCCGTCTGCGACGAAAAACCCGCAGCCCGGCGTATCAGCCCTTGCAGGACAGGTTGCCCCGCCCTTCCTTATGTGGCAAGATGGATGCAGGAATAACTAGACCGATGAGTTCAGAGATGAGCGATTACACCGCCCGCCGCGTGATGATGGTCGATACCCAGGTCCGCCCCTCGGATGTGACCAAGTTTCCCATCATCGAAGCCATGCTCTCGGTCCCGCGTGAGGCATTCGTGCCCGCAGACCGCAGCGAGGCGGCCTATGTCGGCGAGAATGTGCCGCTGGCGCCGGGCAGGGTTGTGCTTGAGGCGCGCACTCTGGCCAAGATGCTGGACGCGCTGGACATTCAGCCGGGCGAGCTGGTGCTGGATATCGGTTGCGGCCTTGGCTATTCGGCGGCGGTGATCGCACGCATGGCCGAAGCGGTCGTCGCGGTGGAAGAGGATGAGACGCTGGCCGCCGGTGCGACCGCCGCGCTGACGGCGCAGGGCGTGGACAATGCGGTGGTGATGGTGGCCACCCTTGCCGCCGGGGCGCCCAAGCACGGCCCCTATGATGCGATCACCCTGCAGGGTGGTGTGGAAACCCTGCCCGAGGCGCTTCTGGCGCAGCTCAAGGAAGGCGGGCGGATCGGCGCCGTCTTCATGGAGGGCGCGCTGGGCAAGGTGAAGATCGGATACAAGGAAGGCGGCCGGATCACCTGGCGCTTTGCCTTCAACGCGACGGCCCCGGTTCTGCCGGGCTTTGCCGTTGCACGGAGCTTCGCGCTCTGACAGGCCGGGCCGCTGGCGCGGTCCCGCCCCGGAATTGGCAGGTCCGGTCCCAAGGGTCCGGGCGAAGGACAGGGAACGTGCGGATGCGGAAGATCGTAAGGGTTCTGGGGCTGGTGGCAGGCATGGCCACCGCGCCGGTGGTGGCCGGGGCCGAGACGCTGGCCGATGCACTGGTGGCGGCCTATACCAATTCGAACCTCTTGGACCAGAACCAGGCCGTGCTGCGCGCAGCGGATGAGGATGCGGCGATTGCCGTCGCCAGCCTGCGCCCGGTGGTGAATTTCGTGGCTCAGGCGGGCTGGCGGAAATATGACAATGACACCGCCAGCGGTTCGTTGCCGCGCGCGAATTTCGAGACCACCTCGTCCTCGCTGTCGCTGACGGCGCAGATGGTGCTTTGGGCCGGCGGGCGCGGGCAGTTGCGCGCCGATGCGGCCCGCGAGGCGGTGCTGGCCACGCGCTCGGCCCTTGTCTCGGTCGAGCAGGAGGTGCTGTTGAATGCGGTGGCCGCCTATGTGCGCTATGGACTTGCGGCCGAAATCGTTGGGCTGCGCGAATCCAACGTGCGGGTGATCACCAAGGAACTGCGCGCCGCCAAGGACCGTTTCGACGTGGGCGAAATCACCCAGACCGACGTGTCGCAGGCCGAAGCGGCGCTGGCGCTGGCGCAGGCCAATCTCGCCGCGGCGCAGGGTGACCTGATGATCGCGCGCGAGAACTACAAGGCCGCGACCGGCCATTATCCGGGCCGCCTTTCGGGCCTGCCGAAACCGCCCGCCACCGCCAAATCGCTGGAAGAGGCCAAGGCCGTGGCGCAACGCGGCCATCCGGCGGTGATCCAGGTGCAGCATCAGGCCAAGGCCGCCGAACTGGGTGTGCAGATTGCCAAGACCGTGCTGGGGCCGACGGTTTCCGGCGAAGTTTCGGTCGGCAAGGATCTGGACACCGGGATCGGCAATGTCGGCGCGGGCCTGTCCTTCAACCAGACGCTTTATGCGGGCGGCGGCAATTCGGCCAGCTACCGGCAGGCACTGGCCAACAAGGATGCGGCGCGGGCAGGTCTGTTGCAGACCGTGGTCGGGGTCGAACAATCGGTCGGCACCGCCTGGGCGAACCTTGCCGTGGCCAATGCCTCGATCGACGCCAGCCGCAAGCAGATTGCCGCGGCACAGCGCGCCTTTGACGGCGTGCGCGAAGAGGCGACGCTGGGCGCGCGCACCACGCTGGACGTGCTGAACGCCGAGCAGGATCTGCTGTCGGCCCGCGCGGCCCGGCTTGAGGCCGAGGCGAACCGCTATATCGGCATCTACAACCTTCTGGCGACGATGGGCCTGCTGACGGCGGAACATCTCAAGCTGGGCGTGCCGACCTATGACCCGGAAGCCTATTACAACGCCGTCAAGGATGCCCCGGCGATGAGCGCGCAGGGCAAGGCGCTGGACCGGATCCTGAAAAAGATCGGCAATTGAGGTGCTTCCCGGCCCCGTTGCGGGGCCGGGGCATTCTTGTCTTGACGGCCCTTCGCGGCTAGACTGCGACGAGAATGCAATAATTCAGCCGAGGCGGGCATGTCCGAACCCCTGAGCGCGGTCGAGATCGAGGATGTTCTGTCGTCGATCCGGCGACTGGTTTCCGATGATCTGCGGCCCGCCGCCCGGCCCATGGCCGACCCGGATGCCGGCAAGCTGATCCTGACGCCCGCCCTGCGCGTGGTGCAAGAGACGCCGCCCCGTGCGCCGGATGCCGCCATCGAAAGCGTTGTCGCGGGGCTGGGGGCTGCGGTCGATGCCCGTGCCGAGGATTGGGAATCTGAAACCGGCGATCCCGCCCCGGCGGCTGCGGCGGTCAGTGCCGACAGTGATTGGGACATTCCGCCAGGCCCGGAAACCGCGGATGAGGCCGAGGTTCTGGCGGTGCAGTTCCACGCCCGCCCGCGCAGCACATTGCAACCCGCCGAGGTGATCCCGGCGCCGGTGGCCGAGCCGGTTCCCGGCTGGGCGCAGGAGGGCGAGGACGAGGCACCCGAGCCGGCGCGCTGGGCCGCTGCCACCATCGAACCCGATGCCGCCTGGGCCGACGAGGCCGAAGCGCAGGTTCTGGAAGAACTCTCGGACGAGATTGCCGCCGCTGCCCCGCTTGACCGGATGGCCGAGGCGGCGGAAGCGGCCGGTTATGACGCCTATGAGGATGAGGCGCTGCGCGAACTGGTGCGCGACCTGATCGTCGAGGAATTGCAGGGGCCGCTGGGCGCCCGCATCACCCGCAACATCCGCAAGCTGGTGCGGGCCGAGATTGCCCGCGCGCTGGCCGCCGAACAGCTTTACTGAGGCAAGGCGCAAAAGCAAAACGCGCATCCCACGGGATGCGCGTTTTGCTTTGCCTGCGGAACGCAGGTATCAGGCGGCCTCGGCCTGTTCCAGTTCCAGCGCGTGGCGACGCTCGGATTCCTCGCGGCTGAGAGCGACCGAGGTGCGCACGCCTTTCGAGACGAATTCCATCAGCCCCTTGACCACCCGTTCGTTCGGGTCGATCCCGGCGCAGGACAGCACTTCACGCCCGTCGCGCGACCGCGCCCAGCGGGCGATCTGATCGGGGCCGTTGCCGTATTTTTTATCATCCGCAATGGCATCATCCAATGCGGCAAGCACAACCGCCGCAAAAAGCTTGCGTGCGCGCTGGCCTTGTTCGAAGTTGAAGGCTGTGCTGTCGATCGTATCGAGCATCACCTGGTCCTTTTATTCTTGCTCTTGTATTCGTTCGCGTCCTGCGCTTGTAACGATTTGAATACGATTCGGGGGCTCATCTTTCTCATAGCAGCTATGCAGGCACTGCATGGCTTGCGGAGTCACCCCACCGTATCTAGTCGGCTTGCGCCAGACCGACCGCCCAGATATAGGGGCGCGCAGGATCAGATCAAGCTTTAGCCAAGGTTTTGCCACTATGCCGAAGATCAACGGTAACGAAATCCGCCCCGGGGCGATCATCGAGCATGACAACGGGCTTTGGGCGGCGGTCAAGGTGAACCACGTCAAGCCGGGCAAGGGCGG
Source organism: Tabrizicola fusiformis (assembly GCF_013328815.1). Taxonomy (GTDB): domain Bacteria; phylum Pseudomonadota; class Alphaproteobacteria; order Rhodobacterales; family Rhodobacteraceae; genus Fuscibacter. Next base: position 191,433 of record NZ_JABUHN010000002.1, read on the forward strand.
CGCCTTTGCCCAAGTCGAGCTGAAGAACCTGCGCGACGGGCGCAAGCTGAACGAACGCTTCCGCTCGGAAGACAAGGTCGATCAGGTGCAGCTTGAGATGAAGGATCAGCAGTTCCTGTATGAAACCGATGGCCGTCTGGTGTTCATGGACACCGAAAGCTATGAGCAGATCGAGCTGGACTCGGATCTTCTGGGCGACCGCCGTCCCTTCTTGCAGGACGGCATGACGGTTTCGGTGCAGTATTACGGCGAAGAGCCGCTGAACGTGACCATCCCGCAGAAGGTTCTGTGCAAGGTGGTGGAAACCGAGCCGGTGCAGAACGGCCAGACCGCCTCGAAATCCTACAAGCCCGCGCTTCTGGACAATGGCGTGCGCATCATGGTGCCGCCCTTCATCAATGCCGATGAGGATATCATCGTGCATACCGAACTGATGGAATATTCCGAACGCGCCTGAGCCGCCCGCAAGACTGACATAAGGCCGTCCGGTGTTCCGCCGGGCGGCCTTTTGCATGGCTGGCCGCTGCCCATGGCCCGGCGTGATTCGGGATGAGCGCCCGCGAGGCACAGGATTTCGGCGGGCGGAGGGCATCCTTCTGTGCGGAATGTCCTGAACAGGGCAACTGTTCCGGCCGCGTGCCCCGGGGTGGCACAAGCCTTCTGTCCGGCCGGTTTCCATGGGGTGCTGCTGCACCGCAAGGGGGTGGCGGGCGAGAATGATCTTTCCCAGATATGGCGTTCCGCGCCCCGGTTGCGGCTGCCGGACGGGCCAGAAAAGAACGCCCATCCGCTTGCGTCTGACGGTTTAATCTACTGAATTAATCGTGATTAAATTGACGCCACCAGCCGCAGGATCTGCCTATGCCCTATGCCATCAGCCTTCTGGACAAGAGCCCCGTTGCCGAAGGCACCAGTGCGGCCGAGGCGCTGCAAACCTCGGTCGCTTTCGCGCAGGCGGCAGAGCGGCTGGGCTATCACCGCATCTGGCTGGCCGAGCATCACGGCACGCCGCAACTGGCCAGTTCGGCGCCCGAGATCATGGTGGCCCATCTGCTGGCGGCGACGCGGCGCATCCGCATCGGCACCGGCGGGGTTCTGTTGCAGCATTACAGCCCCTTCAAGGTGGCCGAGGTTTTCGGCCTGCTGGCTTCGCTGGCGCCGGGGCGGGTCGATCTGGGCATCGGCAAGGCGCCGGGCGGCTTGCCCTATGGCACAAAGGCCCTGCAATCAGAGCATGGGTCGCCCCGCCGCAGCTTTGAGGCCAAGCTGGAAGAGCTGGAGCATTTCCTGAGCGACAGCCTGCCGGAAAGCCATCCGCTGCACGGTGCCCGGGCGTTGCCGCGCCCGCCGGTGCAGCCGGAGAAATTTCTGCTGGGCGCCTCGCCCGAGAGCGCGGCACTGGCCGCCCGGCTGGGCTGGGGCTTCAGCTATGCCGGCCACCATGACGGCAATCCGCAGGCGGTGGCCCGCGCGCTGGACACCTATGCCGCGGCAACGGGGCGCAAGCCCTCGCTGGCGCTGGCGGCGATCATCGCCCCGACCCGCGCCGAGGCCGAGGCACAGGGGGCTGAACATCGCATCTTCAAGGTGACATTGGCCGATGGCCATGCGGTCAACCTGCCGAATGAAGAGGCGGCGGCGGAATATGCCCGGCAGGCGGGCGGCCAGCCCTACAGCATCGAAGAGCGCCGCCCCTCGGTGCTGATCGGCACCGGGGCCGAGGTGCGGGCAGAGCTGGACGCGCTGCACCAGAGCTTCGGTGTGACCGAATTCATCCTCGACATCCCCACCGCCGACCGGGCGCAGCGTCTGGCGGCCATCGAACTCTTGGCGGCCGCCGGCCTGCGCCGCGCCGCCTGAAAGGACAGACCATGACCCAGAACATTCCCTTCGGCATCATGCTGCACGGCGCAGGCGGCCATATGAATGCGTGGAAGCATCCTTCGGGGCCGGCCGATGCCTCGGTCAACCTTGCATTCTACATAGACATCGCCCGCAAGGCCGAGGCGGCGGGCATTGCCTTTGCCTTTGTGGCGGACGGGCTTTTCATCAATGAAAAGTCGATCCCGCATTTCCTGAACAGGTTCGAGCCGCTGACCATCCTGTCGGCGCTGGCAACGGCGACCGGCAAGATCGGCCTCGCCGGCACCGTCTCGACCAGCTATTCCGACCCGTTCACCGTGGCCCGGCAATTCGCCTCGCTTGATCTGATTTCGGGCGGGCGGGCCGGGTGGAACGTGGTCACGACCCCGCTTGAGGGCAGCGCGAAGAATTACAACCGCAGCCATCCCGACCATGCGCTGCGCTATGAGATTGCCGACGAATACCTTGCCGTGACGCAGGGGCTTTGGGATAGCTGGGACGAAGGCGCGGTGCTGCGTGACCGGGAAACCGGGCAGTTCTTTGACCCCGCCGGGCTGCACCGGCTGAACCACAAGGGGCGCTTCTTCCAGATCGAGGGGCCGCTGAACATCGGGCGCAGTCCGCAGGGGCAGCCGGTGATCTTTCAGGCCGGATCGTCGGGCGCGGGCATCGCGCTGGCGGGCAAATATGCCGATGCGGTCTTTACCAATGTCGATACGCTGGAGGGCACTGCGGCCTTCACCCGCAAGGTGAAGGATGCGGCACAGGCCCATGGCCGGGCGCGCGGGGATGTGAAAATCTTCCCCGGCATCTCGCCCATCGTCGGCCGCACCCATGCCGAGGCCGAAGCGAAATACGAGGCGATCCGCAACTTGTCGGGCATCGACGAGGCGCTTGCCTATCTGGGCCGCTACTTCGATCACCACGATTTCACGCAATACGATCTGGACGCGGCCTTTCCCGATCTGGGCGAGATCGGGCGCAACAGCTTTCAATCCACCACCGACCGGATCAAGGCCGATGCGGCCCGTCTGGGCAAGACGCTGCGGCAGGTCGCGCTGGAAGAGACCACGCCGCGCCCGACCTTCCTGGGCACTGGGGCGGAGGTGGCCGAAGAGATCATCCGCTGGATCGACGCCGGGGCTGCGGACGGGTTCATCCTGGGCTTTGCGGTGCAGGCCGAGGGGCTGGCGGATTTCCTGAACCTTGTGGTGCCCGAGCTTGAGGCGCGCAGCCGCTACAGCCGCGACCTGCCGGGCAAGACGCTGCGCGACCATCTGGGCCTGCCCTTCAAGGTCAGCCGCCACCGGACGGCACAGCGCCACGACACGGCGGCGGAATAGCATGGCGCGGCCCCAATCTGACCCATTGCCGGCAATCGCGGCGGGGATCGGCGCCTTTGTGGCGCTGCGGCAGGATTTGCACCGCCACCCCGAATTGTCGCGGCAAGAGTTCCGCACGGTGGGCATCGTTGCGGGCCTGTTGCGTGGCTGGGGCTATGAGGTGACCGAGGGTATCGGCGGCACCGGCGTTGTCGCCACCTTGCAGGCGGGCAAGGGTGCCCGCGCGCTGGGCCTGCGCGCCGATATGGATGCGCTGCCGATTGCCGAGGCGACGGGGCTGCCCTATGCCTCGGTCGCGGCGGGGGTGATGCACGCCTGCGGCCATGACGGGCACACGGCGATCCTGTTGGCGGCAGCGGAATATCTGGCGCGGACCCGCCGCTTTGACGGGCGGCTCGTGCTGATTTTCCAGCCCGCCGAAGAGATCGGCCATGGCGCGCAGGCGATGCTGCGCGACGGGCTGTTCGACCGCTTTGCGGTGGATGCAGTCTTTGGTCTGCACAACTGGCCCGGCCTGCCTGCGGGGCAATGGGGCATCCTGCCCGGCGCGGTGATGGCGGGCATTGATCAGGTGCTGCTGACCGTGCAGGGCAGGGGGGGCCATGGTGCGGCGCCCCATGAAACGGTGGACCCGGTGGTGACCGCCGCCCATGCCGTTGCCGCGTTGCAGACCGTCGTATCGCGCAATGTCGATCCGCAAGAGGCGGCGGTGGTCACGGTCGGCGCGATCCATGGCGGCGAGGCGTCGAACGTCATTCCCGATACGGTCGAGGCCCGGCTGACCCTGCGCTATTTTTCAGCCGCCACCCAAGCGGTGCTGGAGACGCGGGTTCCGGCCCTGCTGCGCGGCGTGATCGAGGCATTCGGTGCCGGGGCCGATCTGACCTATGCCCGCGGCTTTCCCCCGGTGATCAACCATGCGGCCGAGGCCGCCCTTGCCCGCCGCGTGGTTGAGGAGGGCTTCGGCCCCGCCGCCCTGATCGAAGGGTTCCGCCCCCGCACCGCCAGCGAGGATTTCGCCTATTTCCTGCAAGAGCGCCCCGGCGCCTTCCTGATCCTTGGCGCGGGCGACGGCGCCCCGCTGCACAGCCCCCGCTACCGCTTCAACGACGACATTCTGGCGCCCGCGGCGGCGCTTTGGGTGCGTCTGGCCGAAGCCTTTCTGACCGGAGACGCGCAATGACCGACCTGATTGTGGAAAGCCACCCCCTTGCCCCCGAGGCCCAGCCCTTGGTCGAGGATCTGATCCGCGAATATGACAGCCGCTATGGCACCCGCTTCAACCCCGAAGGGGCGCGGGCCGAGGTGTTCCGCTATCCGCCGGAAACCTTTGCGCCGCCGCATGGCAATTTCGTGCTGTTGCAGCGGGGCGGGCAGACCATCGGCGGCGGCGCCTTCATGCGCTATGACGATCAGACCGCCGAATTCAAGCGGATCTGGACCCATGCCGATCTGCGCCGTCAGGGGCTTGCCCGCAAGGTGGTGCTGGCGCTTGAGGAAAAGGCCGCCGCGCAGGGGTATACCCGGGTCTATCTGACCACCGGCTTTCGGCAGCCCGAGGCGGTGGGCCTGTATCTGGGCCTTGGCTATCGGCCGCTGTTCGATCCAGCACTTGACCCCGAGCTTTACCTGACCCTGCCGTTTGAAAAGCATATCGGAGTCGAGGCGGGCAGGCCGGGCATTACCCCGCTGAAGGTGCCGGGGGTCTATCCGCCCGAACTGGCCCATGCCGCGCCCGGCCTGCCGCTGCGGGCGCAGGGCCATGCCGGGCTTAGTCAGGTGCGGTTCGGGGGGGCATTGTCATGAGCCTGACCGCCGATATCACCCCCCGCCTGCCGGCGGCGCCTGTGGCATCCGCCGATTACAGCCGCCACCGCATCGTGCCCGCGCGCCATTATGGCCGCACGGCTGGCACGGTGGCGGCGGTTCTCATCCTGGCCGCGCTGCTGCAATCGGTCTTGGCCAATCCGCGCTGGGGCTGGGATGTCTTTGCCCGCTGGTTCTTTGACGCCAGCGTGCTGGCCGGGTTGGGCCAGACCCTGCTTCTGACGGCGCTGGGAGCCCTGTTCGGCTTTGCGCTCGGCACGGTTCTGGCGCTGGCGCGGGTCTCCTCCTCGCCGCTGCTGGTGGCGTTGAGCTGGGGGTTCATCTGGCTTTTCCGCTCGATCCCGCTGGTGGTGCTGCTCTTGCTCATCAACAACCTTGGCTATCTTTACGAGCATATCGTGATCGGGGTGCCTTTCACCGAGATCACCTTCCTGTCGCTGCCCACCACCCAGTCGATCACGCCGTTTCTGGCGGCGGTGCTGGGGCTGACGCTGAACATGGGGGCCTTTTCGGCCGAGATGATCCGCGGCGGCATCTTGTCGGTGGATCAGGGCCAGCACGAGGCGGCGGCGGCCCTTGGCCTGCCCAAGGGGCGGCAGGCGCGGCGGATCGTGCTGCCACAGGCGATGCGGGCGATCCTGCCCACCGCCTTCAATGAAATCATCGGTTTGGCCAAGGGCACCTCGATGGTTTACATCCTCGCGCTGCCGGAATTGTTCTACACCATCCAGATCATCTATCGCCGCAATCTTGAGGTGATCCCGCTCCTGATGGTGGCGACCGTCTGGTATGTGGTGATCCTGTCGGTCCTGTCGGTGATCCAGTATTACATCGAGCGGCACTATGCCCGCGGCGCCCTGCGCAGCCCGCCGCCGGATATTTTCCGCGCCGTCGCCGCTCGGTTTGGCCTGTTCCGCCCGGTTGCGGCCCCGCCCGCCCCGCCGCGCCGCGATGTGGTGGTGCCTTCGGGAAGCTGGTCGGAAAGCCTGCCCCGGGGCGGGGCGGTGACGATCCAGAACGTCTCGAAGAGCTTTGCACAGCTCAAGGTGCTGGATGACGTGTCGCTGACCATCCCTTCGGGCAGCGTGACGGCGATCCTTGGGCAGTCCGGGTCCGGCAAATCGACGCTCTTGCGCACGATCAACCATCTGGAGCGGGTGGATGCGGGCTTTATCGCCATCGACGGTGAACTGGTGGGCTACCGGCAAAGCGGCCATACGCTTTATGAGCTGAAAGAGGCCGATATCCGCCGCCGCCGCACCGATGTCGGCATGGTGTTCCAAAGCTTCAACCTGTTCCCGCATCTGACGGTTCTGGAAAACCTGATCGAAGCCCCGCTTGCCGTGCGCGGCCTGAGCCGGGCCGAGGCAGAGGATCTGGCGCGTGGCCTTCTGGCGCGCGTGGGTCTGGCGGACAAGGCCGACGCCTATCCCCGGCAGCTTTCGGGTGGCCAGCAACAGCGCGTCGCCATAGCCCGGACGCTGGCGCTGAAACCCAAGGTGCTGCTGTTCGACGAACCCACTTCGGCGCTGGACCCCGAACTGGTGAACGAGGTGCTGGACGTGATCAAGGAACTGGCCCGCTCGGGCACAACCCTGATCATCGTCACCCATGAAATCGGCTTTGCCCGTGAAGTCGCCGATACGATCGTCTTCATGGAACAGGGCCGGATCCTTGAGGTTGGCACACCGGAAAAGGTGTTCAACCGCCCGGATCATCCCCGGACGGCAGAGTTTCTGGCCAAGGTGCTGTAATCCTTCCGACCCCCACGACACCGCCCCAAACCACCGGCGCGCCGCTCCCGCGCGACCGGACCGGGGGCGGCAACCCTGAAACCCAAAGGAAATGCCATGACAAACCCCCTTCGTTCCGCCGTCTTCGGGCTGGTTGCCGGCCTGATGGCCTTGCCCGCGCTGGCCGCCGAGCCTGACCTTTCGCCCGAACAGCCCGGCCGTATCCGTGCCGAAAAGGTGCAGGCGGCCATCGACCTGATCCCCAAGGATTACGCCTTTGTCACCCCGGGCAAGCTGACCGTGGCCACCAGCCCGTGGCAACTGCCCTTCGGCGTCTATGCCACCGACAACAAGACTGCAGTCGGCGCCGAGCCGGATGTGGCGCAGCTTGTGGCCGACAGCCTTGGGCTTGAGCTTGAGCTGATCCCGGTGGCTTGGGCGGATTGGCCGCTGGGCGTCTCGTCGGGCAAATATGACGTGGTGATCTCGAACGTCACCGTCACCGAAGAGCGCAAGGAAAAGTTCGATTTCTCGACCTACCGTCAGGATCTTCTGGGCTTTTACGCCCCCAAGGACAGCAAGCTGGCCAAGATCGAGGGCGCCAAGGACATCGCGGGGCTGAAGGTGATCGTCGGTTCCGGCACCAATCAGGAGCAAATCCTGCTGGCCTGGATCGAGGAGAACAAGACCGCCGGCCTGCCCGCGACCGAACTGGTCTATTTCGATGACGAGGCGGCGCGCGACCTTGCGCTGTTCTCGGGCCGTGCGGATGCCTATTTCGGGCCGAATGCCGCCGAAGCCTACAAGAACGCGCTGAAAGATGACCGCAAGTTGCTGGGCCAGTTCTCGGGCGGCTATCCGCTGACCGCCGAAATCGCCGTGGTCACGCCCAAGGGCGCCGGTCTGGCCGATGCCATCACCGCCGCGCTGAACGGCCAGATCGCCAATGGGACCTATGGCAAGGTGCTGGACCTTTGGGGCATCGGCACCGAGGCCGTGACGCAATCGCGCACCAATCCGCCGGGCCTGCCCAAGTCGTAAGTCCGCGGTCGCCGGCGGCGGTGTCCTCCTCCTGCGCTGCCGCCGGTTTTTCCCTTTTTTGCAGAAAGAGAAACCATGCTCCCCTCGCTCTCCCGCCGTCATGGTCTGGCCTTCGGGCTTGCCGCCCTTATCGCCGCGCTTGCGCCCGCACAGGCCGGCTTTGCCGCCGAAACCGTCCTTGCGCCCGAGGTTCTGGCCCTGAGCCCCGATCAGCCCGGCGCACCGCATACTGCGGCCAATGCCGCCGCGATTGCCGCCCTGCCCAAGGATTTCGCCTTTGTTACACCCGGCAAGCTGACCGTCGCCGTTTCCGCCTTTGCCCCGCCGCTGGCGGTGCAGGCCAGCGATGCCCGCACGCTGATCGGGGCCGATCCCGAAATCGCCCGTCTGGTGGCCGAGGCGCTGGGGCTGGAACTGGAGTTGATCGCCGTGGCCTGGCCCGATTGGCCGCTGGGGGTCACCTCGGGCAAGTATGATGCGGTGATCTCGAATGTCGGTGTCACCGAAGAGCGCAAGGAGAAATATGATTTCGCCACCTACCGGCAAGGTGTCCATGGCTTTTATGTGCCGCTGGACAGCCCGATTCAGTCGCTGGCCGAACCCAAGGACATTGCCGGGCTGAAGATCATCACCGGCTCGGGTGCCATTCAGGAGCGTATTCTGCTGGAGTGGAACCGGCTGAACACCGAGGCGGGGCTGGCCCCGGCGGAACTCTTGTTCTTTGACGATGATGCAGCCGAGACGCTGGCGCTGCTGTCGGGGCGGGCGGATGCCAATTTCAACCCCAACGGCACGCAGGCGTGGAATGCGACCGTCACCGGCAAGACCCGCCGTGTCGGCCTGATCAGCGCCGGCTGGCCCAATCTGGCCGAGGTGGGGGTGGTGACGAAAAAGGACAATGGCCTGTCGCCCGCGCTGGTGATCGCGCTGAACGGCATCATCGCCGACGGCAGCTATGCACAGGTTCTGACCCGCTGGGGCCTGACAGAAGAGGCGGTGCCCGAAAGCCGCGAAAATCCCCCCGGATTGCCGAAGTTCTGAGCGGGCCATGGGCATTTCCTTTACGCAGGTCGGCTTCCTGATCCCCGGCAATTTTTCCGAGGATGACCCGCTGACCGGCCTTGAACAGACGCTGGACATCATCGCCCGGGGCGAGGCGCTGGGCTATGATTCCGCCTGGGTTCGGCAGCGGCATCTGGAACGGGGCGTCTCGTCGGCGGCGACCTTTCTTGCGGCGGCGACGCAGCGGACGCATCGCATCGGGTTGGGCACCGCCGTCATTCCCCTTGGCTATGAAAACCCGTTCCGGCTGGCCGAGGATCTGGCGACGGTGGATGTGCTGTCGCGCGGGCGGCTGAATGTCGGCGTTTCGGCCAATCCGCCGCAGTTCGGGGCGCTGTTGGGCGACCTGCTTTATGACGGCGATCCGGCGCTGGCCGATTATGGCCATGGCCGGGCCGAGCGGCTGGCGCGCGCCCTGCGCTCCGAACCGCTGGCCGATGAGGCGGTTGCGGGCAATGCCGCCGGGGCGCAGGTGCCCCGGTTGCAGCCGATTGCCGAAGGGCTGACCGAAAGGCTCTGGTATGGTGGCGGGTCGCTCAAATCGGCGGAATGGTCGGGGCGCAACGGCTGGCACATGCTGACCGGCAACATCGTGACCGGCGAGACCACCGACGATTTCCTGACGGCGCAGGCCGGGCTGATTGCGCGGTTTCTGGCCAACTGGCGCGGTCCTGTTGCGCCCCGCATCGCGCTGGGCCGGGTGATCCTGCCGCTGGACAGTGCCACGCCGGCGCAGCGGCGGCGCTACCGCGACTATGTGGCCAGCCGCCACGCGCGGACGCTGGCGCCGCAGGGGCCGAAACGCACGCTGTTCGGCGCCGATATCATCGGCACGCTGGACGAGATTGCAGCGGCCCTTGCCCGCGATCCCATCGCGCAACGGGTGTCCGAGTTCCGGCTGGAGCTGCCCTATGAATTCCCGCACGAGGATTATGTCCAGATCGTCGAGGATTTCGCCCGGCTGCTGCCGCAGATCCGCCCGGTCCCGCTGCGCCGCACCGGCTCCTGAGCGTGCGGCCCCCGGCGGGTGATGTGCTGCCGGGGGCCGTGGAGAGAGGAAAATCCTTTCTCCGACGCATGAAAAAAACACGTCCTGTTTTATCGTCTTTTTATCTGTCCCGTGTCATCCTGCCATTACAAGACCGCCGTTTGCCCCAGAGGATGCCATGACCCATCACGACCTGACCCTGATCGAGCGGCTTTCCGGCATTATGGCCGACAGTGCGGCGACCAATGCCGCGGCGCGGGCCTTTCGTGCCCGGCCCGAGGCGCGGGTGGGGGCCGAGCAAAGCTATCGCCTGCTGCTGCATCCGCAGACCCCCAGGGCCGTGTCGCTGGTCGAGCGGCGGGCGGTGGCGGCCTTCGTTGCCGTGCTGCATGGCGAGGAACGCAGCCGGGCGCATTTTCTGGACCTGTTGCGGCAGACCGGGGCCGATGGCGCGCGGCTTGCCCCACTGGTTGCGGTCGAGGCCGAAGGTGCCTCGCAGATTGGTCGCTATGGCCGGTTTCCGGCGGGGCCGGTGACCCTGGGCGATCTGGACGGGCCGGCTTACCGGGTGGACCCGGCGCTGCGCCCCGCGTTCGGCGGGCGGCTGGCTGCGGCGCTGGAACAGGCGCATCTTCTGGCATTGCATCCGGCCGATGACGGCCCGCAGGCACAGGCGGCGCTGCGGCGGGCGGGGTGGAACGCGGCGGGCATTGCCACGCTGGCGCAACTGGTGGCGTTTCTGGGCGTGCAGGTGCGGCTGGTGGCGGCCTTGCGCGGCCATGCCGCGGCATCCGCCCCTCCCGCAGGCTGAGGCTGCGATGCTGACCTTTCACATCGCCGCGCCGCCGGACAGCGCCGTCGCGCAGCGGGTGCAGCTTGCCCTTGCGTTGCATGGTGTCGGCGTAACAGTCGGGCCCGCAACGACGCGCCCGCACCTGACGGTGGGCTGCGCGGGCCGGGGCAAGCTGGTGCTGGGCGACAGTCTGGCGATGCTGGAGTTGATCGACCGGCTGTTCGTGCCCCGATCCGCGGGTAGTCCGGCCGGGCGCGCGGCGCGGCGCCAGATCGTCGATCAGGTTCTGCTGGCCGAGGACCGTCTTGCGGCGGTCATCGCCGCGCGCGATGCCCGCGACCTTGATCTTGCGGTCTATCACCTGCGCGAATCCCTGCGCCGGATCGAAAACGGCCTTGCCGCGCTGCCGCCCACGGCCCCGGCCGGTCCGGGCCTGCTTGACTGCGCGTTGGCGCCGTTGCTCTGGCGGTTGCAGGTGCTGGACCGGCGCTTTGCCGCGCGGCTGGGGGTGGGGCTGCCGGGGTTGCATGCCCTTGCCGTCCGGTTGCTGGCGCTGCCGCAGGTTGCGGCGGTCTTGAACCGTGCAGCGGCCGACCGGCTGGTGTCGCATCTGCGCGACAGCGGGGCCGCACTGGCCGATGCCGAGGTCTGGACCATCTGGGACCGCGCCTTTGCGCCGCAAAGGGCCGAAAACAAAGTTCTCTTTGCCGGCCAAAGAACGAAAGTTCCATCCATTGGCAGGTCCGGGGCTTTCCGCTAGCGATCAGGCATAGGCAGCCTCCGGCAAGGAACGGTCCCAGAATGGATGGAGCGCAGGAGAGCGTGGCAAACGAAAGCCGCATCCCGATGGAGATTGCCGCCTTGGCCGAGCGGTTGCGCCTGATCCGCACCGTGTCGCAGCAGCGGCGCTATCACGGCCGCCCGACGCCGCATCTGCCGTCGAAAGCGGTCATCATCGAGGTTCTGAACGATGTGATCGGCGCGCTTTACCCGCGCCATTTCGGCCCCCCCGGGCTGTGTCCGCAAGATACCGATGCCCATGTCGCCCGCAGCCTGACACTGGCGCGGCAGCGGCTGTCGCGCCAGATCGAGCTTGAGCTTCTGTTGGCCGATGATGCCGACGCCGATGCCTGCCAACTTTATGCCGAGGATGCCGCGGGGCAGTTTCTGGCCCGGCTGATCCGGGTGCGCGACCTGCATGACACCGATATCGCCGCCGCCTATGCCGGCGACCCTTCGGCCAAAAGTCTGGATGAGATCGTCTTCTGCTTTCCCGGTGTGGCGGCCATCCTGCGGCACCGGCTGGCACATGAGCTTTACGGGCTGGGCGCCACGATGATCGCGCGGATCATGGCGGAATATTCGCATTCCCTGACCGGCATCGACATCAATCCCGGGGCGCGGATCGGCCCGGCCTTCTTTGTCGATCACGGCACCGGCGTGGTGATCGGCGAGACGGCGGTGATCGGGCGCAATGTGCGGCTGTATCAGCATGTTACCCTAGGCGCCAAACGGTTCGAAGAGGATGACGAAGGCAATCTGGTCAAGGGCCAGCCCCGCCATCCGGTGATCGAGGATGACGTGGTGATCTATGCCGGGGCCACGATTCTGGGCCGCATCACCATCGGGCGCGGTTCGGTGATCGGCGGCGGGGTCTGGCTGACGCGCAGCCTGCCGGCGGGCAGCGCCGTTACGCAGGCGACGCCGGAACTGGCGGTCGCGCCGGTGCGGGCGGGATAGGCGGGGAATAATCCTCTCTTTTCGGGCGGGTATCTGCGGATTTCTTCCACGGGCAGAGATGGCTTTGGAATGGCCTCTGGCACGGTCTGACGGCAGATTGCGCATCAACGACTAAACGAGTCGTGTAAAGCGGTTTGCCCGCCACTGCATTCAGGAGACCAAGATGAAACGCCTTGCCGGCCTTGCTGCCGCAGCCCTTTTTGCCGCCACGCCGATGGCGCAGGCCGAAGTGACGGAAATCACCGTCGCCTATTTCCTCGAATGGCCGCTGCCGTTCGAAAAGGCCAAGGTCGAGGGCGCCTTCGATGCCGCGCTGGGCGTCAAGGTGAACTGGCGCAGCTTTGACACCGGGGTTGCGATGTCGGCGGCGGCTGCGGCGGGCGATGTGCAATTCCTGATCAGTCAGGGCGTGCCGCCCTTCGTGACCGCCACTTCGGCGGGTCAGGATCTGAAGGCAATCGACATTGCCGTCAGCTATTCCGACAATGACAATTGCGTCGCCCGCAAAGACCTTGAAATCACCAAGGAAAACGCCGCGACCGAACTGGTCGGCAAGAAGGTGGGCGTGCCGCTGGGCACCGCCGCGCATTACGGGTTCCTGAAACAGATCGAGCATTTCGGCCTGACCGCCGCGCAGTTGCAGGTGGTGGACCTGACCCCGCCCGATGCCGCCGCGGCCATTGCGCAGGGCAATATCGACGTGTTCTGCGGCTGGGGCGGCTCGCTTGCCCGGGCGAAGGAATATGGCAATATCCTGCTGACCGGCGCCGAAAAGGAAGAGCTTGGCATCCGCATCTTTGACGTGATTTCGGCGCCCGGTGCCTTTGCCGCCGAAAACCCCGATCTGGTGGCGAAATTCCTGAAGGTGGTGAACGATCAGAATGCCGCCTATGCCGCCGATCCCGCGGGTTTTGTCCCGGTGCTGGCCAAGGATGCCGGGCTGGACGAGGCGGGCACCAAAGACCAGCTTGCCGGCTTCACCCTGCCCACGGTCGAGGAAAAACTGTCGGACAAATGGCTGGGCGGCGGGCTGCAAGCCTATCTGAAAAGCGTGGCCGATTTCTTTGTGACCACCGGCAACATTCCGGCGGCGCTCGACAGCTATGACGGGGTGGTGGACGCCTCCTATCTGGAAGCGGCCTCCAAGTTCTGATCCCTGGCAGGGGCTTGCAACGGCGGCGCGGGGGAAACCCGCGCCGCCTGTTCTGTTGAAAGGAAAGCGAAATGGCCGGCCTGAACATCGCGGCGCTGTCGATGCAATTCACCCCGCCCGGAGGCGCGCCGACCCGCGCCTTGCAGGATGTGTCGCTGAACATTGAAAAGGGGGAACTGGTGTCGGTCCTTGGCCCCTCGGGCTGCGGCAAGACCACGCTTCTGAACATTCTGGCCGGGTTTCTGGTGCCCAGTGCCGGGCAGGTCACGCTCGACGGGCGCCCGGTGCGGGGGCCGGGGCCGGACCGGGGCATGGTGTTTCAGCAGGGCGCGCTGTTTGAATGGATGGATGTGCGGCGCAATGTGGATTTCGGCCCGCGCATGAAAGGCGTGCCCCGGGCCGAGCGGGACCGGATCACCGACCGGCTTCTGGGGCTGACGGGGCTTGCAGGCTTTGCCGACAAGCCGGTTTACGAGCTTTCGGGCGGGATGCAGCAGCGGGTGGCGTTGGCGCGCTGCCTTGCCAATGACCCCGAGGTGATCCTGATGGACGAACCCCTTGGCGCACTGGACGCGCTGACGCGGGAAAAGATGCAGGGGCTGGTGCTGAAACTCTGGAAGGAAACCGGCAAGACCGTGATCCTGATCACCCATTCGGTGGAAGAGGCATTGCTTCTGGGCGCGCGGCTGATCGTGATGGCGCCGCGCCCGGGGCGGATTTTCCGCGAATACCGGCTGCCCTTTGCCGAAGCCGGGGTGAATGCCGATCTGCGCGCGATCAAGAAACGCCCGGATTTCGCGGCGGTGCGCGATGAGATCCTGTCGCTGATCTGGGGCATGGAGGATGAGATCATGGGCCGGGCTGAGGTGGCGGCATGATCGTTCTGGCCGCCTATCTTGCCATCTTTGCCGCCGCATGGGGGCTTGGCCGGTTCTGGAACCGCAAGGCGCCGCCCGTGACCTTCGGCGATGCCGCGTCGATCCGGCCCAGCCGGCTTGCCTCGGTGCTGTCGGTGCTGTCGATCTTTGTGATCTGGGGCGCCTTTACCAATTCGGCGCTGGTGCCGTTGCATGTGCCAGGCCCGTTCGTGGGCGATACCCGGTTCACCTATACCGCGCAGGATGGCGCCGGGCAGCGGGGCGAGGCCGAGGTGACCATCCGCGTCACCCGGCCCGGCGACAAGGCCGAAGCGCCGCCGGCCACCGGCGGCAGCGGCATTGCGCAGGACGACGCCGCGACCACCCCCGCCTGGCGCAGCGCGCTGATCAAGCCGGGCGAGAATGACGGCGCAGGCGCGCAGGTGGTTGCGGTGAACGGCCAGCCGATTGCCCCGGGCCAGCCCGTTCGCGTGGCCGATGGCACGGTGGTTCTGACGCCCAAGGGCTCGCTTTCCTTCACGCCGGATGCGGGCTGGCAGATGGAGCCGATCTGGCTGCCCGCGCCCGAAGCGGTGGCGGCGCGGCTGGCCGAAATCGCGGTCAACGGCTATCAGAACCATTCCTTGTGGGAACACTTGGGCTATTCGCTGTGGCGGGTGCTGGCGGGGCTGGTGCTGGGGGCGCTGGTTGGCATTCCCCTTGGCTATGCGATGGGGCTGTCGGGCTGGCTGCGCGGCTGGTTCGACCCGATCGTGGAGTTCATGCGGCCGGTGCCGCCCTTGGCGCTGATCCCGCTGATCATCATCTGGTTCGGCATCTGGGAGACGGGCAAGATCATCCTGCTGTTTCTGGCCGCGCTCTGGATCATGGTCATCGCCGCGCGCACCGGGGTCACGGGTGGCAAACTGTCAAAGGTTCATGCGGCTTACAGCCTTGGCGCGTCCAAGGCACAGGTGCTGTGGCACGTGATCATCCCCAACTCGCTGCCCGACATCTTTACCGGGCTGCGGGTGGCGCTGGGGGTCTGCTGGGGCACGGTGGTCGCGGCAGAGCTGGTGGCGGCGGAAAAGGGGGCGGGAATGATGATCCTTGTCGCCTCGAAGTTCCAGCTTACCGATATCGTGGTCATGGGGATCATCCTGATCGGGGTGATCGGCTATGGCATCGACATCCTGATGCGCCGGGCCGAGCGGGCGCTGATCCCGTGGCGGGGCAGGGGATAGGGTCCGGGCGCCTTTCGGCGCCCGGCGGGGTCAGCTTCGCCCGGCGACGCTGGCCTGATACCCGGCGAGGGCCGAAGACAGCGCCTGCCCGGTGGGCAGATCGGCGCGGGCGCAAAGCTCGGCCCAGACGGCACCGAAGGGCAGGTCTTTCGCCTCTTCCGTCAGGATCAGCCGGGCGCTGAAATCCAGCGCGGCCTCGGTCGCCTTCAACTGCGCCTGCGGCATCAGGAAGGCGCGCAAAAGCGCCTTTTGCATGTTGCGCGTGCCGATCACCCATGCGGCGGTGCGGCTGATCGTGGCATCGAAGAAATCCAGCCCGATCGAGGTCTTGCCCAGAAGATCGGCAAAGACCAGTTCCTGCGCCAGCGCCATCAGATCATCATTCAGCAAGACCACATGGTCGCTGTCCCAGCGCATCGGGCGGCTGACGTGCAACAGGATATGGTCCAGCGACAGGGCCACGGCAGAAAGCTTGTCGGCCACACTTTCGGTGGGGTGGAAATGCCCCATGTCGAGACAAAGCGCGATGGCCTTGCGGATGGCATAGCCCATGTAAAACTCATGGCTGCCGACCGTCATCGATTCCACGCCGATGCCGAACAGCTTGGATTCCACCGCGTCGATCAGATGGACCTTGGGGTAGGGATCGGCCAGCATGGCATCCAGCGAGGCTTGCAGCCGCCGCCGCGCCGCCATGCGGTCCACCGGGATATCTTTCGACCCGTCGGGCACCCAGATGTTGTTCACAACCGGGCTGCCCAGTTCGGCGCCGATGCGCGCGGCAATCTCGCGGCAGCGGCGGCCATGTTCGATCCAGAAGGCGCGGATACCGGCATCGGGATGCGACAGGGTCAGGTTGTCGTCGGCCTTGGCATGGGCAAAGAAGGTGGGGTTGAAGTCGAGCCCCAGCCCCTGATCGCGCGCCCAATCCACCCAAGGGGCGAAATGGTGGTATTCCAGCGCGTCACGTTCGGGGCTTTCGGCAGTATCCAGATAGCAGGCGTGCAGGTTCAGCCGGTGCTTGCCCGGGATCAGCCCATAGGCAAATTCCAGATCGGCGCGCAGCTCGTCAGGCGTGCGCGCCCGGCCCGGATGGTTGCCGGTGGCCTGAATGCCGCCGCCGGCGCTGCCGGATTTCTTCTCGAACCCGCCGACATCATCGCCTTGCCAGCAATGGACCGAGATCGGCACGGCGAGGGTGGCGGCGATGGCGGCTTCGGCATCAATGCCCCAATCGGCGAATTGCGCACGGGCGCTGTCATAGATTGTCATGGCATCCCCCTAGCGCGTGAAAGCCTGAACATTGCCGGCGTCCACGTTCAGGATGTTCCCGGTGGATTTGGCCGACAGGTCCGAAGCAAAGAAATAGGCCCCCTCGGCGATATCCTCGGGCAGGACCGAGCGTTTGAGCATCGAGCGGTTGCGATACATCTCTTCCAGCCCCTCCTTGTCGGTCTTGTAGGTGCTGGCGCGCTGGTCCAGCCATTCGCCCGACCAGATCTTGGACCCGCGCAGCACGGCATCGGGGTTGACCACGTTCACGCGGATGCCCGCTTCGGCCCCTTCCAGCGCAAGGCAGCGCGCCAGATGAATCTCGGCGGCCTTGGCGGTACAATAGGCGCTGGCATTCGGGCTGGCCGCCAGCCCGTTCTTCGACGCGATGAAGATGACCGAACCGCCGACGCCCTGCTGACGCAGCACCTTGAACGCCTCGCGGCTGACAAGGAAATAGCCGGTGGAGAGGATATCCATGTTCTTGTTCCACAGGGCGAGGCTGGTTTCCTCGACCGGGGCGGAAGAGGCGATCCCGGCGTTCGACACCAGAATGTCGATCCCGCCGAATTCCACCGCCGTATTGGCATAGGCGGCGATCACCTGCGCCTCGTCCGTGACGTTCATCTGCACGGCGCGGACCACATCGCGGCCGAAAACCCGTGCCATGCCCGCCGCCACATCTTCGACCGCCTTGCCGTCGATATCGGCCAGCACCACGCAGGCGCCGTCCTTGAGCAGCCGTTCGGCGGTGGCCGAGCCGATGCCGCCCGCGCCGCCGGTGACCAGCGCCACCCGGCCTGCCAGCGCCTTGGGCTTGGGCATCCGTTGCAGCTTGGCCTCTTCCAGAAGCCAGTATTCGATGTCGAACGCCTCCTGCTCGGGCAGGCCCTGATAGGTCGAAACGGCGCTGGCGCCGCGCATCACATTGATGGCGTTCACATAGAACTCACCCGAAATCCGGGCGGTGGCCTTGTCCAGCGCGAAGGTGATCATGCCGACACCGGGCACCAGCCAGACCACGGCATTGGGATCGCGCAGGGCGGGGCTGTCGGGATGCTTGCAGCGGTCATAATAGGCGGCGTAGTCCTGCCGATAGGCTTCGGCAGCGGCGGGAAGGCTGGCCAGAACCGCCTCAAGATCGGGATTCGCGGGGTCGAAGTCCACCACCAGCGGGCGAATTTTCGTGCGCAGGAAATGGTCGGGACAAGAGGTGCCCATCGGCGCCAGCGTATCCAGCGCCTGCGAGCCGACAAACTCCAGCACCGCAGGCTGATCGTCGAAATGGCCGACCTTGTGGCGGTCTTTCGAGATCAGGCCGCGGATGGCCGGCATCAGCCGGGCAGCAATCGCGCGGCGTTCGTCCGCGGGCAGGGTTGCAACCTTGGCGCCGCCGAAGGCCGGCTTGCCCGCCGTGCGCGCGCCCAGCCAGTCCGCCGCCTTGTTGATGATCTCCAGCGTGGTCAGATAGCAGTCCTTGGCATCATCGGCCCATGTGAAAAGCCCGTGGCTTTCCAGCACCGCGCCGCGCATTCCGGGGTTTTCGGTGGCCAGCTTTTCCAGCCAAAGGCCAAGCTCATAGCCCGGCTTCTTCCACGGCAGCCAGCCGATCTCGCCGCCGAAAATCTCTTCCGTCAGGGCGCGGGAATTGACCGAGGCCGCAATGGCGATGATCGCATCGGAATGGACGTGATCGACATGCTTGCGCGGCACATAGGCGTGCAGCGGCGTGTCGATCGAGGCGGCGCGCGGGTTCAGGTTGAAGGTGCAATGGGGCAGGTAGCCCACCATTTCGTCTTCATGGGCCAGACCGCGATACTTGCCCTTCAGCGCGCGCAGCTTGTCCATATAGAGGGTTGAAAACCCGTCCATCTTCATCGAGCCGATATCGCCGCCCGAGCCCTTGACCCACAACACCTCGGCCAGATCGCCGGTCAGCGGATCGGTCTCCATCACCTTGGCGCTGGTGTTGCCGCCACCGAAATTCGTCACGCGCTTGTCCGAGCCCAAGAGATTCGAGCGGTAAAGCAGCTTTTCCGATTCGCTCATCGCTGCGGCGCGGGCGTCATCCCACAGGTTTTCAAGCCGGTTGGCGGCTGCGGTCATGGCCATGCTGTCCTCCATCTGCGCGGGAAATCTGCCGCGCCTCCTGAGCATGAAAGATGCCAGCCTGCGACGGAATGTCAATCAGTTTCGATCATTTTCAATCATTGTGCAGGTGCAGAAACGGTTTCTGCGATTGAACATGATTGACAATGATCGAATCGCACCGCAATCTGACCAGCGAGGGAGGACCAGATGCACGAAACCGAACGCCATCGCATCATTCTGTCCGCCGTGCAGGAGCGGCCCGTCGTCACGGTGCCGGACCTGTGCCAGTTGACCGACGCCTCCGAGGCGACGATCCGGCGCGACATCGCGCAACTGCATGTCCAGAAAAAGCTGCGCCGGGTGCGGGGCGGGGCCGAGGCGATTGCGCCGCCCAGCTATGTCGGCATCAACGCGCGACCCTTTGCGGTGCAGGAATCGCTGCACGCCGCCGAAAAGCGCGCCATTGCCAAGGCGGCGGTCGAACTTTGTCAGGATGGCGATGCCATCATCATCAACGGCGGCACCACCACTTTCCAGATGGTCCATCCGCTGACGACGCGGCGCCTGCAGGTCTTTACCAATAGCTTTCCGATTGCCGAGCATCTGCTGAAGCACACCAAGAACACCGTTCTGCTGCCCGCGGGCGCCATCTACCGCGAGCAGAACATCATCCTGTCGCCGTTCCACGATGACGGCAGCCGCCATTACTATGCCAACCGCATGTTCATGGGCTGTCGCGGCCTTGGCCCCCTGGGTCTGATGGAGGGCGACCCGCTTCTGATCCAGGCTGAACAGAAGCTGATCGGGCAGGCGGATGAGCTGATCGTGCTGGCCGACAGTTCCAAGTTCGCCCAGCGGTCGAGCCTGCTGCTCTGCCCGCTTGGCCGCATTCACACCGTCATCACCGATGACCGCATCGACGACCGTTCCGCCGCCATGCTGGAGGCGGCAGAGGTCCGGCTGATTGTTGCCGAGGTTGCCGCCTCGGACCGCAAGACCCGCGCGCAGGAGGACTGACGCGCCCAACCAACGCCCCTTGAGGAGGGGGCAAACGCTCAGGGAGGATCACATGAGCATTCTGAGGAAGGCACTGACCACCGTGGCCTTGGCCACCGCGCTGATGGCCACCGGCGCCCATGCCGAGACCAAGCGCATCGCCATCGTCGTCAAGGCGCTGGGCATCGGCTTCTTTGAAGCGGCTGCCAAGGGCGCCGAAGAAGCGGCCAAGGAACTGGGCGATGTGGAAATCATCTACACCGGCCCGACCGACACCACCGCCGAAGGCCAGATCGAAGTGATCAACAGCCTGATCGCCCAGAAGGTGGATGCCATCGCCGTTTCGGCCAATGACACCGACGCGCTGGTGCCGACGCTGCAAAAGGCGATGGAGCGCGGCATCACCGTGATCTCGTGGGATTCGGGCGTGGCCAAGGAAGGCCGCCTGATGCACCTGAACCCCTCGTCCAGCGCGCTGATCGGCAATACGATCATCAAGCTGGCCGCCGATCACCTGCCCGAGGGCGGCGATGTGGCGATCCTGTCGGCCACCACCACCTCGACCAACCAGAACGTCTGGATCGAAGAGGCCAAGAAGGTGCTGCCGAACTATCCGGGCATCAACATCGTGGCGACCGTTTACGGCGATGACCTTGCCGACAAATCCTATCGGGAAACCCAAGGGCTGCTGCAAACCTATCCGAACCTGAAAGCCATCATCGCGCCGACCTCGGTCGGTATCGTGGCGGCGGCGCAGGCGGTGACGGATGCGGGCAAGGTCGGTCAGGTCAATGTCACGGGCCTTGGCCTGCCGTCGGAAATGGCTGGTCATGTGAAGTCGGGCGCCTCGCAGTCCTTTGCCATCTGGAACCCGATTGATCTGGGCTATTCGGCCACGATGATCGCCTATCACCTGTCCAAGGGCGACGCCAAGGCCGAGCCGGGCGCCGAAATCTCGATCGGCCGCATGGGGAGCGTCAAGCTGGACGAGAATGGCGAAGCCGCGATGGCCGACCCCTTCACCTATGATGCGTCCAACATCGACCAGTTCTCGTCGATCTTCTGATCACGGAACCTGTCGGGCCCGGCCCCATCGGACCGGGCCCTTCATTTTCGGGGGGAATATCATGCAAACCGACCAGTCCGCCGGCGCCGATCCGGTGCTGCGCCTTCGTGGCATCTCGAAAAGCTTTCCCGGGGTGCGGGCGCTGAACGGTGTGCAGCTTGACCTCTATCCCGGTCAGGTCACCGCCCTTGTGGGCGAGAATGGCGCGGGAAAATCCACCATCGTCAAGATATTGACCGGCATCTATCAGCCCGACGAAGGCAGCATCACCGTGGACGGGCACGAGATGCGCTTTGCCACCGCCGATGCGGCGGCACGGGCGGGGGTGACGGCGATCCATCAGGAAACAGTGCTGTTCGACGAATTGACGGTGGCCGAGAACATCTTCATCGGCCATGCGCCGCGGGGCCGCTTCGGCCTGATCGACACCCGCAAGATGCGGGATGAGGCACAGCGCCTTTTGGACCAGATCGGCGCCGGCATTGCGGCGGACATCCGGCTGCGCGATCTGGGCATCGCCTCGCGCCATCTGGTGGCCATCGCGCGCGCCCTGTCGATTGACGCCCGGGTGGTGATCATGGACGAGCCGACTGCCGCCCTGTCGCACAAGGAAATCCACGAGCTTTATGAGCTGGTGGAAAAGCTCAAGGCGCAGGGCAAGGCGATCCTGTTCATCTCGCACAAGTTTGACGAGATTTTCCGCATTGCCGACCGCTGGACCGTGTTCCGTGATGGCCAGTTCGTGGGGACTGGTGCCATGGCCGAGGTGACCGAGGCCGCGCTGGTGCAGATGATGGTGGGCCGGTCGGTGGACCAGATTTACCCCAAGCGCCCGGCAGAAATTGGCGCGCCGGTTCTGACCGTGGCGGGCTATTGCCACCCGACCGAGTTTGACGACATCGGCTTTACCCTGCACCGGGGCGAGATTCTGGGCTTTTACGGTCTGGTCGGCGCCGGGCGGTCCGAGGTGATGCAGGCGCTGTTCGGCATCACCCGCCCGTCAAAAGGCGCCTGCAAGATCGACGGTCAGGTCCGCGTCATCCGCTCGACCGCCGAGGCTGTGGAGGCGGGCATCGTCTATGTCCCCGAGGATCGCGGCAAGCAGGGTGCGGTCAAGGGTCTGCCGATCTTTCAGAACATCACGCTGCCTTCGCTGACCCGCACCAGCCGGGCGGGCTTTCTGCGGTTGGCCGAAGAGTTCAGACTGGCGCGCGAATATACCGCGCGGCTGGACCTGCGGGCGGCCAGCCTTGATCAGGATGTGGGCCTCTTGTCAGGCGGCAACCAGCAAAAGGTGGTGATCGCCAAATGGCTGGCCACGAAACCCCGGGTGATCATTCTGGATGAACCGACCAAGGGCATCGACATCGGATCGAAGGCGGCGGTGCATGATTTCATGTCGGAACTCGCGGCCGAGGGGCTGGCGGTGATCATGGTCTCAAGTGAAATCCCCGAGGTTCTGGGCATGGCCGACCGGGTGATCGTCATGCGCGAAGGCCGGATCGCGGCCGAATTCGCCGGGCAGGCGATGACGCCGGAAAACCTTGTCCGCGCCGCCGTCGGCATCGAGGAGGCCGCATAAGATGCTGAAATCGCGTGAAACCATTCTGGCGCTGGCCATTCTGGTGCTGCTTGGCGCCATTGCGCTTCGCTTTGCCGCCTTCATCGCCCCCGCCAATCTGGCGGCGGTCTTCACCGACACCTCGCCGCTGATCATTCTGGCGCTGGGCCAGATGGCGGTGATCGTGACCAAATGCATCGACCTGTCGGTGGCGGCAAATCTGGCGCTCTGCGGCATGATCGCGGCTATGCTGAACGGGGCAGGGGTGCCCCTGCCGCTGATCCTCTTGGCGGTGGTGGCGCTGGGGGCGGCGCTGGGGGCGGTGAACGGCCTTCTGGTCTGGCGGCTGGGCATTCCGTCGATCGTGGTGACGCTGGGCACCATGACGATCTTTCGCGGCATCATCTTTCTGCTGACGGCGGGAAAATGGATCAACGCGCATCAGATGACCGAAGGGTTCAAGGCTTTCCCCCGGGCGCAGTTTCTGGGCCTGCCGGTGATGGCCTGGATCGCGGTTGCGGTGATCGCGGGCTTTGCCCTGTTCATCCGGCGCAGCCCGCTGGGCCGGGCGCTCTTTGCGGTGGGCGGCAATCCCCATGCGGCGGTCTATGCCGGGATCGACGTGGGCCGGACGCAATTTGCCGCCTTCGTGATTTCGGGCGCGCTGGCGGGGCTGACGGGCTATCTCTGGGTCGCGCGCTATGCGGTGGCCTATGTCGATATCGCGGGCGGGTTCGAGCTTGACGTGGTGGCGGCCTGCGTGATCGGCGGTATCGCCATTGCGGGCGGCGCCGGGTCGGTCGCGGGCGCGGTGATGGGCGCGCTGTTTCTGGGCATCATCAAGAACGCGCTGCCGGTCGTCGGCATCTCGCCCTTCTGGCAGATGGCGATTTCGGGCACCGCCATTCTGGTCGCGGTTGCCGTCAACAGCCGGGGGCAGGGCCGTCAGGGCCGCATCATCCTGAAACAAGCGGAGCATCGGGCATGAGCAACGCCACCACCCCCCAACAGGCACCGGGCCGCCATATTCCCGACCGGCTGCAATCGCCGCTGGTGCGTGGGCTGAAAAGCTGGGAGGCACTTCTGGCCGTCGTGGCCGTGGCGATCTTCGTGGCGAATGCCTTTGCCTCGCCCTATTTCCTTGATCCGTGGAACCTGTCGGACGCGAGTTTCAACTTTACCGAAAAGGCGCTGATTGCCTTTGCCATGGCCATGCTGATCATCGCGGGCGAGATTGACCTGTCGGTCGCCTCGATCATCGCGCTCTGTTCGACGGTGATGGGGGTGGCGATGGTGGCCGGGGCGCCGGTCTGGCTTTTGGTGGTGCTGGGCCTTGGCACCGGGCTGGCTTGCGGGGCGTTCAACGGGCTTCTGGTGGCGCGGTTCGGCCTGCCCTCGATCGTGGTGACCATCGGCACGATGAGCCTGTTTCGCGGCATCAGCTATATCGTGTTGGGCGACGGGGCCTTTACCGGCTATCCGGCCGATTTCGGCTGGTTCGGGCAGGGCTATGTCTGGTGGGTGTTCAGCGTGGAACTGGTGTTGTTTGCGGTGATGGCGGTGGTTTTCGGACTGCTGCTGCACCGCACCAACTTTGGCCGGATGGTCTATGTGATCGGCAACAATGCCACCGCCGCGCGGTTTTCCGGCGTGCGGGTGGACCGGGTGCGGTTCATCCTGTTCCTCTTGACCGGGGTGATGAGCGGGCTTGCCGCCGTCTGCCTGACATCGCGCCTCGGCTCCACCCGGCCGTCGATTGCGACGGGGTTCGAGCTTGAGGTGGTGACCATGGTCGTGCTTGGCGGGGTCAGCATTCTGGGCGGATCGGGCAGCATTCCGGGCGTGGTGATCGCCGCGCTGGTGATGGGGCTGGTCACCTTTGGTCTGGGCCTTTTGAACGTGCCGGGTATCGTCATGTCGATCATCGTCGGCGCCTTGCTGATCGGGGTGATCGCCCTGCCGCGCCTGTGGGCGATGTGGAGGAAATGATGGAGAAATACGCCTTCCGCATGATGCTGAACCCAGGCATGGAGGACGAATACCGTTGCCGCCATGATGCGATCTGGCCGGAACTGGTGGCGCTGCTGAAAGAGGCGGGCGTGCAGGATTATTCGATCCACCTTGACCGCGAAACCAATGCACTCTTCGGCGTGCTGTGGCGGCGCACTGATCATGGCATGGATGATCTGCCGAACCATCCGGTGATGCAGCGCTGGTGGGCGCATATGGCCGATCTGATGGCGACCCATCCGGGCAATGAACCCGTCGCGGTGCCACTGGTGCCGATGTTCCACCTGCCATGAGGCACGCCGCCGTGAAGCATGTGGCCGTTATCGACATCGGCAAGACCAATGCCAAGCTGGCGCTGGTCGAGGCCGGAACCCTGCGCGAGGTAGCGGTGGTCACCCGGCCCAACACCGTGCGCCCCGGCCCGCCCTGGCCGCATTTCGATGTCGAGGGGCATTGGGATTTCTTCCTGCACCACCTTGCCGCCTTTCATGCGGCGCATGGGGTGGATGCCATTTCGGTGACCACCCATGGCGCCTCGGCGGTGCTGCTGGATGCCGCGGGGGGCCTTGCCGCGCCGATGCTGGATTATGAGCATTCCGGCCCGGATGATCTGGCCACAGAATATGATGCCATCCGCCCGGCCTTTGCCGAAACCGGCTCGGCCCGGTTGCCGGGGGGGCTGAACCTTGGGGCGCAACTCTTCTGGCTGTTGCGGACCGATCCCGGCCTGCGGGACCGGGTGGCGCAGGTGCTGACCTATCCGGGCTATTGGGGCTGGCGGCTGACCGGGCAGATGGCCTGCGATGTTACCTCGCTGGGCTGCCATACCGATCTGTGGGAACCGGCGACGGGCCGGTTTTCCGCACTGGTGGCGCGGCTGGGCCTGACGGACAAGATGGCGCCGCCGCGCCGCCCGGGCGAGGTTCTGGGCCGCCTGCGCCCCGAAGTGGCGGCGCAGACCGGGCTTGCCGCCGATACCCCGGTGACGGTGGGCATCCATGATTCCAATGCCTCGCTCTTGCCGCATGTGCTGGGGCGCAGCGCGCCGTTTTCGGTGGTTTCCACCGGCACATGGGTTGTGGCCATGGCGATGGGCGCCGATCCGGTCACGCTGGACCCGGCGCGCGATGTGCTGGTCAATGTCAACGCGCTGGGCCAGCCGGTGCCTTCGGCCCGGTTCATGGGCGGGCGCGAGTTCGAGATGATCGCGCAGGGCGACACCACCGCCCCCACCGCACAGGACCGGGCAGAGGTGCTGGCGCAAGGCGTGGCGCTGCTTCCGGCGGTTGAGCCGGGGTCCGGCCCGTTCCGTGGGCGGGTGCATCGCTGGACGGTGCCGCCCGAAGGGGCGGGGCAGCGGATGCTGGCGCTGTCGTGGTATCTGGCGATGATGACCGACACCTGCCTGCGGCTGATCGGCGCGCGGGGCCCGGTGATCGTCGAAGGCCCCTTCGCGCGCAACCCGGATTATCTGGAGATGCTGGCCACCCTGCGGCTCGAAGGGGTGGAAATCGCCGCCTCGGCCACCGGCACTTCGACCGGGGCCGCTCTTCTCAGCCTTGGGGCCGGGACGCCGCCCGAGACGCGGGCTGTTGCCCTTCCGGCCTTTTCCGGCAATCTTGCCGCCTATGCCGCCCGGTGGCGGGACCAGATCTGAAAGACCGACATGCGCCTGACCGATTGCCACAACTTCCACGACTTTCGCCGCCTTGCCCAACGCCGCCTGCCGTCGCCGATCTTCAACTATATCGACGGCGGCGCCGATGATGAGGTGACGCTGCGGCGCAATACCACCGCTTTCGAAAGCTGCGATCTGGTGCCTTCGGTCCTGCGCGGGGTCGAAGAGGTGGATATGTCGGTCACGGTGATGGGGCAGAAGCTGGCGCTGCCGGTTTATCTGTCGCCCACCGCGCTGCAACGCCTCTTCCACCATCAGGGTGAACGCGCCACGGCCGCTGCGGCCGACAAGTTCGGCACCATGTTCGGCGTGTCCTCGCTCGGCACGGTGTCGATGGCCGAGCTGGCGAAAAAGCACAGCAATCCGCAATGCTATCAGTTCTATTTCCACAAGGACCGCGGGCTGAACCGCGCCATGATGCAATCGGCCAAAGAGGCGGGCATCAAGGTGATGATGCTGACGGTGGACAGCATCACCGGCGGCAACCGCGAGCGTGACCTGCGCACCGGCTTTTCCATTCCCTTCCGGCTGACGCTGGGCGGCATGACGCAATTCGCCATCAAACCGATGTGGGGCATCAACTATGTCACGCATGAAAAGTTCAGCCTGCCGCAACTGGATGCCCATATCGACATGAAGGGCGACAGCCTGACCATCGGGCGCTATTTCACCGAAATGCTCGATCCGTCGATGACATGGGACGATGTGGCGCAGATGGTGGCCGACTGGGGCGGCGAGTTCTGCCTGAAAGGCGTGATCAGCGTCGAGGACGCCCGCCGCGCCGCCGAGATCGGCTGCACCGGGATCGTGCTGTCGAACCATGGCGGGCGGCAGCTTGACGGCTCGCGCAGCGGTTTTGACCAGTTGGACGAAATCGTGCAGGCGGTGGGCGACCGTCTGGATGTGATGATCGACGGCGGCGTGCAGCGCGGCACCCATGTGCTGAAGGCGCTGTCGCTGGGCGCCAAGGCGGTGGGGTTGGGACGGTTCTATCTGTATGCGCTGGCCGCCGCGGGACAGCCGGGGATCGAGCGGGCGCTGGGCCAGCTCAAGGCGGAAATCCTGCGCGACATGCGGCTGATGGGGGCAAAGTCGGTGGCCGATCTGGGCCGCGCCAACCTGCGGTTCAGATAGCCGCCGCGCCGCGCCGGAAGCGGCCCGGCGGCAGGCCCGTGTGGCGGCTGAAAGCCGTGCTGAAGGTGCTGGCCGATCCATAGCCGATGCGCTGGGCCACCTCGTCCAGCGTCAGGCGTCCGTCGCGCAACAGGCCGCGCGCCAGGGCCATGCGCCACCCCATCAGATATTCCATCGGCCGCAGCCCCACCCGGCCGGTGAAACGGTCGAAAAAGGCCGAACGCGACATCCCCGCCGCCCGCGCCAGATCGGGCAGGGTCCAGCCGCGGTCGGGGGCGCCATGCATGGCGCGCAGCGCCGCGGCAAGGCGCGGATCGGCAAGGCCGCAAAGCAGCCCTGGCGCGGCCCCGGGCGCGGGGGCCACGCGCAGCGCCTCGATCAGCAGGATTTCCACCAGCCGCTCAAGGATCGGCTCGCGCCCGATGTCATCGCGCGCCGCCTCATCGCCCAGAAACCGCACGAGTTCGGCCAGCCGCGCCACGCCGCGAATATGGATCATCCGCGGCAGCAGCCCGACCAGAAGCCCCGCCTCGGGTGCCTCGAAGGTGAACCAGCCGCCCAGTTGTTCCACCTCGGGCGGGCCATCCTGCCGCCCATGCCGCACCGGATGATCGGCGCTTTGCGACGGATCGAGCAGCAGGGGAACGGCGGGTTCAAACCCCGACATGGTAAAGGCGGGCGTGGCGGGCAGCAGCACGAAATCCCCGGCCTCAAGCGTGACCGGCTCTTCCCCCTCTACCGCAAGGCGGCAGCGCCCCGAGGTCACCGCGCAAAAGCCCGGATGGCCGAAGGCGCTGTAACGCACCGCCCAGCGGCCTGCGCCGCTGATGCCCTTGGACACCACGGCGCGCGGCTGCAAAAGCTGGATCACTTGGGCAAGCGGGTCGGTCATTTCGGACTATCTCAAATGAAAATCGGATCATTGATTGATGATCGTCCTGATCATGCCGGTTAAAACCAGATGGTCAACCGCAAAACAGGAGAAAGACATGAACACCGTCCTCATCACCGGCACCTCTTCGGGCTATGGTCTGGAAACCGCCCGTCTGTTTCAGGCCCAAGGCTGGAATGTGATTGCCACCATGCGCCAGCCGCGCCCCGGCCTCTTGCCCGAGGGGGTTCGGATGCTCCCCCTTGATGTGACCGATGCAGACAGCATTGCGGCGGCCATCGCGGCGGCGGGGCCGGTGGATGTGCTGGTCAACAATGCCGGGATCGGCGTGGTCGGCGCCTTCGAGGCGACGCCGATGGCCCATATCCGCAAGGTGTTCGAGACGAATACCTTTGGCACCATGGCCATGGTGCAGGCCGTCATTCCCCAGATGCGGGCGCGGCGCTCGGGGGTGATCGTCAATGTCACCTCCAGCGTGACGCTGGCGCCGATGCCGCTTGCCGCCGCCTATACCGCCAGCAAACAGGCGATCGAGGGCTTCACCGGCTCGCTCGCGCATGAAATGGCGGCTTTCGGCGTGCGGGTGAAACTGGTGGAGCCGGGCTATGCGCCGACCACCCGCTTTGCCGCCAATACCGACATTCCGGTCGCCGATCTGATTCCGGCGGAATATGCCGATTTCGTGGGCCCGATCTTTGCGGCCTTCGCCAACCCGCCGCTGACCACCAGGGAAAGCGATGTGGCCGAAGCCGTGCTGCGCGCCGCAACCGCGCCGGGCGACCAATTGCGCCATCCGGCTGGCCCGGACGCACTGGCGCTGGCAGCGGCGTGAGCCGAAATCACCACAGCCGCGGCGGTCGTCGGAAGATTGCAAGCGAGGGGAGAGTGGAGGCGGGTACCGGAATCGAACCGGTCTTCACGGATTTGCAATCCGCTGCGTAACCTCTCCGCCAACCCGCCGGAGGTGGGCTGTGATTAGGGGCTTCCGGGGCGGGCGTCAAGGCGAATTGGTGTCGGGGCCGGACAGCGGCCGGGGCCGGGTGGGATGGCGAAAACTTGCAAGGTGATGGCGGAAATGCGCAGGGTTTGCGGCCCGTCCCGGCGCAGTATGCCGCCAACAGCAAGAGGGGATGCGAGAGCATGCGCTATTCCGGGTTCCGGGTGATTGCCGAGGCTCTGACGGGCCACAAAGGGTGGAAACCCGTCTGGCGCGACCCCGCGCCGCAGGCCGAGTATGACTATATCATCGTCGGCGGTGGCGGGCATGGGCTGGCCACTGCCTATTACCTTGCCAAGGAATTCGGGCAGGCGCGGATTGCCGTGCTGGAAAAGGGCTATCTGGGCGGCGGCAACGTCGGGCGGAACACCACGATTATCCGCTCGAACTACCTCTTGGACGGCAACGAGCCGTTTTATGAATTCAGTCTCAAGCTCTGGGAAGGGCTGGAGCAGGACTTCAACTACAATGCGATGGTGTCGCAGCGCGGCATCATCAACCTGATACACACCGATGCGCAGCGCGATGCCTTCACCCGGCGCGGCAATGGCATGATCCTGAACGGCGCCGATGCCGAGATGTTGAGCCGTGATCAGGTCAAGGCGATGTATCCGTTCCTGAATTTCGATAATGCCCGCTTCCCGATCAAGGGGGCGCTGATGCAGCGGCGCGGCGGCACGGTGCGACATGATGCGGTGGCCTGGGGCTATGCCCGCGGGGCGGATATGCGGGGCGTGGATCTGATCCAGAATTGCGAAGTCACCGGAATGCGGATCGAGAATGGCCGCATCCTGGGCGTCGAAACCTCACGCGGGTTCATTGGGGCCAAGAAGGTGGGCGTCGCGGTGGCAGGCTCGTCCAGCAAGGTGATGGCCCATGCTGGAATGCGCCTGCCGATGGAAAGCCATGTTCTGCAAGCCTTTGTTTCCGAAGGGCTGAAGCCGTTCATCGACGGGGTGATGACCTTTGGCGCCGGGCATTTCTATGTCAGCCAGTCCGATAAGGGCGGCCTTGTGTTCGGCGGCGACATTGACGGCTATAACTCCTACGCCCAACGCGGCAACCTGCCGGTGATCGAGGATGTGGCCGAAGGCGGCATGGCGCTGATGCCGGCCATAGGGCGGGCGCGGCTCTTGCGCACCTGGGGCGGGATCATGGACATGTCGATGGACGGCAGCCCGATCATCGACAAGACCCATGTGGACGGGCTCTATTTCAACGGCGGCTGGTGTTATGGCGGCTTCAAGGCCACCCCCGCCTCGGGCTGGTGCTTTGCTCATCTGCTGGCCAAGGACGAGCCGCATAAGACCGCCGCGGCCTATCGCTTTGATCGCTTCCTCAAGGGGCTGATGATCGACGAAAAGGGCCAGGGCGCCCAGCCGAACCTGCACTAGGAGCATGAAATGATTATCAATCATCCCATCCTGGGGCCGCGTGATGCGCAGGAATTCGTCTATCTGGGCGATGCCAGTCTGATCGACCGACCCGATGGCATGACTGCCGGGATCGAATCGTTCCACGACTATCTCTACAACCGCGACAACCCCGCAGGGCTGCACCGCGAACTTTGGTATCACGAGCAAGGCGACCGATCCTGGCTGGTGGTGACGCGCAATACCGTCAGCCATGAAATCACATCGGTCGAACTGGCCCGCGACGTGGCCCGCGCGCGGGGGCGCAGCAAATGAGCCAGTCCAATCGCATTCAGGGCGGGTTGATCGACCGCAGCCAGACCTTCCGTTTCAGCTTTGACGGGGTGGCCTATCAGGGGCACCCGGGCGATACGCTGGCTTCGGCGCTTCTGGCCAACGGGGTGTGCCTGATGGGGCGCAGCTTCAAGTATCACCGCCCGCGCGGGCCGCTTTCGGCGGGCTCGGAAGAGCCGAACGCGCTGGTGCAACTGCGCACGGGCGCGCGGCAAGAGCCGAACACACGGGCCACCGTGGCCGAACTCTTCGACGGGCTGGAGGCGACCAGCCAGAACGCCTGGCCCAGCCTGCGGTTTGATGCGCTGGCGATCAATGACCGGCTGAATACCTTCTTCACGGCGGGCTTCTATTACAAGACGTTCATGTGGCCGGCGGCCTTCTGGGAGAAGGTCTATGAGCCGATCATCCGCCGCGCGGCGGGTCTGGGCAGCCTGACGAAACAGGAAGACCCGGATGATTATGACAAGGGCTTTCTGCACTGCGATGTGCTGGTCATCGGCGGCGGGCCTGCCGGCCTGATGGCGGCCTTGACGGCGGGGCGCGCCGGGGCGCGGGTGATCCTGGCCGATGAGGATTTCCGGCTGGGCGGGCGGCTGAATGCCGAAACCTTTGCGGTGGGCGAACAGGCCGGGGCCGACTGGGCGGCGGGGGTCGCGGCGGAACTGGCCAGCCTGCCGAATGTGCGGCTGATGCCGCGCACCACGATTGTCGGTGCCTTTGATCATGGCATCTATGCCGCCGTGGAACGGGTCAGCGACCATCTGGCGGTGCCCGCAGCTGGCAAGCCGCGCCAGACGCTGTGGCGCATCTACTCCAAGCGCGCGATCCTTGCGGGCGGCGCGACCGAGCGGCCCATCGCCTTTGAAAACAACGACCGGCCCGGCATCATGCTGGCGGGCAGCTTGCGCGCCTATGCCAACCGCTGGGGCGTGGCGGTGGGCGACCGGGTGGCGGTCTTCACCAACAACGACGATGGCCTGCGCACCGCCCGCGATCTGAAGGGGCGCGGCGTGGATGTGGTCGCAGTGATCGACAGTCGCCCGGGGGGTGACCTGTTGCCCGGCATCCGCCATTTGCAGGGCGCCGAGGTGATCGACAGCGCCGGGCGGTTGGGGCTGACCTCGATCACCGTGCGGCAGGCCAATGGCAAGACCGAGGTGATCAGCGCCAATGCCCTTGCGGTGTCGGGCGGCTGGAACCCGAACGTCAACATCACCTCGCACCACCGCTCGCGCCCGGAATGGCGCGACGATATCGCGGCTTTCGTGCCCGGCGCTGGTGGCCCGGCCAATCTGGCGGCGGCAGGGGCGGCGGCAGGTGACCTTTCCACCCATGGCGCCCTGCGTGGCGGGGCCGAGGCGGCGCGCGAGGCGCTGGAAACGCTGGGGCTGCAGGCGCCCTATTCCCTGCCGCAGGCCGAGGATGCGCCCATCGCCATCACGCCGCTCTGGTATGTGAGCGGGGGCAAGGGCCGGGCCTGGATCGACCCGCAGAACGATGTGACGGTCAAGGATGTGAAGCTGGCCCATAAGGAGAATTTCTCCTCGGTCGAGCATCTGAAACGCTATACCACGCTGGGCATGGCCACCGATCAGGGCAAGACCGGCAATGTCCTTGGCCTTGCGATCATGGCCGAGCTGACCGGCCAGTCTATTCCGGCCACCGGCACCACCATCTACCGCCCGCCCTATACGCCGGTGGCGATGGGCACGCTGGCGGGCCGGTCACGCGGCAAAGAGTTCAAGCCCTTCCGCCTGACGCCCAGCCACAAATGGGCCGAAGAGCAGGGCGGCATCTTTGTCGAGGTCGGCAACTGGCTCCGCCTGCAATGGCTGCCGAAACCCGGCGAGACGACCTGGCGCGAAAGTGTTGACCGCGAGGTGCTGGCGACGCGGAAATCGGTCGGTATCTGTGACGTGACCACGCTGGGCAAGATCGACATTCAGGGCACCGATGCGGGCGCCTTCCTCGACAAGGTCTATGCCAACACCTTCAGCACGCTGGCCGTGGGCAAATGCCGCTATGGTCTGATGCTGCGCGAAGACGGCATGGTGTTTGACGACGGCACCACGGCGCGGATGGGGCCGAACGAATATGTGATGACCACCACCACCGCCAATGCGGTGACGGTGTTCCGCCATCTGGAATATGTCCGCCAGTGCCTGTTCCCCGATATGGATGTGCAACTGATCTCGACGACCGAGGCTTGGGCGCAATATTCCGTCGCCGGGCCCAACGCCCGCAAGCTTTTGCAAAAGCTGGTGGATCAGGACATTTCCGATGCCGCCTTCCCCTATATGGGGGCAGGCAACATCACCATCGGCGGCCTTAGGGCGCGGCTCTTCCGCATCTCGTTCTCGGGCGAACTGGCCTATGAAGTCGCCGTTCCCACCCGCTATGGCGATGCGCTGATCCGGGCGCTGACCGAAGCCGGGCGCGAGTTTGATGCCGTGGTTTACGGCACCGAGGCGCTGGGCGTCATGCGGATCGAAAAGGGCCATGTGGCGGGGGGCGAGCTGAACGGCCAGTCCACCGCGCTGAACATGGGGCTGGGCAAGATGGTGTCGAAGAAAAAGGACTCCATCGGCATGGTCCTGTCGCAGCGCGAGGGGATGAACCGCGCCGAGGGCTATCGCCTTGTCGGCGTGAAGCCGGTCGATCCCAAGGGCGTCTTGCAGGCGGGCAGCCATTTCCTTAAAATCGGCGCGCCGCCGGTCTTGGAAAGCGATGGCGGCTGGCTGACTTCCAAGGTCTATTCGCCGCATCTGGGCTGCGACATTGCGCTTGGCTATCTCAAGGCCGGGGATCAGAAGATCGGGCGCCGGATGCGCGCGGTCAACTTCCTGACCAAGACCGACACCGAGGTTGAAATCGTCAGCCCGCATTTCTTTGACCCCGAAGGAGAACGTCTCCGTGGCTGATATCCTCAAACCCCTCACCGCGCTGGGCCACGGGGCACCGGAAACCGTGCAGATCGGCCCGCTGCGGATCGCTGAACGTTTCGACGTGGCGCTTGCCTCGCTGGCACAGCGGCGCGGGCAAGAGGCGGCTTTTGCCAAGGCGGCGGCCGGTCTGGGCCTGCCCTTGCCCGGTGCTGCCCGGGCCGAAGCCGGGCCGGTTCTGGCCGCCTTCTGGGTGGCGCCCGAGATGTGGTTCGTCGAGGCGCCCTTTGCCAGCCACGAAGACATCGTGGCCGCCCTCAAACCCGCCTTCGGCGAGGCGGCCTCGCTGACCGAACAGACCGACGCCTGGGTGCGCTTTGACCTGTCGGCGCCCGACCTTGGGCCGCTGCTGGAGCGGCTGACCAATATCGACTGGCCGCAGGCGCCGGTGGGCTATGCCAGCCGCACGGTGATCGAACATCTGGGCGTCTACCTGATCCGCCGGGGCGCGGGGGAGGCCACGCTTTACGGCCCGCGCTCTTCGGCGGCCAGCCTGCTGCACGCGCTTGAAGTGACGGCAGCCTCGGTCGTCTAGGCACGCAAGGCGGCGGCGATGGCATCGCGCCAGCGCTCCGCTTCTGCGCGGCTGTCGAAACAAGCCATCTCGATGGGTCGGCCGCCCGGCACCGGCAGCCGCAGAACCGGGAAAGGCCCATCCTCCGCTTCGCGCATGATCAGCGCGGGCGGGCCGATGCTGTGGCGCGGCATCGTCCTAATGTCATTGATCAGCGGCCCGCGCCTGCTGCGGGTTACCCCGGGCAGCGCCGGGTCGATCCACAGCTCGGTGGTGTTGACCAGCGCCAGCAGCAGAAAGAACCCGCCAAGCCCGCCCGAAACCAGCACGACCGCCCCGACCAGCGCCAGCACCGGCCAAGAGGTTTCGGCGCCGACATTGGCCAGCCAGGCGGCAGGAATGCCCAGACCCACACCCAGCCCCAGGAAGAGGACGAAGGCCCGCAGCGGCCAGGGCAGCGGATTTTCCCGATAGGTGATGCGGTTTGCGTCCATCCTCAGCATGGGTGCATCCTGCCGGGCAATCCGGGCGGCAGGATGGCAGGAAGTTGCAGCCCCTTGTTCCACAAGATGTTTCCCTGTAGTGAAATCTGCCGTATGATTTCCGCCTGACAGATGAGGCACCCATGGACGAAATCTCGGAAATTCCCGCCCTGCCGCGTGGCAAGCCTGCCTTCGATCAGGATCCGCACCGCGTCCGCGAAATCACCGAGCGCAACCTCGAAGCTGCCATCGGCCGCGAGGTGCGCAACTTCCGCCGCCAGCAGGGCATGACCGTGGCCGATCTTGCGGCGGTGACCGGCCTGTCCATCGGGATGCTGTCCAAGATCGAGAACGGCAATACCTCGCCTTCTCTGACCACCTTGCAGGTGCTGTCCCATGCCTTTTCGGTGCCGGTGACGGCCTTCTTCCGCAGCTATGAGGAACGCCGCGAGGCGCAGCATGTGAAATCCGGCGAACATGTCGAGATTGAACGGCGCGGCACCCGGGCCGGCCATCAGTATAACCTGCTGGGCCATATCGGCTCGAATTCGTCGGGCGTGGTGGTGGAACCCTATATCATCACCCTGACCACCGAGAGCGACACCTTCCCCGCCTTTCAGCACGAGGGGCTGGAACTGCTCTACATGCTCGAAGGCGAGGTGGATTACCGCCACGGCGAACAGATCTATCCGCTGAAACCCGGCGACAGCCTGTTCTTTGATGCCGATGCACCACATGGGCCGGAGACACTGGTGAAACTGCCCGCCCGCTATCTTTCGGTCATCGCCTATCCGCAGGGGTGAACCACCCGGGATTTGCACCTTTTGAAATACTCCCGCCGGAGGCCCCGGCCCGCCGCGGGCGATCCCCTTGGTCATCCGCTCCGATGCTGCCAGATGGTGTAGCGGATGCGGGCGGTGCGGTAGGCGTCCATCGCGGCGATGGCCCAGACGAACAGCCCGCCCGCGAATTTGCCCACCACCGAGACATCCGGCGCGGCGGTCTTCAGGGTGAACCCCCCCAGCAGCACCACGAAGCACACGAAGATCAGCCCGCGCACCGGCTGGCGGTTCATCACCTGCCCGACGCCCGGCAACAGAAGTCCGGTCGCCAGCACAAGCCGGGGATGGGGTGGTTTGTTCATGTGCTTTCCTCGCTCACAAGATCATCGCGCAGGGCGCGCAGCGCGTCCAACAGCGGCAAGAGACGCGCCGGGGCCAGCGGCTGTTGCCCGACCTCGCCATCGCGGAAGATAAGGTAGCGGCCACGGTCCGCCTCGTCGCCCAGAATCACCAGCCGCAGCCCCTTGGGCGAGATCAGCAGTTCCTTGACCTTCGGATCGGCAAAGATCGCCAGATGCGGCGCCAGAAGCGCGGCCGCGGGCACGCCGGCGGCATCGTCGCTGCGGATGCCGGTGCCGGGGGGCAGGCTGTCGGGGCAGGGCAGCGATTGCGGCAACTGGCTGAAATGCGAAAACGGTTCCTGCCCGGTGGGGCGGGCCATGATGTCAAGCGTGGCCTGCACCGGCATGGGCTGTGGCAGGGTCACCATCACCCAGAGCGCGGGCAGTTTGCGGAAGGTCAGCCCGTCGGGCACCGCCTGCAGGTCAAATCCGTCGGGGCCGATATGTCCGGTCATCCGGGCAAAGCCGCTGGGCGCGATCCGCGTCACCTGCCGGTCAAAGAGCGGGGCCACGGCGGTGAAGTAACCCGCCCGTGCCGCGTTTCGGGTGCGGGCGGCCATCCATGTTGCGCGCGCAAGCCAGAGCAGCAGAACGGCAAAAGCGGCCGCGAGGAGGGGGGGCAGGGCGGTCATGGCATCTTTCGGGGGCAATTCGGCCCGCCCGGGGGATCGGGCGGGCCGTCAGGTCGCAGGGTCAGTCCGGCAGGATCAGTATCCCTGCGGTTTCGGCCAGGGCATGGTGAACTGCGCCCCCCGGTTCACAAAGCGGTAGCGCCAGAAGTGGAACCACAGCGACACCACGATGTAGAAGCCGATCATCGCCACCAGTTGCGTGCCATAGCCCAGGAACACCGCAAAGAAGGTGATGCCGCAAAGGCAAAGCAGCACGATGGCGGGCAGCGGGTGGAACGGGTGTTCATAACCGCGCTTGATACTGCCCATCGGCCATTTCTTGCGGAACAGGATGATGTTCAGCGGCATGAAGGTGTATTCCAGAAGCCCCGACAGGATCGAGAAGGTGATCACCTGATCCAGCGGCGCCCCCAGCGCGAAGATCAGCGCGATCGGCACAAGAAACACGATCGAACGGTAGGGCGTGCGATACTTCGGATGCACCGCGCCAAACCAGCCCGGCAGGTATTTGTCGCGTCCCATGGCGAACCATGCCCGGCTGGCATCATTGATGCAGCCATTGGCGGATGCCAGCGTGGCAAAGAGCGTGCCGATGCCCAGAAGCCAGACCAGCGCGTTAGACCCCGAAAGCCGCGCCGTGTCGAACAGCGGCGCCACCGAGCCGTTCACCCCATCGCCGAGGAACTCCCAAGGCAGCACGCCGGAACAAGTATACCATGTCAGGGTCGCGGCAATCAGCAGCGTCATGATCCCGGCCAGCGTGCCGAAGGGCAGGGCGCGGGCGGGGGAACGGACCTCTTCGGCGGCCTGTGTGGTGCCTTCGATGCCAAGGTAATACCACAGGCCAAAGTGCATCGCCGCCAGCACGCCGATCCAGCCATAGGGCAGCTCGTGCCCCTCGAACAGCGCTGCATGCTGCACGATGCCGGTGCCGATGATGCCCGAGGTGGACACGAACAGCACCAGAATCGCCACAAAGGCGATGGCGGTGATCACAAGGTTGAAGGTCAGCGTCGCCAGCACCCCGCGATAGTTCAGCCAGGCCAGAAACAGGATGGACAGGATGATGAAGGGCCGCTGGTCCAAGGCGCCCTCATATCCCGTCATCGTGGCCACGACCGAAATCAGGTAACCGGCGGTAATCGCATTGGCCGCCTCCAGCATCGTATAGGCGAAGGTCAGGTAAAGCCCGACGTTGAAGGCCATCAGCGGCCCCACGATGTGCTTGGCTTGCGTATACTGGCCCCCGGCGGCGGCCACGGTCGAGGTGACCTCGCTGTCGATCATCGCGACGCAGGTGTAAAGGATGCCCGCGAACCAGCAGGCGATCAGCGCGGCATAGGCACCGCCCTTGCCCACGGCAAAGTTCCAGCCCATGTATTCGCCCACAAGCACGATGCCCACGCCCAAGGCCCAGACATGGGCCGGACCAAGCACCCGCAACAGGCCGACCTTGGTGCCATGCGGGCCCATGCCGTCCATCGTTTTCGATGTGATGTCGATATCTGCCATGATGCGCCCCTAAGCCTTGTGTTCTTCTTCGGTCAGCGCCTCAAGCTCGCCTTCGCGCGATGAGGTGAGGACATCCTCGGAATAGCTCGTATCGGTGCGGAACCAGTCCACCAGCATGTAAAGGCCGAAAAGGGCCGACAGCCCCCATGCGGCATATTCGATGTAATTCCAGGTCTGCATGATGGGCTCCTATTTCTCGCCGAATTTTTCCGCGATCACTTCGCGGTATTCGGATTCGGAAAAGCGCAGCAGCAGGACGTAATACAGCACCACCACCACGATCATGGCGATCAGCGCCCCGGCGGTGAAGCTGTAGTCGAACCGCGCAAGGATCAGGTCATGCGCCGAGGCCGGGTCATATCCCAGCGCCTCGTATTGCGCGGCCTGCGCGGCGTTCTGGCCAAGCGCCTCCCATGTGGGCGCTTCGGCGGGGTTCGAGACGGTCTTGGTCGATCCGGCCATGCCCAGCCAGAGCGGCACGAAGAGCGCCCCCACCGTCAGGGCAACAAGAACGATCACGTCGATCAGCTGGCTGGCCTTGCCCTGCTTCGGGGCCGAATAATGCGCCATCTCAGCCCCTCCGCCCGCGGGCTTCATCCAGGAAGCGGATGTCGAGCCCATAGATGAAGTCGCGGTCTTCGCGGTAATGGCGCAGCATGGCGATGATGGCGGCGGTGTTGAACAACAGCACGACCGCCCCGGCACAGAGCAGCATGATCCGCGCCACGCCATTGGGCGCCAGAGACCACGTTGCCAGCGCCACGAAGATCACCGCAAACCAGAGGCCGATGACGAACGCCCATGCCACAAGCACGTCGCGTCGGTGCATCGCCCCAATCCGTTGATCGAGGTCAGACACTATTCCCTCCCTAAGGCCCTTTGACAGCCGGTTTGGACGGGGCCGCGGCGTCCTTTTCTCTCCGGCAAATTTGTTTTCTCAAGGGAAAGCCGGGTGCGGCATTCTGTCAAGCAAAACCTGCCCAAATTCTGGGCGCTGCGCGAATTTTCCCGACAGGTGAAAAAAGTTTCTTGGCAGTTGATTAGCGGAAGAATTCGGTGCTAGCCTTCGGTCAGAGAATGGAAGGAGACGAATCCATGTGTGGCATCGTTGGGCTGTTCCTGAAGGACCCCAAGCTTGAACCTCAACTGGGCGCGCTGTTGACCGACATGCTGATCACGATGACCGATCGTGGCCCGGATTCGGCAGGCATCGCCATTTATGTCCGTCCCGAAGAGGGGCACGCCAAGCTGACCGTGCAATCGGCCAATGCGGCAGCCGACTTCAAGGGGCTGGACGCCGATCTGTCCGCCGCCATCGGCGGCCCGGTGACGGCCGACGTCAAGGATACCCATGTGGTTCTGGATGTTCCGGCCGACAAGCTGGACGCGGCCCGCAGCGCCGTTACCACCCTGCGCCCCGGCGTCAAGGTGATGAGCGCGGGCGAAGCCATCGAGATCTTCAAGGAGGTCGGCCTGCCCAAGGATGTCGCCGCCCGCTTTGGCGTGTCGAAGATGTCGGGCACCCATGGCATCGGCCATACCCGGATGGCGACCGAATCGGCCGTCACCACGATGGGCGCGCACCCGTTCTCGACCGGGCCGGACCAGTGCCTTGTCCACAACGGCAGCCTGTCCAACCACAACGGATTGCGCCGCGAACTGATCCGCAAGGGCATGACCTTCGAGACCCAGAACGACACCGAGGTCGCCGCCGCCTATGTCAGCCAGAAGCTGAAAGAGGGCGAGGATCTGGGCACCGCGCTTGAATCGGGGCTGGACGATCTGGACGGGTTCTTCACCTTCGTCGTCGGCACCCACAACGGTTTTGGCGTGGTGCGTGATCCCATCGCCTGCAAGCCCGCCGTGATGGCCGAAACCGATCAATATGTGGCCTTCGGGTCGGAATACCGCGCGCTGGTCAACCTGCCGGGCATCGAAACCGCCCGCGTCTGGGAACCCGAGCCCGCCACCGTCTACTTCTGGGAGCGTTGAGAGAATGCAGACCTTCGACCTTGGCGCAGAGGGGCTGCGCGCGCTCAATTCGTCGCTGCACGCCCTCAAGGGCCAGACCAACATGACCGCCTGGGAAGTGATCAACCCCAAGGGCGCCCATGCCATCGCCGCCGGGGTGGATGCCCCGGTGGATATCACCGTGCGCGGTTCGACCGGCTATTACTGCGCGGGGATGAACAAGCAGGCCACCATCCGCATCAAGGGCAGCGCCGGTCCGGGCGTTGCCGAAAACATGATGTCGGGCACGGTGATCATCGACGGAAATGCCAGCCAATACGCCGGGGCGACCGGGCGCGGCGGCTTGCTGGTGGTCAAGGGCAATGCTTCGTCGCGCTGCGGCGTGTCGATGAAGGGCATCGACATCGTGGTGCATGGCAGCATCGGCCACATGTCGGCCTTCATGGCGCAGTCGGGCAATCTGGTGGTCCTGGGCGATGCCGGCGACGCGCTGGGCGACAGCCTCTATGAAGCCCGGCTTTTCGTGCGCGGCTCGGTCAAATCGCTGGGCGCCGATTGCATCGAAAAGGAAATGCGGCCCGAACATCTGGCCCTGCTGGCCGATCTGCTCAAGCGCGGCGAGGCCGAGCATCTGGCCAAGCCGGAAGAGTTCAAGCGCTATGGCTCTGCCCGCAAACTCTACAATTTCAACATCGACAATGCGTCGGCCTACTGAGGCATCCCATGAGCGATTTTCCCCATACCCCGCCCCGCTTCTCGGCCACCTTCACCCCGGCGGTGAATGCCGAAATCCGTCGCGCGGCGGCCTCCGGCATCTATGACATCCGCGGCGGCGGCACCAAGCGGCACCTGCCGCATTTCGATGACCTGTTGTTCCTTGGCGCCTCGATTTCCCGCTATCCGCTGGAAGGCTACCGCGAGAAATGCGCCACCGATGTCTGGCTGGGCACCCGTTTCGCCAAGAAGCCGATCCATCTGGAAATTCCGGTGACCATCGCGGGCATGTCGTTCGGCGCGCTGTCGGGTCCGGCGAAAGAGGCGCTGGGGCGCGGCGCATCGGCCGCCGGCACCTCCACCACCACCGGCGACGGCGGCATGACCGAGGAAGAGCGCGGCCATTCGCGCACCCTCGTCTATCAATACCTGCCCAGCCGCTATGGCATGAACCCCGATGACCTGCGTCGCTGCGACGCGATTGAGGTTGTGGTGGGGCAGGGCGCCAAGCCGGGTGGCGGCGGGATGCTGCTGGGTCAGAAGATTTCCGACCGCGTGGCCAATATGCGCAACCTGCCCAAGGGCATCGACCAGCGCTCGGCCTGCCGTCACCCCGACTGGACCGGGCCGGATGATCTGGAAATCAAGATCATGGAACTGCGCGAAATCACCGATTGGGAAAAGCCGATCTATGTGAAGGTCGGCGGCGCGCGCCCCTATTACGACACCGCGCTGGCCGTGAAGGCGGGCGCCGATGTGGTGGTGCTGGACGGCATGCAGGGCGGCACGGCTGCGACGCAGGATGTCTTCATCGAACATGTGGGGATGCCGATTCTGGCCTGTATCCCGCAGGCGGTGAAGGCGTTGCAGGATCTGGGGATGCACCGCAAGGTTCAGCTCATCGTGTCGGGCGGTATCCGCACCGGCGCCGATGTGGCCAAGGCCATGGCGCTGGGTGCCGATGCGGTGGCCATCGGCACCGCTGCGCTGATTGCGCTGGGCGACAATGACCCGAAATGGGAAAGCGAATACCAGAAGCTTGGCACCACCGCCGATGCCTATGACGACTGGCACGAAGGCCGCGACCCGGCCGGGATCACCACCCAAGACCCCGAACTGTCCAAGCGGTTCGACCCGATCCTGGGCGGGCGGCGCTTGAAAAACTACCTCAAGGTGATGACGCTGGAAGCGCAGACCATCGCGCGGGCCTGCGGCAAGAATCACCTGCACAATCTGGAACCCGAAGACCTCTGCTCGCTGACGATCGAGGCTGCGGCCATGGCAGGCGTTCCGCTGGCCGGCACCAACTGGATCCCCGGGCGCACCGGCGGGTTCTGAAAAACATAAAGACGACAGGGAGCTACACCTATGACGAAAGACCTTGCCAAATGGGCCAAGGAAAAGGGCGTCAAGTATTTCATGGTCTCTTACACGGACCTCTTCGGAGGGCAGCGGGCCAAGCTCGTTCCGGCGCAGGCGATCAATGACATGGTTCAGGACGGGGCCGGTTTTGCCGGCTTCGCCACCTGGCTGGACCTGACCCCCGCCCACCCCGACATGATGGCGGTGCCCGACCCGGAAACCGCGATCCAACTGCCGTGGAAACCGGAAGTGGCCTGGCTCGCCTCCAACTGCGTGATGGAGGGGCAGCCGGTGGCGCAGGCCCCGCGCAACGTGCTGCGCAAACTTGTGGACGAGGCCGCGAAAGAGGGGCTGCGCGTCAAGACCGGGGTGGAGCCGGAATTCTTCCTGCTGACGCCTGCGGGCGACCGTGTGGCCGACCCTTACGACAATGCCGAAAAGCCCTGCTATGACCAGCAGGCGGTGATGCGACAGTATGATGTGATTGCCGAAGTCTGCGATTACATGCTCGACCTCGGCTGGGAAGCCTACCAGAACGACCACGAAGACGCGACCGGCCAGTTCGAGATGAACTGGAAGTATGACGACGTGCTGCAAACCGCCGACAAGCACAGCTTCTTCAAGTTCATGCTGAAATCGGTGGCCGAAAAGCACGGGCTGCGCGCCACCTTCATGCCCAAGCCGTTCAAGGGGCTGACCGGCTCGGGCTGCCACGCCCATATCTCGGTCTGGTCGCTGGATGGCAAGAAGAACGCCTTTGCCGACAATTCCAAAGAGTTGGGCCTGTCGGATCAGGGCCGCCACTTCCTGGGCGGGATCATGAAGCACGCGAGCGCCTTGGCCGCGATCTGCAACCCGACGGTGAACAGCTACAAGCGGATCAACGCGCCGCGCACCTCGTCGGGGGCGACCTGGGCGCCGAACTCGGTCACCTGGACTGGCAACAACCGCACCCATATGGTGCGCGTCCCCGGCCCGGGCCGGTTCGAACTGCGCCTGCCCGATGGCGCGGCCAACCCCTATCTGATGCAGGCGGTCATTCTGGCGGCCGGTCTGGACGGCGTGCGTTCCAAGGCCGACCCCGGCCCGCGCCACGACATCGACATGTATCAGATGGGCCATACGGTGAAGAACGCGCCCAAGCTGCCCTTGAACCTGCTGGACGCGCTGCGCGCCTATGACAAGGACAAGGTGCTGAAATCGGTGATGGGCGATGAATTCTCGGCGGCGTTCCTGAAGCTGAAACACAAGGAATGGGACAGCTACGCCTCGCATTTCTCGGTCTGGGAGACCGAGAATACCCTGGATATCTAAGCCCCTTCCCCATGGGCTTCGCCTGCGGCCCCGGTTGCGACCGGGGCCTTTTTTTTGGGCCTCAGCCCTTGTTGCGGACGGCATCCGCCGCTGCGAAATGGTCAAGCTGATCCTGCCGCGCCTTGACGAAGGCCGGGCGGTCGCAGAGCCGCCCGAGATAGGCCCGCAGCGCCGGATGATCGGCCAGCGCCCCCAGATCACCCGGCAGGCGCAACACCTCGGCCATGGCGATATCGGCCACCGTAAAACGCCCGTCGGCCAGCCAGTCACGCCCGTTCAGCACCGCCTCAAGCCGGGAAAATCGCTGCTGCATCCAGCCTGCCAGCGGGTTTTCGGCGGGCTTTTTCAGGCCGATGAACCACCATGGAACAGTGACCATCTCGACCGAGTTCAGCGCGGCGAAAAGCCATTGCAGGGTTTCCGCCCGCCCCGCCGGGTCGCGGGGCATCAGAACCTCGCTTTTCTCGGCCAGATGCAAAAGGCAGGCGCCGCTTTCAAACAGCCGGATGTCGCCATCCTCAAGGAAAGGCACCTGCCCGAAGGGTTGCCGCGCCAGATGTTCCGGCCCGCGAACACCGGCCGGAACCGTGGCCACATTGTAGGCAAGCCCCGCCTCTTCTGCGGCCCACCGCAGCCGAATGTCGCGCACATAGCCGCGCGGCATTTGCGGCACCCAGTCATAGGTCCAGATGGTCAGGGCCATGGTGCGGGTTCCCTTATTCCACCGAAATCTCGGGTCCGGCGATATGCACCGCCAGAAGACAGCCGTTTGGGGTATAGGAATTATGTTCCGACCCGTCGCGGTAGAACACCAGATCGCCGGCCTTCAGGATGGTGCCGTCGCTTTCGTGCAACTCGCCTTCAAGGATCAGGAATTGCTCATGCCCGTTGTGGCGGTGGCCGCGTGTCGTCATGCCCGCGGGCATCCGGTAGACGTGAAAGCCGGTGCCCAGCTCGCGCCCCTTGTCCAGTTGCAGCACGGTATCGCCCAGAGCCAGCCCGTCGGGATAGACAAAGGGGGTAAAGGCGGCGTCATGGATGTTGGCGACCTGACGGTCTTCGGCGGTGATCGGTTTCATGGTGGCTCCCGGCAGGATTTTGCCTTTGGGTGAACCTTTTTTGATACACGTCAAGGCGGTTTGCCCAGAATGAGGGCTTCCTGTGCCGCAGGTCAACTGTGAGCAAGGAGCGACCGCCATGAGCAAGAAGATTCTCTGTCCCACCGATGGCAGCGACCATGCA
The DNA here is from genome assembly GCF_013328815.1 of Tabrizicola fusiformis. Lineage (GTDB taxonomy): Bacteria > Pseudomonadota > Alphaproteobacteria > Rhodobacterales > Rhodobacteraceae > Fuscibacter. The sequence goes on from NZ_JABUHN010000002.1 coordinate 236,351, forward strand.
ACCCTGGGCGTGATCCGCGCCGCCGAGATTGCCCGGCAAAGCGGGGCGGAACTGACGCTTTGCGTCGTGAACATCGCCCATGGCGGGGCACGCGGCCCGACCATCAACCATTGGCGCGAAGAAGAGGTGGCCAGCCTGCTGGAGGGGGCCGTGGCCGCTGCCAAGGCCGCCGGGGCCGAAGCCGCCGATACGGCAGAGCTTGTCGCGCGTGAGCCGGGGGCCGCCATCATCGCCTATGCCGAGCAGCATGGCTATGACCAGATCGTCATGGGCACCGGCGACAAGCGCGGGGTCAAGCGGCTGGTTCTGGGGTCTGTCGCGGCCGAGGTGGCGGGGCAGGCGCATTGCACCGTGACGGTGGCGCGCTGAAGGCGCAGGGCAGCCCGTTTTCTCATCGCTCCGGCCTGGGATGCCGGGGCGATGTGTTTACCATGGGGAAGAAGATTTGACACACACGCAACTTCTCTTCTAGGTTCGGATGCAAGGCAGCGCGCGAAATCAACTGCCAAGAACAGCCAGCATCCGGAGGTGTCCATGAAGAAGAGAGTAGCGGTGATCGGTGCCGGTCCGTCAGGACTGGCGCAGCTTCGCGCATTCCAGTCGGCCAAGGCCAAGGGGGCCGAAATCCCCGAAGTTGTGTGCTTTGAAAAGCAGTCCAACTGGGGGGGCTTGTGGAATTACACCTGGCGCACCGGCCTTGATGAACATGGCGAGCCGGTCCACTGCTCGATGTATCGCTATCTCTGGTCGAATGGTCCGAAGGAAGGTCTTGAATTCGCGGACTATTCCTTTGAAGAACATTTCGGCAAGCAGATCGCCAGCTATCCGCCGCGCGCCGTGTTGTTCGACTATATCGAAGGCCGCGTGAACAAGGCGGGCGTGCGCGACTGGATCCGGTTCAGCAGCACGATCCGCATGGTCCGCTATAATGCGGACAAGGGCAATTTCACCGTCACCGTGCATGACCTCAAGAATGACCGGATGTATGACGAGGATTTCGACAATGTGATCGTCGCTTCTGGCCATTTCTCGGTGCCGAACGTGCCGGAATATCCGGGGTTCGACAAGTTCAACGGCCGCGTCCTGCACGCCCATGACTTCCGCGATGCGCGCGAGTTTGCAGGCAAGGATCTCTTGCTGCTCGGCTCGTCCTATTCGGCTGAGGATATCGGCAGCCAGTGCTGGAAATACGGCGCCAATTCGATCACCGTCGCCTATCGCAACGCGCCGATGGGCTTCAACTGGCCCGACAACTGGAAGGAAGTGCCCGCGCTCGACCACATGGACGAGGATACCGCCTACTTCAAGGACGGCACCTCGAAGAAGGTCGATGCGGTGATCCTCTGCACCGGCTACAAGCACCATTTCCCCTTCCTGCCCGACGATCTGCGGCTGAAAACCGCGAACCGGCTGGCGACGGCGGACCTCTACAAGGGCGTGGCCTGGGTGCATAACCCCAAGCTCTTCTATGTGGGGATGCAGGACCAGTGGTTCACCTTCAACATGTTCGACGCGCAAGCTTGGTGGGTGCGCGACGCGATCATGGGGCGGATTGCGATTCCCGCCGACAAGGCCGCGCTGATCAAGGATGTCGAAGACCGCGTTGCGGGCGAGGATGCCGGGCAGGACGCGCATGACGCCATCCATTATCAGGGTGACTATGTGAAGGAACTGATCGCGGAAACCGATTACCCGTCCTTCGACGTGGACGGCGCCTGCGAAGCGTTCTTCGAGTGGAAGGACCACAAGAAGGAAGACATCATGGGCTTCCGCAACCACGCCTACAAATCTGTCATCACCGGCACCATGGCGCCGATCCACCACACGCCTTGGAAAGACGCGCTGGAGGATTCGATGGAAAGCTATCTGCGCAACTGACCGCGCCGCGCTGCAAACCAAGGCCCCGACCCCGTGTCGGGGCCTTTTTGCGTCCGGTTTTTGGGCAAGCCGGGGTTGGACCTGATTCTCAGGAAACAAACTTTCGGGAAAATGAAAATTTTCTCGCCATGGCGGCGGTCCCGTGCTTTTCTTTGGCCATCGGGACGGCGCCTTGCGCGGTCCGGTGCCGCCGGGGAAACGCGGGAACAAGGAGACCACGGAAGACCGCCGGGCGTGCTGCCCCAAGGCGGATCGTTCGGAAATTAAGGCGCGGAAGGACGGGGCCAACCCCGAACCCTCCGCCGGGTTCAACAGGAGAGAGGGATATGACGAATAAATCAGGCTCGGGCGAAATGGTCCGGGCATTGGATTGGAGAGGCGCCTTCTGGGTCGCGGCGGGTGTGCCGCCCTTGGTGCTGTTCTCGATCGGCGGGATTGCGGGGACGACGGGCAAGCTGGCCTTCCTCGTCTGGATACTGTCGATGATCATGGGCTTTCTGCAAAGCTTCACCTATGCCGAAATGGCGGGCATGTTCGGCAACAAGTCGGGCGGCACCTCGGTTTACGGCGCCACGGCCTGGCTGCGCTATTCCAAGCTGATCGCGCCCTTGTCGGTCTGGTGCAACTGGTTCGCCTGGTCGCCGGTGCTGTCCTTGGGCTGCGCCATCGCGGCGGGCTATATCCTGAACGCGCTGTTCCCGATCCCGCTGGCCGAAAGCCAGCAGGTGGTGGATTGGGTGGCAGCGAACCTTGCCAGCTATACGGCGGAAACCCCGGCGGTTGTCGAATATCTGGCCGCCAATGCCGGAAGCACCGCTGCCGATGCCATCACCGCTGTTGCCACCGCCGATGGCGTGAATGCCCTGACGCCGTGGTTCCGCGGCTACGAGGCGTTCAACATCGCCATCCCGGGGCTTGGCACGCTGCATTTCAACTCGACCTTCATCATCGGCGTGGCGCTGATGCTGATCATTCTGGCGATCCAGCACCGCGGCGTGGCGCAGACCGCCAGCGCGCAGAAATGGCTGGCGATCATCGTTCTGGTGCCGCTGCTGCTCGTCGGTCTCGTGCCGATCCTGACCGGCGCCATCAACACGATGAACGTCACCAACCTGCTGCCGCCCACCGCCGCCTATTCCGGCGTGGACGGAGAGTGGAACATCGGCGGCTGGACCCTGTTCCTGGGCGGTATGTATATCGCCGCATGGTCCACCTACGGCTTTGAAACCGCCGTCTGCTATACGCGAGAGCTGAAAGACCCCAAGACCGACACCTTCCGCGCGATCTTCTATTCGGGCCTGCTTTGCGCGGTGTTCTTCTTCCTGATCCCCTTCGCCTTTCAGGGCGTTCTCGGGCAGGAGGGGATGCTGGCGGCTGGTATCGTCGATGGCACAGGCGTCGGCGAGGCGCTTGGCAACATGATCGGCGGCGGGCCGGTAATCACCCAGATCTTCGTGATCCTGATGATCATGGCGCTGTTTCTGGCGATCATGACGGCGATGGCCGGTTCGTCGCGCACGCTCTATCAGGGCTCGCGCGATGGCTGGCTGCCCAAGTATCTGGGCGAAGTGAACAGCCACGGCGCCCCGCACAAGGCGATGTGGACCGACGTGGCCTTCAACGTCATCCTGCTCGCGCTGGCCTCGGATGTGGCTGGCTATTTCTATGTGCTGGCGATCTCGAACGTCGGCTACATCATGTTCAACTTCCTGAACCTGAATGCCGGCTGGATCCACCGCATCGATTCGGCGCATATGGAGCGCCCGTGGAAGGCGCCGACATGGCTGATCGGCATCAACACCGTTCTGGCCTTTGTGAACGCGCTGTTCCTGGGCGCGGGGGCCAAGGTCTGGGGTTACGAGAATGCGCTGTGGTCGGGTCTGGTCTTTGCCGCCTTCATCTTCCCGGTGTTCTGGTATCGCCATTACATCGTCGATGGCGGCAAGTTCCCGAAAGAAGCCTATGACGATCTGGGCCTGAAAGAAGGCGATCTGGGCGAACGCAAGGCCGGGATGCTGCCCTATCTGGCGCTGGTCGCCGGGGCGGCGGTGGTGCTTTGGGCCAACTGGTTCTTCGTGCTGCCGGCCTGAGTGCCTGTTTTCTGACGCTTAGGGAAAGGGGGCCGCGCAAGCGGCCCTTTTTTCATGCAATGTTTTCTGCGAAGAAAAATACTTGCATTTCATTATTGATTTTCGTCGCAGACCCTAACAGACTTGGCGAAAATCAGACCAATTCAGGGAGACCGCAGATGACCAATTCCTGGCGTTTTTCGACGCTGATCGACCGCCACCGCGCGCTTGGCTCGAATCTGGAAGACTGGAGCGGGATGGGCACCGCCTGGTCCTATTCCAAGGGCGACCCGGATGCCGAATACATGGCGATCCGCACCAAGGCCGGGCTGATGGATGTCTCGGGTCTGAAGAAGGTCCATATCACCGGCCATGCCGCGAGCCATGTGATCGAGCGGGCAACAACCCGCAATGTCGAAAAGCTGATGCCGGGCCGCGCGGTCTATGCCTGTATGCTGAATGACGCGGGCAAGTTCGTCGATGACTGCGTGATCTACCGGATGGGGCCGAACAGCTTCATGGTGGTGCATGGCTCGGGTGCCGGGCATGAACAACTGACCATGGCGGCGACCGGCCGCGATGTGTCGATCCGCTTTGACGACAACCTGCATGATCTGTCGCTGCAAGGGCCGCTGGCGGTGGATTATCTGGAAAAGCACATTCCGGGCGTCCGCCAGCTTGGCTATTTCAGCCACATGCCGACCAGCCTCTTCGGCAAGCCGATCACCCTGTCGCGCACCGGCTACACCGGCGAGCGCGGCTATGAGATTTTCTGCCGCGGGCAGGATGCCGTGATGATCTGGGACCGGATTCTGGAGGAAGGCGCTTCCATGGGGATCATCCCCTGCCGCTTCACCACGCTGGATATGCTGCGCACCGAAAGCTATCTGCTGTTCTTCCCCTTCGACAATTCGGAAATGTATCCGTTCGAGAATGAGGGCCCTGGCGATACTTTGTGGGAGCTTGGCCTCGATTTCACCGTCTCGCCCGGCAAGGTGGGCTTCCGTGGCGCGGAAGAGCATTACCGGCTGAAGGGCAAGGAACGCTTCAAGATCTGGGGGCTGAAGCTGGAAGGCAAGAATGTGCCCGGCAACGGCGCGCCGGTGTTCCGGGGCGATACGCAGGTCGGTGTGGTGACGCAGGCGATGTATTCGCCGCTGAACGACTGGACCGTGGCCATCGCCCGCCTGCCGGTCGATTGCGCCAACAACGGCACCGATCTGGTGGTGAAATGCGGCACCCATGGCCCGATCAAGGCCAAGACCCATTCGCTGCCCTTCTATGACATCGAGAAGAAGCGCCGCACGGCCAAGGACTGATCCTGCCTGAACCCGGTCGGGGGCCTGTCGGCGCGGACAGGGGCCCCCGGCCGGGTGCAAATCCACAAACGGACGGCCACAAACGGACGGAATGCATGACACAGACCCCCCTTTCCACAACAATCAAAAGTCGCCCGGTCTATGCGACGCTCGCGCCGCGCCCGGGCCGTCTGCATCTGATCGTGGCCGATGGCGAAGGCGCCGAAGCCGTGGTTGACCTGATTGCCCGCGCGCCCGACCGCGCCGCGATGCTGGCTGCGGCGCATATCCTTTACACACCCGGCCCGAACGGCACCGACCAATGGGACAGCCTGCAAGCCTTGGGGGCCGCGCAGGTGTTCCGCGCGCCGACCATCCCCACGCTGTTGCCGCGTCTGGCCAAGGTTCTGGCCGATGCCCACATGGGCACCCAGTTCTATCTTGCCGGAACCGAGGGGCTCATTGGGCAGGCCGAGCGCGACATCATGGCGACCGGCGTGCCCTTCGTGGCGATCCAGAAGGAGCATCGCGGATCAACGGTGCGGCGCGTGCAATGTGTGCATTGCAAGGGCATCACCGAAAACGTCGCCACCGATCCGTTCCGGTGCAGCCATTGCGGCCTGAACCTCTTTGTGCGCGACCATTACTCGCGCCGGCTGGCGGCGTTTCAGGGGGTGAACATTGATGCGGAAGACCCGGGTCAGGTGCCCGAAGCGGTAGTGAGGTTCCAATGAGCGGCGGCGCAAAACTCCACGTCCGCGTGGCCGAGGTGGTGCAGGTCAATGACCTGATCAAACGTTTCCGCTTTGTGGCGCGTGATGGCGGCGCGCTTCCCGCCTTTTCCGGCGGCGCCCATACCGTGGTGGAAATGGACGATCACGGCACAAGGCGGCTGAACCCCTATTCGCTGATGTCCGACCCCGAGGATGGCTCGGGCTATGAAATCTCGGTGCGGCGGGATGATGCCGGGCGAGGTGGCTCGCTTTACATGCACAGTCACGTCGTGCCGGGAATGGAGATGGTGATCTCGCATCCCGTGAACCTGTTCGCGCTGGATAACCGGGCGAAGAAGCATCTGATGATCGCGGGCGGCATCGGCATCACGCCGTTTCTGGCGCAGATCGCGCAGCTTTCGCATTTCGGCGGCAAGTTCGAGCTGCATTACGCCGCGCGCAATCCGGCGCTGGGGGCCTATATGGACCGTCTGACGGCGGCGCATCCCGACCGGGTGCATTGCTATTTTGACGATCTTGGCCAGTCGATCGACCTTGGCCGCATCCTGTCGATGCAGCCCTTGGGCACGCATCTCTATGTCTGCGGCCCCAAGGGGATGATTGCCTGGGTTCTGAAAACCGCCGAAGCCATGGGCTGGCCCGCCCGCGCGCTGCATCACGAGGAATTCCTTGCCCCCGGCACCGGATTGCCGTTCGCCGTGGAGCTTGCCGCCTCGGGCAAGACGATCACCGTCGGCCAGACCCAATCCCTGCTTGAGGCGATGGAGGCGGCGGGCGTCGATGCCCCCTACCTCTGCCGTGGCGGGGCCTGCGGGCAATGCGAAACCCATGTGATTCGCTGTGAAGGCACCATCCTGCACCGCGACCACTGGCTGTCGCCCGAAGAGATGGCGGCAGGGCAGAAGATCATGCCCTGCGTTTCCCGTTTTGAGGGCAAGACCCTCGTCATCGACCGATAGGAGCCGCCCCATGAGCCTTGATTTCAAACCCGGCGCGTTCAACGACTTCTTCCGCGACGAGACCTTCCGCGACGATTTCACCTATCGCAACTCGCCGCAGAACATCCGCCGCTTTCCCTTCCCGTTCGACCGCGACGACTACATGTATTCGGTCAATATGGAGCCGCATGTGCCGGGGCGAAAAGGCTCGGTCTTTGAGCATGAGTTCGATGTGGACGAGCATTATGTCTCGGAAATGATCGACCGCGCCAAGGTGCTGGCCGACGATCCGCTGCGCTGTCAGTCGCTGCCGCATATGACGCTGGCGGGCTGGGACTTGCTGGAACTGATCATGGTGTCCAAGGCGCGCGACTATCCGCAATGGTTCAGCCTGACCCGCGACGGCAACCGCTGGCATTGGATCAACCGGCCCTTGGGCATCGACCATACCTTTACCTTCCTTGACGAAAGCACGCTGCCCTACGGGCCGTTTGAATACATCACCCGCCAGACGCAGGGCGATTTCAGCCTTCAGGACGAACGCGACAACGATCTGTGGATGGATGCCGGCATGATCACCAGCCAAGCGGACTGGTCGCTGGATTTCGACATCGGGATGAGCTTCATGGAATGGCACGCGCCGGTGCCGCTGGCGCATGACATGGGCGTGTTCGACCGGGCGCTGAAATTCCTGCTGAAATTGCAGCACGGCGCCCCGGTGCGCCGCTTCAACTGGACGATGACGGTCAATCCCCTGCTCGACACCGCGCCGGAAACCTATCCGAAATGGGGGCCGTCAAAGACCACGCTGACGCAGGAGAACCTTGGCAACAAGCAGCATCTGCGGGTCGAATTGCAGACGCTGTATCGTCTGCCCCGCTCGAATGCGATTGCCTTCGACATCCGCTGCTATCTTGGCAAGTTCGAAGAGCTGGTGACGGTGCCGAAATGGGGCCGCCGCCTGCACCGCGTGGTGCGCGACCTGCACCCGGACCTTGCGACCTACAAGGGCTTTATCCGCAACCGGCCGGCGATGGTGGAATGGCTGTCGAAATATGATGACGGTGCCCCCACCTCGCCCGGCTGGTGGCCCGAGGACTGATGATGGCGACGCTTGCCCCGCTGCGTCTTGGCTTCCTGATGTTCCCGGGTTTCCCGATGGCCTGCCTGACTTCGGCGATCGAGCCTTTGCGGGCGGCCAATGAAATCTCGGGCCGGCGCCAGTTTGAATGGCGGCTGGTGGCGGAAAGTCATGCCCCGGTGCGCTCTTCGGCCGAGGTGCGGTTCGAGCCGGATGTGACCCTGGCCGAATGCGAGGGGCTGGACCATCTTTACATCCTGTCGCCGCCCACCGGCGCCTTTGCCGATCCGCGCCACGGTCAGGCAAGGCTGCGCTGGCTGGAGCGGACGGGCGTGGTGCTGGGCGCCTTTTCCGGGGGCATCTTCCCCTTGGCCCGGGCCGGTCTGATGGAGGGCAAGGGCTGTTCGGTGCATTGGTGCTATGAGGCGGCCTTCAAGGCCGAATTTCCCAAGGTCGAGGCGTCAGAGGCGGTGATCCTGCGCGACGGGCGGCGGATTACGGCTTCGGGCGCGGGGGCGGTGTTCGACCTGATGCTGCGCCTGATCGAAGAACGGCTGGGCCGCCAATGCATGACCGAGGTGGCCTGCTGGTTCCAGCATCCCTTCGTGCGCGATGAGGATGCCAGCCAGAAAGTGCCCGTCGCCCGCACCGCCAGCACGGCAGACCGCCTGCCGCCCGCGATCCGCGAGGCGATCCGGCTGTTTGAAACCCATGTCGAAGACCCGCTGCGCATTCCCGATGTCGCGGCAGCGGTGGACATGTCGGGCCGCCATTTCGAGCGGCTGTTCAAGCGCGAAACCGGGCAAAGCCCGCTGCGCTATTACCGCCACCTGCGGCTGGCCAAGGCGCGGCAGCGGGTGCTCTATTCCAACGACAGTCTGTCGCAGATCGCGGTGTCGGTGGGCTATCCCACCTCCGGCCCGATGGCGCGGCATTATGCCGAGCTTTACGGCGTCAGCCCCAAGGATGAGCGGCGGCTGATGTCAGGGCTGGGGGCGGCGCAGGCGGCGGAATAGCTATCCCTGCACCGACAGCACGGCGATTCCGGCGAAAACCGTGGCGATGCCTGCCCATTGCACCGGGCGCACCGCTTCGGCCAGAAGACGCCATGCCAGAAGGATGGTCAGCACCCCGAAGAGGGCCGAGGCGACGGCGGCATATTCGGGGTGCGGCAGGCTGCCCGAGGCCAGAACCAGCCCCAGCGCCAGGGCGTCCAGCACCCCCATCGCGGCCAGCGTGCCGCGCTGGCTGCGCGGCGGCAGCAGGGGCGCGCGCAGCGCCAGCGCCAGAACCGCGATCAGCCCCAGCGTGACAAGCCGCGCGGTCAGGGTGGCGGGCAGGTCGCCCATCAGCCGCGCCGCCTCTTGCCCCAGCGCAAAGGTGCTGGCAAAGCCCACAGCCCCCAGACCGGCCCAGAGCAGCGCGGGCAGAACCGGGCCGCTGCCGGCGGTTTCCTCGCGTCCCGTCACGGCGACCACGGCGATGCCCAGAACAATGGCCGCCACCGCCGCCCATTCCAGCGGTGCAATCGCCCGGCCCTGCAGACCGGCGATTCCCAGCGACAGCATCGGATAGGCGCCCAGAATCGGCGCCACCAGCCGCACCGGCGCCACGCTCAACGCCCGATACAGCCCGCCCATGCCCAAAGCATAGGCAAAACCCGCCAGCGCCGACACGCCCAGCCCGGCAAGGCTGACCGCCCCCCAATCCGCCCAGATCAGCGCGGGGGCCAGCAAGGCCACGCTCCCGGCGGCCAGAACCGTCAGCATCATCGGCAAAAGGGCCGCCCCCTGCGCCAGTTTGCGCACCAGAAGGTCATGCAGCGCCCAGGCAAAGGCCGCCGCGATCCCAAGGCTTAGTGCCAGCATTTTCGGGCCACTCCCTCACGCAATGCTTGTGCCACGCGAAACCCGTGGTTATTCTTCCTGATGAACAAGTTTTATCCTCATTAAAGAGAGGCGCAAGGGAAAGCCATGCTCGACACGCCCTATCCCCAGATCATCCCCGGCCCGCCGCGCCCCTCGCGCATCCTGACACCGCAGGCGCTGCAACGCCACCCGGGGCGCGAACGGCATGTCGTGCCGGGCGCCGGGGTGGTGATGCTGCGGCTGGGACAGGGCGACCGGCTGACCCTGATCAATGACGAGGGGGGCCAGCCCGCCGAACTCGTTGCTGTGGCGCCGGACGGGCGGATCGACGCGGCGGTGCTGGGCCTTGCGCCCAACGGTCAGGCCGAGGGGCTGAAGGCGCTGCTCGCCGGGGGCGGTTCGGGCATGGGCGCGCTGCGGCGGGGAATTGCGGCGCGGGGGATTGATCTGGCGTCAGCGGGTTCGGTTCGGCTTTTTGCACCCGACACGCCTGCCGGAGCGCGGGCCGAGATGACTGCGCTGGACGATGGCTGGCTGATCCTTGCCGCGCCGGGCCTGCCGATGGCCCCCGAGGCGCAGGATACTGCCACACCGTTGACCCTGCTGGTGCAGCGTTCTAAGCCTGCACTGATCGGAAAACACGATCTGCCTGATCCGCTGGCAGACCCGGTGCTGGACCTGCGGGTGAAATCCGCCACCGCCGAAAGCTATTTCGTCAAGGCGGGCGACTATATCCAGATCCTCGATGTCGATGGCCGCCAATGCACGGATTTTCAATGCTTTGACGCGCGCAAGCTGGACCGGGGCATTGAACATGCGCTGGACGTGACCACCTCGCGCACGCTGATGGGCCATGCCTATTCGATGCCGGGTCTGCATTCGAAATACTTCGATCAGGACTGGGTGCCGCTGGTTGAGGTGGTGCAGGATACCGTGGGCCGCCATGACGCCTTTGCCATGGCCTGCGCCAGCAAATATTACGATGACATCGGCTATCCGGGCCATGTGAACTGTTCGGACAATTTCAACGCCGCGCTGAAGGACCGCGGCGTGACGGCCCGTCCGGGCTGGATGGCCGTCAACATGTTCTTCAACACCAATATCGACGCCCATGGCGTGCTGATCAGTGACGAACCCTGGAGCCGCCCGGGCGATTATGTGCTGCTGCGGGCGCTGACCGATATCGTCTGCGTCAACTCTGCCTGCCCGGACGATACCTCACCGGCCAATGGCTGGTATCTGTCCGACATCCATGTGCGCACCTATTCGGGTGCCGAAAAGTTCAGCCGCGCCATCGCCTGGCGTCCTACCCCAGATTCGGAGCCGAAGATGACCAAGGAAACCGCCTTCCACGACCGCATCTCGGCGCGCACCCGCAATGTCTTGGAATACAAGGGCTATTGGCTGCCCCAGACCTATTCGCAGAACGGCGCGATCGAGGAATATTGGGCCTGCCGCGAAAAGGCGGTGGTGCTGGACCTGTCCCCGCTGCGCAAGTTCGAGGTGACCGGCCCGGATGCCGAGGCGCTGATGCAATGGGTGGTGACCCGCGACATGAAGAAGCTGTCGGCGGGGCAGGTGGTCTATTCCGCGATGTGCTATGAACATGGCGGCATGATCGACGACGGCACGGTGTTCCGGCTGGGCAAGGACCAGTTCCGCTGGATCGGCGGCGACGATTATTCCGGCATCTGGATTCGGGAACAGGCGGAAAAGCTGGGCCTGCGCGCCATGGTCCGTTCATCCACCGATCAGATGCACAATCTGGCGGTGCAGGGGCCGAACAGCCGCGAGATTCTGCGCCGCATGGTCTGGACCGCGCCGCATCAGCCAACGATTGACGAATTGGGCTGGTTCCGCTTCACCGTGGCCCGTCTGGGCGGGCCGTCCGGGGCGCCCTTGGTGGTGTCGCGGACCGGCTATACCGGCGAGTTGGGCTTTGAAATCTTCTGTCATCCCAAGGATGGTTCTGCGGTTTATGATGCCGTCTGGGAACATGGCGGCGATCTGGGGCTGAAGCCGATGGGCCTTGCCGCGCTGGACATGGTGCGGATCGAGGCCGGGCTGATCTTTGCCGGCTATGATTTCAGCGACCAGACCGACCCGTTCGAGGCGGGCATCGGCTTTACCGTGCCGCTGAAATCCAAGACCGACGATTTCATCGGACGCGAGGCGCTGATCCGCCGCAAGGACACCCCCAGCCGCAAGTTCGTCGGGCTTGAGATCGACAGCAATGTCGATGTCCATCACGGCGATTGCCTGCACATCGGCCGCGCGCAGGTGGGGGAGGTGACCTCTTCCATGCGCTCGCCGCTGCTGGGCAAGAACATTGCGCTGGCGCGGGTGGATGTGGCCCATGCCGACGTCGGCACGGCGATCGAGGTGGGCAAGCTGGACGGGCAGCAAAAGCGGCTTCCGGCGGTGATCGTGCCCTTGTCGCATTACGACCCGAAGAAGACCCGTCCGCAGGGCTGATGCCATGGAACCGATGATCGACCGGATCGGCGGCGAAGCGGCGGTTCACCTGTTGGTGGACCGCTTCTATGACCTGATCGAGACCCTGCCGCAGGGCGCCGCGATCATGGACATGCATCTGCGCGGCCACGGTCTGAGCCATGTGCGGCCCGAGCAGTTCGCCTTCCTCTGCGGTTTTTTCGGCGGGCGGCGCTATTACCACGAACGCCACGGCCATATGAACCTGCGCGAGATTCACGCCCATGTCGAAATCCGGGCGCAGGATGCCGAGGATTGGCTGGCTGTGATGGACCGTGCCATGGACGAAACCGGCGTCGCCGAACCGATGCGCGGCCAGATTGCGGCAACCTTCCGCCGGGCGGCGCTGATGCTGGTGAACCGCGCCTGAATTGGTGCCTTGCCCTATTGACCCCGGCCCGCCAATCCCCCACCTGAGGCGTAGAAACCGGAGTATCGCCATGCGCCTTGCCCTTCTGACGGTCCTTGTCCTCGCCGCGGCGCCCGCCGCCGCATACACCACCCGGCTTGGCGAAAGGGTCGAGGCGCGCGGAGAGGGGCAGTTCGAGGTGCTGGCCTCGGCCGGGCAGGGGGCCGCGGCAAGCTGGTGTGCAGCGGGCGATTATGTGCTGCACCGGCTGGGCCTGCCGCCCGAAACCCGGATCTGGCGGCTGTCCGCGCCGCCGCGCGCCGCCGGGCAGGGCGTGACCTTCGGCCTTTCGGCGGCAGGTGCGCAGGGCAGCGGCCTGTTCAATTTCGGCTTCAAAGCGGGTGCGGAGACTGGGCTGACCGCCGCTTTTGCTGAAAACCTGTGCTTTGGCCTTGGGCCGATGCGGGCCGACCCCGAGAGTTGATCGGGCAAAACCATGGCCGGGCAACGAACTCTCCCTATGGGCGAGTTTCTGGCCTTATGGCTTTGTCTTAACTGGCCTCACAGCAATTTGTTGACACCGTCCCCCTGCGCGCGAGTAAGCTTGCCTTACTGACCGCGCAAAGGGGCGGTTTGTCGTGGTTTTGTCACGGATCGCCCCCCAGCCTGTGTCTGTCAAAAAGGGCAGCCTGCCTGCCTTACAAATCCGCGTCAGCGGAACAACTCAGGGAGCATCTACCGTGTCGAATTCCTCTTCGATCAGCCGCCGCGGCTTTCTCAAGCGGTCTGCTGCCGTGGGCGCGGGCGCATTGGCTGCGCCGGCCCTCATCTCGTCCAAGGCGCTGGCCTCGTCGGGCGAGCTGAACTTCGTGGGCTGGGCCGGGTATCCGGCGCTGGCCGAAAAGGTCTTTCCGGCCTTCACCGCCGCCACCGGCATCACCGTGAACTTCAAGGAACTGCCCGATCAGGACACCATGTTCGCTGAAGGCAAGGTGGCCCTTGAGGCGGGCGGAATCGACGTGATGGAGCCGACCATCGACCGCGTCGGCGCCTGGAACTCGAACGGGCTGCTGGGCGCGTTTGACGAATCCAAGCTGGCGATGGACAATTATCTGCCGGGTCTGGCCGATGGCGCCGCGGGCGAGCGCAGCCGCAAGGATGGCGCGCTGCTTTATGTGCCGTCGAACTGGGGCACCGAGGCGCTGGTGGTGAACGAAGCCGAAGCCAAGGTCACCGGCTCGCTCGGCGATCTGTTCAGCGCCGACAATCAGGTCACCCTGCGCCCCCATTCGGCGCTGGCTGCGATGGGCCGCTGGCTGGATGCCACGGGCAAGCTGCCGCGTCCGTGGATGGACGGCTACACCGACATGGCCGCCATGGCCGAGCTGTGGGATATCGCGCTGGCCGAGGCGATCAAGGCCAAGGGCAATGTGGTGCAATGGTGGTCGGGCGAGAACGAGGCGAATGCCGGCTTTACCGCCAATGGCGCCACGGTCGGCCTGTGCTGGGATTCGACCGGCTTCAACCTGCGCAATGACGGCTACAAATATGTCGCCCCCAGCGAAGGTGCCTTTGCATGGCATCAGGGCTTTGTCCTGATGAAGAATGCGGCCAACGTCGAACAGGCGCATGAGTTCGTCAAATACGTCTCCACCGCCGAGGGCGCTGCGGGCTGGGCCACGGCCTTCTCGTCGAACCCGGTGGGCAAGGGCGCGGCGGACCTGATGAACCCCGATGTCTCGGCCTATTACAACGGCACTTTCAACGACGAGGCTCTGTCCAAGCTGTGGTGGTGGCCCGATCAGTCGGCAGAATTCCTCGCCAAGCGCGCCGAATACGCCGACAAATACAAGGCCGCCTGATCAAGGGGCCAACCCTATCCGCGCCGGGTTCCGCAAGGAGCCCGGCGTGCGTGTTTTCGGGCAGAAGCCACCGGCGCTGGACCAATCCGACAGGCCAATCTGGCTATAGCCATTGCAGGGCAATAGCGGCCTGCTAGGCTGCAACAAAGGCCTTAACAAAAGACCAACAGGGGGAAGACGATCCAATGAGCGCAGGGATTGATCTTGATGACGTGTGTTGCGATTTCGGCAGCTTTCGCGCGGTGGACCATGCCAATGTCGCCATCAAGCCGGGAGAGTTCTTTTCCTTTCTGGGTCCGTCGGGCTGTGGCAAGACCACCATCCTGCGGATGATCTCTGGCTTTACCGAGCCGACGCAGGGCGCCATTCGCATCGGCGGCAAGGACATGAAGGGCCAGCGGCCAAACCAGCGGCCGACGGCGCTGATCTTTCAGAACCTCGCGCTGTTTCCGCTGATGTCGATCTGGGAGAACATCTCGTTCGGGCTTGAGGTGCGGGGCGTGGACAAGGCGACCCGCCGCGCCAAGGCCGAAGAGCTGCTGCGGCTGGTCGATCTGCCCGGCGCGGCCGACAAGATGGTCAGCCAGCTTTCGGGCGGCCAGAAACAGCGGGTGGCGATTGCCCGTGCGCTGGCGGTGGAGCCGGCGGTGATGCTCCTGGACGAGCCCTTGTCGGCGCTGGACCTGAAACTGCGCCAGCATATGCGGGCCGAGTTGCGCGCCATCCAGAAACGCACCGGCGTCACCTTCATCTACATCACCCATGATCAGGGCGAGGCGCTGGCGATGTCCGACCGGGTTGGCGTCATGTCCCAGGGCCGCATCCAGCAGATCGCCGATCCGCGCGACATCTACAACAACCCGGTGAACGGGTTCGTCGCCAGCTTCGTCGGTGAAAACAACATCTTCGAAGGCAGCACCGGCCCCGCCGCCGAAGGGCAGGCCGCGTTCACCACCCCCGAAGGCAGTTTCCGCGCCCGCATCGCCCCCGACGCCGTTGGCAAGCCGGTCAAGCTTTACGTCCGCCCCGAACACACCTTCCTTGCGACGACCGCCGGAACCGAAAACGCCGTGCCGGTGACGGTGACCGAAGTGGCCTTCGAAGGTTCGTTCATCTCGGTGCTGACGCGCAGCGAAACCGGCAAGATCGTGGTGGCCGAAATCCGCAATGACGGCTCGGCCACGGTGCCCGATGTGGGCGCCCGGCTTTACGCCAGCTTCGACGCCGCCCGCGCCGCCCTCTTGCCCGACGCCAATGTGAGGGGCTGACCCATGTCCGACATGTTCCGCCGCTATGGCCGGGGGCTGACGCTGCTGATCGGGTTGCTGGTGGCCTTCTGGCTGGTGATGCTGGTGATCGTGCCGAACATCACGCTGTTTGAACAAAGCTTCCGCCCCTATCTGCCGTTGACCGAAGTGGGCGGCCCGCGCGATACCTATTCCTTCGCCAATTACCTGAAGGTGTTCGACGGGTTGGTGGAGACCTCGTTTCTGGGCATCCCGTTCCACATCCCGGTCCATATCCTGACCTTCTTCCTGACCATCTGGTATTCGATGGTGGTGACGGTCATCTGCTTTGTGCTGGCCTATCCTCTGGCCTATTACATGGCCAAGACGGTGCAGCCCAAATCGCTGCCGACGCTGTTCCTCTTGCTGTTCGTGCCGCTCTGGGTGTCCGAGGTGCTGCGCGCCTTTGCGTGGTGGATCATCCTTGCCCTGAAAGGTCCACTGAACGCCCTGCTGCTCGGCATCGGCATTCTGGACAAGCCGGTCCGCTGGATCACCGATTACGATGCGGTCGTGATCGGGCTGATCTATACCTATGTGCTTTTCATGCTGTTCCCGATCTACAACGCCATCTCCTCGCTTGACACCAACCAGATCGAGGCGGCCGACGATCTGGGCGCGCCCTGGTGGAAGATCCACTGGCGCATCGTGCTGCCCCATGCCAAGCCGGGCATCGCCTCGGGCGCGGTCATGGTCTTCATGCTCTCGGCGGGCTCGCTTCTGGTGCCGTCGATCCTTGGCTCCACCACCTCGCAGTGGTTCACCCAGACCATCGACCAATGGTTCAAGGACGCGCTCGACTGGAACACCGCCTCGGCCTATGCCTTCCTCCTGCTGATCCTCTGCACGGTCTTCGTCACGCTGGCGATGAAGTTGTTCAAGGTGAAGCTCTCGGACATCGCAAAATAGGGGGCCATGATGCACAAGTTCCGTCAGACGCTTTCGCATCTCTACATGGTGGCCTTCCTGTTCTTCATGCTGGCGCCGCTCGCCGTGATGTCGGGGGCCGCCTTCAACGACAACAAACTGCCCTCGATCGTGCCGTGGAAGGGCTGGACGCTGCATTGGTTCACCGAGCTTCTGGCCGATAGCCGCATGATGATCGCCTTCCGCAACACGCTTCTGGTGGCGCTGGCGGTGGCGGTGCTGGCGGTGATCATCGGCACGGCGGCGGCTATCCTGATCAATTCGGTGTCGGGGCGGCTGCGCTCGGCGCTTTATGGCATGATGATCTCCACCATCCTGATCCCCGGCGTGGTGATCGGCATTTCCACCATGATCATGTGGACCAAACTGGGCGGCGCGATCTTCGGCCCGGATAAGCCCTTCCCCTTCATCCCCGGCCTGCATCTGTCGGTGCTGGGGCAGGTCAGCTATATCGCCGCCATGGTGATGCTTCTGGTCCTCGCCCGGCTGCAAAGCTTTGACGCCGGGCTGGAAGAGGCGGCACTCGATCTGGGCGCCACCCACGGGCAGGTGATGCGGCGCATCCTCTTGCCGCATCTTTACCCGGCACTCGGGGCCGGGGGCGCCGTGGCCTTCTTCCAGTCGATCGAGAATTTCAACGTCACCCAGTTCACAAGGGGCGGGGCCGATACGCTGACGGTCTATGTCTTCTCCAAGGTCCGCTCGGGCATCACACCCACAATCAATGCGCTGGCCTTCCTCCTGATCGTGGCCACGCTGATCCTTGCCGTTGTCTACGAACTCAACCGTCGCAACCGCGTCCGCATCGAAATCGCGCGTGAGGCCGAAGCCCGCCGCGCCACCTTCGCCGAAGAGCTGTAACGAACCGGGGGGCGCCCTGACCTGCGCCCCCCATCCTCTCTCCAGAAATATCCCGGGGGTGCGGGGGCTGGCCCCCGCTCCGCGGCTTCAACCCCTCGCGGCATCCGCCATGAAGCCCGCCAGATCGCCATAGCCGGTAAAGCGCCGCTCATAGGCCAGACCCAACCGCGCGGCACAGTCGCGCGCCCGGGCATCCAGCGCAGGATCGTCGATCTGCGCCTGATAGACCAGCTTGGTGTAATTGCCGAAATACATGTCGCGCAGCTCGGGGTGGCGGTCCAGCCCCATCGGCTTCCAGACAAAGGCATCGAACTGCCGCACCAGAAAATCGGTCAGGTAGAAGGCGGTGAACTCGCTGTCGGCATGGGCTGCAAAGGCATCATTGCCCTCAAAGAAGCTGTAGCAATGCGGCCCGGCGATCATCTCGACCCCCAGACGGTCACAGGCGGCCTGCAACTGGCCGCCGGTGCCGCAATCGGCGTAAAGCACATGGATGGCGTCATAATCGCCACGCCGTGCCTCGACCACGCGCACCACCTCTTCGGTGATCTTCTCGGGGTAGAGGTGCAGCTTGGCAGGCAGGCATTGCAGATCGAGATGGTCCCAGCCGTTCAGCCGCTTCAGCGCCAGCACCTCATGCGCCAAGGCACCGCAAGCCAAAAGCAGCACACGCCCGGCCGCCTCGGGCGAAGGTCCGACCGCCAGCCCGCTTTCGGTCAGGCTGTCGTCATCCGGGGCCTTGTCCCCAGTCAGCGCCACGCAAGACCCCGGACGGCGGCGGCCAGCACAAGGGCGCCAAGCGCCGCCCAGATCAGCGGCAGGTCCAGCGCCTGCACGGCCCAGAGCGTGGCTCCGGCGGCGGCGATCACGGCAAGGACAATGGCAAGAAAATGGGGCAGGGGCATCGCAATCTCCTCTGCAACAAAGATGGACCCGCGCGGCGCCTTTGCCAAGAGCCCGCCCCTCAGGCCGGCATCATATAGCCGCCGCGCACCACCATTTTCGGCCCGTTTTTGGTGAACAGCCGGCGCCCCTCGAACACCGTCCGGTAAAGCCAGGCGATTTCCTCGCCGGTTTCGCAATAGCCGATTTCGCCATCGGCAAAGAAGATGTCGATCTTCTCGTCGCCATGTTCGTCGGAATAGGTTTCCTGCGCGCCATGCAGGATCATCGGCACCCCGCAGCGGCGGTTGATGAAGGTCTGCACATCCAGAAATTCGGGGCTGCGGGAATGCGCCTCTCCCAGCCGCTCTTCAAAGACGGCGATGTTGCGGCCCGGGTCCGAGGCCGGAACGATGCCGTAAAGATCGAAGTCGCCGTGAATGTATTTGCCCGCCAGAAGATGGCTGCTGGACGAGAATTTCAGGCAGCCATAGCGTTTGCTCGCCGGGTCAAGATCGACGAAATACTGCTTGCCGCCCGGCACATAGGTCAGGCTTTGCTGATCTTCCCATGTGCGGACCTTCTCGTGGATCTGGGCCTGCGAAAAGCTGCCCCAGATGTCCAGCGCCTTTTGGTATTTCTTGTCGGTCTCATAGGCGGCGGGTCCGGTGACCGTGGGGTCCACCACCAGCCCGGCACAGTCGATCTGGCCCGCCACCGGATGGGCATAGGGGTTGTTCGCCGTCTTGGCCTTGCAGTCCAGCCGCTTGGCCACGCAATCCTTGTCGCCGATGAAGCGCAGCGACATCAGATTGGTCCGCCGCACCAGAATGGTGACGTTGAACAGCTTTGCCGCATCCTGAAAGACGCGCTTGTGTTCGGGGGACATGGCAACTTCGGGCATGACGGACCTTCGGGGGCAAAGCATCGGCTGAAATGCCGACAGATTGCCATACTGCGCGCCCCGGGCAAGTCAAAAGGCCCCGCAGATCGCACTGCGGGGCCTTTCCATACCTTGCGGGCGGTCTCAGCCGTTCATCTGGTTGTGCTTGCGCGCAACCCAGGTCTTGGCGGTTTCCACCGCGACAGCCGCATCGCGGCAATAGGCATCGGCGCCGATCGCCTTGCCGAACTCTTCGTTCAGCGGCGCACCGCCGACGAGGATGATGTAATCCTCGCGCAGGCCCTTTTCCTTCATCGTGTCGATCACGACCTTCATATAGGGCATGGTGGTGGTCAGCAGGGCCGACATGCCAAGGATATCGGGCTGTTCGGTTTCCAGCGCCTCGAGATATTTCTCGACGCTGTTGTTGATGCCCAGGTCCTTCACCTCAAAGCCGGCGCCTTCCATCATCATGGCGACAAGGTTCTTGCCGATGTCGTGGATGTCGCCCTTGACGGTGCCGATCACCATCTTGCCCATGCGCGGCGCGCCGGTTTCGGCCAGAAGCGGCTTGAGGATGGCCATGCCCGCCTTCATCGCATTGGCGGCGAGCAGCACTTCGGGAACGAAGAGGATACCGTCGCGGAAGTCGGCGCCGACAATCGTCATGCCCGCGACCAGCGCCTTGGTCAGGACGTCATAGGGCGTCCAGCCGCGTTCCAAGAGGATGTTGACGCCTTCCTCGATCTCTTCCTTCAGACCGTCGTAAAGGTCGTCATGCATCTGCAGGACAAGTTCGTCATCGGAAAGTTCGGACAGGATGATTTCGTCGTCGGCCATCTGGGCGCTCCTTCGGGCAGTTGCCATGTGTCTGGGGCCAAAGCCCGGCTGGCACTTTTCGGTTTACGACATGGCCGAAGTCAAAGCCGACAGCAAGGGGTCGCAGGCGGGAAAAGACTTGGGGGTGTTCCCTTAATGTTCTATCATGCCGCCATGACCGGAACCGACCGAACCCTTTTGCCCGGAAGCCGGGTCCGTGCCCGGGGCACGGCCGACAATGCCGCCGGCCGGTATGAGCCGACGGCCCGCGTCGCCTTTGACGATGGCTGGGATATCGAAGAGACCGACCGGCTCTTGAAAACCGAGGTGCGGGCAGAGATCCCGCGTTCGGCTCTGACGTTCAACCGCTCTCCCGATCTGCCGTTTGATCGTTCGGTCAATCCCTATCGCGGCTGCGAACATGGCTGCATCTATTGCTTTGCCCGGCCGAGCCATGCCTACCTCAACCTCTCGCCCGGCCTCGATTTCGAGACCCGGCTGATCGCCCGCCCCGGCATCGGCGCCGTGCTTGAGCGGGAGTTGCGGGCGAAGTCCTACAAGGTGGCGCCGGTGGCGATCGGCACCAACACCGACCCCTATCAGCCCTGCGAGGCCGAATGGCGGGTGATGCGTGAGGTGGTTGCTGTGCTGGCGGCCTTTCGCCATCCGCTGGCCATCACCACCAAGGGCACGCTGATCGAACGCGACCTTGACCTGCTGGCACCGATGGCGGCGCAGGGGTTGCTTCGGGTGGGGATTTCGGTCACCACGCTGGACCCCGGCCTGTCGCGGCGGATGGAGCCGCGGGCCGCAGCGCCCGCGCGGCGGCTTGAGGTGATCCGGCGGCTGACGGCGGCGGGTGTGCCGGTGCGGGCCATGGTGGCGCCGGTGGTGCCCGGCCTGACCGACCACGAACTTGAGCCGATCCTTGCAGCGGTGAAGCAGGCGGGGGCGGTGGCGGCCAGCTATATCGCGCTGCGCCTGCCCGGCGAGGTGGCGCCGCTGTTTCGGGACTGGCTGGCAAGCCATGTGCCCGACCGCGCGGCCAAGGTCATGGCCCGGGTGCGCGACATGCACGGCGGGCGCGACTATGACCCGGAATGGGGCCGGCGGATGAAGGGGCAGGGGCTTTGGGCGGAACTTCTGGCGCAGCGTTTCGCCAAGGCGGTGAAGCGGCTGGATCTGGTGCGCGACATGCCGGGGCTGCGCTGCGACCTATTTGCACCACCGCCCCGGGCAGGGGATCAGATGAGCCTCTTCTGAGGCTCATCCAAATTTCTTCGAAGAAATTTGCAAATTCGTTCGAACGAATTTGGCCCGGCCCTAGCCGCGGCGCCCGCGCCGTTCGCGCTTCGGCTCGCCCGAGGTGTCGCCGGTGCCGTCCGAGGTCGAGGAGAAGCCACCCAGCTTGGCCGAAACATCCTCAAGCGTCGGCTTCGGGCCGCGCGGCCGGGTTTCCAGCGCCGCGCGCATCGCCACCAGATGTTCGGCCATGGTGCCGCAGCAGCCGCCGATGATCTTCACCCCGGCATCGCGCGCCAGCACGGCATATTCCGCCATCAATTCCGGGGTGCCGTCATAATGGATATGGCCGTCGTGATATTTCGGGATGCCGGCATTGCCCTTGGCGATCACCGGAAAATGGGCGCCATGGGCGATGAAGCCCATGACTGTGCGCATCAGGTCGCTGGCGCCGACGCCGCAATTGGCACCGAAGGCCAGCGGCGGATAGGGCAGGGTATCGACCAGATCGGACAGCCCGGCCGAAGTGACGCCCATCATCGTGCGCCCGGCGGTGTCGAAGCTCATCGTGCCGCACCACGGCATTCCGGCAAGCCGGGCCGCCTCGGCGGCGGCCTTGTATTCCTCCGGCGCGGAAATGGTCTCGATCCACAGCACATCGGCGCCGCCTTCCTTCAGGCCCTCGGCCTGTTCGTGGAAGATTTCGACGGCGGTGGCATGGGTCATGGTGCCCATCGGTTCAAAGATTTCGCCGGTCGGGCCGACCGAGCCGGCGACGATCACGGTGCGGCCTGAGGCATCGGCGATCTCGCGGCCCAGTGCTGCGCCGACGCGGTTCAGCTCGCGCACACGGCCTTGCGCATTGTGCAGCTTCAGCCGGGCGGCATTGCCGCCGAAGGTGTTGGTCAGGAAGATGTCCGACCCGGCCTGAACCGAGCCGCGATAAAGGCTGCGGATATTCTCGGGCTTGTCGGTGTTCCAAAGCTCCGGCGGTTCTCCTGCCGTCAGACCCATGTTGAACAGGTTGGTTCCGGTGGCGCCATCGGCCATCAGCCAGTCGCGGGTGGACAGGAGCTGCGAGAGTTTATCGAGGGACATGATCCGCCTTCGGTCCTTGGGGCTTTGCCTTCTCCTGCCATGGGCAGGGGGCGTTGGCAAATTCATAATCCGCATGATGATGTTCGACGCGGCGCGGGGCAATTGCGCAGGCCCCCGGTGCGGCAGGGGGGCAAAAAGCGGGGGCCGGACGCCGTCCTGCGGTGCCCGGCCCCCTGAACCGCCTGAAGCGGGATCAGAATTCGTTCATCAACTGCGCCTTGGCGACCGGCAGCAATTCGGCCAGTTTAGCGCGAATCTCGTCGGCGCTGGCCTTGCTCCCCAGATCGGCCGCCAGCTTGCGCACCACGTCTTCGTCGCCGGCCTCTTCGAAATCGGCGGCGACCACGCTCATCGCATATTCGGCGGCGGCATCGCCCTCTTTGCCCAGAAGCCCGGCGGCCCAGAGACCCGTCAGCTTGTTGCGGCGCGCCTCGGCGCGGAACTGCATCTCCGAGTCATGGGCGAACTTGTTTTCGAAGGCATTCTCGCGGTCGTCGAACGTGGTCATGGGCTGGCCCTCCGGGGTCATGGATGCTTTCTTCCCATATGCCCAAGCCGGGGCATCGCTTCAAGCCCCTGCAAGCTGCGGCCGATGCGCCCGGGGTCAATCGGGGGCGGCAATCGCGGGCGGATGCCAGCGGCAGGCGGTCATCCGGGCCGAAACCGCACAGGACTTCGTATCGCGCCAGCCCGCCGCCCGCATCCGGGTGCGCAGGACGGGCTCGGGCAGGGGGGTGCCTCTGCCCTTTGGGGTTACCGTCCAGAGCGGCAGACCGGGATGGTCCGCCATCACCAAGAGCGCCGCCTCCAGTGCAGCAAGGTCGGGCAATTCGGCAACGGCCAGCACGGGCGACCCATCCCCATCCCCATCCCCGACCCCGGCAAGGGCCTCCAGCAGCGCGGCATCGGTCACCGGACCCAGCCGCAGCACGGCCCTGTCCGGGCCGATGCCCAGCTTTTCGGCCAGCCCCGGCGGCGGTTTGGCCAGCGCGCGGACCCAGGCTGCGGCCTCCCGCGCGCAAAGATCGGCTTCGATCACGCCCGGCCGGGTCTCGATCCGCAGGGTATCGCCCGCGGCGGCAAAGCCGGTGATCTCGCCCCGCGCGATCTGCGCCCGCACTGCGCCGCGCAGGATCAGTCCTTCGGCCTCAAGCAACAGCTTGCCGGGGCCTGCCTTGCCGTCAAACCGGATTTCGCCCGCCGCTTCGCGCCCCATCACACCCTCCATGGCTGCGTCTGAGCCTGCCAGAGCAGGCCGGATTCGTCACGCCTGGGTTGCGTCTGGGCTGAGGGTTGCTTATAGCCGCAGCCAAAGGGAGGGGTGGCCAGCGCCGCCCCGTTTCCCATTGGAACAGAGGCATTCATGGCGCGCAGGAAAAAGGTCTACGAAGGCAAGGCGAAGATCCTTTACGAAGGGCCAGAGCCGGGCACCCTGATCCAGTATTTCAAGGATGATTCCGCCCCGTCGCAAACCGAAGCCGCCCCGGCTGCGGTCGATGGCAAGGGCGTTCTGAACAACCGGCTGTCGGAATTCTTCATGGCCGGGCTGAACTCGATCGGCGTGCCGACCCATTTCATCCGCCGCCTGAACATGCGCGAGCAACTGGTGCGCATGGCCGAAATCATCCCGCTGGAAGTGGTGATCCGCAACTTTGCCGCCGGCGATCTGTCGTCGCGGCTGGGCATCCCCGAGGGCACGCCGCTGCCGCGCCCGATTGTGGAATATTACTACAAGGACGAACGGCTGAACAATCCGATGGTGGCCGAAGAGCATATCGTGGCCTTCGGCTGGGCCAACCAGCAGGATCTGGACGATATCGTGGCGCTGGCGCTGCGGGTGAATGACTTTCTGTCGGGCGTGATGATGGGCGTGGGCATCCGGCTGGCCGATTTCCGGCTGGAAGTAGGCCGGGTCTGGGAGGGCGATTTCATGCGCCTGATCGTGGCGGATGAGATCAGCCCCGACAGTTGCCGTCTCTGGGATATCCGCGCCGCCGCCGAGCGCGAGGCGGCCGGCGCGCAGGGGACCGAACCCGGGCCGCTGGCGGATGTCTATTCGGAACTCGCCCGGCGTCTGGGGGTGCTGCCCTCGAACGTCACGCATACCACCAAGCCGACGCTGATCAACTGAGCCGCACTTGCCTCTTGCCGCCCGGCGATGCGGGCGGTAAGGGGCGCCATAGCCTGAAACCAGCCTGCAACCTTCGGAGAATGCCATGAAAGCCCGTGTCACCGTGATGCTGAAAACCGGCGTTCTGGATGTTCAGGGCGAAGCGGTGCGCCATGCGCTGGGCACGCTGGGCTTTGCCGGGGTGCAGGGGGTGCGGCAGGGCAAGGTGATCGAGCTGGATCTGACCGAAACCGATGCCGCCGCCGCCGAAGCCGCCGTCAAGGCGATGTGCGACAAGCTGCTCGCCAATACCGTGATCGAAAGCTACCGCGTCGAGCTGCTGTAAGCGCGACGCAAATTCCTTCGAAGGAATTTGCAAATCTTTTCGAAAAGATTTGCGTTGCGCGACCGGAAACGTCGCGCCCGGGCAGGACGCCGTGCAGGGCCGCCGCCGTAATGCAGTGAGCTTTCGGAGAGTTTGCCATGCGTGCTGCCGTCATTCGTGCCTATAACGCCGACCTCAGCCTTGAGACCGTCGCCGATCCGGTTTGCGAGGCCGATGGCGTGGTGCTGAAGGTGCTGTCCTGCGGCATCTGCCGCAGCGACTGGCACGGTTGGGTGGGCGAGCATCCCAAGGTCAAGCCCGGCGCCATTCCCGGCCATGAATATTGCGGCGAGGTGGTCGAGGCCGGGCCGCTCTCGGGCTGGAAGCCGGGGGACCGGGTGATCGCGCCCTTCATCCTGTCCTGCGGTCAATGTCCCGAATGCCGGTCCGGCCACAGCACCACCTGCCGGGCGCAGCGGGTGCCCGGCTTTGGCGAGCCGGGGGCCTGGGCGGAATATGTCAGCGCCCCCCACGCCCATAACCTTGCCCGGCTGCCGGAAAGCCTGTCGCCCGCGCTGGCGGCGGGGCTGGGCTGCCGTGTCACGACCGCCTGGCACGCGCTGACCGGGCGGGCGGCCTTGCAGGCGGGTGAATGGCTGGCGGTGCATGGCACCGGCGGGGTGGGGCTGTCGCTCTTGCTTCTGGGCCGGGCGCTGGGCGCGCGGGTGGTGGTGGTCGATGTGGTGCCCGAAAGGCTTACCCATGCGCTGTCGCTCGGGGCGGAACTGGCCTTCGATGCGCGCGAGGGCGATGTGGCGGCGCGGATCGTCGAGGCGACCGGGGGCGGCGCCCATGTCAGCGTCGAGGCGCTGGGGATCGAGGCGACCGCCAATGGCTCGATCGAATGTCTGCGGCCCATGGGGCGGCATGTGCAGGTGGGGCTGCCGGTGGGCCATACCGCGGTGATGCAGATCAACATGAATGCCGTCTATATGAAGCAACTGGCGCTTTACGGCTCGCGCGGGATGCCGTCCTGGCGCTATCCCTCGCTTCTGACGATGATCGAGACCGGGCGGGTCGATGTGCGGCCCATCGTGGCGCGTGAGGTGCCCTTGTCGGCGACCAGTGCCGAGTTGCGCGCCTTTGGCGGGCCGATGCCGCCCGGTGTGGCGGTGATCACCGATTTCGCCGGGTAAAAGGGGCGCTGCCCCTCGGCCCCCGATGGGGGCCTCACCCCGGGATATTTTCGCCAAGATGAAAGCCGGGGCCGGATTGGCTCTGGATGCCGCGGCTGCATTGCGCTAAGGCCGGGCCATCCCCAGACAGAGGATTTCCGCGATGAAAGCTGCCGTCGTTACCTTCCCCGGGTCGAATTGTGACCGCGACCTTGCCGTCGCCTTCGAGCGGGCGGGCTATCAGGTGGCGCGGGTCTGGCACAAGGACAGCGCCCTGCCCGAAGGGGTGGATGTCGTGGGTGTGCCGGGCGGCTTTTCCTTTGGCGATTATCTGCGTT
Source organism: Tabrizicola fusiformis (assembly GCF_013328815.1). Lineage (GTDB taxonomy): Bacteria > Pseudomonadota > Alphaproteobacteria > Rhodobacterales > Rhodobacteraceae > Fuscibacter. The sequence continues at coordinate 262,867 of NZ_JABUHN010000002.1, forward strand.
GCGGGGCCATCGCCGCGCAATCGCCCATCGCGGCGGCGATCCGGGCCCATGCGGCGCGCGGCGGCTATGTGCTGGGCATCTGCAACGGCTTTCAGGTTCTGACCGAGATGCAGCTTCTGCCGGGCGCGCTGATGCGCAATGCCGGGCTGAAATTCGTCTGCAAGCCGGTGGGGCTGCGGGTGGAGACCACCGACAGCGCCTTTACCGCCGGTTATGGCAAGGGTTCGGTCATCACCGTGCCGGTGGCGCATCACGATGGCAATTACACCATTGATGCCGAGGGGCTGGCGCAGTTGCAGGCCGAAGACCGCATCGCCTTCCGCTATACCCAGACGCCCAATGGCGCGATGGATGACATTGCCGGGGTGCTGTCGGCCAACCGCCGCGTGCTGGGCATGATGCCCCACCCCGAGCGGGTGGTGGACCCGGCCCATGGCAGGGCCGATGGGGCGGCGTTGTTTGCCAGCCTGATGGGCGGGATGGCGCTGGCCTGAGCGGGCCTGCCTTGAGGGCCGGCAGGGGGGCGCCTAAACTGGCGCCATGCAGGACGTGAACGATCCGACCCAAAGCGGCGATTCCGCCCCCGCCGCCGTTTCCTGGCGGATGCGTCTGGCTGTGGGCCTGCTGCTGGTCGTGGCGGCGGGCACGGTTCTGACCACCAACCGCTGGCTGTCCGAGCGGTTTACCGAAACCACGCGCAACCGGGCCGAGCTGCGGCTGGCCTTGTATTCCGGTAACGTTATCAGCGAGTTGCAGCGCACCTCGGTTGTGCCCTTGCTGTTGACGGATGATCCCGCGATCCGCGATGCGCTGGTGCGCGACAGCTTTCCCGACACCACCCTGCGCCTGATGCAGGTGCAGGAGGAAATCGGCGTCGCCTCGATCATGCTCTTGGACAAGGACGGGCGCACTGTGGGGGCGACGGACCGCAACCTTCTGGGCACTTCGCACCGCGACCGCAGCTATTTCTTCGAGGCGCAGCGCAGCCGCGACACGGTCTTTGCCGCCGCTCCGCGCGAAGGGGGCGGGTTCGACTTTACCTATTCGCGCGGCATCACCGCCGAGGGGCGGGTGCTGGGTGTGATCGTGGTCGGCGTGGACCTGATGAAGCATGAACGCGCCTGGGCGGGCCTGCAGGACGAGGTGGTGGTGGCCGACAGCGAGGGCACCGTCCTTTTGGCGACCGAGCCGGTCTGGCGCGGCAAGTCGGTGGAACAGGCGCTGATCTCGCCCGAGGCGCCTTCGGCCTTTGGCCGGGCGCTGAAAGGGGCGGCGGATTGGGCGCAGAACCCGCCCGATGCCTATGTCTCGGGCGAGGCGGTGCTGCGGACCGAGGCGCGGGTGCCGTTCCGCGGCTGGAAGATGATCACCTTTACTGAATATGATTCGGTGCGCGAACGGGTGAACGGCGTGATCGCGCTGGAGATCATGGGCTTTGCCATTCTGGCGGCGCTGACATTCTACATGCTGTCGCGGCGGGCCTGGTCGCAATCGCAAAGCTTCCGGCGCGAGTCGGCGGAGTTGCGTCTGCTGAATGCCCGGCTCAGCCGCGAAATCGCCGAGCGCGAGAAGGTGCAGAAGAACCTTGAGGTTGCCGAACTGACCCTTGCACAATCGTCCAAGCTGGCCGCGCTGGGGGAAATGTCAGCGGCGGTCAGCCATGAGCTGAACCAGCCATTGGCGGCGATGAAGACCTATCTGGCGGGCGCGAGGCTGTTGTTGCAGCGCAAGCGGCCGGAAGAGGCGCTGTCGTCGTTCCAGCGCATTGACGATCTGATCGAGCGGATGGGCGCCATCACCCGGCAGCTCAAATCCTATGCCCGCAAGGGCGGCGAGGCGTTCGAGCCGGTGGATTTGCGCAACGCGCTGTCGTCCGCGCTGTCGATGATGGAGCCGCAGTTGAAGGCACGGGTGGTGCGTATCACCCGCACCCTGCCGCGCCAGCCCGTCATGGTGATGGCCGACCGCATCCGGCTGGAGCAGGTGATCATCAACCTCTTGCGCAATGCACTGGATGCGACCAAGGACGTAGCTGCGCCGCAGATCGACCTTCTGCTGTCGGCGGGTGAGCTTGCCACGCTGCGGGTGCGTGACAACGGCCATGGCATCAAGGAACTCGATAACATTTTCGAGCCTTTCTATACGACGAAAAAGCCCGGCGAGGGTGTCGGACTGGGGCTGGCGATTTCGTCCGGCATCGTGACCGATCTTGGCGGACGACTGACGGCCCATAATGCCGAGGGCGGTGGGGCGGTTTTTGAAATGCAATTGCCGGTTCTCGGCAAGGAAGCGGAAGCAGCGGAGTAACGCATGGCACGAGCGATGAAAGTGGCGATCGTGGATGACGAGGCCGACATGCGGGCCTCGATCAGCCAGTGGCTGGCGCTGTCGGGCTTTGACACCGAAACCTATTCCAGCGCCGAAGAGGCGCTGAAGGTGATCGGCCCGGAATGGCCCGGCGTGGTGGTCAGCGACATCAAGATGCCGGGAATGGATGGCATGGCTTTCCTGAAGCGGCTGATGGGGATGGATTCCGGCCTGCCGGTGATCCTGATCACCGGGCACGGCGACGTGCCGATGGCCGTCGAGGCGATGCGGATCGGCGCCTATGATTTCCTTGAAAAGCCCTTCAACCCCGACCGGATGACCGAACTGGCCAAGCGCGCCACGCAGGCGCGGCGGCTGACGCTGGACAACCGGGCGCTGCGCCGGGAACTGGCCGATGGTTCGGTCCTGATGAAAAAGCTGATCGGCGGTTCCCCGGCGATGGAGCGGCTGCGCGAGGATATCCTTGATCTGGGGCAGGCGGACAGCCACGTCCTGATCGACGGCGAGACGGGAACCGGCAAGACGCTGGTGGCCCATGCGCTGCACGCAGTGGGGCCGCGGGCCTCGAAGAAATTCGTCACGGTGTCCTGCGCGGCATGGGGCGAGGATCAGCTTGCGGCCAAGCTCTTTGGCCCGTCCGAGGACGGCAACCTGCCGCTGATCGAAGAGGCGCGGGGGGGAACCCTGTGTCTGGAAGACATCGAAAGCCTGTCGCACCCGTTGCAGGCGCGGCTCTTGACGCTGATCAACGAACAGGGCACCCCACCGGAAACCCGGATCATCGCCATCTGCAACGAACACGCCCCCGACCGCACGCTGGAAGATGCGCTGCGGCCCGACCTGTTCTATCGGCTGGGCGCCATGACCATCATCTGCCCGCCGCTGCGGGCGCGGGGCGAGGATATCCTGACGCTGTTCGCCCGCGCTTCGGAGCAGTTTTCCGAGGAATATGGCTGCGACGCGCCGCAGGTGACGGCGCAGGAGGCCGCGCAACTCTTGCAGGCGCCCTGGCCGGGCAATGTGCGCCAGTTGGTGAATATCGCCGAGCGGGCGGTGTTGCAGAACCGGCGCGGCTCGGGCTCGATCGCCTCGCTTCTGATGGCCGACAACGAAAACTCGGGGCCCGCGATGACGACCGAGGGCAAGCCGCTCAAGGAATATGTCGAAAGCTTCGAGAAGATGCTGATCGACAATACCATGCGCCGCCACAAGGGCAGCATCACCGCCGTCATGGACGAATTGTGCCTGCCGCGCCGGACGCTGAACGAGAAGATGGCGAAATACGGGTTGCAGCGGCAGGATTACGTCTGACTGGGCGCCTTGGCGGGCGGTGCGTGCAAGCACGCACCCTACCGCGGGGCTGCCCCGACGAATCCCCATTGTCATTCGCCGGTTTTTGCCCATAGGGTCGTCTTGCGCGTGTCATGGACACGTCACGGAATTCTCCCCTTCCGCTCTGGCGCGTTACCCGCACCGAAAAGAAGGGGTCGGATCGGCCCGGCAACGGGCTGCTAGCTTGCCCGCAAGTCATTGACGAAACGGGCTTTTTCAGGTGGGCGGCGCAAGCCGCTCTGGTGAGACCCGCAATGGAGCGTGCGTTCAACAGGCTGACAGGCGAGGGGTGCCCACAGGGCACAGCCCGCCCGCAAGCCATGCGCGCCCTAGCCCGAACAAGACGCCTCAACCCGATTGCCCTTGACGCCGGACCTGGGTCCGGCCCGGGGGCATCGACCGGGCGCAAGAGAAATACATGTCACGCAAAATGCTCATCGACGCCACCCATTCCGAGGAAACTCGGGTGGTCGTGGTGGACGGAAACAAGGTTGAAGAATTCGACTTTGAAACCGTAAACAAGCGCCAGCTTGCCGGAAACATCTATCTGGCCAAGGTGACGCGGGTCGAACCCTCGTTGCAGGCGGCCTTTGTGGATTATGGCGGAAACCGCCATGGCTTCTTGGCCTTTGCCGAAATCCACCCGGATTATTACCAGATCCCCGTGGCCGACCGCAAAGCCCTGCTGGAAGAAGAGCGCGCCTACAATCGCGCGCAAGAGGAAGAGGACAACCGCCGCCAGCGCGCCCGTCCGCCCCGCCCCGCGCCCAAGGCCGAAACCGCCGCAACCGGCGATGAGGTCAGCATCGGCGGCATGGATGTGGTCGATCTGGGCGAGGAAACCGGCGCCGATGCGCTGGTCGAGGCGGCGGCCCCCGCCGATCATGCCCATACCCACCACGTCGCTTCGGTCGATGCCGAAGACGGCGAGGCGCCCTATCGCTCGATCGACCATGCATCCGACACCGATGACGAGATCGAATCGATCGCCGAAGAGGATGTGGCCGAAGAAATCAGCGCCCCGCGCAAGCCGCGTCCGCGCCGCTACAAGATTCAGGAAGTGATCAAGGTCCGCCAGATCATGCTGGTGCAGGTGGTCAAGGAAGAGCGGGGCAACAAGGGCGCCGCACTGACCACCTATCTGTCGCTGGCCGGTCGGTATTGCGTGCTGATGCCCAACACGGCACGCGGCGGCGGCATCAGCCGCAAGATCACCAATGCGGTGGACCGCAAGAAGCTGAAGGAAATCGCGCAAGAGATCGAGGTGCCCGATGGCGCCGGTCTGATCATCCGCACCGCTGGCGCCAAGCGCACCAAGCCCGAGATCAAGCGAGACTGCGAATATCTCATGCGGCTCTGGGAAGAGATCCGCGAGCTGACCCTGCGCTCCATCGCGCCGGCCCAGATCTATGAGGAAGGCAACCTGATCAAGCGCACGATCCGCGACCTTTACTCGAAAGAGATCGAGGAAGTGCTGGTCGAGGGCGAGGCGGGTTACCGCACCGCCAAGGACTTCATGCGGATGATCCTGCCGGCCAATGCCCGCGATGTGAAACGCTATGACGAACAGATGCCGCTTTTCGCCCGCTATCAGGTGGAAAGCTATCTGGGCGGCATGTTCAACCCGGTGGTGCAACTGAAATCCGGCGGTTACATCGTCATCGGCATCACCGAGGCTTTGGTTGCCATCGACGTGAACTCGGGGCGCGCCACGAAAGAGGGGTCGATCGAGGAAACCGCGCTCAAGACCAACCTTGAAGCCGCCGAAGAGGTCGCCCGCCAGTTGCGCCTGCGCGATCTGGCCGGTCTGATCGTGATCGACTTCATCGACATGGAAGAGCGGCGCAACAACGCCGCCGTCGAAAAGCGCCTCAAGGACAAGCTGAAGACCGACCGCGCGCGGATTCAGGTTGGCCGCATCTCGGGCTTTGGCCTGATGGAGATGAGCCGCCAGCGCCTGCGCCCGGGGATGCTGGAAAGCACCACCCAGCCTTGCCCGCATTGCCATGGCACCGGGCTGATCCGCTCGGACGACAGCATGGCGTTGCAGGTGCTGCGCGCGCTGGAAGAAGAGGGCACGCGCAAACGGTCGAAGGAAGTGCTGCTCAAGGCGCCGGTCGGCATCGTGAACTTCCTGATCAACAACAAGCGCGAGCATATCGCGCTGATCGAGGCCCGCTATGGCATGTCGGTACGGATCGAGGCCGATCCCTCGCTGATCAGCCCCGATTATGCGATTGAAAAGTTCAAGACCGCCACCCGCGTCGTGCCCGAACCGGGCGCGGTGATTTCCGGCAATGCCAGCCTGATGGGCGCGCCGGTGGCCGAAGAGGATGAAGCCGACGATCTGGTCGAAGAAGAGATCGCCGAAGAGGCCGAGGACGAGGCGGTTGAAACCGCCGAAGCTCCGGCCGCTGCCGAAGCGGCCGCTGGCGGCACCAAGAAGCGCCGCCGTCGGCGTCGTCGGCGGAAACCGGGCGCTCCGGGGCAGACGGATGCCGCGGGCAGCGAAGGCGATGACGACGGCGAAGAGGATGACGGCGAAGATGGCGATGCCGCCGAAGCTGTCGTCGAGGTGGTTGAGGTCGTGGCCGAGGTTGCGGTTGTTGCCGAAGCCGAAGCCGTGGCTGCGCCGGTTGCTGAAGTTGTCGTCGCTGACGTGGCTGCTCCTGCTGCCGAAGCCGTGGCCGAAGGGGCTGAAACCGCACCCAAGCGCACCGTGACCCGCACCCGCCGCGCCGCTGCCCCCAAGGTGGCTGCTGCCGAGGCGGAACCGGCCGCGCCGAAGACCACCCGCAGCCGCGCTCCGGCCAAGCCCAAGGCCGCCCCGGTCGAGGCGCCCGTCGAAGCTGCCGATGCGGCAGTCAAGCCGAAAACCACCCGCAGCCGCAAACCGGCGGCCCCCAAGGCCGCACCGGAAGCCGCAGCCGAAACCCCGGCCGAAGCCGCCGCGCCGGTTGCGGAGCCGGCTGCAGAACTTCCGGCGCTGCAACCCGATCCCGGTCTGGCCACCGTGGCCGCCGAAGGTCCGGTTCCCGATCCGCAAGAGGCGGCGGCGCCCGAACCTGCGGGCGACAAGCCCCGGCGCAAGGGCTGGTGGTCGCGCTGATCACAAGAGAGGGCGGCAGGTGATCCTGCCGCCCTTCGTCTTTCAGCCGCCGCGCCGGATCAGATAGAGCCCAAGGCCCCCCTCCTGCCGCCCCTCCAGAAAGTCATGCCCCGCTTCGGCGCAGAAATGCGGCAGGTCCACTGCCGCCATGCCGTCAGTCGCCCGCACCCGCAGCACCGCACCCGGCGCCATCGCCATCAGCCGCTTGCGCGCCCGCAGCACGGGCAGCGGGCAAAGCAGCCCCTCGCAATCCAGCTCTTCATCCCATTCCATGGCCGGCTCTTTCATTCTGGCCTTTCATCTTGGCCCAAATATCCCCGCCGGAGGCTCCTGCGCCAGCCCCCAATGCACCCCACGCAGGCGTGACCGCCCGCCGCAGGCCAGAGGGGTGCCAAGGGGGTGACGCCGCGTGCCGCCCGCGCTACACCCTTGATCAAAGGAGCCCCCATGTTCGGCATCGACCTTTTCGACGCGGCGCTGATCCCGGCCATGACGGTGGCCGCCCTTGCGGGTGTGCTATCGTTTCTCAGCCCCTGCGTGCTGCCCATCGTGCCGCCCTATCTGGCCTATATGTCGGGCATTTCGGTGGGCGAGATGAAACAGGGCCGGTCGCCCCTGCTGGCGGCGCTGTTCTTTGTTCTGGGGCTTTCGACGGTCTTTCTGCTCCTCGGGGCTGCCGCCTCGGCCTTTGGCGCGTTCTTCCTTGGCAATGCCGATCTGTTCTCGACTGCTGCCGGGATCGTCGTCATGGTCTTCGGGGCGCATTTCCTGGGGGTGATCCGCATTCCGCTTCTGGACCGCGAAATGCGGATGGATGCGGGCCAACAGGGCGGCTCGGCCTTTGGCGCCTATGTGCTGGGGCTGGCCTTCGCCTTTGGCTGGACCCCCTGCATCGGGCCGCAACTGGGCGCCATCCTGTCGCTGGCGGCGCAAGAGGGCAGCGTGGGCCGCGGCATGGCGCTTTTGGCCGTCTACGCCGCCGGGCTGGGCCTGCCCTTCTTGTTGGTCGCGGCCTTCTTCGCGCGGCTCTCGCCTTTGGTGACTTTCCTCAAGCGTCACGCCCAAAGGATCGAACGGATCATGGGGCTGCTGTTGTGGACCATTGGCCTGCTGATGCTGACGGGGGGCTTTTCGGCCTTTTCCTTCTGGCTGCTGGATACCTTCCCGAGCTTAGCCGAACTGGGCTAGCCTGACCAAGATTCGCCCCATTCTGCCGCCAGAGTGGCGCCGGAAGGGAAGACCGGATGAGGATGGACAGACCACAGGCAGACAGCGCGCGCTTGGCGGAAACCCGCGTCTTCCGGCGGCGGGTGTTCTATATTCCGGGCTATGATCCGTTCCACCCCCGCCGCTACCGCGAGCTTTACCGCAAGGAGGGGCAGGCGCAGGCGCAGGTTTCCGGCTATGAACTGGGCTTGCGCCCGCGCCGGGGCAGCGGCCCCTATGGCTGGAGCGCCACCGCTACCATGGACGGCGCCCGCGCCGAAGCCGAGGTTGAGGTGCTGGTCTGGGCCGATATCGTCAAAGGCTCGATGTCGGCGGGGATTGCCGCCACCTATCTGCAACTGGTCCGCACCGCCTGGGCCTATATCGGGTCGGGCGCGCTGTTCCGGCTGATGCGGCTGCGCAAGGGGCCGATGATCGCGGCGCTTTACCCCATCGTCTTTCTTCTGGCGCAGCTTGCCGTGGCGCTTCTGGCGGGGTGGGGCATCGGGCGGCTGGCGGGGCTGATCCATCCTCTGGCGGGCTGGGCGGTGGGGCCGGCGCTGGTCTGGCTGGTGCTGCGTGGCTTTCGTCGCTGGGACAACAAGGTCTTTGCCTGGTATCTGATGCATGACTACGCCTATTCGGCGCAAGACGGCGGCGCCAACCCGCCCGAGCTTGAGGCGCGGATGGTCGCCTTTCGTCAGCAGATCGCGGTGGCGCTGGCCGAGGATGTCGATGAGGTTCTGGTGGTCGGTCATTCCTCGGGCGCGCATCTGGGGGTGTCGATTCTGGCCGACCTGATCCGCGCTGGCCTGCCCGAACGGCGCCCGGCGCTGGGCTTTCTGACGCTGGGGCAGGTGGTGCCGATGGTGTCCTTCCTGCCCAAGGCGCGGCGGCTGCGGGGTGATCTGGCCTATCTTTCGGCGCGTGATGAGCTGACATGGGTGGATGTGACCGCCCCCGGCGACGGCTGCGCCTTTGCGCTTTGCGACCCGGTGGCGGTGACCGGCGTGGCGCCCGAGGGCAAGCGTTGGCCGCTGGTGATTTCGGCGGCGTTTACCCAGACACTCAGCCCCGCCCGGTGGAAAGAATTGCGCTGGCGGTTTTTCCGGCTGCATTTCCAGTATCTTTGCGCCTTCGACCGCCCGGGGGATTACGATTACTTCCGCCTCACCGCCGGGCCGCAGACGCTGGCCGCGCGCTATGCTGGCAGGGCAGCGTCGAAAAGCCGGATCGAAACCCCGCTTTCGGGGTATAGAACCACCGGATGAGACCGCCGAAACCCGAACCCCGCCCCGATCGCGTCTCGCTATGGCGCCATCTGCGGCTGTTCCGGCAGGATATCCTTTCGGCGCAGCCCGCCCGGCTTTACCGCGCATGGATGGCCGAGTTCCGCACGCCGTTCTTCCGCAGCTATCTGTGCAACGATCCAGCGCTGGTCGCCCGGGTTCTGGTCGAGCGGTCCGACGATTTCCCGAAATCCAACCGCATCCGTGAGGGTCTGGCGCCGCTCTTGGGCAATTCGGTTTTCGTGACCAATGGCGCGGTCTGGAAGCGGCAGCGCCGCATCATCGACCCGGCGTTTGAGGGGGGGCGGTTGCGTGACACCTTCCCGGCGATGGTCGCGGCGGGGCAGGGCGCGGTGGCCCGGCTGCCCGAAGGTGTGGTCGAGGTCGAAGAAGAGATGAGCCATGCCGCGGCGGATGTGATCTTCCGCACCCTGTTTTCGATTCCGATCGAGCATGAACTGGCCACGGCGGTCTTTCACGAATTCCGCGCCTATCAGCGCAGCCAGCCGATCCTCAACCTTGCCGCCTTCCTGCCGCTGCCGCGCTGGGTTCCACGCTTTCACCGGCGGGCCACCAAACGCGCGGCTGCCGCGATCCGCGCGCTGATCACCCGGCTGTGCGAGGCGCGGGCGGCCGAGATTGCGGCGGGAACGGCCCCCGACGATCTGGCCACCAAGATCATGACCACGCCCGATCCCTTATCGGGAGAGCGGTTCACCACGGCCGAAATGGGCGATCAGGTGGCGATCTTTTTCCTTGCCGGGCATGAAACCAGCGCCTCGGCCCTTGCATGGGCGCTGTATCTGTTGGCGCTGCATCCGCAGGTGCAGGAGCGGGTTGCGGCCGAAGGGGCGACCTTGGGCGAAAGCCCCGAATTTTCCGCCATTAGCCGCCTGAAATACACCCGCGATGTCTTCCGCGAGGTGCTGCGGCTTTATCCGCCTGTGCCGATGATGGTGCGCGAAAACACCTGCCCCGAGGGGATGCGCGACCGCCCCGTCGCCCCCGGGGCGCAGATCGTGCTGTCGCCTTGGCATCTGCACCGACATGAACGCATTTGGGACAGGCCGGATGATTTCGACCCCGACCGCTGGCAGACCGAGGAAAACCGTGCCTGCGCCCGCGATGCCTTCATCCCCTTTTCGGCAGGGCCACGGGTCTGCACCGGGGCGGGGTTCGCCATGGTCGAGGGGCCGCTCTTGCTGGCGCAACTTGCTGCCGCCTTCCGCTTTGAACGGGCGGGCGAAGACCCGGTTCCGGTGGCGCATCTGACGGTGCGGGCGCGCGACGGCATCCGCCTGCGGGTCACCCGGCGTTAGCGTAGGGCGTCAACATCCTGCGGCACTTCCAGACCTTGCCCCCGGTCGGCGGGCGGTCGCCGCTCAATCGCGGCCATCACCGCATGGGCCAGAAAATCGCCGGCGCGGCTGACATCCTCGTGGATCACGATGATTTCCTTGCGGAACCGCTTGAGAAAGCGGATCGCCTCCTTGGCCACCAGATCGAAATCGGCGCCGATATCATAGCCCGCCGCCTCTGCCCCCGCGACCGCCGCCATTGCGGCCGTGGTTGAAGCCGAGACCATCCCGTCCGGCGCCGGCAGTTGCGAAAAGCGGGCGTTGCAGGCGGCTTCGACCGCATCGGCGCCGCTGTCGGAATCGAAGATTTCGGCGATTTCGCCGATCACACCATGTTGCGCACAGGCATCGAGAAAGCCGTTGCGCATATGCAGGCCATAGTTCTGCGCCCGGGGCGGCGGGATCAGATACAGCCGCTGCCGCCCCCGCTGTGCCAGCGCGCGCACCGCAACCCGGGCAAACGCCTCGTTGTCGAAATCGAAATAGGGATGGTCCAGCCCCATCGCCGTGCGGCCATGGGTGGCAAAGGGAAAGCCGTGCTGCGCCATATAGGCCACGCGCGGATCGTCGGGCCGGGTCTGGTTCAGGATGATGGCATCGGCACTTTCGGTCTCGACCACATAGCGGACCGGCTCCATCGGGTCTTGATCGGGGAAATAGGGCATCACCACCAGATGATAGGCCGTGCCGCGCAGCGCATTGGCGATCGAATAGATCAGCCGCGAGGTGTGGTTCATGATGTCGGCTTCGGTGGACAGGATCAGCGCGATCACATTGGTCTTGCCGGTGCGCAGGCGCACGCCGGCGCGGTTGGGCCGGTAACCCAGCCGCAGCGCGGTTTCGCGCACCCGCTTCTTGGTTTCCTCGCCGATGTCGGGGGCATCTTTCAGGGCGCGGCTGACGGTGGCGATGGCAAGGCCCGTCGCGCCGGCGATGGTCTTCAGCGTCGGGCGTTCATGGGCGCCTGCCTCGGCAAGGATGCTCGGGGTCGGGCCTGCCGGTGATTCTGTCATGCCCCATCTCCTGCGGGAAACCGTCCCGCGGCAGTTACCATTATGTGCCCCCGAACAGGGCGATTCGCCTTGTCCCTGCGGCGCGCCAAGCCGCCGTGACCGTCCGTCAAACCCCGTAATCCCAAGGCTATAGCACGGGAGGCGGGGCATGGCAGCAGGGCAGCCAACGCCGATTCAGACTTGTAATGAAGGCCCGAAAATTACCGGACCACAAGCGAAAAGATTGCTTGATCGGTGAAACTATAACGTTATAGCTACGGACTATAACGTTATAGAAACCGGGAGGACGACAATGAAGAACTGGAAACTGGCCGCTGGGCTTCTGGCTTCGGTGGCATTGCCGCAGGGCGCCTTGGCCACCGATCTTGAGGTCACCCATTGGTGGACCTCGGGCGGCGAGGCGGCTGCGGTCAAGGTCTTTGCCGATGCGGTCAATGCCGCCGGGCTGACATGGGTCGATGGCGCCATTGCCGGGGGGGACAATGCGCGGTCAATCATCATCAGCCGGATCTCGGGCGGCGACCCGATGGAGGCGACCCAGCTCAACACCGGGCGCGACGCCGAAGATCTGGTGAAGGCCGGTCTGATGACCGATCTGACCGAGCTGGCCGAAAAGGAAGGCTGGAAGGACATCATCCGCCCGGCCAAACTGCTGGACGCCTGCACCTATGACGGCAAGATCTACTGCGTGCCGGTCAATATCCATTCGTTCCAGTGGATGTGGCTGAACCGCGGCGTCTATGAAAGCAACGGTCTGGCCGTGCCGACCAATTGGGAAGAATTCATCGCCTCGGCGCCCGCGCTGAAGGAAAAGGGTGTCACCCCGCTGGCCGTGGGTGGCGAGAACTGGCAGATCAACGGCATGGCCGGGGTCTTCACCGTCGCGCTGGGCGGGCTTGACCTGTATAAAGCGATCAACATCGACAAATCCGCCGAGGCTGCCGCCTCGCCCGAAATGACCAAGGTGTTCGACGCCATGGCACAGGCGCGCGGGCTGGTGGATGACGGCTATGTCGGCCGGGCCTGGAACGATGCCACCAATATGGTGATCACCGGCAAGGCGGGCGCGCAGATCATGGGCGACTGGGCACAGGGCGAATTCTCGGTCGCGGGGCAGACCGCTGGCAAGGAATATGACTGCCTGCCGGGCCTTGGCGTGCATCCTGTGCTGGATACCGGCGGCGATGCCTTCTATTTCCCCAAGCCCGTCGGCGACAATCCCGAGATCGTCGCGGCGCAGATGCAGATGGCCTCGCTGCTGGTCTCGCCCAAGGTTCAGGTGGATTTCAACCTCAAGAAAGGCTCGCTGCCGATCCGCGCCGACATCGACATGAGCGCGGCCAACGCCTGTATGCAGAAGGGGATCGAGATTCTGAACAACCCCGACAACGTGCTGCCCTCGGGCGAACAGGCGTGGACGCCGGATACGCAAGGCCAGTTTGAAGACCTCTGGGTCGAGTTCTTCAACTCGCCCGACATGAGCGTGGCCGATGCGCAGGCCCGCTATGTCGAGATCGTGGCCTCGGCCGACTGATCCCGTTTGACCTGATCCTGTCGGGCGCCCACCAAGGCGCCCGACGCTTCATCTGCACCGGGAGGCAGCATGGCCCACGCGGGAAAACCCAATCCGCTCTTTCGCAACCTGACGGCCAAGGTCGCCACCCTGCCGATGGTGGTCACGGCGCTGGTGGTCTTTGTCGGCTGCTCGCTCTGGACGGTGGTCTATTCCTTCACCGCCTCGCGGTCGTTGCCGGTGAACGATTTCGTCGGCTTCAAGCAATATGACCGGCTGTTTTCCACCTCGCGCTGGGATCAGGCGGTCGGCAACCTGCTGATCTACGGCATTCTGGCGCTGATCATTTCTTTCGTGGTGGGCTTCGTGCTGGCCGCGTTTCTGGACCAGAAAATCCGGTGGGAGGACACGTTCCGCACCATCTACCTTTACCCCTTTGCCCTGTCGTTCATCGTGACCGGCGTTGTCTGGCAATGGATCCTTGATCCGGGCCTTGGGTTGCAGTCTGCCGTGCGCAGCCTTGGCTGGGACAGTTTCACCTTCAACCTGATCGCCAGCCCCAAGACGGTGATCTATGCCCTGCTGATCGCGGGCATCTGGCAGGGCACCGGCTTTGTCATGGTGTTGATGCTGGCGGGTCTGCGCGGCATCGACGAGGATATCTGGAAGGCCGCGCGGGTGGATGGCATCCCGGCCTGGAAGACCTACCTCATGATCATCGTGCCGATGATGCGGGGGGTCATGGTCACCGCGCTGGTGATCGTCGCTTCGGGCATCGTGCGGCTTTACGATCTGGTCGTGGCACTGACCGATGGCGGCCCCGGCTTTGCCTCGGACGTGCCGGCCAAATATGTTTTCGACCACCTCTTTGCCCGGGCCAATCTCGGGCAGGCATTGGCCGGTTCGACCATGATGCTGCTGTCGGTGCTGATCATCGTGGTTCCCTGGGCCTATCTGGAATTCGGCCGGAAGAAGGGGCGCTGAGATGACCGTGCAATTGAAAACGGCGCAAAACCCGCGCGGCCCGCGCCCCCGCCGCATCCTGAACCCGACCCGGCTGATGATCTATGGCGTGCTGATCGTGGCGGCGCTTTACTACATCATGCCGCTTTGGGTCATGGTTATGACCTCGCTCAAGGGGATGCCGGAAATCCGGCTGGGCAATATCTTTTCGCCGCCGATGGAAGTGACGTTCGAAGCTTGGGGCAAGGCATGGAACACCGCCTGCACCGGCCTGCAATGCGAGGGGCTGAAGGTCGGCTTCTGGAACTCGGTGCAGATCACGGTGCCCTCGGTGGTGATCTCGATCATCATCGCCTCGGTCTCGGGCTATGCGCTGTCCTTCTGGAAGTTCAAAGGCTCCGAGACCTACTTCACCATCCTGATCTTCGGCTCGTTCATCCCCTATCAGGTGATGCTTTTCCCGCTGGTGATGATCTGCCGCGAGCTGGGGATCTATGGCACGCTGTCGGCGGTGATCCTTGTGCATACCATCTTCGGAATGCCGATCCTGACGCTTCTCTTCCGCAACTACTTTGCCAGCCTGCCGGAAGAGCTGTTCAAGGCCGCCCGCGTTGATGGCGCGGGGTTCTGGGGCATCTTCTTCAAGGTGTTGGTGCCGATGTCCACGCCGATCTTTGTCGTGGCGGTGATCCTGCAGGTCACCGGCATCTGGAACGACTTCCTCTTTGGCGTGGTCTTCGCCGGCACCAAGAACTGGCCGATGACGGTGCAGCTCAACAACATCGTCAACGCCACGCAGGGGGTCAAGGAATACAACCTGAACATGGCCGCCACGATCCTCACCGGGCTGGTGCCGCTGACCATCTATTTCATCTCCGGCAAACTCTTCGTCCGCGGCATCGCCGCCGGTGCCGTGAAAGGCTGACGCATGACATATTCGATCCAGGTCAAGGATTTGACGCTGAACTTCGGGGCGGTTTCCGTTCTGAAAACCATGAACCTCGACGTGACCGAGGGAGAATTCATCGTGCTGCTGGGGCCATCGGGCTGCGGCAAGTCCACGCTCCTGAACTGCCTTGCGGGCCTGCTGGAGCCGTCGGACGGCGAAATCTGGATCAAGGGCAAGAATGTCACTTGGGCCGAACCGAACGAACGGGGCATCGGCATGGTGTTCCAGTCCTATGCGCTTTACCCGCAGATGACGGTGCGCGGAAACCTGTCCTTTGGCCTGCGCAATGCCCGGATGCCCAAGGGCGAGATTGACAAGCGTGTCGCCCGCGCCTCGGAAATCCTGCAAATCGGGCCCTTGCTCGACCGCAAGCCGGGGGCGCTGTCGGGCGGGCAGCGGCAGCGCGTGGCGATCGGCCGGGCGCTGGTGCGCGATGTCGATGTCTTCCTGTTTGACGAGCCGCTGTCGAACCTCGACGCGAAGCTGCGCAGCGAATTGCGGGTGGAAATCAAGCGTCTGCATTCGCGCCTGAAAAACACCATGGTCTATGTCACCCATGACCAGATCGAGGCGCTGACCCTGGCCGACCGCATTGCGGTGATGAAGGGCGGGGTGATCCAGCAGCTTGCTGCGCCGCAGGAAATCTACAACCGGCCGGCGAACCTGTTCGTGGCGGGGTTCATCGGCAGCCCCTCGATGAACTTCCTGCCGGGCCAGACGCTGGACGGCGGGCGGAGTTTTGACTTTGCCGGCACGCGGATTGACCTTGAAGGCTATGAGGGGGGGGCGGTCGGCACCCGGTCCAAGGCCATTCTTGGCCTGCGGCCCGAACATCTTCTGATCCAGACGCAGCCCGAGCCGGGCCGGACCATCCCCGCCACGGTGGAAATCGACGAGCCGATGGGCGCGGATTCGCTGGTCTGGCTGCGGGCGGGCGATCTGGCGATGTCGGTGCGGGTTCCGGTGGAGCAGCGCCCGCAGCCGGGGCAGGCGGTGCATCTGCGGGTCGATATCCGCCACGCCTCGGTCTTTGACAGCGAGACGGAGGCGCGGGTCTGAACCATGCAGGATCTGGGCGGAGTTTGGACGCTTTCCGATGAAAGCGGGCAGTATCGCGTTGCGATGCGGCTGCCGGGCGACGGCATCAGCGCCCTGCATCAGGCGGGGGTGATCCCCGACCCCTATCACGGTCGCAACGAATATGGGTTGCGCTGGATTTGTGAGCGAGAATGGACGGTTACGCGCGACTTCTCACATGATGGCGGCGCGGCGGAGCTGTGCCTTGAAGGGCTGGATACGCTGGCCACCGTCACCCTGAACGGCGCCGAGGTGTTGCGCGCTGCGAATGCCCATCGCCGCTGGCGGGTGGATGTGTCGGGCGTTCTGAAGGCGGGGCGGAACGAGATTGCCCTGACCTTCCATGCCGCCCCGCAGGCGGCAGCGGCGACGCAGGCCGGTTTGCCCTTTCCGGTGCCTTATCATCAGCCGAATTGCCCCATTCCCAACGGCAATATGCTGCGCAAACCGCAATGTGATTTCGGCTGGGACTGGAATATTGCGCTGGCGCCTTTCGGGGTCTGGGGCGGTATCCGGCTTGAACCGAAGGCGGCGCGCATCCGCGACGTGATCGTGACGCAGAGCCATGTTCCGGGGCTGGCGCGGGTCAGTCTTCTGCTTCATGCGGAAGGTGAAGAGATTTCGGCAAACATTTGCGGTATAACAAAATATGCAAAGATTGTCGCCGGTGTCGCGCGGCTGGAACTGGCCATTCCGAACCCCGAACTCTGGTGGCCTGCCGGGCAAGGCGCGCAGGTGCTGCATGACCTGACCCTGACCATGGGCGAGGTGACCGAGACCCGCCGCATCGGCCTGCGCGATCTGAAACTGATCAGCCAGCCCGACGCCGCGGGCCGCAGCTTCGGTTTCCGTGTCAATGGCCGCGATGTCTTTGCCAAGGGCGCCAACTGGATCCCCGCCGATGCCTTGCACGGTCGTATAAGCCGCGACGCGACCCGCGATCTGCTGCAATCGGCGGTGGACGCCCATATGAACATGATCCGGGTCTGGGGCGGCGGGCGGTATGAGCCGGACTGGTTCTATGATCTCTGCGACGAGATGGGGCTGATGGTCTGGCAGGACTTCATGTTCGCCTGCCATCTCTACCCCTCAACCCCCGAATTTCTGGCCGAGGTGGATGCCGAGGTGCGCGATGTGGTGGCACGGCTGAACCACCACGCCTGCCTTGCGCTCTGGTGTGGCGATAACGAGCTGATCGGCGCATTGGGCTGGTTCGAGGAAAGCCGCCGCGACCGCGACCGCTATCTCGTCAGCTATGATCGGCTGAACCGCACCATCGAGGCGGCGCTGCACGCGACCCTGCCTGCGCCCAACTGGTGGCCCTCATCGCCCAGCCCGGGGCCGATGGCCTTTGGCGATGCCTGGCATGATGACAGTTCGGGTGACATGCATTTCTGGTCGGTCTGGCATGAGGGCCGCGACTTTGACCATTACCGCGATGTCAGCCCGCGCTTCTGTTCCGAGTTCGGCTTTCAGTCCTATCCCTCGCTTGAGGTGATCCGCCGTTTCGCCGCGCCGGACGATTTCAACATCGCCAGCCCGGTGATGGAAAGCCATCAGAAGAACACCGGCGGCAATGCCCGGATTGCCGAGACGATGTTTCGCTATTTCCGCTTTCCGGTGGGGTTTGCGAATTTCGTCTATCTGAGCCAGGTGCAGCAGGGGCTGGCGATCAAGACCGCGGTGACCCATTGGCGCAGTCTCAAGCCGCATTGCATGGGCACGCTCTATTGGCAGTTGAATGACACATGGCCGGTCTGTTCGTGGTCCAGCCTTGACCATGGCGGCGGCTGGAAACTGTTGCATCACATGGCCCGCGCCTTCTATGCGCCGGTTTTGGTGAGCGTGGTGCCCGTTGCCGAAGGGCTGGAACTGCGGGCGGTGAATGACCGGCCCGAGGCGGTTGATCTGACCGTGGCGGCGGTCGCCGTGGCGATGGATGGCCGCACCCGGCCCCTGTCGCAGGCCACGGTCACCGTCGGCCCCGATGCCGCGGTGCCGGTGCTGACCATTGCCGCCGATGCGCTGGCGCCGCAAGAGATGCTGGCCCATGTCTGGCTGGACGGGCAGGGCACCCGGCTGGGCGGCGATCTTCATGCGCCCCGACCCTACAAAAGCTATGACCTGCAGTCGCCGGGCCTTGCCCTGACGGTGGCAGAGGCGCCCAACGGCTGGAGCCTGACGATCAGCGCCACGGCCCTTGCCCTCTTCGTCGCGGTCGAGGCCGACCGGCCCGGACGGTTCAGCGCGAATGCGATGACGCTGTTTCCCGGCCATGCCGCCACGCTCACCTTCACCCCCGAAACCCCCGGACCTGCGCCGCAATTCACGCTGCGCGATCTTTACTCCGCCACCTGTGGCACCGCCTGAAAGGATACCCGATGTTCAGCTATCAGCTTTATTCCTCCCGCAACTTCCCGCCGCTGGGCGATACTCTGGCCATGCTGGCCGAGGCGGGCTACGATGGGGTCGAACCCTTCGGCGGGCTTTACGCCGACCGCGCCGGGCTTGAGGCGCTGGCATCGGGGGTCAAGGCCGCGGGGCTGGCGGTGAAGACCGGGCATTTCAGCATCGAACAGGTTGAGGACACCCCCGATTGGGTGATCGAGGTTGCCCGGACGCTGGGGATGGCGAAGGTGATCGTGCCGTGGCTGCATCCCGACCACCGGCCCACCGATGCCGCGGGCTGGCGGGCGCTGGGGGCGCGGCTGCAAAAGGCCGGGGCGCCGATCCGGGCGGCGGGTTTCGGCTTTGGCTGGCACAACCATGATTTTGAGTTCTTTCCCTTCGCCGATGGCAGCCTGCCGATCACCGCGCTGTTCGAAGGCGGCCCCGATCTGGAATGGGAGATCGACGTGGCCTGGGTGGTGCGCGGCGGGCATGACCCGCTGCACTGGATCGCGGCCGAAAAGGGCCGCATCACCATCGCCCATGTCAAGGACATCGCCCCGGCGGGCGAGGCCGAAGATGAGGGCGGCTGGGCCGATGTCGGTCATGGCGTGGTGAACTGGCCCGCAATCCTGCCGGCGCTGCGGGCGAATGGCGTGACGTATTTCATCATGGAACATGACAACCCCTCGGACCACCGCCGCTTTGCGACCCGGGCGCTGACCGCTGCGAAAGGCTTCTGATCATGGCGAAAACCGGCATCGGCATCATCGGCTGCGGCAATATCTCGACCGCCTATCTGCGGCTGGCCCCGCTGTTCAAGGGCGTGGAGGTGCGGGCGGTCGCCGACATGAACCTGGCCGCGGCTCAGGCGCGGGGGGCAGAATTCGGCGTGCGGGCGCAGTCGGTCGAAGACCTTCTGGCCAACCCGGAGGTGGAGGTGGTGATCAACCTGACCATTCCCGGGGCGCATTTCGCGGTGACGCGGGCCATTCTTGAGGCGGGCAAACATGCCTATTCGGAAAAACCGCTGGTCCTGACGCTGGATGAGGGGCTGGAGCTGCGCGATCTTGCGGCGGCGCGGGGGCTGTCGGTGGGCTGTGCGCCCGATACCTTCCTTGGCGGCGCACATCAGCAGGCCCGCGCTCTGATCGACGAAGGGCGGCTGGGCCGGATCACCGCAGGCGGGGCGGCCGTGATGGGCCACGGCATGGAGCATTGGCACCCGAACCCGGATTTCTTCTTCCTGCCCGGCGGCGGGCCGATCCTGGACATGGGGCCCTATTACATTGCCAATCTGATCAATCTGATCGGCCCGGTCAAACGGGTCGGCGCGCTGACCTCGATGGCGGAGACCGAGCGGACGATTTCCTCGCAGCCCCGGGCGGGGGAGAAGATTCCGGTCAAGACCCCGACCAACATTCACGCCCTTCTGGAGTTCCACAACGGCGCCACGGTCAACCTCTCGGCAAGCTGGGATGTCTGGCACCACCGCCGCAGCCACATGGAGCTTTATGGCACCGAGGGCACGCTTTACCTGCCCGATCCGAACTTCTTCGGCGGCACAGTGGAGATTGCGGGCCGCGATGGCGAGGCGTCGGAAGTCGCGCCTTGGGAGCATCCGTTCGGTGTGACGAATTTCGAGGGCGGGCGGGCGAATTACCGCACCGCCGGGCTGGCCGATATGGTGGCGGCGCTGCGCGAGGGCCGCGATGCCCGCTGCTCGCTGGCGCGGACCCTGCATGGGGTCGAGGTGATGACGGCCTGCCTGAAATCGGGTGAGACGGGCGGCTTCATCACGCTGGGCACCACCTGCACCCGGCCCGCGGCGCTGGGACCGCAGGAGGCGCGTGCCTTGCTTGCGTGATGGGGGCATGATGCAAAATCCCGCGCTGCGCGGCTTCAACCCCGATCCCAGCTTTTGCCGGGTGGGCGAGGATTACTTCCTCGCCACCTCGACCTTTGAATGGTTTCCGGGGGTGCAGATTTTCCACTCGCGCGATCTGGCGAACTGGCGGCTGGTGGCCCGTCCGCTGCGGCGGGCCAGCCAGTTGGACATGCGCGGCAATCCCGACAGTTGCGGCGTCTGGGCGCCCTGCCTCAGCCATGCCGACGGGCTCTTCTGGCTGGTCTATACCGATGTGAAGCGGTTCGACGGCGCCTTCAAGGATGCCCACAATTATGTCGTGACCTGTCCGACCATCGACGGCGACTGGTCCGAGCCAGAATATGTCACCTCCTCCGGCTTTGACCCTTCGCTGTTTCACGATGACGACGGGCGCAAATATTTCCTGAACATGCGCTGGAACCATCGCGGGCCGGGATCGGGCCTGAACCCTGCGCATGACAGTTTTGACGGGATCGAGCTGCAGGAATGGCAGCCGGGGCGGGGGCTGATCGGAGATCCGGTGACGATCCACACCGGCACCCCGCTGGGGATGAGCGAGGCGCCGCATCTCTTCCGCCGCGATGGCTGGTATTATCTGACCATGGCCGAGGGCGGCACCGGATATGACCATGCCGTCAGCATGGCCCGCGCCCGCGACATCCGCGGCCCCTATGAAGACCACCCGGCACAGCACCTGCTGACCGCCCGTTTCGCCCCGGGCAGCCCGTTGCAGCGCGTCGGGCACGGACAATATGTCGAGGGCCATGACGAGCGACACTGGCACAGCTTCCTCTGCGGCCGCCCGCAACTGGGGCCGCGCGGGCCCTTCTGCGCCATGGGCCGGGAAACCGGGCTGGCCGAGGTGGAATGGCGCGACGGCTGGCTTTGGCTGAAAGGCGGCGGGCAGGTGCCGCCGGTTGATCTGGCCTTGCCCGAGAGGGCACCGCGCGGGCCGGTCGGCTACGTCTTTGACGGCCCTGACCTGCCGCAGGATTTCCAGTGGCTGCGCAGCCCGCAACCCGAACGGCTCTTCACGCTGACCGGCCGTGCCCTGCGCCTGACCGGGCGCGAAAGCCTCGGCGCGTGGTTTGAGCAATCGCTGGTGGCGCGGCGGCAGGAAGACCCGGCCTGCCGTGTCGAAACCGAGCTTCTGGCCGATCCGCCGAACTGGCAGCGCGCGGCAGGGCTGATCCACTATTACAACCGCCACAAGTTCCACGCAGCCCTGCTGACGCAGGAACCGGGCCTTGGCCGGTGTCTGCGGGTGGTCTCCTGCCCCGGCGACCCGACCGAGGCGCTGGTTCTGTCGCCGCCTGTCCCGGTGCCCGGCGGACCGCTGCGGCTGGGCCTGACCATCGACGGTGCCGCCGCGCAATTCGACTGGGCGCAGCCCGGGGCCAATTGGCAGCCGCTTGGCCCGGTTCTGGATGCCAGCGTGATTTCCGATGAAGGCGGGCGGGGCGAACATGCCAGCTTTACCGGCGCCTTCCTTGGCATGGTGGCGCATGACCTGACCGGGCAGGGCTGGACGGCGGATTTCACACGCTTTTCCTATTCCCCGCAGCCCTTGGGCAAGGCGGGCTTGCATGTGGGCCACAGCCCGGCATAACTCTACCTCCGAGTTTGGCCGAGCGAACCCCGATGACCGCAGAAGACCGCAAGATACCAAGCCATGAGCTGACCTATGCGCGGCTGCGCGACATGGTGCTGTATGGCCATCTCGAACCCGGCCAGCCGGTGACGATTCAGGGGCTGGTCGGCGATCTGGACGCCGGCATGACCCCGGTGCGCGAGGCGCTGCGCCGCCTGACCGCCGAGGGCGCGCTGGAGCCACAGGGCAACCGCCGGGTGACGGTGCCGCGCCTGACCCCGGCCATTCTGGAGCAGGTGGCCTTCGCCCGACTGACGATCGAACCGCGTCTGGCCGAGCTTGCCGCCGCCCAACTGACCCCGGCGCTGATCGAGACGCTGGCCGCGCTGGACGAACGGGTGAACGAGGCGCTGCGCGCGGGCGATGTTCCGGCCTACCTGGAAAGCAATCACGCCTTCCACTTCGCGCTCTATGAGGCGTCGGGGGCGGGGGTGTTGCTGGATATGGCCCGCTCGCTCTGGCTGCGCTTCGGGCCCTCGCTGCGGGTGGTCAGCAGCCTGTCGGGGATCGAAGGGCTGCCCGATGGCCATGTCGAGGCGCTGGCGGCGATGCGCGCCGGCGATGCCGGGGCGCTGGCCATGGCCATCCGCAACGATATCGCCCAAGGGGTCGAACATGTGCGCGACGCGCTGGCGCGCGGCGCGGTCTGATCCGCCGGGGCCGGGCGCCAAATTTCTTCGAAGAAATTTGCAAAATCCTTGGAAGGATTTTGGCCCGCCCTGCCGCTGGTGTTATTGCAGATAGGGCATCGGATCGACGCTGTCCACGCCGCGCCGCACCTCGAAATGCAGGAAGGCCGGGTTGCCCGAGCGGACCACCGCAATCGCCTGGCCGCGGGCCACCTTGTCGCCCTTGGCTACCTTGAGCTGATCGACCCCGGCATAGACCGTCAAGAGATCGCCCGCATGGCGGATCACCACGATGGGCGTGCCGGTGGTGTCCTTGGTCACCGCTGCCACGGTGCCGGCATCGGCGGCCTTCACCGCGGTTCCGGCGGCGGCGGAAATGTCGATCCCGTCGTTCTTCTTCTTCTGATAGGTGCGGATGATCTTGCCCGCGACCGGCATCACCAGCTTGGTCGCCGTCGCGCCGGTCCGCTGGCTGCCCATGTCGGGCGAGGCAGGGGTTTCCTTGGCCTTTTCGGCGGCAGGGGCGGTCTTTTCATCCGGCAGCGGTTTCTTGGCCGAGGGCGGGGTGGGCGTCGGGCTGCCCTGACCCGGGACCGTCGCCACATCCTGCGGCGCAATCGGCGCCGAAGCGGCGGTCGGGATGATCAGGAACTGCCCCTCGCGCACGGCAAGGTCGCTGCCCAGCCCGTTCCAGTCGGCCAGCGCCTTGGCCGAGACGTTGTAGGCCCGGGCGATGGTATAGGCGGTTTCGCCGCGCTGCACCTTGTGGCGCACCGGTTCGCCACCCGCAGGCGCCTTGGGCGCGGCAGGGGCGGGCGTAGTCGATCCGGCCCGGTCAATCGCATTGCCCGCGATGGTGGTGACATCAATCGCCCCGCCCGAGGCGGAGGGCGGCGTGCCCGAACCGATCACCCCGCCGGTGACGGCACCGCCCGGCGCAGCAGGGGCGGCCCCGCCCGCCACCCGGCCCGGCAGGGCCAGAACCTCACCGTCGCGCAGGGCGTCGCTCGGGCGCAGCGCGTTGTAGCGGGCCAGTTCGGCGGCATCCATGCCGATGCGGCCCGCGACCGTGGCCACGGTATCGCCGCGCCGCGCCACCGCCACCTGATAGCCGGGATAGGAAATCACCCCGCGGCTGTCGGCATTGGGGCGCGGATTGGTCGCGGCGCGCGCCGCATCCGAGGTGTCGAACCCCGCTCCGCCGCGCAGATCCCAGTCAAGCCCGCCCCCGCCGCCGACACAGGCCGACAACAGCAGCATGGCCGTCAGGCCGGTTACAGGTCCACGCGACAGGTTCATGCTCGCCCCTCACTCCATCGTGCCCGGTTGGCCCGGGTCACATCACGTCTTCACTCGTTGCCCAAGCCTTCGACCAGCGGCACGAAACGCACCGGGCGCAGCTCTTCATACTCATAGCCGGTGGTCAGGCGCGTCACCTTGATCAGGCTTTGCACCGCATCCGACTGCCCCACCGGCAGCACCATGATACCGCCGATCTTGAGCTGCGCCAAGAGCGGCCCGGGCGGGTCTTCGGCCGCCGCAGTCACGAGGATGCGATCAAACGGCGCCTGATCGGGCAGGCCGAAACTGCCATCTGCCGTCATGGCGACGATATTCACCAGTCCCATGCTGCGGAAAAGGTCGCCCGCCTCTTTCACCAGCCGCCGGTGCCGGTCCACGGTATAGACCCGCCGCGCCAGAAGGCTGAGGATGGCCGCCTGATAGCCCGATCCGGTGCCCACCTCCAGCACGGTATCGCGCGGCTGCACGTTCAGCGCCTGCGTCATCAACCCCACCACCGAGGGTTGGCTGATGGTCTGGCCGCAGGCGATGGGCAGGGGCATGTCCTCATAGGCGCGCTCGGCGAACAGGCCACGCACGAACTGGCCGCGATCCACCCGCTCCATCGCGGTCAGAACCCGGCCATCGGTTACCCCACGGGACCGTAGCGCAAAGAGAAACCGCATCTTCCGTTCGGCCGCCGTCGCATCGTCGGGCAGGCCGTCCTCGCTCATGCCAGCCGCGCCTCAAGGTCGGCCAGCACATCATGCGCCGTCAGGTCCGCGCGCAGCGGGGTGACCGAGATATAGCCCTCGACATTGGCCGTCACATCGGTGCCGGGCAGGGTGGCCCCGTGCTGCGGGCCGCCCTTGATCCAGAGGAACCGCCGCCCGGTGGGCGACAATTGCGCCTCGACCGAGAAGGAGGTGTAGCGGCGGAAGCCTTGGGCCGCGACCTTGGTGCCCTTGACGCCCGCTGCGGCGGTCGGCGGGAAATTCACGTTGTAAAACAGCCGGTAATCGCCTTCGTCCCAGCGCCCCTTGTCCAGCAGGCGGCGCAGAAGGGCCGGGCCATGCACCCGGGCCGCCTCGAACGGGTCATCCAGCCCATCGGTTTCGCGCCCCATGAACTGCGACAGGGCAATCGCGGGAATGCCCTGCAATGCCGCCTCCATCGCGCCACCGATCGTGCCGGAATACAGCACATTCTCGCCCGAGTTGTTGCCCCGGTTCACCCCCGACAGCACCAGATCGGGCTTTGCCCCCTCCAGCACGTCATGGATGCCCGCCAGCACGCAATCGGCCGGGCTGCCCTCGGCGGCAAAGCGGCGCGGCCCAAGCTGGGCGATCATCGTGGGGTGGGTGTAGCTGATGCAATGGCCGACGCCCGATTGTTCAAAGGCGGGGGCCACGGTCCAGACCTCGCCCTCGGGCCCGGCAAGCGCGGTGGCAATCTCGTGCAGCACCTCAAGCCCCGGAGCGTTGATGCCGTCGTCATTTGTGATCAAAATGCGCATGAAACCCTCTCGTTCCCCCCTGATTAGACGAGCCGCCCCGCTGCGGCAAGCACCGAGCGGGCCGCATTGCGCCGCCGCCCGACAAAGGCCCGCAGCCCGGCATTTGCACCTTTCGAAATACTCCCGCCGGAGGCATCCGACGCGGGCAAGGGGCGGCTCATTCGGTGGCTTCGTCCTCGGCCTCCGGGCGGATGTCCACGGAATGGCTGCCTTCCTGCGCGCCGTCCAGACGGAGCATCCCGATCACCGGCGCCACGTCGCCATAATCGCGGCCATGGCCGACGACGATATGGTCCTCGGCCACGAAACAGGCATTGGTCGGGTCATAGTCGATCCAGCCGGTTTCGGCGCCGCACCAAGCCCGCACCCAGGCGTGCATCGCATCCGCCCCTTCCAGCCGGGGCTTGCCCGGCGGCGGATGGGTGCGCAGATAACCCGCCACATAGGCGGCGGGAATGCCATGGGCGCGCAGCCCCGCAATCATGATCTGGGCAAAATCCTGACAGACGCCGTGGCGCCCGGCAAAGGCCGCCTCGACGGGGGTGTCCACCTCGGTCGCCTCGGCGTCAAAGGTCATCGCGGCGTGCAGCGCCTCTCCCAGCGCCTGCACCGCCTGCCGGGTGGTGCCCGCAGGGTCGATCACCCCGGTGGCAAATTCGGTGATGGCCGCGATGCGCGGCAATCGGGGCGAGGGCGGCAGGAAATGATGCGGCGCCGAACGTCCGACATCGCGGATCAGGGCGATTTCCCCGGTCAGATCGGCAAGGCTCGCGGAAATGTCGAACTCGGCGGCGGTGGCATGGCGGATCACCTCGGCCTGCATTTCGACCGCGACGGCGGTCAGGCCGGGGGGCATGACCGCCTCGATCACCCGTGTTCCGAAGAAATCGGTATAATCCAGCATTTCAACGGGTTCCGGCGTGATGGTCACCGTTTCGGCGGCCACGGTCTGCACCCCCGGCAGGGCGGCGGGCAGGACGCGGAACTGCTGGCGCCCCGCGCCGGTGGGGCGGGCGAAACGGTAGTCGATACACAGGCGGATCCGGTAGAGCATCAGCGCAGGAAAGCCTCTGTCAGATGGTCGGACAGCCCGGCGATCCGCCCCCGCAATTCCCACAGCGCCTCGGTCGTCAGG
Source organism: Tabrizicola fusiformis (assembly GCF_013328815.1). GTDB lineage: Bacteria > Pseudomonadota > Alphaproteobacteria > Rhodobacterales > Rhodobacteraceae > Fuscibacter. Next base: position 289,492 of record NZ_JABUHN010000002.1, read on the forward strand.
TCTTCGGGACGGTCGGTCACCAGATCGGTGTGCAGCCGCAGCATGGCGCGGCCAAGCTCCGACATCCGGCCCGGGTCATCCTCGCCCGGCAGAAAGCGGATCTGCTCGGCCAGACCGTCAAGCTGATAGCGGATGGCGCGGGGGTTCATCTCGTCCAGCGCCAGAAGGTCGATCACCGTGGCGCGGCTGGTGGACAGGCTGAAGCGGCGGCGGTGCGACATCACGCTGTCGCCCACCTCGACCGCAAGGTCGAGCGCACCCTGCGGCGCATCGGGATCGGCCAGCGTGGCCAGTGTGGCGGCCATGCCCATGGCGCGTTCATGGTGGCGCCCGATGGTCAGGAAGCGCCAGCCCAGAAAGCGATACATGTTTTCATGCACCAGCCCCGAAAACCCCGTCAGCTTGCGCAGAAGGGCCGAAAGAGCGCGGGCGGCATCGTCGCCCGGTGTCACCGTGGCGGCCATCCGCCGCGCGGTCTTTTCAAGGTCGATCAGCGCCGACCATGCATCGGGCGAGAAACGGTCGCGCACCTGCCCGGCGCTGGCAATCGCGGCGGCCAGCGTGGCCAGAAGCCCGGGCGGAACCCCGCCCTCCGGCTCGGCACTAAGGCTTTCCAAAAGGGGGTCAAGCGCGGCGATCAGCGGCGCTGCCGCCTCTCCGGCTTCGGCCAGCCGCACGTTGCGGGCGCGCAGCAGGCGCATGATGCCCTCGGTCCGTTCGACATAGCGGCCCAGCCAGAACAGGTTGTCGGCGGCGCGCGAGGGCAGGGCGCCGGGCGTCGTGCGCCGGTAGGGGCCGGGGCTGGCGGGCACCATGGTATCGCTGGCCACCGGCCGCGGCGAGACGATCCAGACATCCGCCGCCGAGCCGCCGTGCTGCATCGCCAGCGCCTTGGGGTCGGGCGAGGCGCCAATGCGGGCAAAGCCGCCGGGCATCACCTGCCAGCCGGTTTCGGTGCGCGCCAGAAACACCCGCAGCGACAGCGGACGCGGTTGCAGCCGCCCGTCTACCAGCGCGGGGGTGGTGGAAAGGGTGACCGCCTCTTGCGCGACCAGCGCCGCCCCCTCGGCTTCAAGCCGGGCGGCGAGTTCGGCGCGCGACAGGCGGGCAGCCGGGAAAGCGTCCGAGGTGCCGTCAAAGGGCGATCCGGTGGCGAGCGCCCGGCTCATCACCATGCGGCCTTGGGCGGCCAGAACCTCGGCCCGTTCGGGCGCGCCGCCGCACCACCATGTGGCGATGTTGGGTATCTTCAGCGGTTCATGCAGCAGATGCGGCGCCAGTTTCGGCAGAAAGGCCATCAGCGCCCGCGTTTCCAGCACCCCGGACCCCAGCGCATTGACCAGCGTGACCCCCTGCGCCCGCAGCGCCGAGACAAGGCCGGGCGTGCCGATCCGGCTTTGCGGGTTCAGTTCCAGCGGGTCGGCGAAATCGCCGTCCAGCCGCCGCCACAGCACATCCACCGGCCGCAGCCCCGACACGGTGCGGACCAGCAGGTGGCCTTTCTCGACCGTCAGATCCTCACCCTGAACCAGGGTGAAGCCCAGATAGCGGGCGATCCAGGCGTGTTCGTAATAGGTTTCGTTCAGGGGCCCGGGTGTCAGGATGGCCACCCGCGCCTCGCGGTCGTCGCGCAGCGCCAAGAGGCGGTCGCGGAAATCGCGGAAGAAACCGGCCAGCCGGTGGACGTTCATCCCGGCATAGACCTCGGAAAAGGCGCGTGAGGTGGCGACGCGGTTTTCCAGCGCATAGCCCGCGCCCGAAGGGGCCTGCGTGCGGTCGGCCAGCACCCACCACTTGCCATCCGGGCCGCGCCCGATTTCAAAGGCGACGAAATGCAGGTAATGGCCATCGCGCGGGCGCACCCCCACCAGCGGGCGCAGCCATTCGGGATTGCCCGCCACCAGTTGCGCCGGCAGCATCCCCGAGGCCACCAGCCGGTTGGCGCCGTAAAGATCGGCCATCACCGCTTCGAGAAGGTCGGCACGCTGGGTCAGGGCGGCGGTCAGCCCGGCCCAGTCCGCCTCGTCGATCAGCACAGGCACATGGGCCAGAGGCCAGGGCCGCTCAACCGACTGGCCGGTGCCGTATTGGCGATAGAAGACGCCGGAATCCATCAGATACTGGTCGCCGCGCGCCAGCCGCCGCGCCCGCTCTTCCTCGGGCAGGCCAAGGAAATGCGACAGGAACCCGCGCCAGACCGGGCGCACAACGCCCGCACCATCGACCAGCTCATCCGGCACCGTGGCCAGCGGGCGATAGCCCGCCAGCCCCGTGGCGAGGGTCTGCTCTGCGTCGTCGGCGCGTGTCATGCGTTCTTAGACCCCGAGCGGGCGGCGCAGGTCAAGCGTGAAGGGAAATTCGGGTGTGCGCCGCTCTGTCGCCACCCGATGAAAGCCGGGACGGTGGCCATGCGGGAAGAACCGCGCCAGCCGCCGCGCCTCGGCCTCGTTGCCGTTGACCGGGAAGGTGTCATAGTTGCGCCCGCCCGGATGGGCGACGTTATAGACACAGCCACCGATCGCGCGCCCCGACCAGCGGTCATGGATGTCGAAGGTCAGCGGCGCATCAACCGGCAGCACCGGATGGATGGCCGAGGCGGGCTGCCACGCCTTGAACCGCACCCCGGCCACCGCCACGCCATTCGCCACCTGCGTCAGCGGCAATTCGCGCCCGTTGCAGGTGACGGTATAGCGGCTGGGGTCAGCGGTGGTCAGTTTTACCTGCAACCGTTCGGTGGAACTGTCGGTATAGCGCACGGTGCCGCCGATGGCGCCGGTTTCGCCCAGCACATGCCAGGGTTCCAGCGCCTGCCGCAGCTCCAGATGGGTGCCTTCGTATTCCACCTCGCCGCAGAAGGGGAAGCGGAACTCGCCCTGCGCGGTGAACCAGTCTTCCTGCATGGCAAAGCCGTTCTGCCGCAGATCGGCCAGCACGTCGCGGAAATCCTCCCAGACGAAATGCGGCAGCATGAAGCGGTCATGCAGCGCGGTGCCCCAGCGCGTCAGGTCGCCTTGCGCCGGATTGGCCCAGAACCGCGCGATCAGCGCCCGGATCAGCAATTGCTGGGCCAGCGACATCCGCGCATCCGGCGGCATCTCGAAGCCACGGAACTCAACCAGACCCAGCCGTCCGGTGGGGCCATCGGGGGAATAAAGCTTGTCGATGCAAATCTCGGCGCGGTGGGTGTTGCCTGTGACATCGGTCAGCATGTTGCGCAACAGCCGGTCGGTCAGCCAGGGCAGCGGTTGCACGCCTTGGCCGGGTGCCGGAATCTGGCTGAGGGCGATTTCCATTTCGTAAAGCGCGTCATGCCGGGCTTCGTCGATCCGGGGCGCTTGGCTGGTCGGTCCGATGAACAGGCCCGAGAAGAGGTAAGACAGGCTCGGATGCCGGTTCCAGTGCAGGATCAGCGATTTCAGCAGATCGGGCCGCCGCAGGAAGGGGCTGTCATTGGTGTTGGCACCGCCCACCACCACATGGTTGCCGCCGCCGGTGCCGGTATGCTTGCCGTCGATCATGAACTTTTCGGCGCCAAGGCGCGACTGGCGGGCCTCTTCATAGACCGCCTGCGTGATGGCAACGCAATCATCCCAGCTATGGGCGGGGTGGATGTTCACCTCGATCACGCCCGGATCGGGCGCGACGCGGATCACGTTCAGGCGCGGGTCATGCGGCGGCGCGTAACCTTCGATATGCACCGGCAGGTTCAGCCGCTTGGCAGCCGCCTCGGCGGCGTGGAGCAGATCAAGGTAATCCTCAAGGCTGACCACCGGCGGCATGAAGACGCAAAGCCGCCCGTCACGCGGCTCGACCGACAGGGCGGTGCGGATATAGCCGTCCACCTCGGCCACCGGGCTGCCTTGCGGAATCTGGTCGCCTTGCGGGCTGTGGGCGACAAAACTGGCCCGGGCCTGCGATTTGCGCTCCGCTTCGGGCGGGGTGAAATCGGGCAGGGGGGGGCGTTCGACGGTGGGGTCGGCGGGGTTGATATAGGGATACTGGCTGGCCGGGATCCAGGGCAACGATTCCAGCGGCAGGCGATAGCCGACCGGGCTGTCGCCCGGCACAAGAAACATGAAGCCGCGCCGCAGCCGCCATTTCTCGGTCCGCCAGCGGCGATCTGTCGCCCGGCCCTGCCAGCTTTGCACCGGCAGGATGAAGCCCGAAGGTTCGGTCAGGCCGCGGTTGAAGACGGTTGCCAGACGGTGCCGCGCCTCGGGGTCTTTCAGTTCCGAATTGGCGGGGGTGACATTGGCCGGCAAATTCGCCTCTTTCACCAGCCATTCGGCGGGGTCTTCATAGGCGGGCAGGATGCAATCTTCTTCAACCTCAAGCTCTGCCGCGATTTCGCGCAGCAGTTCTTGCGCGTCGAGCGTGGTCACGCCGGTATCGCGCCCCTCGGCGGCGATCAGAGCCGGGTCGGACCAGACCGGCTGGCCATCGGTGCGCCAGTAAAGCGAGAAGGTCCAGCGCGGCAGGCTTTCGCCCGGATACCATTTGCCCTGCCCGTAATGCAGAAAACCGCCGGGCGCGAAACGGTCGCGCAGGCGGCGTATCAAGGTATCGGCCAGCGTCCGCTTGGTCGGTCCGACGGCGGCGGTGTTCCATTCATCCGCCTCGAAATCGTCGATCGACACGAAGGTCGGCTCGCCCCCCATGGTCAGGCGGACATCGCCTGCGGCAAGGGCGGCATCCACCTGATGGCCAAGGGCGTTCAGATCGTCCCAGGCTTCGTCGCTGAAGGGTTTGGTGATGCGCGGGTGTTCGGCCACGCGCCGCACCTGCATGTCAAAGTCGAAATCGACCTCTGCATAGCTCGCCATGCCCGAAATCGGCGCGGCATTGCGGTAATGCGGGGTGGCCGCCAGCGGAATGTGGCTTTCGCCGGTCAGCAGGCCGCTGGTCGGGTCCAGCCCGATCCAGCCGGCGCCGGGCAGGTAGACCTCGCACCAGGCATGAAGATCGGTGAAATCCACCTCGGTTCCCGAGGGGCCGTCCAGCGCCTTGAGATCGGGCTTGAGCTGGATCAGATAGCCTGAGACGAAGCGCGCGGCAAAACCCAGATGCCGCAGCATGTTGACCAAGAGCCAAGAGGAATCGCGGCACGAACCCGAAGCCTTGGCCAGCGTTTCATCCGGGGTCTGCACCCCCGGCTCCAGCCGGATCAAATAGTTGATGTCGCGCGACAACTGCATGTTCAGCCCGACAACGAAATCGACCGTGCCGGTCGGGTCGCGCGGGATGCGCGCTAGATAGGCCATCAGCTCGGGGCCCACTTCCTCGGCCCGGCGGTAAATCTCCAGATCGTCCAACAGGTCGGCAGGGTATTCGAAGGGCCAGGTCTGGGCGCTTTCCTCGACGAAGAAGTCGAAGGGGTTATAGACGGTCATGTCCGCGACCAGATCGACCTCGATCTTCAGTTCGGTCACCGGCTCGGGGAAGACGAAGCGGGCCAGCCAGTTGCCGAACGGGTCTTGCTGGTGGTTCACGAAATGCCCGCCGGGCGAAACCTTGAGCGAATGCGAGATCACATGCGTCCGGCTGTGCGGCGCGGGGCGCAGCCGGATGACCTGCGGGCCAAGGATCACCGGGCGGTCATATTTGTAATGGGTCAGGTGGTGGATGCTGGCCTTGATCGACATTCGGTGTTCCGCGCTTTGACTGGCCACAGATCAGGGCCTTGGCTGCCATCCTGCAAGCAAACCGCGACGGGTTCCAGCCTGCGACACAAGGGGCGGAAATATCGCCGGGTTTTGCGGCAGATGTGCCTAAAATGCGGGCGTTGGTCTGCGGGGTGGGCCCCGGAGGGTTTCACACCCTCCGGACCTCCCGTGGGATATTTAGGGACAGATGAATGTCAGGCCCAGAAGATCAGGCGCTGACGGGCAGAGCAGTCAGGCCGTGGAAATGGTAGACATCGCCGTAGCGCGGTTTCGCGGCGAGGTGCAGGCCGGGCAGGCGTTCGAACAGGATGGGCAGGGCGGTGACCAGCTCCAGCCTTGCCAGAGGGGCGCCGACGCAGAAATGCAGGCCCGCGCCGAAGGTGGCATTGGGCTTGACCGGGCGGGCCGGGCGGAACTTTGCCGGGCTGTCCCAGACGCCCGGATCGCGGTTGGCGGCGGCCAGCAAAAGCGCGACCTGATCGCCGCGCTTGAAGTGGTGACCCATCACCTCGATATCGTCATAGGCCCAGCGGGTGAACATATGCAGCGCCGGGTCAAAGCGCAGGATTTCCTCGACCGTGCCTTCGGCGGCCTCGGGCGCAAGGGCTGAATGAGGGGTTTTCGTCTCCAGCAGGGTTTTCACCCCGTTGCCGATGGTGTGAACCGTCGCCTCATGCCCGGCATTCAGCAGCAGGATGCAGGTGGTGATCAGCTCATCCGTGGTCAGACGCTCGCCTTCGCTTTCGGCGGCGATCAGGCTGGTAATCAGATCATCGCGCGGATCGTTGCGGCGGGCCTCGACATAGCCGCGCATGAAGGCGACGAAAGCCTCGGTCGCGGCAACGGCGCGGTCTTCGGTCTCGCGGGTGCGACCGGCCATATACATGCCGACCATGGCATTGGACCAGCGCAGGAGGTCGTCCGACATCTCTTCGGGCACGCCGAGCAGCCGGGCGATGATGATGACCGGCAGCTTTTGCCCGAAATGTTTCAGCAGATCGAACTCGCCGGCGGGCAGCGCGTCGATCAGCTCATGCGTCAGCGTGGCGATTTCGGGTTGCAGCGCGGCGATGCGGCGCGAGGTGAAGGCGCGCAGCACAAGGGAGCGCAGCCGGGTGTGGCGGGGCGGTTCCAGCTCCAGCATGGAATGCGCCTCGACCGCGTAGAAGGGGCGGAGGTGGTCGGGGATGGCCGGGGCCAGTTCGGCGGGCACCTCGCGGCCAAAGCGGCGGTCGCGGAAGATGGCATTCACCGCCGCCGCATTGCCGGTGCAGGTCATGCGGTAATCGGCCCAGTGGAAGAACGGGCCATGGGCGCGGGCGGCCTCATAAAACGGATAGGGGTTCTGCACGAAACCCGGCTCGGTCGGTGATTGGTGCAGCGTGATCATCGCCGCAGCCCCAAGGGGATGATCCCCTGCGCCACCAGCACCCCCAGCGCGACCAGCCCCGCCGCCGCCGCCTGACCCCAATCCCAAAGCCCGCCCATCGCAAAGAGAATGATCATCACATAGAAGGGCGCCGCGTTGATGTGCAGCGACGACAGGCCGATGCCCAGCCGTTCAACCGACATGATCCACATAAGCTGACTGATCCCCAGCGAGCCGACCGAGAAGGCCAGCAGCGCCAGCACCTCGCGCAGGCCCCAGGGGGTGAAATCGGGCAGGGGGGCGCCAAGGCCGATCTGACCCAAGGCAACCGTCGCGGTGGCAATCGCGGCGCCCGAAATGGTCAGTGCCGTCCGCCCGATGGGCGAGAGCGCCGGAAAGGCGGTGACGGTCAGCCGCGATCCCAGCGCAAAGGCCAGCACCGAGCAGAAGCATAGCGCCGCGCCAAGGCCCAGCGACAGCCCGCCCGCGCGGAAATCCAGCGCCATCATGCCGCCGACCAGCGACAGCACCAGCCCGAGGATCAGCGCGGCGGTCAACTTGCGCCCGTCCAGCGCCACTTCCAGCGCGATACCGACCACCGGCAGGGTGGCCGAAATCACCGCCGCCGTAACCGCCCCGCCCCGCGCCTGACCCAGAATCAGGAACCACGCGCCCAGCCCGATCAGGCTGCCCACCGCGATGCCCTTCAGCCAGTTGACCCGCGCCATCGCCCCCGGCCCCTCCATCAGCGCCCAGATCGGCAACAGCGACAGGGCGGCCAGCGCCATGCGCAGCGCGGTCAGTTGCTCGGCCGGCAAAAGCGGGATGATGAAATCGGCCGCGGGCAGGCCGGCGGCCCAGATCAGCATGGAGGCCATGCAGATCAGGTTCGCGGCCAAAAGGCCCCGGGCGGGAGCGGGGGAGGTGAGTTCGGCGGTCATGGTGCTATCTTGCAGATTGGCCGGTCGCGGACTGTTCCAGCCGCGACCTTGTGCCGCTGTCAGGCGGCGGAAAGTGCTGCAACAATGGCGCCAAAATCGGCGGCCTTCAGGCTGGCCCCGCCGACCAATGCGCCATCGACATGCGGCACGGCAAAAATCTCGGTGGCGTTCGAGGGTTTGACCGAACCGCCATAGAGCAGCCGCACGCCTGCCGCCTCGGCGCCGATCCGCGCCGTCAGACGGTCGCGCAGGAAGGCGTGAACCTCGGCGATCTGCTCCAGCGTCGGGGTGCGGCCGGTGCCGATGGCCCAGACCGGCTCATAGGCCAGGACCAGCGTGGCGGCGGTCGAGGCGGCGGGAACCGAACCGTCAAGCTGCGCCCCGATCACCGCCAGCGTTTCGCCCGCGTCGCGCTGGGCTTCGGTCTCGCCGACACAGACGACCGGCACAAGGCCCGCCGCCACCGCGGCTTCGGCCTTGGCATGGACCAGCGCATCGGTTTCGCCATGGTCGGCGCGGCGTTCGGAATGGCCGAGGATGACATAGGCCGCCCCGGCATCCTTCAGCATGGCCGCCGAAAGGTCGCCGGTATGGGCGCCCGAAGCCTTGGCATGGCAATCCTGCCCGCCCAAGGCCAGAATCGAGCCGCGCGCCGCCCAGTTGGCCTGTGCGATCAGCGTGGCGGGCGGGCAAAGCAGCATCTCGCAGCCGGGGGCCGGATGGGCGGCAATCAGCGCCTGCACCTCGGCCAGCGATGCCGCCGTGCCGTTCATCTTCCAGTTTCCAGCCGCCAGTTTCCGCATCGCATCCTCCCGTTTCCCTGCCCGACAGGGTTAGCGGCAACAGCCGCCTTGCGGAAGGGGCCAATCTGCCGCGTGGCAGAAATGAAAGACCCGCAGGGCAAAACCTGCGGGCGAACTGGTTACTCTCGCGCGTTCTTCGGGGGGATCAGGCGGGCTGATCCTTGAACTTGATGGATTCGCCGCAGCCACAGGCTTCGGCCACATTGGGGTTGCGGAACTTGAAGCCAGCCTGCAGCAGATCGACCTCGTAGTCGATCTCGGTGCCGATCAGGAACATCTGCGCCATGGGGGCGATCAGCACGCGGGCGCCGTCCTGTTCCACCACCTCGTCCAGCGGGTTCACCTCGGCCACATAATCCATGGTGTATTCCATGCCCGCACAGCCGCCCTTCTTGACGCCGATGCGCAGCCCTTTGGAGGACTGTTTCTCCATCAGCCGGGCGATCTGCTTCGCCGCGATGGGGGTCAGGGTGACGGCGGCCTTGCCGGGAATGCCGAACATGGGATTCTCCTTTGCTGTCAATCTAGGGTGTCGCGGGCGAAATTCCAAGCGGTGGCAGCAGGGCCATCAGTGCAACCGTGCCATAGCCTGCCAGCATGGCCCAGCCGAACGAGGCCAGCGTGCCGATGATGACATATTCCGACAGCGCCCGGTCATCCTTGACCGCCCCGAACCGCAAGATCGACTTGGCCGCCATCAGAAGGCCCACGTCCTCGGGCTGGCCGAGGAGGATAAGGCCGAAGATCAGCCCCCGTTCTAGGAGCCCGATGATCCGCCCGGCGCCTTGCAGTCCCTCGACCGGGACAGTCAGCGCGAAAGGCGCCATCAACAGGCCGATGGCAAAGCCGCCCGCCCGTGTGGCCAGAAGAAAGCCCGCCAGCAGGGTGAAAAGTCCAGGCAGCGCGGCGATCCCGCCCCAGAGCCCTTGGCCATAAAGCCCGGGCTGCCACAGCGCCAATGCCGCAAGGGCCGCCAGATGCGCCGCCTGATCGGCCAGAAACCCCGAAAGGCCGCGCCCGACCAGTGCCTTGACCGCATCCACCGCCAGATGCAGCGCCGTCAGCCAGATCAGCGACAGCGTGACCTGCCCGGTCGTGATCACGGCACAGATCAGCACCACCGCCCCATGCGCCGCCAACCCCGCCACCCGCCGCTTGTTCGCCACCATCCATCCGCTCTGAAACACGAAATCGGCAAGGACATGGGCGAGGAGGAGGGCGGCGAGGGTTTCAGGCATGAGAGGCTCCTGCAAGTTCGCGTTCGATGACTTCTTCCCAAAGGCGGAGCGTTGTTCGCAACTCGTTGGCCCCGCCGCCTCCCAGCCTATAGTTCACCGCCTGCGGGCTGATGCCAAGTTCCGTTGCAAGTTCGGCAAGCGTCGGGTGGTCGGGCTGCAAGTAAAGTGCCATCGCCTCAGCCTGTGGCATGGTCCAGCGACTTGCGCGCTCAAACATCAGTCTGGCGATGATCTTGTCGCGGTGGCCTATCATGCTGCCCGAGAAGGCAATCCTCTGGCTGCGCGCCATCTCGTCCAGCCCCCTGCCAGACAGCACGAAAGCTTCGCCATTGGCGTCGCTCAGGTCAGTCGTCCCTGAACTGTCAATCTTACCCAGACCGATCGAAATCCGACTGGAAAGGTCGGTGCCGCCGCTGCGCAGCCTTGCCAGCAGGACAAGGGCCGCACGAAGTGCAAGCCACGGGTCTTTCAGCAGAACTTGCCAACCATCGCCACGGAACCGGGTAAAGCGCAGGTCGGCGTGGCTTTGCCACACGGCAATGGTATGCGCCGTTGCTTCGAGTTGAGCCATGGCCTGATCGACAACTTCGGATGATTTCTCTTCCGAATTGACAAGATCGCCCGTCAAGACAGCAACGATAGGGAGTTCCACTTAAGTCACCAGACTTGAATTCTGTGAAATCAAGTCTTGGGGCTTTATTTTGTGAAAATCAACCCCTCAGGCTTGCCCTACATGAACCCCAGTTCCAGCCGGGCCTCGTCGGACATCATCTCCATGCCCCAGGGCGGGTCGAAGGTCATGGCGACATCGACCTGTTTCACGCCGGGGACCGAGTTCACCGCATCGGCGACCCAGCCGGGCATTTCGCCGGCCACCGGGCAGCCGGGGGCGGTCAGGGTCATGGCGATGTTCACCGCATTCTCACCGTCGATGGCGACGGTATAGACCAGCCCCAGATCGTAGATGTTCACCGGAATTTCCGGGTCGAACACGGTGCGGCAGGCTTCCACCACCTGATCATAGAGCGGGTGGTCGGTGCTGGACGGGGCGATCAGGGGGGCGCCCTCGATCTTGGGTTGAACCTCGGTCATATCGGTCTCGCGCGTTGTTGAGTGATTATATAGGAAATGCGCGCGGCAAGGTCCAGTGTCACAAAAGCCGCCGCGACAACCCGCTGCGGATCAACCCCCAGGTCACCGCGACCGAGCCGGTGACCGCCAGCCAGAAGATCCAGAAACTGCCCAGATCGGTATAGCGGAATCCGATGACACAGAAGGCGACATGGATGAAATAAATGCCGCTGGAATAGGTGCCCAGAACCTTGCTCGCACTCTGGCGCGGGAATTTCAGCGCCAGAAGCAGCAGGGCCGGGCTTGCCAGCCCCAGCGCCAGCAGGTTGTCGTGGCCCGCGCCCTTGGGTGCCAGCCGGTCCAGCGCCAGACTTTCCCCCATCACCAGCGCCACGCCCAGCACCGCAACCGCCACCAGCACCGGCAGGCCAAGCCGCTGGTCGAACTGATGTCGTCGGATAAGGAAGCCGGCCAGCACGAAGGGCAGCCCCATGAACAGCCCGTTGCGATGCAGGATCGTCGCATCGCCGATCAGCGCCTTGTTCGGGTGGATCAGATCGAAGGCGATGCCATAGACAATCGCCACCCCGGCCAGAAAGCTGCCCGCCATGACCGCGATCAGCCGGGGCGTGGTCCAGTCGCGGACAAGGGCCACCAGCGCCGCCGCCAGCGCCAGCCCGGGCAGATACCAAAGCTGCCACCAGCCGACCAGCAGCATCCGCAGGGGCGGCCAGGCCGCGCCGCCTTTCAGCACACCATACCAGGCGGGCAGGTAAAGCAGCGTCCAGAGCGCATACAGCACCAGAAGCCGCCGCACATAGCGCGCCGCTCCGCCGCCTTGCAGCACCGGGCCAAGGAAATAGCCGTTGATGACGAAGAACACGGGCACGGCCAGCCGGTAAACCCCGCCGCCCGACAGCATGATCGCATCATGGCCAAGGGGTTTCAGCGGATTGGCATGAATCCCCACCACCATCACGGCCATGAGGATTTTCAGGATATCGACGGAAAGCTTGCGGTCCATGGCGCGAAGGCAGCCGCCCCTCCCCAGGCGGCCGCGCTGCCTTTGCTGTCAGGGGTCAGAAGGGAATTTCATCGTCCAGATCGGGGCGCGAGCCGCCGCCGCCTGACCCGCCGCCATAGCCCCCACCGCTGCGCCCGCCCGAACCACCGCCCGAGGACGCGCCGCCGCCCTGGCTGCCGTAATTGTCATAACCGCCCCGGTCGTCATAGCCGCCCCGATCCCCACCGCCACCGCCGCCCGAGCCGCCGCCATCCCGGCCGCCCAGCAGCGTCAGCTCACCGCGGAACTGCCGCAGCACGATTTCGGTGGTATAGCGGTCGGCACCGGATTGATCCTGCCATTTGCGGGTCTCAAGCTGGCCCTCGATATAGACGGTGGAACCTTTGCGCAGATATTGCTCGGCGATCTTGGCAAGATTTTCGTTGAAGATGGCCACCGAATGCCATTCCGTCCGCTCCTTGCGCTCGCCGCTTTGCTTGTCGCGCCAGGTTTCCGAGGTGGCGATGCGCAGGTTCACCACCTTGCCGCCATTCGGGAAAGACCGCACCTCGGGGTCGCGGCCGAGATTGCCGACGATGATGACCTTGTTGACCGACCCTGCCATGAGACTCCCCTGATTCCGTTCTGATTCCGGTTGTGGCCGCAGTTTGACGGCCATCTGGTTAACGAAACCTATAGACGCCCCCCCGGCGCCCTGCAACCGGGCCGGGCTTTGATGCATCCGGCCGAAATCCGCCGGGGCAGAGACGGGCGGGAGGGATGCGGCAGCTTTCCCAATCTGCCGCGCCGGGTTAGAACGGCCGGGCCGGGCGCTTGCCCCGCTTTGCGCGATGAGCCCCGATGCCCCTGTCCGCCCGCCTGACCCCCTTCCTTGCGCCGGCCCTTCTGCCCGGTCTGCTGTTCGGGCTGATCCTGTTTCAGAGCGTCTGCGCCACCTTCTTCGTAATCGACGTCGCCGCCGACCTTGAAGCCGTCTGGCCGGATGTTCTGGGCAGCGGGCATCTGATGCCGGAACTCGGGGCGACGCTGGGGCTGCTGCTGGGCATCGGCTGCGAGGCGCTGGTGCTTTGGCGCCTTCTGCGACGGCAGGCACGGCTGCAACAGGGCATGAGCGTGGCGGCAGGGGCATTGGCCGAGGTGATGGAGGGCTTCTTTGCCGAATGGGCGCTGACCCCCGCCGAGGCGGATGTCGCGCGCTTTACCGTCAAAGGTTATGCCATTGCGGAAATCGCAGGCTTTCGCGGCTCGGCCGAGGCGACGGTAAAGACCCATCTGAATGCGATCTACCGCAAGGCGGGGGTGGCGGGCCGGGCGCAGCTTGTCAGCCTGCTGGTCGAAGACCTGCTGCGCGCGCCGCTGGTTTCGGTTGCGGCCGAAGGTGCCCGCGCGGTGCCGGATAGGGGCTGATTTCCAGCCGGTGGCGGCTTTATGCCTGCGGGCTGGAATTCCTGCCCCACATGGTATATCTGACGGCAAGGACAAGACGGACCCTGTGATGCGCCCTGTGACCTCTGTGCTGCGTGCAACCCTCGCCTTGGCGGTTGCCTTGAGTGTTGGTTTGCCCGGTTCCGCCGGGGCCGAGGGGCTGGTGATCAGCAAATCCAAGAAGAACCGCAATGCGCTGTTCAAGTCGCAGACAGCGCTTCTGGATGGGCGGCTGGCCAAGCAATACGATTATTCCGCCCGCCTGAAACCCAATGCGCCCAAAGAAGGCGCGGGCGACAGCGCCGCCACCACGGTGCGCTACAAGGGCAGCTACAAGGGCGAATATCTGGAACTGGCCAAGGCCGCCGCGCGCAAACATGGCGTGCCGGAAGAGATGTTTCTCAAGCTGGTGCATCAGGAATCCGGCTGGAATCCGGGTGCCGTCTCGCCCAAGGGGGCGACGGGGCTGGCGCAACTGATGCCGGGCACCGCGGACCATCTGGGGGTCGATATCTCTGACCCGGTGCAGAACCTTGATGGCGGCGCGCGTTACCTGCGGATGATGTATGACCGCTTTGGCGACTGGCGGCTGGCGCTGGCAGCTTATAACGCCGGGCCTCTGGCGGTCGAAAAGCACAAGGGCGTGCCGCCCTATGCCGAGACGGAAAACTACGTCAAGGCGATCCTAGGCTGAGAAATAGTTGTCCGATTTCTTTGAAGAAATCGGCTGTTGTGCGTTTTACCCCGCGATGCGCCCGGGCAGAAACGCAAAGCGGCCCCCGCAGGGGCCGCCAAATTCGTTTGAACGAATTTGCAAATTTCTTCGAAGAAATTTGCCGAAGGCGCTTCAGAGAAGCGCCTTCGCCGCCGCCACCGCCGCTTCGGCGGTGATGCCGAACTCTTTATAGAGCCGGTCATAGGGCGCCGAGGCGCCGAAGGACGACATGCCGATGAAGGCCGCCTTGCCGTCCCGCCCGCGCTCGCCCAAGAGCCAGCGGTCCCAGCCCTGCCGCACCCCGGCCTCGATCGCCACGCGCACGGGCCCCGCCGGCAGAACCTTCTTGCGCCAAGCTTCATCCTGCGCCGCGAAAAGCTCCATCGACGGCATCGAGACGACGCGGGTGCCGATGCCTTCGGCCTCCAGCGCCTCGCGCGCCTTCAGCGCAATCTCCACTTCCGAGCCGGTGGCAATCAGGATCACCTGCCGCTTGCCCGTCGCCTCGGCCAGCACATAGGCGCCCTTGGCCGACAGGTTCTGATTGGTGTGGGTCTTGCGTGCCGGGATCAGGTTCTGACGGCTCAGCGCCATGACCGAGGGCGTCGCCGATTGCGTCAGCGCCACTTCCCAGCATTCGGCCACTTCCACCAGATCGGCCGGCCGCAGCACCAGCGTGTTCGGCGTGGCGCGGCTGATGGCCAGATGCTCCACCGGCTGGTGGGTCGGGCCGTCTTCGCCAAGGCCGATGCTGTCATGGGTCATGACATAGACCACCGGCAGCCCCATCAGCGCCGAAAGCCGCATCGAGGGACGGGCGTAATCGGTGAAGGCCATGAAGGTGCCGGAATACGGCCGCACGCCGCCATGCAGCGCCATGCCGTTCATCGCGGCGGCCATGCCATGTTCGCGGATGCCCCAATACATGTAGCGGCCCTTGCGGTCTTCCGGCGTGAAGACGCCCAGATCGCCGGTCTTGGTGTTGTTCGAGCCGGTCAGGTCCGCCGAGCCGCCGAAGGTCTCGGTCATGATCGGGTTGACGGCGTTCAGCACCTTTTCGCTGGCGGTGCGGGTGGCGAGCTTGGCGCCTTCGGTCACCGCGGCTTTCTTGACGGCGCGGATGGCACCGGCCAGACGGGCAGGGGCCTCATCGCTGAAAATCCGGCGCAGTTCGGCCTGACGCGCAGGCGACAGGGCTTCGACGCGCCCGACCCATGCGGCATGGGCGGCGGCACCGCGGGCGCCCATCGCCTCCCATTCCGATTTCACCTTCGCGGGCACTTCGAACGGACCGCCGGTCCAGCCATAGCCTTCCTTGGCGGCGGCAAGCTGCGCCTTGTCGGTCAGTGCGCCATGGCCCTTGGAGGTGTCCTGCGCCGCGTGGCCGAGCGCGATATGCGTCTTGCAGGCCACCAGCGCCGGGCGGGGCGAGGCTTTGGCGGCGGTCAGCGCGCGGTCGATATCCTCGGGGTCATGGCCGTCGCAAGAGAAGACATCCCAGCCAGAGGCAGCAAAACGCGCCTTCTGGTCGGTCACATCCGAGAGTGAGACCTTGCCGTCGATGGTGATGCCATTGTCATCCCACAGCACGATCAGCCGCGACAATTGCTGCTTGCCCGCAATGCCGATGGCCTCTTGGCTGACGCCCTCCATCAGGCAGCCGTCGCCCGCGATGACCCAGGTGTAATGGTCCTGCACCTTGGCGCCCCAGCGAGCGCGCAGATGCTCTTCGGCCATGGCAAAGCCCACGGCATTGGAAATCCCCTGACCCAGCGGCCCGGTGGTGGTTTCCACCCCCGAAACATGGCCGAATTCCGGGTGGCCGGCGGTGATCGCGCCCCACTGGCGGAAATTCTTGATCTGCTCCAGCGTCACATCCTCATACCCCGTCAGGTAGAGCAGCGAATAGATCAGCATCGAGCCATGGCCCGCCGACAGGATGAAACGGTCACGGTCCGGCCAGCGCGGCGCCTTGGGATCGAACTTCAGATGTTTTTCGAACAGCACGGTCGCCACATCGGCCATGCCCATCGGCATCCCCGAATGGCCCGAATTGGCGGCGGCCACCGCGTCCAGCGTCAGGGTGCGGATGGCGCAGGCGCGCATCCAGTGATCGGGATGGCGGGCGCGAAGCGTTGCGATGTCCAAGGCCGGACTCCTGTTTTCAAGGGGTTTGGGCGTCAATAGCAGGCATGGCGGCAAGTTCAAGCGTGGCCCGCAAGGCCTTGAGCCAAAAGGGGCGACCTTGCGCCCCGGCTTCGGCTATGATTGCCCTTGACGGGCCCCGCCGCGATTCGCGCCGCGTGCAGGGTGACGGAAATACGAAAGGGATCTACCCCTCATGCAGGATATCGCAGAGCTGGAACGGCGCATCAGCGCGGCCTTGGCCCGGATCGACCGCGGGATCGAGGGGCTTGCAACCCCCGCCGAGGCGCCCGAAGCCGGCCCCGATGCCGGAGCCGAGGCGGAAATCGCCCGCCTCTCCGAGGCGCTGGACGAAGAGCGGATGGCCAATGTGCAATTGGCCGAGCGGCTGCGCGTGGTGAAATCCCGCGAGGTCGAGGCGCGGGCCGCACTCGAAGCCAAGCTGGCCGAGGTGACGGCAGAGCTTGCCACCCTGCGCGCCGCCCGCGCCGAAGAGGCGGCCGAAGTGGCCGCCATCATCGCCGCCCTTGCCCCCATCGTCGAAGAGGCCAGCCCCCATGCCTGAGGTCGAGATCAAGATCGGCGGTCGCGCCTTCACCGTCGCCTGCCAGCCGGGCGAAGAACATTTCCTGCGCACCGCTGCCGCCATGCTCGATGGCGAGGCGCAGCCGCTCATCGCCCAGCTTGGCCGCATTCCCGAAGCGCGGATGCTGCTGATGTCGGGTCTGATGCTGGCCGACCGCACCGCGGCGGTCGAGGATGAGAACCGCCTGCTCAAGGCAAAACTGGCCGAGCTTGAGGCGCGGCCCCTGCCCGAACCCGCCCGCATCGAAGTGCCGGTGATCCCGCCGCAAGTCACGGAAACCCTTGCCGAAATCGCCGCCCGGGCCGAGGCGCTGGCCGCCCGCATCGAAGAACGGAGCCCGGCATGAGGGCGCTGCTGCTGGCGGGGCTGGCCGCCCTGGCCCCTGCAGCGGCACAGGCGGAATTGCAGCCCCTCGCGGTCCGCTATTCCTGCGACCGCGGCGTCGAATTGCCGGTGGTCTTCGTCAATGAAACGGGGGGCGACAGCGTCGCCGTGCTGTATATCGAAGGCGGCCAGAACCTGCTGTTTCAGGAACAAAGCGCCTCAGGCGCCCGCTATGGCTGGCCCTCCGACGGCTCGGCCTATGTGCTTTGGACCAAAGGGCCAGAGGCGACGGTCTTCTGGCGCGATGGTGAGACGGGCACTGAAACCGTTCTTTACACCTGCACGCAAGCCGACTGACGGCATTTCTTTGCGGTATGTCTTGCGGTATGTTTCATGCGCATGCCGCAGGAGATTTCAATGACCGCCACCCGCCGCGCCACCAGCCTGACACTGGATGCCAAGCTTCTGGATGAGGCCAAAACCTTGGGTCTAAATCTGTCGCGCGCCGCGGAGGAGGGGCTGCTGGCCGCGATCAAGGCAGAACGCAAGCGGAAATGGACCGAGGAGAATGCGGAAGCCATTGCCGAATACAATGCCTGGATCGAGGAAAACGGCATTCCGAACACGGACATAAGGGTTACGGTGCTTTGAGCGCGCAGTTCGATCTTTATGTGGCGCCTGACCGTGGCCTGATCGTCGTGCTTCAGAACGACCAGATAGAGATGCTGAACACCCGCGTCTTCGCGCCCTGTCTGCCGGTCGGGACAGGGGGCATCGACTTTCCGCGACTCACGCCGGGTTTCTATCATGCCGAGCGCCATTATCGGGTGATGACGCATCTGCTGGGCGTCACCCGGTTGCGCCAGCTTGGCACCCGCGTCGGCAGCATCGCCCATCTGCGCGACGAGATCACCCGCGCGATGGACCTGCTGATGACCGGGTTCTGAAAGCCGAAAGGCCCGCCGGGGCGGGCCTGTGGCGCGGTCTTGTCCGGTTCAGGCGTTGGCTTCGCGGATCTTGTCAGCGGCGTCCTTGTCAAAGGCAACGCCCTTGGCCTCGAACAGCGCGTCCAGCTCGCCCGAAAGGGTCATTTCGGTGACGATGTCGCAGCCGCCGACGAATTCGCCCTTCACATAAAGCTGCGGGATGGTCGGCCAGTCCGAGAAGTCCTTGATCCCCTGACGGATTTCGGCGTCGGCCAGCACATTCACATCGGTAAACTCGACACCCATATAGTTCAGCACCCCCGCCACGCGGGACGAAAACCCGCATTGCGGCATCATCTTGGTGCCCTTCATATACAGCACCACGTCGTTCTTTTCGATCGTCTCGCGGATTTGGTCGGCTGCTGCGGTCATTCTGCTTGTCCTTTGTCTTTCGTTTCTGGAACGAAAATCTTTGCGTATTCTATCGGGTCTTTCGGGACGGTGTAGCGGTTGTTGACCATACCACCCAGAAAATCCCGGCCAGTTTGAGGATAGTCACTGCCCAGAACATGCACAGCGGGCTGCGGGGCAAGGGCTGGCTGCCACTTGTCGTGATTGGCGTGAACAGCATGACGGCGCCTGATCCATGCCAACACCACGGCCATCAGTCCCACCGGAACGAGGATCGCCACAAGCGCGGGAAGGTTGAGAGTCACGGTCATCTTGCGGTTTCCTTCAGGAACCTCCAGCGTTCGATGCGGCGCGTTCTTGTCCAATATCCCGGTCCATGCCGCAGAAACCCCCGGATATCTGCGCACCAGAAAAAGGCGCCGAGGATATCGAGGACGGCCTGCATGGCCTAATCCGGCGCCTTCGTGGTCAGCGCCAGCGCATGCAACTCGCCATGGGCGCCGTCCATCTTGCCCTTCAGGCTGGCATAGACAGCCCGCTGTTGCTGCACCCGGTTCATGCCCTTGAAGCTTTCGTCGATCACCTCGGCAGCCCAATGGTTGCGGTCGCCTACGGTGTCCACCACCTTGATCTGCGCCTTTGGAAAGGCGGCGCGGATCAGCGCCTCGATGTCTTCGGCTTCCATGGCCATGCTCGGCTCCTTCACGTCTTGCTGCAAATGTAGGGCGCAGGCCGGGGCGCTGCAAGCCACCCCGTAGGATGGGCAATCTGCCCATCCTCACTCAAGGCCGGGATGGGCAGATTGCCCATCCTACGGGCGGTCCTCGCGCAACAGGCCATAGAGCATCAGATCCACCGCCCGCCCCAGCGCCGGGCGCCACCAATGGCGCCGCAACCGGCCCTCCAGCGTGAAGCCCAGCGATTCGTAGAGATGCTGCGCCCGCAGGTTTTCGCCCGAGGCATCCAGCCAGAGACGCTCCGCCCCCAGCTTGTCAAACCCATGATCCACCAGCGCGCCAACAAAGGCCCGGCCGCGCCCGCCGCCGGGCTGATCCAGCGCAAGGCGGCGCAGTTCCACCGTTCCCGCCTTGTCCATCCGCCCACAGAACAGCGCATAGCCCTGCGCCCCCTCGGCCTGCCAGATCACCAGTGCGGCATCCGGGCTGTCGAGATAGCCTTGCAGGGCCGTTTCATCCTCATCGGTGATGAAAGGCGCATTCTCGGGGCGCTGTGCCAGAGCCCGGATGAAGGCAAAATCGGCGGCGGTGGCGGGGCGCAGGGTCATGGCTTCCACTCCCGGTCAAGCATCGACAGAAAGACGCAATCCACCCAATCGCCCGAGGGGCGCAGCCAGCATTCGCGCCACACCCCTTCGCGGACGAAACCCGCCTGCGTGAAGAAGCGCAGGGCACGGGCATTGTCGGCGGTGATGTCCAGCCCCACGCGGTGGGCGCCGCGCGGGCCGAACATCTCTGCCAGAACGGCGGCCAGAAAGGCGCGGCCAAGGCCCGGGCGGGTGGTGGCAAACTCGCGCAGCGACCAGATGCCGTGCATCCATTGCGTGAGGCAGGCAAAACCTGCCGGACCCCCGGCATCCCAGACCAGAAGATTGCCGGCTGCGATGGCGCCGTCGATCTGCCCCGCGTCGGGCGGATCCAGCCAAAGCGCATTTTCCGGTGCGGTCCAGAGGGTATGGACAAAGCCCGCCTCATCGGCCCGCGCCGGTCGCAGCATCAGGCAACGGCCTTGGCAAAGGCGCTGCGGTAAAGGTCCGACAGCGCGGCCAGAGGGGCGGTTTCGCTGCCGAAAGTCACCGCGTCGCCGCCGAAGCTGCCCACACGGATCACCTCGACTCCGGCCGTCAGCGCGGCGGCTTCCAGCGCCTGCGCCCCCGCCTCGGAGGCCGCAACCAGATAGCGGGCCTGATCCTCGCCGAAGAGCGTGGGAATATCGCCCGGAACCAGCGCCAGCCCAAGCCCCGCGCCTTCGGCCATCTCGAAGGCCGCCAGCGCAAGGCCGCCGTCGCCAAGGTCGGTTGCGGCGCGGACCGCCTTGCGATGGGCGCGCAGGAAATCGCCGTTCTTCTTTTCCGCCGCCAGATCGACCGGCGGCGCATCGCCCGCCTCGATCCCGAAGGCTTCGGCCAGAAGGGCCGACTGGCCCAGATGGCCATAGGTCTCACCGATCACCAGCGCCACATCGCCGTCCTGCGGCTTGCCGGCGATCAGCTGGTCAAGGCTGGTCAGGATGCCGACCGCGCCGATGGTGGGCGTGGGCAGGATCGGCTGGCCGTCGGTTTCGTTGTAAAGGCTGACGTTGCCCGAGACGATCGGCATTTCCAGCGCCGCGACAGCCGCCCCGATGCCTTTGATCGCGCCGACGAACTGGCCCATGATCTCGGGCTTTTCGGGGTTGCCGAAGTTCAGGTTGTCGGTGGTGGCCAAGGGCAGGGCGCCGACCGCGGTCAGGTTGCGATAGGCCTCGGCCACAGCCTGCTTGCCGCCTTCGAAGGGGTTCGCCTTGACGTAGCGGGGCGTGACGTCGCTGGTGAAGGCCAGCGCCTTGCCCGTGCCATGGACACGGACGACACCGGCGGGCAGGCCGGGGGTGACGACGGTGTCGGCGCCGACCTGGCAGTCATACTGCTCATAGACCCAGGACTTTTGCGCGTAGCTGGGCGCGCCGATCAGGGCCTTGAGCGCGTCGATGGCGCCGATGGCCGGCACTGCGCCCAAGGGGGCGGCGGCGGGCGTTTCCACCCAGGGGCGGTCATATTCCGGGGCGCTGGACGAGAGTTTCGACAGCGGCAGGTCGGCCTTCACCTGATTGCCGTGCAGGATCAGGAAGCGGTCTTCGGGGATGGTTTCGCCGACGATGGCAAAGTCGAGATCCCATTTCACAAAGATCGCGCGCGCCACATCCTCAAGCTCGGGCTTGAGGACCATCAGCATCCGCTCCTGGCTTTCCGACAGCATCATTTCGTAGGCGGTCATGTTGGCTTCGCGCTGCGGCACGTCATCGAGTTGCAGCTTGATGCCAAGGCCGCCCTTGTCGCCCATTTCCACGGCGGAACAGGTCAGGCCCGCGGCACCCATGTCCTGAATGGAGATCACCGCACCCGAGGCCATCAGCTCAAGACAGGCTTCCAGCAGGCGCTTTTCGGTGAAGGGGTCGCCGACCTGAACGGTGGGGCGCTTTTCCTCGATGGTCTCGTCGAATTCGGCGGAGGCCATCGTGGCGCCGCCGACGCCATCGCGGCCGGTTTTCGCGCCGAGGTAGACCACCGGCATCCCCACGCCCGAGGCGACCGAGTAGAAGATCTTGTCGGCATCGGCCAGACCGGCGGCAAAGGCGTTCACAAGGCAGTTGCCGTTATAGCTGCGGTGGAACCGCACCTCGCCGCCGACGGTCGGCACGCCAAAGGCATTGCCATAGCCGCCGATCCCCTCGACCACGCCTTTGACCAGATAGGCGGTCTTGGGGTGGCTGGGCTCGCCAAAGGACAGCGCGTTCATCGCGGCAATTGGGCGGGCGCCCATGGTGAACACGTCGCGCAGGATGCCGCCGACGCCGGTGCCGGCGCCCTGATGCGGCTCGATATAGGAGGGGTGGTTGTGGCTTTCCATCTTGAAGATGACGGCCTGACCATCGCCGATATCGACCACGCCCGCATTCTCGCCCGGTCCGCAGATCACCTGCGGCCCGGTGGTGGGCAGGGTGCGCAGCCATTTCTTCGACGATTTGTAAGAGCAATGCTCGTTCCACATCGCCGAGAAGATGCCCAGCTCGGTGAAGGTCGGTTCGCGCCCGATGATGCCCAGCAGGCGCTGGTATTCGTCGGGCTTCAGCCCGTGCGAAGCGATCAGGTCCGGCGTGATGGCGGGTTCGGTCATGGCGCGTCCTCTGGCAGGGATTGCGCGCGTCTTAGGCCATGGGACGGTTTTGCGAAAGGCGCTCGGGCGCGGCAGCGAAAATTTTTCGGCGAAAAATTTTCGGCGCCCCGGGGGCCGATGTCGAATCTTGCCTCGGCGGGGCGTCCTTGGCTTAGGATCATCGGGCAATCCCGCCCGTGACCCGCAGGAGACGAGACATGAAGTATATGGCCCTGATCTATGAAGACAGCCGCAAGTCGCCGGGTCCGGACAGCCCCGAGTTCGCGGCTTTCATGGGCGGCTACGTCGCTCTGGCCCGTAAACTGCAAGAGGACGGCAACTGGATTTCGGGTGAGGGGCTGAAGGGGCCCGAAACCGCGACCTGTCTGCGCCGTCGTGGCGGCAAGGTGGAAACGATGGACGGCCCCTTTGCCGAAACCCGTGAGCATCTGGGCGGCTTCTATCTGTTCGAGGCGCGCGATCTGGATCAGGCGCTGGCCTATGCGGCGATGATCCCCTCGGTTGATTGGGGCACGGTCGAGATCCGTCCGGTGATGGATTATTCGTGACCGCAGTTGCTGCGGCGCTGACGGCGCTGATGCGCCAGGACCGGGGGCGGCTCTTGGCCGCCCTCATTGCGCGGACCGGGGATTTTTCCGGCGCCGAGGAAGCCTTGCAGGAGGCCGCCGAGGCGGCGCTCTTGCATTGGGGGCGCTCGGGCCTGCCTGATCATCCGCAGGGCTGGCTCTTGCGGGTGGCGCTGCGCAAGTCGATCGACCGCTATCGCCGCAGCGCGCGGGCCGAGGCGCATCTGGCGCTGATCCGGCAATTGGGCGCCGAAGAGGCGGTCATGGCAGAGGGGCAGGAGATTGCCGATGAGCGCCTGCGCCTGATTTTCACCTGTTGCCACCCCGCACTGGAACCCAAGACGCGGGTTGCGCTGACGCTGCGGACGGTTTGTGGCCTGACCACCGCCGATATTGCCGCGGTCTTTCTGGACGGCGAGCCGACCATGGCGCAGCGCCTGTCGCGGGCCAGAGCCAAGATCGCCGCCGCCCGCATTCCTTATGTGGTGCCAGGGGCCGAGGACTGGGCCGCCCGGCTGGAGACGGTTCTGACGGTGGTCTATCTGATCTTCACGGTCGGTTATACGGCGGGCGCGGGCCATGGTCTTTGCGGCGAGGCCATCTTTCTGGCCCGTCTGCTGCAAGACCTGCGTCCGGGCGATGCCGAGGTTGAGGGTTGTCTGGCGCTTTTGCTGCTGACCGATGCCCGGCGCGCCGCGCGCGTTGACAGCCGTGGCCATGCCGTGCCGCCGGGCGTACAGGACGCCGCCCTGTGGGATGGGCAGGCGCAGGCCGAGGGGCTGGCGCTGCTGGAACGGGCGATGGAGCGGCGGGCGGCGGGGCCATTTCAGATCAAGGCGGCAATTTCGGCCTGCCAGATGATGCGGCCCGGGCCGGACTGGCCGCAGATCCGGCTGCTTTATGACCGCCTGATCGGGTTCGAGCCGACGCCGGTGGTGCGGCTGAACCGCGCCGTGGCGTTGATGGAATGCGCCGATCTGGCGGCGGCAGGGCAAGAGATTGCGGCCTTGGCGGTGGAACTGGCCGATTATCAGCCGTTCCATGCCGCCCGGGCGGAATGGCTGGCCCGCAGCGGATGCCGGGCCGAGGCGATTGCGGCCTTTGACGCGGCGCTGCGGGGCGCCGGTCCTGCCGAAACCGCCTATCTGCAGGCAAGGCGGGCGGATCTGGCGGGGTGATTCTGCGCGGGCGCGCTTTGCCGGCTGCGCGAACTCCGGGCGCCGGGCGGATTTTTGGCCCAATCGGCAGGCAATTGCCGTCTGGCGAAAAAAAAGGCCGAGCAGAAGCTCGGCCCAAGTCCAACAGGGAGGTATGAGGTGCAAGAGCGAACTCAACTGCGCCTCGAGGAGTTATCTAGGCGCGGGACATGATTCCTGCAATCGGCAATTTGCTGCATGCGCAGCATTGCCGCTATGCGTCATGCGCATGGCTAGCGTTATCATGCGGCTGAATTGCATGGCAAATGGGCGCCGCGCGCCTTTGATTTCAGCATCTTGGCGGTTTGGGCGGTGAAACTGCGGCGTCTATTCCTGATGCCGCTTGCGATAGGCGAAAATCTCGTCCGTCACGAATTCGCGGAAGGCCGCCACCCGTTTTGAATGCCGCAGCTCTTCGGGATAGGCCAGAAACACCGGAACCTCGTCAGATTCCACCTCGGGCAGCACGCGCACCAGATGGGGGAAATCCTCGGTGATGTAATCGGGCAGCACGCCGATGCCCAAATGGTTCAAGACCCCCTGCAAGACGCCGAAATAGTTGTTCACCGTCAGGGTGGAAGAGATGTTCTGGCTCATCAGTTCGGCGACCAGCGTGGCGCCGGCGGCCACCTGTGCGGCGCCGGCATGTTGGCAGATCAGGCGGTGATGGCTGAAATCCTCCATCTTTTCCGGGGTGCCCCGCGCGGCAAGGTATTCCGGCGTGGCATACATCCGCATCCTGATCTGCATCAGGCGTTTGCGGATCAGGTCGGCCTGACTGGGTTCCTTCATGCGGATGGCGACGTCCGCCTCGCGCATGGGCAGGTCCAGCACCCGCTCTTCCAGCATGAGGTCGATCTTCAACTCGGGGTATTTGGCATAAAGATTGGCCAGCCGCGGCGCGAGCCAGAGTGTGCCGAAGCCCGTGGTGGTGGTCACCCGCAATTCGCCAAACACCTCATCCTCGGCGTCGCGGATGCGGGCAGCGGTTGCATCCAGTCGCTTGACCATCTGCTGGGTGGCGTCGAACAGCAACTCCCCCGGCTCGGTCAGGATCAGGCCGCGGGCGTGGCGGTGGAAGAGGGTGACGTTCAGGCTTTCCTCAAGCGCGCGAATCTGGCGGCTGACGGCGGATTGCGACAGGTGCAGCACCTCACCGGCATGGGTCAGGCTGCCCTTTTCGGCCACCGCGTGGAAAATCCGCAGCTTGTCCCAATCCATTTCGCAAAACCTTCCCGAAGACGCGCGGACGCTAACACGTTGGCGCCTGTGTAGGCAGAAAAATCCGGGTGTAAATGCGCTTTGGGCGGAATAATTCCCCGGCAGGGGCAGAAATGCTGCATTGCAGCACGTCACGCGCCTGTCATGTGAATGCCGCATCAGGGACGTGAAGCCCCGTCGGGAAGCCCCGTCGTCAAGCCCCTGTGCCGAGGATGCCATGCGCCCGTCCGATCCCAACCGCCCGATGACCCGCGACATCACCTATGCGACGGCGGCGCAAAGCCGGGCGGGGCGGCTGGTGATCCGCGCGATGGAGAATGCGACGGGCCGTCTTGGCCTGATCCGCCGCGCGCAGGGCTATGAGGCCGAACTGGGGCAGGGCCGCAGCTTCTGGCAGGTGATCCCCGAACGGCTGGGCCTGACGCTGGATGTGACGGCGGGCCGTCTGGACGATCTGCCGCGGCATGGGCCGCTGGTGGTGATCGCCAACCATCCGTTCGGCATTCTGGACGGGCTGATGCTGGGCCATATGCTCGACCAGGTCCGGCAGGGCGAGTTCCGCATTCTGGCCAATGCCGTCTTTCGCCGGGCGCGCGAGCTGGACCGCATTCTTCTGCCGATCTCGTTCGAGGAAAGCCGTGCGGCGGTGGCGCTGAACCTGCAAACCCGGGCGGCGGCGTTGGCGCATCTGGGGCAGGGCGGCGCCATCGGGGTGTTTCCGGGCGGCACGGTTTCCACCTCGGCCCGGGCGTTTTCGCATCCGATGGACCCGGGCTGGCGCAATTTCACCGCCAAGATGATCGCCAGATCCGGCGCAACCGTGGTGCCGGTCTATTTCGACGGCCACAACTCGCGCCTGTTCCAGATCGCCAGCCGCCTGCACACCAACCTGCGGCTTGGCCTCTTGATCCGCGAGCTGAAACGGCGGGTGGATGAACCCGTGCGGGTGGTGATCGGCAAGCCGATTGCGCCGGGCGCGCTGGCCGGTCTGCAATCCGACCCGAATGCGCTGATGCAGCATCTGCGCCGCGCCACCTATGCGCTTTCCCCCGTGCCGCTTCGGTCGTATGATCCGGGCTACGAGTTCGAGGCGAAATACAAATCCCGCTGAGGCGCCCCCGCGCGTGCCCCGGCAGAAAAGGGGGGCAGCATGGCGGTTGGCGTGTTCGATTCGGGCCTTGGCGGTTTGACGGTGCTGGATGCGGTGTCACGGCGGTTGCCCGATGTGCCCTTCGTCTATTTCGGCGACAACGCCCATGCGCCCTATGGCGTGCGGACCCATGACGACATCTTCAACCTGACCTGCGCAGCGGTGGAGCGGCTTTGGGCCGAGGGCTGCGATCTGGTCATTCTGGCTTGCAACACGGCATCGGCGGCGGCGCTGAAGCGAATGCAGGAAACCTGGGTGCCGAAGGACAAGCGGGTGCTGGGCGTCTTCGTGCCGCTGATCGAGGCGCTGACCGAACGGCAATGGGGTGACAATTCGCCGCCGCGCGAAGTGGCGGTCAAGCATGTGGCGCTGTTTGCCACCCCTGCCACGGTCGCCAGCCGCGCCTTCCAGCGGGAACTGGCGTTCCGCGCCATCGGCGTGGATGTCGAGGCGCAGCCCTGCGGCGGGGTGGTCGACGCCATCGAACAGGGCGACGAGATTCTGGCCGAGGCGCTGGTGCGCAGCCATGTCGAGGCGCTCAAGCGCCGGATGCCCAACCCTGAGGCAGCCATTCTGGGCTGCACCCATTATCCCTTGATGGAAAAGACCTTTCAGGAGGCGCTGGGCGCCGGGGTCAGGGTCTATTCGCAGGCCAATCTGGTGGCGGAATCGCTGGCCGATTATCTGACGCGGCGCCCCGAAATGCTGGGCACAGGCACGCAGTCGAAGTTCCTGACCACCGGCGATCCGGCCAATGTTTCGAACAAGGCGACGCAATTCCTGCGGCGGCGGATTGTGTTCGAGGCGGCCTGACCGGGGGGATGGGCAGATTGCCCATCCTACGCCAGCACCACCCAGACCACCCGCAGGGCCATGCCCATCACCATCAGCGAGCCAAGCGTCCACAGGGTCGCGCGCAGGTCATGGGTCTGCGCCGTGACATAGGCGGCAAAATGCAGCAGGCGGCTGGCCACATAGCCGTAGAGCAAGACCTGCGCCCAGATCAGCGGCGGCCCGGTCAGCACGAAGAGAAACCCTGCGGCCAGGAAGAACGGCACATTCTCCAGATCATTCATATGGATGCGGCGCATCCGCTCCACCCGTTCGTCGGGGGCGAGCTGTGCCGGATCGGGCGCGCGGTTCAGCAGGGTGCGGCGCAGGTCTTCGGGCGCGCGGTAGCCGCCCTTGACCTGCATCATCCGCCACACAGTCAGCCAGCCCATTGCCATGGTCTTGAGGATCATCAGGCTGGCGGCAAGGGCATAGGTGGCCAGCAGCGGATCTTGCAGCGACAGGGTCATCGGCACCTCCGGGCTTTGCGCCATGCTACGCCCGCAGGCGCGCACCGCGCAACGGCTGCCCCTTTCCAAGCCCCGAACTCCGGTGCAGTCTGCCCGCAAAGGAGACCGATCATGCAAGCCTTTGACGACTGGAAGGCCGACCGTCTTGCCGCGCTGACGGCACCGGATGGCTGGCTGAACCTGACCGACCGGGTCGAGATTGCGCCCGGCAACCGCTATGCGGTGGGGCGAGGGGCGGAGAATGGCCTGCAGATTTCGGCAGGGCCCGAGCATCTGGGCATCCTGACGCTGGCGCCCGGCGGGCAGGCCAGCCTGACCACCGCCGAGGGGCAGGAACTGCCCTTCGGGCCGGTGCCGGGGGCGCCGCCGCGGCTTTCGGTCGGCAATCTGATCCTTGAAATCCACACGGCCGAGGGCCAGCCCGCTCTGCGGGTGCGCCGTATCGACCATCCGCGCCGCCTGCGCGACCCCGGTCTGCGCTATTTCCCGCCCGCGCCGCATTGGGTTATCCCTGCGCGCTGGCAGCCCCTGAGCGTGCCGCAGCAGGCGCGGATTGACATGGTGGGCGGGCGCAGCGAAACGGTCTCGCTGACCCATCAGGCGGTGTTCGACCATGACGGCCAACGCGTGACCCTGTTGCCCACCCATTGGAAGGCGGGCGCGCCGATGTTCGTGATACGCGACCTCACGGCAGGGGGCGAAACCTATCCCGCCGCGCGGTTCCTGATCGGCGAGGATGTGACGGAAGACAGCATCACCCTTGATTTCAACAAGGCGCATACGCCCCCCTGCGGCTTTACCGAATTTGCCGTCTGCCCCTTGCCGCCGCGCGAGAATGTGCTGCCCTTCCGCATCGAGGCGGGCGAGTTGCGGCCGGATTGAACCTTCACGGCCTTTGCCCTTGCAAAACCGCCGCCGCAGCCGCAAACAAGGCGCGTTTCATAAGGGGAGACCGCCATGACCCAACGCATCGCCATTCTGGGCGCCTCGGGCTATACCGGGGCGGAGCTGGTCCGTCTGATTGCGACCCATCCCGATATGAAGATCGTGGCACTTTCGGCGGATCGCAAAGCCGGCATGACCATGGATCAGGTCTTTCCCTTCCTGCGCCATCTGGACCTGCCGCCCTTGGTGAAGATCGACGAGATCGACTTTTCCGGCGTCGATCTGTGCTTTTGCGCATTGCCCCATGCCACGACGCAACTGGTGGTCAAGGCGCTGCCGCGCGACCTGAAGATCGTCGATCTGTCGGCGGATTTCCGGCTGCGTGACCCGGCGGACTATGAAAAATGGTATGGCGCCCCCCATGCGGCGGTCGAGTTGCAGGCCGAGGCGGTCTATGGCCTGACCGAGTTCTACCGCGAGGAAATCCGCGCCGCCCGGCTGGTGGCGGGCACCGGCTGCAACGCGGCCACCGGACAATATGCACTGCGGCCGCTGATCTCGGCCGGGGTGATCGACCTTGACGACATCGCCATCGACCTCAAGGCCGGGGTGTCGGGTGCGGGGCGCAGCTTGAAGGAAAACCTGCTGCACGCCGAATTGTCGGGCGGCACCCACAGCTATTCGGCAGGCGGCAAACACCGCCATCTGGGCGAGTTCGATCAGGAGTTCTCCAAGATCGCCGGGCGCCCGGTGCTGGTGCAGTTCACGCCGCACCTCTTGCCGATGAACCGGGGCATTCTGGAAACCGTCTATGTCAAGGGCGACCCGAAGGTGGTTCACGCTACGCTGGCGGCGGCCTATGCCGATGAACCCTTCCTCAAGGTGCTGCCTTTTGGCGCACTCCCCTCGACACGCGACATTGCCGGCTCCAACTTCTTTCATCTGGGGGTGGTCGGTGACCGTATCCCGGGGCGGGCGGTGATCGTGGCGGTGCTGGACAACCTGACCAAGGGTTCCTCCGGTCAGGCGATCCAGAACGCCAACCTGATGCTGGGGCTGGAAGAGACTGCGGGGCTGATGCTGGCGCCGGTCTTCCCCTGAGCGGCGGGGCCTTGATCAAGGTCAAGGCAGAGCAGGCACAGCGGGCGCACAAGGGCGGCGCGGCGACAGGGGGCGACGATGGAAGCGACGGCAAGACCGGAATTTCGCGGCATGAAGGGGCTGAAAAAGCGCCGCCGCGTGCAGATCATCCTCCTGACCTTTCTGGGCCTGATCCTGTCGGTCGTCCTGATCGGCTATGCCATGCGTGACGGCATCAATTTCTTCCGCGCCCCCGCGCAGGTGATGAGCGACCCGCCCGCCCCGGGCGAGGTATTCCGCCTTGGCGGGCTGGTTGAAGAAGGCAGCGTCACGCGCGGTCAGGGCGAAACCGTCAGCTTCCGCATCACCGACACGGCCGAGGTGATCCCCGTCACCTTCACAGGCGTCCTGCCCGACCTTTTTGCCGAAGGCCAGGGCGTGGTCGCCACCGGCCAGATGCAGGGCGGCACTTTTGTCGCCAGTGAAATCCTTGCCAAGCATGACGAAACCTACATGCCCAAGGAAGTCATCGACAGCCTGAAAGAGCAGGGCGTCTACGTCGAACCAGCCAAGAACTGAGGGCTTTCATCTTGGTCCAAATATCCCCCGCGGAGCATCCGCGGTTGATGCCGGAGCCTCCGGCGGGGATATTTATCGCCAAGATGAAAGGGCGGGCGCTGCGTTAGCAGCGGTTAACCCGGCATCAGGCAGTTTTCCCGTGGGGAGCCATGGGGAAAGCGATGAAATCCGTCAAAGACCTTGCAACCGAGATCGTCGCCCGCGAGGGCGGCTTTGTGAATGACCCGGATGATCCGGGCGGGGCGACCAACCATGGCGTGACACTGGGCACGCTGCGGCGGCTGGGGCTGGACCTGACCGGGGAGGGGCGCATTGATGTGGCCGATGTGCGGCGGCTGACGGCGGCGCAGGCGGTTGACATCTACGTCGAGCATTACTTCACCCGCACCGGCATCGCGGCGCTGCCCGAGGTGCTGCAGCCTTCGGTGTTCGACATGTATGTCAATGCCGGGGGCAATGCGGTGAAGGTGTTACAGCGGCTCTTGGGCGATATGGGCTTCCCTTGCGATGCCGATGGCCAGATCGGGCCGCAGACCATTCGCGCGGCGCAGATGGCCTATGAGGCGGCGCCGTCGCATCTGGCCGATGCCTATGGCATTGCGCGGCGTAATTACTATTACGCGCTGGCCGATGCACGCCCTGCCAGCCGCAAATATGCCCGCCGCCGCGATGGAGGCAAGGGCGGCTGGATCACCCGGGCCGAAGAGTTCATCGCGCCGCGCTATCACCTGAGCGAGGCGCAGCACCGGGCGCGGGTGGCGGCATGGGGGTGATCAGCGCCATACTGGGCAATCCGGGCACCGTGGCCGCGGTGGGTGAGGCGGCCAAGGGCGTGGCCGAGGTCTTTACCCCCTCTGCCACCAAGAGGATGGAGCTTTCGGCCGAAGCGCAGATGGCGGCGCTGCGCGAATACGGGGCCGAGTTCGGCATCGCGCCCGATGGGTGGTTTGACCGCTTTGTCAACGGGCTGAACCGTTTGCCGCGGCCGATGCTGGCCTTTGGCACCATTGGCCTTTTTGTCTATGCCATGATCGACCCGCGCGATTTTGCCGACCGGATGCTGGGCCTGAATGCGGTGCCCGAACCGCTCTGGTGGCTTCTGGGCGCGGTGGTGGCGTTCTACTTCGGTGCGCGCGAGACGCATTACTTTCGCAGCCGCCCCGGCGCGGCGGTGACGCCTGCGGCAGCGGCGGCTAGCGGCGAGGACAATCCCGCGCTGGCCGACTGGCGCGCGGAACGCGGCTGACCCCGGCCCCGGCGGAATTTTCGCCGGGGCTTGGAATATTTGTTCCATGCTGCTAGCCTCTCGTTCCGGGCAATGGGAAGGGCCGCCATGGATGAGATCAGCACAGCGCCCGCGAGCATTGAAGAATTCCGCGCCCGGCTGGCCGGGGTGATCGACGGCCTGCCGCGCCGGTTGCGGCAATGTGCTGACCATATCGCGGCCAATTCCGACCGCATCGCGGTTTCGACGGTGGCCGAACTGGCGGCGGGGGCGGATGTGCCGCCTTCGGCTGTCATGCGTTTTTGCCAGATCCTTGGCTTTTCGGGCTTTTCCGAGATGCAGCGCCTGTTCCGCGAGGCTTATGCCCCCGGCTGGCCCGATTATTCCACCCGGCTGCGCAATCTGAAAGACGGCGGCGCGGGCAGCCCGCAGGCGCTGTTGGGGGAATTCATCGAAGCCGGGCGGCTGTCGCTGGAAGCCTTGGCCAAGGGGGTGGACGAGGCGGCGCTGGCGCAAGCGGTGGCGGTGCTGGCGGCGGCGGAAACCGTGCATGTGGTGGGGTTGCGCCGGGCCTATCCTGTGGCCAGCTATCTGGCCTATGTCTTTGACAAGATGGAGGTTCCGGCGATGCTGCACGATGGCGTGGGCAAGCTGGACCACCGTTTTGCCCTGCGCCCCGGCGATGCGGTTCTGGCGGTGACCTTTGCCCCCTATTCCGAGGAAACGCTGTCGCTGGCGGCAGATGCGCGGCAACGCGGCCTGCCGGTGGTGGGGCTGACCGATCTGCTGACCAGCCCGCTGGCCCGGCTTGCCGATGCCGTCCTGACGGTGCCCGAGGTGGATTTCGGGGCCTTCCGCTCTCTCTCGGCCACGCTTGCACTGGCGATGGCGCTGGCGGTCGCGGTGGGCTCGGCGCGGGAGGGCTGAAAAAACTCTTCCGTTGTGGCGAGAAATAGAATATTTGTTCCAAAGCCGCTGCGGGTCCGAATCCTGTCCGGCGCAGATGGGGGACGCATGAAAAGCCTTGATATCATCACCATCGGTCGGGCCTCGGTCGATCTTTACGGCGCGCAGGTGGGCGGGCGGCTTGAGGATATGGGGTCGTTCCAGAAATACATCGGCGGCAGCCCCTGCAACATGGCGGCGGGCACGGCGCGGCTGGGGCTGCGTTCGGCGCTGATCACCCGGGTCGGGGATGAGCATATGGGCCGCTTTATCCGCGAGGAGCTGGCGCGCGAAGGCGTGGATGTGCGGGGGGTCAGGACCGATCCGCAGCGGCTGACGGCGCTGGTGCTCCTAGGCATCCGCGATGAACATCAGTTTCCGCTGATCTTCTACCGCGAGAATTGCGCCGACATGGCGCTCTGCGAAGACGACATCGACGAAGGCTTTATCGCCGAGGCGCGGGCGGTGGTGGCGACGGGCACCCATCTGAGCCATCCGCGCACCGAGGCGGCGGTGCTGAAGGCGCTGCATCTGGCGCGGCAGCATGGTGCGCGCACCGCACTCGACATCGACTATCGCCCCAACCTTTGGGGACTGGCGGGGCATGGCGACGGTGAAAGCCGCTTTATCGAAAGCGCCGCCGTCACCGCCAAGCTGCAAACCACGCTGCATCTGTTCGATCTGATCGTCGGCACCGAGGAAGAGTTCCATATTGCCGGCGGCACCACCGACACCATCGCGGCGCTGCGGGCGGTGCGGGCGGTTTCGGGGGCCACGCTGGTCTGCAAGCGCGGGCCGATGGGGGCGGTCGCCTTCACCGGCGCCATTCCCGATACGCTGGACGAAGGTCAGGCTGGCCCGGGCTTTCCGATTGAGGTGTTCAATGTTCTGGGCGCCGGGGATGGGTTCATGTCCGGCCTGCTCAAGGGCTGGATGGATGACGAAAGCTGGCCGGTGGCGCTGACCTATGCCAATGCCTGCGGGGCCTTTGCCGTCAGCCGCCACGGCTGCACCCCGGCCTATCCCAGTTGGGCCGAGTTGCAGTTTTTCCTGAACCGGGGGGTGAAGGAAAAGGCGCTGCGCAAGGATGCCGAACTGGAGCAGATGCATTGGGCGACCAACCGGCATGACGATTGGTCCACCATGCGGGTGTTCGCCTTTGACCACCGGATGCAACTTGAGGCGATGGAAGGGGCCACGCCGGAAAAGATCGGCGCCTTCAAGGGCCTCTGCCTGAAGGCGGCGCTGCGGGTGGCGGATGGCAAGCCCGGCCACGGCATCCTGTGCGACAGCCGTCTGGGGCGTGAGGCGCTTTATGCCGCCGCGGGCACCGGCCTGTGGATTGGCCGTCCGGTGGAATGGCCCGGTTCGCGCCCCTTGACGCTGGAGCCGGAAATCGGCCCGGATTTCGGCGGGCTTTCCGAATGGCCCTTGGGCCATGTGGTGAAGGTTCTGTGCTTCTATCACCCTGATGACGATGCCGCGACGCGGGCGGATCAGGAGGCGACGGTGACGCGCCTCTTCCACGCCTGCCGCCGCAACCGGCTGGAAATGCTGCTGGAAATCATCCCGTCCAAAGTTGCGGCGGTGGATGATGACACCTCGGCCACGGTGATCCGCCGCTTTTATGAGATCGGGGTCTATCCCGACTGGTGGAAACTGGAGCCCTTTGCCACAGATACCGCATGGGACCGCGCCTGCGCCGCGATCACCGAGAATGATCCGAATGTGCGCGGTGTGGTGGTGCTGGGGCTGGATGCCGCCGAGGACGCGCTTGCGGCCTCGCTGGCGCTGGCGGCGCGGCATGATCTGGTCAAGGGTTTTGCCGTTGGCCGCACGATCTTTGCCGATGCCGCCCGGGGCTGGCTGGCCGGCACGATGACGGATGAGGCGGCCATCGCCATGATGGCCGAACGCTATGCGCGGCTGTGCGGCATCTGGGATGCGGCGCGCGCCGGGCTGAATACGGGGGAGGGGATTTCGGCATGACGACCATTCGTCTTACAGCGGCGCAAGCCATGATGCGCTGGCTTGCGGTGCAGATGACCGAAGAGGGCGAGCGTTTCATCGACGGCGTCTGGGCGATCTTCGGCCATGGCAATGTGGCGGGCATCGGCGAGGCGCTTTATTCCGTGCGCGACCGGCTGCCCACATGGCGCGGCCAGAACGAACAGACCATGGCCCATGCCGCCATCGCCTATGCCAAGACGATGAAGCGGCGCCGCGCGATGGCCGTCACCTCTTCGATCGGGCCGGGGGCGACGAATATGGTCACCGCGGCGGCGCTGGCCCATGTGAACCGGCTGCCGGTGCTGTTCATCACCGGCGATGTCTTTGCCAGCCGCGCGCCCGATCCGGTCTTGCAGCAGATCGAGGATTTCGACGATTCCACGGTCAGCGCGAATGACTGTTTCCGCCCCGTGGTGCGCTATTTCGACCGTATCAGCCGGCCCGAGCATATCCTGTCGGCGCTGCCGCGGGCGCTGCGGGTGATGACCGATCCGGCCAATTGCGGCCCGGTCTGCCTTGCCTTCTGTCAGGACACGCAGGCCGAAGCCTGGGATTACCCGGTGGAGTTCTTTGAGCCGCGCGTCTGGCACATCCGCCGCCCGGAACCCGATGCCCGTGAACTGGCGGCGGCGGTGGCGGCGATCAAGGCTGCCAAGCGCCCGCTGATCGTGACGGGGGGCGGGGTGATCTATTCCGGCGCCGAGGCGACGCTGCGCAGCTTTGCCCGCAAGCACAATATTCCGATGGTGGAAACGCAGGCCGGCAAGGGCGCGGTCGATTGGGAAGAACCGCTGCATTTCGGCTCTCCGGGGGTGACGGGCACCGGCTGCGGCAACGAACTGGCGGCGACAGCCGATCTGGTGATCGGCATCGGCACGCGGTTTCAGGATTTCACCACCGGCTCGTGGACGGTATTTTCCGCACCGGGGCGCAAGCTCTTGTCCATCAACATCCATGGCCATGATGCCGCCAAGCGCGGCGCGCAATCGCTGGTCAGCGATGCCAAGGTGGCGCTGGAAAAGATCGGCGCGGCTTTGGGCGACCATGCCTTTGCCGACCCCGATTTCGCGGCGCGCGAGGCGTGGTTCCGCACCACCGACCGGCTGATGGCGCCGCCCATGGACAGCAATGCGCTGCCCTCGGATGCGCAGGTGATCGGGGCGGTGCAGCGGCAATGCGGCAAGAATTCCATCGTCATGTGCGCGGCGGGCACCATGCCGGGCGCCTTGCAGGTGCTGTGGCGCGCGGCGCGGGGCGGCTATCACATGGAATATGGCTATTCCTGCATGGGCTATGAAATCGCCGGGGCCATGGGCATCAAGATGGCCGCACCGCAGGCCGATGTGGTCTGCATGGTGGGCGATGGCAGCTATATGATGGCCAACAGCGAGCTGGCGACGGCGGTGATGATGGGCGTGCCCTTTACCGTCGTTCTGACCGACAACCGCGGCTATGGCTGCATCAACCGGCTGCAAAAGGCGACGGGCGGGGCGCCCTTCAACAACCTCTTGGACGACAGCCACCATGTGAACCCGGCCAATATCGACTTTGTGGCCCATGCCCGTTCGATGGGGGCCGATGTGGTGCGCGCCAGCGGGATCGGCGCGCTGGAATCCGCCATGGCGGCGGCCAAGGGGGCGACGATCCCCACCGTGATCGTGATCGACACCGACCCGATGCCGGGCACCGGCGCCGGCGGAAGCTGGTGGGAAGTGGCCGTGCCCGCCGTTTCGGACCGCGCCGAAGTGCAGGCCGCCCGCCACGACTATGAAGCAAACACCGCCCGGCAATGGCTGGGCAATTGAGGCAACCATGATCCTTTTCGGAACCAATCCCATCGCCTGGGCCAATGACGACGACCAGAGCATCGGCGCCGATATTCCGACCGCCCGTATTCTGGACGAGGCGGGCCGCCAGATCGGCTTTGACGGGATCGAGAACGGCCACCGCTGGCCGGATGACCCCGAAGAATTGCGCGCCCTTCTGGCGTCTTACGGGCTGAAGTTCATCTCGGGCTGGTATTCTACCAATCTTCTGGTGCAATCGGTCGAGGATGAGATTGCGGCGGTGCAGCCCCATCTGGCCAAGCTTCGGCACAACGGCTGCAAGGTCTGCATCGTCTGCGAAACCTCCAACGCGATTCATGGCGATGCGGGCCGTCCGGTGAACGACCGGCCGACCCTGAGCGCTGCCGAAATGGTGGCCTTCGGCGCCAAGCTTGAGGTGTTCGCCGCCTATCTTGCCGGGCAGGGGGTGACGCTGGTTTACCACCACCATATGGGCACCATCGTCGAAAGCCCCGAAGAGATTGACGCGCTGATGGCCGCGACCGGGCCGCACACGCATCTTCTATTCGATGCCGGCCATTGCACCTTTGGCGGCGGCGATCCGGTGGCGGTGCTGACGCGCCATGCCGCGCGGGTGAAGCATTTCCACGCCAAGAACATCCGCCCCGCCATCACCGCCAAGGTGCGGGCCGAGGGATGGTCCTTCCTGCAAGGGGTGGTGGGCGGTGCTTTTACCGTGCCGGGCGATCAGGAAGGCGGCGTCGATTTCGCGCCGCTGCTGAAGATCCTTGCCGGTGCGGGCTATGACGGCTGGATCGTGATCGAGGCCGAGCAGGATCCGAAGGTGCGCAATCCGCTTTTGTATCAGACGCTCGGTCTGGCGACGCTGAAGCGGCTTTCGCGCGAGGCGGGCCTGATCTGAGCGGCGGCGGAGAACCGGGGGTTTCACACCCCCGGACCCCCGTGGGATATTTGGGCCAAGATGAAAGCCTTGGCGGGAGGAAATGCGATGGCCGATCTCTTGCGGAAACCCTCGGGCATGCGGGGCAAGGTGCATGACATCACGCCGGAAAGCGCGGGCTGGGGGCATGTGGGCTTTGGCCTGTATCGGCTTGAGGCGGGGGACCGGGCGGCGGAAGTCACCGGCGGGCGCGAGGTGATCCTTGTGCTGGTCGAGGGCAAGGCGCAGGTCACCGCCGCCGGGCAGGATTGGGGCGAGATGGGCGACCGGATGGATGTGTTCGAGAAGACGCCGCCGCATTGCCTTTATGTGCCGGGCGGCGAAAGCTGGGAGGCGGTGGCGACAACGCCTTGCGTGCTGGCGGTCTGTTCGGCGCCCGCAAAGGGCGGCCACAAGGCGCAGCGGTTGGGGCCGGAGGGCATCACGCTCACCCCGCGCGGGCAGGGGGCCAACACCCGCCACATCAACAACATCGCCATGGAGGCGCGCGAGGTCTGCGACAACCTTCTGGTGACCGAGGTGTTCACGCCGTCCGGCAACTGGTCAAGCTATCCCAGCCACCGCCATGACGAGGACGATTATCCGCGCATGACCTATCTGGAGGAAAGCTATTACCACCGGCTGAACCCGGCGCAGGGCTTTGGCGTGCAGCGGGTCTATACCGAGGATGGCTCTCTGGACGAGACCATGGCGGTGAAGAACCATGATGTGGTTCTGGTGCCGAAGGGGCATCATCCCTGCGGCGCGCCCTATGGCTATGAGATGTATTATCTGAACGTCATGGCCGGGCCTTTGCGCAAATGGCGGTTCCAGAACGATCCCGACCATGACTGGATTTACCGCCGCGACAATCCGGGGGCGTGAACCAACTGGCCAGACTGCCGCCTAGCCGTTAGGAACGGGGCAGGCGGTCTGGGGGCGGCGATGGTTGGTTCGGTGGCAGAGATTCTGGCGGGCATCCCGATGCCGGTGGTGCTGATCGGTGCAGACGAGCGGGTGGCCGAGGCCAATCCGGCGGCGCAGGCTTTGTTCGGCGCCGGGTTGGTGGGGCGGCACCACGGGTTGGGTTTCCGGCAGCCGGACCTTCTGGCGGCCATCGTGCAGGCGCGGCAGGGCCGGGCCGGGCGGGTGCGGCTGGTCAGCCCCGGATTGCCAAATGACCGGGTGCATGAGGTGACGGTGACGCCGGTTTCGGGCGGGGTTCTGCTGGCCTTCGAAGACCTGTCGGCGCTGGCGCAGATGGATCAGATGCGCCGCGATTTCGTGGCCAATGTCAGCCATGAGTTGCGCACGCCCCTGACCGCGATGATCGGTTTCATAGAGACGTTGCAGGGCCCGGCCCGCAACGATGCCACGGCGCGCGAGCGGTTCCTTGGCATCATGGCGCGCGAGGCGGAACGGATGAACCGCCTTGTGCGCGACCTCTTGCATCTGAGCCGGGTGGAAAGCGAAGAGCGCCAGCGCCCGGCAGAAGAGGTGGATATTGCCGCCCTTGCCCGCGCTTCGGTGGCGGCGCTGCGGCCTTTGGCCGAGCGGGGCGGGGTGGCGCTGCGGCTGGAGGGGGCCGAGGCGCCGGTGCCCTTGCGTGCCGATGCCGACCAGATGACGCAGGTCTTGTCGAACCTGATCGAGAATGCGGTGAAATACGGCAGTCCGCAGGGGGCGGAGGTGCTGGTGAAACTGGCGCGGGAAGAGGGGCCGCGCGGCCCGCAGCTCCGCCTGTCGGTGTCAGATCAGGGTGAGGGCATCGAATCGCAGCACCTGCCGCGCCTGACCGAGCGGTTCTACCGCGTCGATGGCCACCGCTCGCGCGAGAAGGGCGGGACCGGGCTGGGGCTGGCCATCGTCAAGCACATCGTTAACCGCCACCGGGGCCGCCTGATCATCGAAAGCGAGCCGGGCAAGGGCAGCCGGTTTTCGGCGCTGCTGCCGCTGGAATGATCGCCCGGAAGGGGTGTCATGCAACTGTTACACAACTGTCGCAAAAGCGTGGCCAAGCGGCCCTAGACGGGGCGGCGACGAAGGGGCATCCGGCCCCCTCGCAAGACAGACGGAGCGACAGATGTCCCTTTCCAAGATTTCCGTTTCGACGCTGGCGATTCTCGCCGCCTCGACCCTGGCCGCCTCGGCCCGCGATCAGTTGCAGATTGCCGGTTCCTCGACCGTGCTGCCCTATGCGACCATCGTTGCCGAAGCCTTCGGTGAAAACTTCGACTTCCCGACCCCGGTCGTGGAAGGCGGCGGTTCGGGTGCGGGCCGCAAGAAGCTGTGCGAAGGCGTGGGCGAAGGCACCATCGACATCGCCAATTCCTCCAGCCGCATCAAGCAATCGGACATCGACCTCTGCGCCACCAATGGCGTGAACGAGATCATGGAAGTGCGCATCGGCTATGACGGGATCGTCTTTGCCAGCGACATCGCCGGTGCCGATTTCGCCCTGACCCCCGCCGATGTCTGGGGCGCTCTGGCGGCCGAAACCGTCAAGGACGGCGCCGCTGCCGCCAACACCGCCAAGACTTGGGCCGATGTGAACCCGGCTCTGCCCGCGCAAGACATCCTGGCCTTCATCCCGGGCACCAAGCACGGCACCCGTGAAGTGTTCGATCTGAACGTGATCGAAAAGGGCTGCAAGGACGCTGGCGCCTATGACGTCTACCTCGCCGCCTCGACCGGCGCCGATGAGGATGCCAAGAAGAAGGAAGCCGCCGAGAAGTGCCTCGCCCTGCGCACCGATGGCGTTTCGGTGGACATCGACGGCGACTATACCGAAACCCTGTCGCGCATCGCGGCCAACAAGACCGCCATCGGCGTCTTCGGTCTGTCCTTCTACGAAAACAACACCGACAAGCTGAAGGTTGCCACCGTCAACGGTGTGGTTCCCTCGGTCGAGACCATCTCGAAGGGCGAATACCCGGTGTCGCGTCCGCTGTTCTTCTACGTCAAGAAGGCGCATATCGGCGTGATCCCCGGCCTGAAGGAATATATCGAGTTCTTCGTGTCCGACGACATGGCTGGCCCGGATGGCGCGCTGGCCGCCTACGGTCTGGTTCCCGACCCGGAGCTGGCCGCGACCCAGGCTGCCGTGGCCGCTGAAACCCCGATGGGCCCGCTGCAATAAGCTTCCGATCAAGGGCGGCGCGGGTGATCGCGCCGCCCCCTCCCATTTCGCAGGAACGCCATGAGCATCGGACTCCTCTTGTTGATCATCCTCGGCCTTGGCCTTGCAGGATGGCTGGTTGGGCGGCAGCGCGCCGTCGCATCCGTCGCGGGCGATATCCGCAAGCTGCATTCGCTGCCCGGCTACTACGGGCATACCGTTTTTCTGATGACCACCGTCCCGGCCTTCCTGCTGATGATCGCCTGGACCCTGGCGCAACCCGTGGTGATCGAGAGCCGCATCGCGGACATGATCGCCACTTCCGACATTCCTGAAGGCAGCTCGCGCGGTCTGGTGATGGCCGATGTGCGGCGCATCGCGGACGGGCTGGATGCCGTTGTTGCGCGGGGCGAGGGCGATGCCACCCTTGCCGCCGTGGGTGTCGAAGGCGCCGATATCCGCGCCCGGCTGGCCGAAGCCGGCGTCGCCGTGGGCGGCGAAGTGAAGCCTTCGGTTCTGGCGGCGGCCCTTGAATACCGCGCCCTGTCGGGCACCGCACTGACCGCGCTGGCGGCGGTGGCGCTGATCCTGGCGCTGGCCGGGCTGGGCTGGTCGATCTCGCGCATTCAGGGCGAATACCGCGCCCGAAACGCCACCGAAGCCTTTGTCATGTGGCTGCTGATCGGCTGTTCGCTGATCGCGGTGCTGACGACCGTGGGCATCATCGCCTCGCTGGTGTTCGAGACGGCGCATTTCTTCCGCCTCTATCCGGCGGCGGACTTCTTCTTCTCTGCCACCTGGAACCCGAAATTCGGAGGCGGTTCGTCGCTGGGCATCTGGCCGCTGGTCTGGGGCACGCTTTACGTCTCGGCGATTTCGCTGGTGGTGGCGGTGCCGGTCGGGCTGATGAGTGCGATCTATCTGGCCGAATATGCCAGCAAGCGCACCCGGTCCTGGGTGAAACCGGCCATCGAGATTCTGGCGGGCATCCCCACCATCGTCTATGGCCTTTTCGCGCTGATCACCGTGGGCCCCCTGCTGCGTGACTGGTTCGCCCAGCCTCTGGGACTGGGCAGCAGCTCGTCCTCGGTGATGACGGCGGGGCTGGTCATGGGGATCATGGTCATTCCCTTCGTCTCGTCGCTGTCCGATGACATCATCAACGCGGTGCCGCAGAGCTTGCGCGACGGCTCGCTGGGCCTTGGTGCCACGTCTTCGGAAACCGTGCGACAGGTGGTGTTGCCCGCCGCATTGCCGGGCATCGTCGGCGCCGTCCTTCTGGCTGCCAGCCGTGCCATCGGCGAAACCATGATCGTGGTCATGGGCGCGGGGGCCGCTGCCAAGCTGTCGCTGAACCCGTTCGAGGCGATGACGACCGTTACCGTCAAGATCGTCAGCCAGTTGACCGGCGATACCGAATTTGCCAGCCCCGAAACGCTGGTGGCCTTTGCCCTCGGGCTGACGCTGTTCACGCTGACGCTGGGGCTGAACATCCTCGCCCTCTACATCGTCCGCAAATACCGGGAGCAATACGAATGAGCGGCTCGCTTCTGACGCAGGATCCGCGCACCAAGGCGCGCAATGCCGCCGAGCGCCGGTTCCGCGGTTACGGTCTGACGGCCATCGTGGTGGCGCTGCTGGCGCTTGTCTGGCTGTTGATCTCGATTTTTTCGGCGGGGCTGCCGGCCTTTCGGCAGACCTTCCTGACCTTCCCGGTCACGCTGGACGAAAAGGTGCTGGACAAATCGGGCACCCGCGACATTGCGGTGATGTCCAAGGTCACCACCGTTGCCTTTGCCAAGCTGCTGTCGCAGTCGATCGAGGCGGAAATCACCGCCCGCGGCATCGACCTTGGCGGTGCATCGGCCAAGGATGTGACCAAGCTCG
The DNA here is from genome assembly GCF_013328815.1 of Tabrizicola fusiformis. GTDB lineage: Bacteria > Pseudomonadota > Alphaproteobacteria > Rhodobacterales > Rhodobacteraceae > Fuscibacter. Next base: position 331,916 of record NZ_JABUHN010000002.1, read on the forward strand.
TTTCCGAGGAATCTGCGGCAACGCTGCGCCGGATGGTGCTGGCCGATCCCGCGCTGGTGGGCACCACCATCGAGTTCACCGCACTGGCGACTGGCCGGATCGACGGCTATTACAAAGGCCGCGTGACGATGGAAAGCGCTGCGCTGGACAAGAACACCTCGCCCGAGCAACTGGTTCTGGCCGACAAGCTGAAAGAGGCGGGTATCCTTGGCACGCGCCTCAACAGCGGTTTCCTGACCATGCCCGACGCTTCGGACAAACGCCCCGAGGCCGCCGGTCTGGGGATTGCCGTGGTCGGTTCCTTCCTGATGATGGTGGTGGTTCTGGTGCTGTCGCTGCCCATCGGGGTGGCCGCCTCGGTCTATCTTGAGGAGTTTGCGCCGAAGAACTGGCTGACCGACCTGATCGAGGTGAACATCGCCAATCTGGCCGCTGTGCCTTCGATCGTCTACGGTATCCTCGGCCTTGCGATCTTCATCAACTTTGCCGGGCTGCCGCAATCGGCGCCCATCGTCGGCGGCCTTGTGCTGACGCTGATGACGCTGCCGCGGATCATCATTCCGACCCGCGCCGCGCTGAAAGCCGTGCCGCCCAGCATCCGCGATGCGGCGCTGGGGGTGGGGGCGTCCAAGCTGCAAACCGTGCTGCACCATGTCCTGCCGCTGGCAATGCCGGGCATCCTGACCGGCATGATCATCGGCCTGGCGCAGGCGCTGGGTGAAACCGCGCCGCTCCTTCTGATCGGCATGGTGGCCTTCGTGCGTGACTTCCCCGGCGGCCTCTTTGACCCCGCCGCGGCCCTGCCGGTGCAGGTCTATAACTGGACCCAGCGCGGCGATCCCGGCTTTGTCGAGCGGGCCTCGGGTGCGATCATCGTTCTTCTTCTCTTCCTCATCGTGATGAACACTGTGGCCATCATCCTGCGCCGCAAGTTCGAGCGCCGCTGGTAAGGTGCCAAAATGAAAGACCTCGTTATGGAGACTCGCGTGGACGTTCAGACCGTCAAGATCGAAGCCCGCAAGGCGCAGGTGTTCTACGGCACCAACCATGCGATCAAGGATGTCGATGTCGATATCCTCGACAAGACGGTGACCGCCTTCATCGGCCCGTCGGGCTGCGGCAAATCCACCTTCCTGCGCTGCCTGAACCGGATGAACGACACGATTGCCTCGTGTCGCGTCGAAGGCAAGATCACGCTGGAAGGCGAAGACATCTATGACCCCCGTGTCGATCCGGTGCAGTTGCGCGCCAAGATCGGCATGGTGTTCCAGAAGCCGAACCCCTTCCCCAAGTCGATCTATGACAATGTGGCCTATGGCCCCAAGATCCACGGTCTGACCCGCAACAAGGCGGAACTGGATCAGGTCGTGGAAAGCTGCCTGCGCAAGGCGGCGCTCTGGAATGAGGTGAAGGACCGTCTGCACGCGCCGGGTACCGGCCTGTCGGGTGGCCAGCAACAACGCCTCTGCATCGCCCGCGCCATTGCCACCAGCCCCGAAGTGCTGTTGATGGACGAACCCTGCTCGGCCCTTGACCCAATCGCCACGGCACAGGTCGAAGAGCTGATCGACGAGCTGCGCAGCCAGTTTTCGGTGGTGATCGTTACCCATTCGATGCAGCAGGCCGCCCGGGTCAGCCAGAAGACCGCTTTCTTCCACCTCGGCAATCTGGTGGAATTCGGCGAGACCTCGCAGATTTTCACCAATCCGCGCGACCCGCGGACGGAATCCTATATCACCGGCCGGATCGGCTGACGGAGGCGAACATGCTCAATGACCAGCACATCCTGCGGGCCTTCGACCGCGATCTTGAATCCGTTCAGGCGATGATCATGAAGATGGGCGGCCTTGTCGAAGCTGCCCTCGCCGATGCCGCCAAGGCGCTGGAAACCCAGGACGAGGCGCTTGCCGAACAGGTGCGTCGTGGCGATGCGGCGATTGATGCGCTGGAAAGCGACGTCAACACCGAATGCGCCCGGCTTATCGCGCTGCGCGGCCCCATCGCGGGCGATCTGCGCACCGTGCTGACGGTGATGAAGATTGCCTCCAGCCTTGAACGCTGCGGCGATTATGCCAAGAATCTGGCCAAACGCTCGCTCCTCCTTGGCACCATGACGCCGATCCCGGGAGCGGCCGGTTCTATCCGCCGTCTGGCGCGGCAGGTGGGGCTTCTGCTCAAGGACGCGTTGGATGCCTTCATCGCCCGCGATCCGGGTCTGGCCGAGGATGTGCGCCAGCGTGACCATGAAGTGGACCAGATGTATAACGCGCTGTTCCGCGAATTCCTGACCTTCATGCTGGAAGATCCGCGTAACATTTCCGCCTGTATGCACCTGCATTTCATCGCCAAGAACATCGAGCGGGTGGGCGACCACGCCACCACCATCGCCGAACAAGTGATCTATCTGACCACCGGCGCCCTGCCGGGCGAGGCGCGGCCCAAGGCCGACCTCACGCAGGACGGGCTTTCGACGGGCGGGCAGGGCTGAGATGGCCGATCCGCGTCCGCTTGTGCTGCTGGTCGAGGATGAGCCCGCCCAACGCGAGGTTCTGGCCTACAATCTGGAGGCCGAGGGTTTCGAGGTGGCGCAGGCTTCCAACGGCGAAGAGGCACTTGAGGCGGTGGCCGATACCCCGCCCGACCTGATCCTGCTGGACTGGATGATGCCGCATGTCTCGGGGCTTGAGGTGTGCCGCCGCCTGAAACTGCGCCCCGAGACGCGCAACATTCCGGTGATCATGCTGTCGGCCCGGTCCGAAGAGGTGGACAAGGTCCGCGGCCTGGAAACCGGCGCCGATGATTATGTGATCAAGCCCTATTCCGTGGTTGAACTGATGGCGCGGCTCAAGGCGCATCTGCGCCGGGTGCGGCCCTCGACCATCGGGATCGTGCTGGAATGGGGCGATATCCGGCTGGACCCGGAAACCCACCGCGTCACGCGCGGGGCGTCGCAGCTCAAGCTGGGCCCGACCGAGTTCCGGCTGCTGGCGACCTTCTTGGAAAAGCCCGGCCGGGTGTTTTCGCGCGATCAGTTGCTGGATCGGGTCTGGGGGCGCGACATTTATGTCGATACCCGCACGGTGGACGTGCATATCGGGCGGCTGCGCAAGGCGCTGATGGCGCAGGGCGGCGATGACCCGCTGCGCACGGTGCGCGGCGCGGGTTACGCGCTGGGCTGAACGCCGCTGCGAAAATACATCTTTTTCAAACCTCTATTCCCCGCATAGGCTTTGCCGAAAAGGGAGGACAGGATGGAAGCACGCGCGGCGGACAGGCCCGAGATTCTGCATGTCGAATGGTCCGACATCACCCATGCGCTGCGCAAAGGCTGGCGGGATTTCCTGCGGGCGCCGCATTACGGGCTGTTCTTCGCCTGTTTCTATGTCGCGGGCGGCTGGCTGGTGACCTGGGCCATCATGGCCAAGGGGCAGCTTTGGTGGACCCTGCCCGCCGGGGCGGGGTTTCCCATTCTTGGCCCGTTCATCGCCTGCGGCCTTTACGAAGTGTCGCGGCGGCTGGAGCAGGGCATTCCCCTGAACCGGCATGAGATTTTCGGCGTGATCTTTCGACAGAAGGACCGGCAGATCCCCTCGATGGCAGCCATTGTGGTGGTGTTCTTCCTGTTCTGGAATTTTCTGGCCCATATGATCTTTGCGCTGTTTCTGGGCAATGCGACGCTGACCAATGTCACCTCGTCGCTGGCGGTCTTCACCTCGTCTCAGGGGCTGACCATGCTGGCGGTGGGCAGCGTGGTGGGGGCAGGTTTTGCCACGCTTTTGTTCAGCCTGACCGTGGTCAGCCTGCCGATGCTTCTGGACCGCGAGGTGGATTTCGTCACCGCCATGCTGACTTCGTTTGGGGTGGTCAGGGAAAGCCCGGTGGTGATGCTGGGTTGGGGGCTGGTGATTGCGGTGATGCTCTTTGCCGGCATGGCGACGCTGTTCTTCGGCCTCTTTGCCGCGCTGCCCATTCTGGGCCATGCCAGTTGGCACCTCTATCGCCGCGCGATCGGCTGGGAAAGCTAGAGCCGGACCCCGGGCAGGCGGCTGGCCTGAAGAATCCAATCCGTCAGCAGCGCCTCGTCCAGCGGCTCCCCTTCGTGGATGTCGAAATAGCGCACCTCGGGCTGGCGCGAGGGGCCCGGCGGCACCGGCATCAGGGCCGCACCGCGAAAGAAGGCAAGGTTGACCCGGCGGGTATAGCAGCGGAATGACAGGAACCATTCCCTGTCATTCAGGCCATAAAGCGGGTTGTTCCATTTGACGGCCTTGTGCAGCCCCGGCACCGTGGCCGTGATCAGCGCATCCAGCCGCTGCCCGACATCGCTTTTCCAGCCGGGCATGGCGGCGATATAAGCGCGCACCGGCGCCTCGCCATGACCCTTGGCGATCTGCGGGTTCCCCCCGGACAGAAGCACGGGTGGCGTCTCGGCTGGGGTGGTCATGCGGCATCCTCCGTGATCTGACGATGCCGGGGTGGGATGGGGCGGTCAAGCCGCCATGAAAAAGGGCGCCCATGGGGCGCCCGTTTCATCAGCCGAAGACGCTTTGCCTCAGGGTTCTTCACCGGCGACGGCCGGGGCCACGACACGGCCTGCGGCCGGCGGAACGGCGGTGCGGCCGGTGGCAAGCGGGTCGTCCTGACGCTGTACCGAGCCTTCGAAATGCGCGCCAGATTCAATGGCGATGGTCTTGTGGATGATGTCGCCTTCGACCTTGGCGGTCGAGGTCAGCCGCACCTTCAGCCCGCGCACCCGGCCGATCACCCGGCCGTTGACGACGATATCATCGGCCACGATCTCGCCCCGGATGGTGGCGGTTTCGCCCACGGTCAGGAGATGGGCGCGGATGTCACCCTCGACGGTGCCCTCCACCTGAATGTCGCCGGTGGTGCGCAGATTGCCCACCACGGTCAGGTCGGCCGACAGGACCGAAGCCGCGACCTTGCCCTTGGGAGCGGCAGAGGTGAAATCCATCGTCGGTTTGCTCGTCACGCCGCCAGCCTCCGGGGTCTTGGGTTTGTCGGTTTCGCCCTGCTTGGGACCGGGTTCGTTGATGCGGCTCTTAGAAAACATTGTTCGCTGCCTTTATGAAGGTCATCGGATTGACGGCGGCCCCGCCGATGCGGACCTCGTAGTGAAGATGTGTGCCGGTCGAGCGGCCCGAATTGCCCATATCACCGATCCGCTCGCCGCGCGAGACCCTTTGGCCCACCTCGACCCTGATCTGCGAAAGATGGCCGTAGCGGGTTTCAAGGCCGAAGGCGTGCTGAATCTTGATCAACCGACCATAGCCGTTTTCCCATCCGGCATGGGTCACAACCCCGTCAGCGGTGGCATAGATCGGGGCACCATAGCTGCCGGCCATATCGACACCCTCATGCTTGCGGGTGCCCGCGCCCTTGGGGTCATTGCGATAGCCAAAGCCGGAAGTCCAGCGGAAGGCGGTCTTCACCGGCATGGCAAAGGGCGTCTTGAAGGCGGCGATGCGGTAAAGGTTCATCTCGTCCAGACCCTTGAGGATGGCATTGGCGCGCATCTCTTCAAGGCTGGGCGGCTGGCCCTTGGTTGAAAGCGTGATCGGCGTCAAAGGCCCGCCCTGCCCGGAATAGCCTTTGCGGACCGAAGTCAGAAGGTCGTCGGGCGACAGGCCCGCATCGCGGAACATCTTTTCCAACGGCTCGACCGAAACCGTCAGCGCCTCTTCCAACTGGGTGAAGATCACCACATTGCGCTGTTCCAGTGCCTTCTTGTCGGCGGCGATAATGTCGGCGCGTTCGGCGGCCTTCATCGCGGCGCCTTCCATCAGGTCGCGCTCTTCGGCGGTGGAGCCCAGACGTTCGGTCAGGAAATCGACGGTGGCGGCGGCGTCGCGGGCGCGGCCCGCCTCGGTCACGCCGGTTCCGGCGCTGGCCAGCACCGCCGAAGCTTCGGCCCGGGCCTGATCGCGCTCCTGAATGGTGCGGCGCAGGGTGGACTGGATCACGTCGATGCCGGTCTCAAGCTCGCGCCGGCGGTCTTCCGAGGCGAGAAGCCGGGCCTGCATCGCGCTGACCTGCGCAAGGGCAAGGTTGAAGCGTTCCTGCGCGCTGACCGCCTCTTCCACCCGGGCGTCGCGGTCTTCGGACAGGGCCGTCAGCCGCTGTTCATAAAGCGCCTGCTGGCGCGCGACCTGATCGCGCGAGGTGCCTGCCGAGATCGAGTCGAACATCAGGATGGCGGTGGCAAGGATGGTCCAGGCCAGCGCAAGCCCACCCACCACCACGGCAATCGCCTGGGTCGCGGGGCGCAGCCGGATGAAGCGCGTTTCGGTATCGGATTTCAGGAAAAGCCGCTGTTCGGGAAAATACCGCTCAAGCGTGGCATGGATCCGATAGGCGATGCGGGTCAGCACGAGGCGCGGTTCCGGTCTGTGAGTGGCTGGACGACCCTTCCCCGGGGCCGCCCATTGCTTACGGTGCGGTCGGAGCGGCTGCAACAAATTTGAAGAATGGGCTGGCAAAGCCCCGCCGGAACCGGGGGGTATCGGCGGGAATCTGCCGAAAATGGCGGGTTCACCCCGGAAATCCGTTTCCGCCGGATCAGCCGTCCTGCGGGGCACCATCGGCCAGCGGCCAGTAGAAATCGGGCGGCAGACCGGCCTCGGCGCGCTTCTCTTCGTTGAAGGGCGGTTTCAGGGCGCCATGGAAATAGCGTCGGACAAGCGTGTGGAACGCCTCCTTGGGGTCATCGCCTGCCCGGCCGCAAAGCCAGTTGAACCATTTTGAACCATAGGCGACATGGGCCACCTCTTCGGCATAGATCACCTGCAACGCGGCAAGGGCGCCGGTCTCTCCGGCCTTGGCGAAAATCTCGATCATGCCCGGGGTCACGTCGAGGCCCCGCGCCTCAAGCACCATCGGCACCACGGCAAGACGCCCGGGAAGGTCATCCACCGTATCCTCGGCGGCGCGCCACATGCCGGCATGGGCGGGCAGGGCGCCATAATGGCTGCCCATCGCCTCAAGACAGTCGCACATCAGGTTGAAATGCTTGGCCTCGTCATCGGCGGCCTTCACCCAGTCGTCGTAAAAGCCCAAAGGCATCGGATGATCGGTGAAGCGCGCGATGATGTCCCAGTGCAGATCGACGGCGTTCAGCTCGATATGGGCGACGGCGTGCAAGAGGGCGATGCGGCCCTGCGGGCTGCCGGGGCGGCGGCGCGGCACGTCGCGCGGCGACAGGAGTTCGGGCTGGTCCGGCCGCGCCGGGTGCAGCGGCGGCATGGCCCGCCCGATGGGCAGCGGCGCGCCCGCCGCACGCGCCGCAAACCATGCGGCGGCATGGGCCCGGCCCAAGGCGGTCTTGGCGCGGCCATCGGCGGTGGTCAGCACCTCGACCGCCATCTCTGCAAGTGTCTTCATGCCGCCCTCCGGGACGCGCCACAATTTTCCTGGAGGAAAATTGCAAATTCCTTGGAAGGAATTTGCAAGTTCCTTCCAAGGAACTTGGCCTTAACCTGCCAGCGCCGAAAGAACCTCGGCGGCATGGCCCTTGACCTTGTCCACCTTCCAGATTTTCCGCACGATCCCGTCGCCGCCGATCAGGAAGGTCGTGCGCAGCACGCCCGTCACCATCTTGCCGAAGAACAGCTTTTCGCCGTGGCTGCCCCATTGCTCCATCACGCTGCCGCCATGGTCGGACAAAAGCGGCAGGGTGATGCCCTGTTTGGCGATGAAACGGTCATGCGTCTTCACCGGGTCTTTCGACAGGCCCAGCACCACCGCGCCCGCGGCGCGGAAGGCATCGGCCAGCGCATTGAACTCCATCACCTCATTCGTGCAGGTGGGGGTGCCATCCTTGCCATAGGTGAAGAGGACCACCGGCTGCGGCCGCAGCGACGACAGGGTGACAGTGCCGCCGCCATCGCGGGGCAGGGTGAAATCGGGGGCGGGCTGACCTTCGGCGATCATGGGCGGCTCCTTGCCTTGGGGTGGGTGACCCTTGGCGATCTAGTTGCCTTTCGGCAAAGATAAAGGCAAGCCCGCGCCAGAGCTTGGCGCGGGCAAAGCGGAAGGGTGCATGGAAGACGGCAGCACAGGGCAGGAGGCGGCGGCAGGGTCGCCGCAAGCGGCGGCCGAGGCCCCCGCGCCCATGCCGCGCAAGCACCGGCGCCGGCGGGGCACCGGGCTGGCCGGGCGGCTGGTTCTGCTGACGCTGGCGCTTCTGGTCGCGGTCGGGGTCTATGGCCTGTCGGGACGTCCGATTGCCCTGCCGGTCTGGGCGGTGGCCGAGGTCGAGGCGCGGCTGAACCGGGCGCTGGAACCGACGATGCCGGGGGTTTCGCTGTCGATCGGCGGGCTGGATGTGGTGGTCGATGCCGATTGGGTGCCGCGGCTGGCGCTGGAGGATCTGCGGCTCCTGAAGGCGGACGGTTCGGCGCTGGTCTCGCTGCCCGATCTCAGGATGGAGCTGGACCCGGGCGCGCTTCTGCGGGCGCGGCTGGGGGTGCGGGCGCTGACGCTTTCCGGCGCGCGGCTGGCGATCCGGCGCGACCGGCAGGGCAATTACGACTTTGCCTTCGGCGGCGAGGCGGCGATGCCGCGGATCGAGAGTTTCGCGCAGCTTTTCGACATGGCCGATGCCCTCTTGGCGCAGCCCGCCGCCGCCAGCCTGACCCGGATCGAGGCCGAGGCCCTGACCCTCAGCCTGACGGATGAGCGCAGCGGCCGCACCTGGGAGGTGGGCGACGGTCGCCTGACGGTGGAAAACCGCCCCGATGCGCTGGCCGCCGATCTGAGCCTGACCCTGCTTGGCGGGGTGCCGGGGCAGGCGGGCCGGGTGGGAGTGCTGGCCATTTCGCAAAAGGCGACCGACAGCGCGCGGATCACGGCAACGGTCGATGGCGTGGCGGCGCAGGATCTGGCGGTGCAGGCGCCGCTGCTGGCGCCGCTGGGCATTCTGGACGCGGCGATTTCCGGCCGGTTCTCGGCAGAGCTGGGCACCGAAGGGGTGCGCGGGCTGGAGGCGGCGTTGCAGATCGGGCAGGGCGCGTTGCGTCCCACCCCCGCCGCCGCCCCCATCGCCTTTGACCGCGCCACGCTGGCGATGAATTATGATGCCGCCAGCGGCCGGGTCATCCTGAGCGATCTGGCGGTGCAAAGCCCCTCTCTGAGGCTGACCGCCGAGGGACAGACCTATCTGATGGCCGCCGATGGTCAGCGGATGGCCGGGCCACTGGGCGGGACGCTGCCGGAAAGCTTTCTGACGCAGATCCGCTTCCGCGAGGTCACCATCGACCCCGAGGGGCTGTTTCAGGAGCCGGTGCGCTTTTCCGACGGGGCGCTGGACCTGCGGCTGCGGCTGAATCCGTTCAGCGTGGAAATCGGCCAGTTGTCGCTGGCCGAAGCGGCGCAGCGGCTGACGGCGACAGGGCGGGTCGGCGCCGATGCCAAAGGCTGGAGCGCGGCGGTCGATCTGCGCCTGAACCAGATCGCGCATGACCGGCTGGTGGCGCTTTGGCCGGTCACGCTTTTGCCGCGCACCCGCGACTGGGTGGCGAAGAACATCCTGAAGGGCAAGCTTTTTGACGTCGAGGCGGCGCTGCGCATCAATCCGGGGCAAGAGCCGCGGCTGCATCTGGGCTATAGCTTTGAACAGACTGAGGTGCGCTTTATCCCCACCCTGCCGCCGATCCATGACGGCTATGGCTATTCCACCATCGACGGGTTGGTCTACACCGTGGTTCTGTCGCGCGGCCGGGTGACGCCGCCCGAGGGTGGGCAGATCGACGTTTCCGGCTCGGTCATGCGGGTGCCCGACATCACGCAGAAACCGGCGCGCGGCGAAATCACCCTGACCACGCAATCCAGCCTGACGGCGGCGCTGTCGCTGTTGGACCAGCCGCCCTTCACCTTCATGACCAAGGCCGACCGCCCGGTCGATCTGGGCGAGGGCGAGGCGCGGATCAAGACGCGGCTGTCGCTGCCGCTGCAAAAGAAGATCCTGCTGTCGGATGTCGATTATGACGTGGCGGGCACCGTCAGCGCCTTTCGCTCTGACAAGCTGGTCACGGGCCGCATCGTCACCGCGCCCCTGCTGACGGTGGCGGCCAATCCCGAAGGGCTGACGATTTCCGGGCCGGGCCTTTTGGGCAATGTGCCCTTCGATGCCACCTACAGCCAGAGCTTTGCGCCGGATCAGAAGGGCAAGGCGCGGATCGAGGGTCAGGTGGCCCTGTCGCAGGCGGTGGCCGAGGAATTCGGGCTGGGCCTGCCGTCCGGCATGGTTTCGGGTCAGGGGCAGGCGCAGGTCGGGATTGATCTGGTCAAGGGCCAGCCGGGGCGGTTGCGGCTGGTGTCGGACCTGAACCGGGTCGGGCTGTCGCTGCCCGATCTGGGCTGGTCAAAACCTGCGGCCAGCACCGGCCGCCTTGAAGCGCAGGTGCTGCTTGCCACGCCGCCCCGGGTCGAAAGCCTGTCACTGGCCGCAGCGGGGCTGAAGGCGCAGGGCACCGTATCGCTGCGGCAGGGGGGCGGGCTGGACCTTGCACGGTTTGAAACGGTGACCTTGAACGACTGGCTGCAAGGCGCGGTTGAAATCCGCGGTCGCGGTGCGGGCCGCCCGGTGGAGCTGGCAATGACCAGCGGCCGGGTGGACATGCGGCGGATGCCGCCCGCTTCGGCCCGCAAGGGCTCGGGCGTGGGGGGCGGGCCGCTGTCGCTGACGCTGGACCGGCTGACGGTGGCCGATACGGTGGCGCTGACGGGGTTTCGCGGCACATTCCAGATGGCGCGCGGCATGAAGGGCGATTTCACCGCCCGGGTGAATGGTGGTGCTGCGGTGCGCGGCTCGGTCGCGCCGGCGCCCCGGGGAACCGCGGTGCGCCTGACCTCGGACGAGGCCGGGGCGGTGCTGCGCGATGCCGGCGTCTTTGCCAGCGCCGTCGGCGGCAAGCTTTCGGTGCTGCTGGTGCCGCGCGACGACAAGGGCAGCTATGACGGGCAGGCGCGCATTCAGTCGGTGCGGGTGCGCGGCACCAATGTTCTGGCCGAGATGCTGAACGCGATCAGCGTGGTCGGCCTTCTGGAACAGTTGAGCGGCGAAGGCATCGTCTTCAACGAGGTGGATGGCGAGTTCCTGCTGACCCCCGGGGCGGTGCAGATCAGCCGCGGCTCGGCCATCGGCGCCTCGCTGGGGGTTTCGATGGCGGGGGTCTATCAGACCGGCTCGGGCAGGCTGGCGATGGAGGGGGTGATTTCCCCGATCTACATGCTGAACGGCATCGGCGCGCTCCTGACCAAACGGGGCGAGGGCGTGTTCGGCTTCAACTTTTCACTGCGCGGCACCTCGAAAGACCCTGAGGTCGATGTGAACCCGCTGTCGATCCTGACCCCCGGCATGTTCCGCGAGATTTTCCGCCGCCCGCCGCCGGTTCTGGGAGAACCCAAGCCATGAAACTGTCCGATTTCGACTTTGACCTGCCCGAGGCGCTGATCGCCACAAGGCCCGCCAAGCCCCGCAGCGCCGCAAGGCTGCTTCTGGCCGAGGGTGACAGCATCCGCGACCTGCATGTGCGCGACCTGGTCGATGTGTTCCGGCCCGGCGACCGGCTGGTGCTGAACAATACCCGGGTGATCCCGGCGCGGCTCTTTGGCAGCCGGACGCGGGGCGAAGCGGTGGCAAAGGTGGAGCTCACCCTGCTGGAGCCCGCTGCCGCCGGCTGGCGTGCCTTGGCCAAGCCGCTGCGCAAGGTCAACCCGGGCGAGGCGATCGTCTTCTCCGATCAGCTTTCCGCCACGGTCACCGCCAAATCCGAAACCGACCTGCATCTGGAGTTCAACCTGAGCGGCCCCGATTTCGACGCGGCGCTGAATGCGGCGGGGGCGATGCCGCTGCCGCCCTATATCGCCGCCAAACGCCCGGCGGACGAGGCGGACAAGACCGATTACCAGACCGTCTTTGCCCGCCATGCCGGGGCTGTTGCGGCGCCCACCGCCTCGCTTCACTTCGATGCCGAATTGCTGGCGGCGCTGGCGGCCAAGGGCGTGCAGTTCACCGAAGTCACCCTGCATGTCGGCGCGGGCACCTTCCTGCCGGTCAAGGTCGAGGATGTGACCACCCACCGGATGCATGCCGAATGGGGCCATGTCAGCCCGCGTGCCGCCGAAGAAATCAACGCCACCCGCGCTGCCGGGGGCCGGGTCATTCCGGTCGGCACCACCGCGCTGCGGCTGATCGAAACTGCCGCCCGCTCGGGCCGGGCCGAAGCCTGGGAAGGACCGACGGACATCTTCATCTACCCCGGTTTCCGCTTTCATGTGACCGATGCGCTGATGACCAATTTCCACCTGCCGAAATCGACGCTGCTGATGCTGGTCTCGGCGTTGATGGGCAAGGATCGGGTGGACAGGATTTATGCCCATGCCATTGCGGCAGGCTACCGCTTCTTTTCCTATGGCGATGCCTCGCTGCTGATCCCCTGACGCCGCGCGGCGGAAAGGTCGGCAGCCTCCGGCGGGAGTATTTCGAAAGGTGCAAATGCAAGTGCGGCGGTCCTGCATTTGCACCTTTTGAAATACTCCGGGGTCCGGGGCTGGCCCCGGTCCGCCGCCGGGGCAGGGCGTGCAAATCGGCCTTCGGTCGCAATCGGTCTGGGCAGGTTGCGCGGGCATTGCTACGATGCGCGAAAACGAATGAGGACCGCAGGATGCTGAAAGTTCTGGCCCAATCCTGGCCCCTGTTGCTGGGGGTCATGCTGTTGATGGTGGGCAACGGGGTGCAGGGCTCGCTTCTGGGGGTGCGGGGCGCGCATGAGGGCTTCACCACCTTCGAGCTGTCGGTGATCATGTCCTCGTATTTCGTGGGCTTCCTCGGCGGTTCGCGTCTTGCGCCCGAGATGATCCGGCGGGTCGGCCATGTGCGGGTGTTCTCGGCGCTCGGCTCCATGATCTCGGCGGTGCTGATCCTGTTTCCGATGGTGCTGGACGTTTATGCCTGGTCGATCTTCCGGGTGCTGATCGGCTTCTGCTTTTCGGGCATCTATGTGACGGCCGAAAGCTGGCTGAACAACACGGCCAGCAATGAAACCCGGGGGCGGGCGCTGTCGGCCTATATGATCGTGCAGATGCTGGGGATCATCGCCAGTCAGGGGCTGTTGTCGCTGGGCGATCCCACGGGATACGGGCTTTTCATCATCCCGTCGGTTCTGGTCTCGCTGGCCTTCATGCCGCTGCTCTTGGCCGATACTCCGGCGCCGACCTTTGACAGCATCAAGGCGATGAGCTTTCGCCGTCTTTTCATCATCTCGCCGCTGGGCTGCGTGGGGATGCTGCTGACGGGCGGGATCTTTGCCGCGATGTTCGGTATGGCCTCGGTCTGGGGCGCCAAGAGCGGGTTGAGCATTGGCCAGATCGCGGCCTTTGGGGCGGCGCTCTATATCGGCGGGCTGATGCTGCAATACCCCGTGGGCTGGATGTCGGACCGGATGGACCGCCGCGCGCTGGTGATGTGGCTTTCGGCGCTGGCGGCGGTGGTGGTGCTGACGGCGGGGGCGATCAAGTTTCCCTTCCCGGTCGAGCTGGTGGTGGCGCTGGTGCTGGGCGGGATCATCAACCCGCTTTATTCGCTGCTGATTGCCCATACCAATGACTATCTGAGCAAAGAACAGATGCCCGCAGCCAGTGCCGGACTGATCTTCCTCAACGGCTTTGGCGCCATCTTTGGCCCGCTGGTGACCGGCTGGCTGATGGGCGAGGTGGGCGCGCGGGGCTATTTCCTGTTCATCGGGGCGCTGTTTGCGCTGCTGGCGGGCTACGCGGCCTGGCGTATGACGCGGCGGCGGGCGCCGAAATCGACCGGCAGCTTTACCGGGCTGTCGCCCAATGCCTCGTCCCTTGCCGTGGGGGCGGTGATGGACAAGGAATGATTGCGGTAACGGGGCGAACCTGCCACGTTGCCCTGAATGCGTGGAGGTGGCGATGTCTGACCCGGTAGAGGTTCTGGATTTCTGGCTGGGCGAGGTTGGACCCGAAGGCTGGTACGCCGGGGGCGAGGTGCTGGATCTGGAATGCCAGACCCGGTTCGGGCCGATCTGGCAGGCCGCCCATGCCGGCGGGATCGAGCATTGGGTCGATGGGCCGGCGGGCACGCTGGCCTATCTGGTGATCTGCGACCAGTTGGCGCGCAACATGCACCGGGGAAGCGCGCTGGCCTTTGCCACCGATGCGCGGGCGCGGGCGGCGGCGCGGGTGGCTGTGGCCGAGGGTTGGGACATGGAGGCGCCCGAGCCGGAGCGGCAGTTCTTCTATATGCCCTTCGAGCATTCCGAAGACCCCGCCGATCAAGCCCTTGCGGTGCAGCTTTTGTCCGAGCGGGTGCCCTCGCTGCCCGAAATGGCCCTGCACGCCCGGGCGCATCAGGCGGTCATCGCCCGTTTTGGCCGTTTCCCGGGCCGCAACGCTGCCCTTGGTCGTGACGACACGCCGCAAGAGGCGGAATGGCTGGCGGCAGGCGGTTATCGTGCCGAGGTGGAGGCGCTGAAATCCAGCCATGCAAACGGCGCATAGGGGCGCGGCGGCAAGACTGTTGCTGGATTGAATGAGATAGTTTAACGCCAAACTACTTTCTTGAGGGAGGAAAACATGGCGCAGAATTTCGATGTGGTGGTGATCGGGGCCGGTCCCGGGGGCTATGTGGCGGCGATCCGCGCCAGCCAGTTGGGCCAGAAGGTGGCCATCGTGGAACGCGAACATCTGGGTGGCATCTGCCTGAACTGGGGCTGTATCCCGACCAAGGCCCTGCTGCGCAGCGCCGAAGTGTTCCACCTGATGCACCGCGCCAAGGAATTCGGCCTTAAGGTGGAAGGCGCCAGCTTCGATCTGGATGCCGTGGTCGCCCGCTCGCGCGGGGTGGCCAAGCAGCTTTCGGGCGGCATCGGCCATCTGATGAAGAAGAACAAGGTCACCGTCTTCATGGGCGCGGCCACGCTGCCCAAACAAGGCGTGGTCAGCGTCAAGACCGACAAGGGGACCGAGGAACTGACCGCCAAGGCGATCATTCTGGCGACCGGCGCCCGCGCCCGCGAACTGCCGGGGCTTGAGGCCGATGGCGATCTGGTCTGGACCTACAAGCACGCGCTGCAACCCAAGCGGATGCCGAAAAAGCTGCTGGTCATCGGCTCGGGTGCCATCGGCATCGAATTTGCCAGCTTCTTCAACACGCTGGGCGCCGATACCACTGTGGTTGAGGTGATGGACCGCGTGCTGCCGGTGGAAGATGCCGAGGTTTCGGCCTTTGCCAAGAAGGCTTTCGTCAAGCAGGGGATGAAGATCCTCGAAAAGACCACGGTCAAGAAGCTGGACCGCAGCCCGGGCAAGGTGGTGGCGCATCTCGAAGATGCCAAGGGCACCACGACGCAGGAATTTGATACGGTGATTTCCGCCGTGGGCATCGTCGGCAATGTCGAAGGGCTGGGGTTGGAGGCGCTGGGCGTCAAGATCGACCGCACCCATGTCATCACCGACGAATATTGCCGCACCGGGGTTCCGGGGCTTTACGCCATCGGCGACATCGCCGGGGCGCCTTGGTTGGCCCACAAGGCCAGCCATGAAGGCGTGATGGTGGCCGAGCATATCGCGGGCGGCCATCCGCACCCGATCAAGCCGGGCAGCATTGCCGGTTGCACCTATTGCCACCCGCAGGTGGCCTCGGTCGGCATGACCGAAGCCAAGGCCAAGGAGGCCGGGTTCACGGTCAAGGTCGGCCGCTTCCCCTTCATCGGCAACGGCAAGGCGATTGCGCTGGGCGAGGCTGAGGGTTTCATCAAGACGGTGTTCGACGCCAAGACCGGCGAGCTGCTGGGCGCCCATATGATCGGGGCCGAAGTGACCGAGCTGATTCAGGGCTATGTCGTTGGCCGCGCTCTGGAAACCACCGAGGAAGATTTGATGAACACGGTCTTCCCGCATCCGACCCTCTCGGAAATGATGCACGAAGCGGTGCTGGACGCTTACGGCCGCGCGCTGCATATCTGACGCAGCCGGGGGCCTGCCGCCCCCGGACCCCCGCTGCGGCGGGACAGCGCAAAAGGGGCGGCGATGAAGGCGGGTCTGACGATTGTGGCGCTCTGGCTGGCAGGCTTGGGCGCCGCAGCACAATTTGGCAAGATTTCCGTGGCTTACCCGTCGCTCGGCGCGGCCTATGCCGGGTATGAAGGCGTCTGGCTGGGGCTGATGGTGTCGGTCGTCGGCATGGTGGGGCTGATCTTCGGCACCACGGCGGGGCTTCTGGTGGCGCGGATCGGGCCACGGCGGGCGATTCTGGCGGCGCTGGTTCTGGGGGCTGCCGTTTCGCTGGTGCAGTCGGTTTTCCCGCCCTATCCGGTGATGATGCTGACGCGGGTGCTGGAGGGCGTCTCGCATCTGGCGATTGTCGTGGTGGGGCCGACGGCGATTGCCGCCACCGCCCCGCCGGCGCGGCAGGGGGCGGCGATGACGCTGTGGTCAAGCTTCTTCGGGCTGACCTATGCGGTTCTGTTCTGGCTGGGGCCGAAACTGATCGAAGCCGCAGGGGCGGGCGCGCTGTTTCAGGCCCATGCGCTGTGGATGCTGGGCTGTGCGGCACTGCTGGCCACGCTGATGCCCACAGACCGGCGCGCGACGGCGCAACCGGGGCAGGGCGGGCTTCTGGCGCAGCATGTTGCCATCTATGCCTCGCCCCTTACCGCCGCGCCGGCCATGGGATTTGTCTGCTATACGGTGACTTATGTCGCGGTGCTGACGCTGCTGCCGGGGCTGGCCAGCCCGGGGTGGGGCGGCTTCATAGGCGTGGCGATGCCGCTGGTCTCTATCGCGGTGTCGCTGACGCTGGGGGTCTGGCTGTTGGGGCGGATGCCTGCGGTGCGGCTGGTGCAGGCGGGGTTCGCGCTGGCGGTGCTGGGGGCGCTGGGCCTCTGGCTGGCCTGGGGGCAGGGGGCGGCCGAGGCGGGTTTTGCGCTGGTGGTCGCGGCGGCGTTGGGCATCGTGCAGGGGGCAAGTTTCGCCTCGATCCCGCAACTGAACCCCCGGCCCGAGGATCGCGCCGGCGCCGCCGGGGCGATTGCGCAACTGGGCAATCTGGGCACCACGACGGGCACGCCGCTGCTTGCTTTTCTGGTGGAGCAGGCGGGGGCCTCGGGGCTGGCGCTGTTTGTGCTGGGCTTTTCCGGGCTGGGCATTGCCATTCACGCGCTGCAGGCCCGCCGCCGCGCTAGCGCGTAACGGGGCCGCCCGCCGCGCACCAATCGCCGAAACCGCCGATGTTATGCGCGGTATAGCCCAGCCGTTGCAGCACCTGCACCGCCATGCCCGACCGCCCGCCCGAAGCGCAGAACACCGCCACCGGACGCGCCGGATCAAGCCGCGCATCATGGTCGGGGCCCTTCGGATCGGCCTTGAGCGCGATCAGCGCCAGCGGCAGATGCAGCCCGCCTTCTGCGGTGCCCGAGGCCCGCAGCTCATTGGCTTCGCGGCAGTCGATCACGGTAATCGCGCCGCTGGCAAGTCCGGCTACCGCATCGGCAGCGGTCAGGCGCGGTTTGGCGGCACCGAAGAGGTTGAACATGGCTGGCTCCGTTGTTCGGGTGCGGCCTATATATTCCTAAGTGTGAATTTGTAAAGCCCGGACGCCGCGGATCGCAGCAATTTCCACACAAGACTGCGAATGTTCACTCTTAGTTCACATTTTCTGGTTGGAGACTCGTCCCAACCGCCCTAAATCTGGCTTCCAGTGCGGGGGTAACCATGGCCGAACACAAGTTCATCGAGGTGCGCGGGGCGCGCGAGCATAATCTGAAGGGCGTGGATGTCGATATTCCGCGCGATCAGTTCGTGGTCATCACCGGGCTGTCGGGCTCGGGCAAGTCCTCGCTGGCTTTCGACACCATCTATGCCGAGGGGCAGCGCCGCTATGTCGAAAGCCTGTCGGCCTATGCCCGGCAGTTCCTTGACATGATGGGCAAGCCGGATGTGGACCACATCTCGGGCCTGTCCCCGGCGATTTCGATTGAACAGAAAACGACATCGAAGAACCCGCGCTCGACCGTGGGCACGGTGACCGAGATTTACGACTATCTGCGGCTGCTCTTTGCCCGCGTTGGCACGCCCTATTCCCCCGCCACCGGCCTGCCGATCACCGCGATGCAGGTGCAGGACATGGTCGATGCCGTGATGGCGATGGAAGAGGGGACGCGGGCCTATCTGCTGGCCCCCATCGTCCGCGACCGCAAGGGCGAATATAAGAAAGAGTTCCTCGACCTGCGCAAGCAGGGGTTTCAGCGCGTCAAGGTCAACGGCGCCTTCCACGATCTGGAAGAGCCGCCGGTGCTGGACAAGAAATTCCGCCACAACATCGACGTGGTGGTGGACCGCATCGTGGTGCGCCCGGGCCTTGAAACCCGGCTGGCCGACAGTTTCCGCACCGCGCTGAACCTGGCCGACGGCATCGCCATCATCGAGACGGCCCCGGCCGAGGGCGAGGGTGCCCGCATCACCTATTCCGAGAATTTCGCCTGCCCCGTCTCGGGCTTTACCATTCCTGAAATCGAGCCACGGCTGTTTTCCTTCAACGCCCCCTTCGGCGCCTGCCCGGTCTGCGACGGGCTGGGGATGGAGTTGTTCTTTGACGAACGGCTGGTTGTGCCCGATCAGGGCCTGACCCTGCTGCAAGGCGCCATCGCCCCCTGGGCCAAGTCGAAAAGCCCCTATTTCACCCAGACCATCGAGGCGCTGTCCAAGCATTATGCCTTTGACAAGAAAGCGAAATGGGTGGACCTGCCCGAGAAGGTGAAGGATCTGTTCCTTTACGGGTCCAAAGGCGAAGAGATCACCTTCCGCTATGATGAGGGCGGGCGGATCTATCAGGTGGCCCGGGTGTTCGAAGGCGTGATCCCGAATATGGAGCGCCGCTACCGCGAGACGGACAGCGCCTGGAGCCGCGAGGATATGGAGCGGTTCCAGAACAACCGCCCCTGCGGCAGTTGCGGAGGCTTCCGTCTGCGCCCCGAGGCGCTGGCGGTCAAGATTGCCGGGCTGCATGTCGGCCATGTGGTGCAAATGTCGATCCGCGAGGCGCATGACTGGATCGGTTCGGTGCCCGACAGCCTGACCAACCAGAAGAACGAAATCGCCCGGGCCATCCTGAAGGAAATCCGTGAACGCCTTGGATTCCTTGTGAATGTCGGTCTCGACTATCTGACGATGAGCCGCAATGCCGGCACGCTTTCGGGCGGCGAAAGCCAGCGTATCCGGCTGGCCAGCCAGATCGGTTCCGGCCTGACCGGCGTGCTTTATGTGCTGGACGAGCCGAGCATCGGCCTGCATCAGCGCGACAATGACCGGCTCTTGACCACGCTGAAGAACCTGCGCGACCAAGGCAATTCGGTGCTGGTGGTCGAGCATGACGAGGATGCCATCCGCGAGGCGGATTATGTGTTCGACATGGGACCGGGGGCGGGGGTGCATGGCGGGCAGGTGGTTTCCCATGGCACACCGGCGCAGGTCGCCGCCGATCCGGCCAGCCTGACCGGGCAATACCTGTCGGGTGCCCGGGCGATTGCGGTGCCGAAGACCCGGCGCAAGGGCAATGGCAAGAAGCTGGTGGTGGTCAAGGCCACCGGCAACAACCTGAAAAACGTGACGGCCGAGTTTCCCTTGGGCAAGTTCGTCTGCGTCACCGGCGTTTCGGGCGGCGGCAAATCGACCCTGACCATCGAGACCCTGTTCAAGACCGCCGCGACCCGGCTGAACGGCGCGCATGAAACGCCCGCGCCCTGCGAGACGATCAAAGGGTTCGAGCATCTGGACAAAGTGATCGACATTGACCAGCGGCCCATCGGGCGGACCCCGCGCTCGAATCCGGCCACCTACACCGGCGCCTTCACCCATATCCGCGACTGGTTCGCCGGCCTGCCCGAAGCCAAGGCGCGCGGCTATGCCTCGGGCAGATTCAGCTTCAACGTCAAGGGCGGGCGGTGTGAGGCGTGTCAGGGCGATGGCGTGATCAAGATCGAGATGCACTTCCTGCCCGATGTCTATGTGACCTGCGAAACCTGCAAGGGCCACCGCTATAACCGCGAAACGCTGGAGGTGAAGTTCAAGGACCGCAGCATCGCCGATGTGCTGGACATGACCTGCGAAGATGCGCGCGACTTCTTTCAGGCGGTGCCCAGCATCCGCGAGAAGATGGACGCCCTTTGCGAGGTGGGCCTTGGCTATATCAAGGTGGGCCAGCAGGCGACCACGCTTTCGGGCGGTGAGGCGCAGCGGGTGAAGCTGTCCAAGGAACTCAGCCGCCGCGCGACGGGGCGAACGCTGTATATCCTGGACGAGCCGACCACCGGCCTGCATTTCGAAGATGTGCGCAAGCTGTTGGAAGTGCTGCATTCCCTTGTGGATCAGGGCAATACAGTGGTGGTGATCGAGCATAACCTCGACGTGGTGAAGACCGCCGACTGGATCATCGACATCGGCCCCGAGGGGGGCGATGGCGGCGGTGAGATTGTCGCGGTCGGCACGCCCGAGGATGTCGCCAAGGTCGAGCGCAGCCATACCGGGCGGTATCTGAAGGATGTGCTGAAACCGCGCCGGGTGGCGGCGGAATAGTCAGTCCTCCTCCTGCACAAGGATCAGTTCGCCCGCGCCTTCCAACTGCCGCACGGCCATGACCACGGTGGACATCGCCTCTTCCGCGTCTTTCTCGCGCACCTTGCCACGGGCGGCCATCTCTTCGCGCAGGCCCTGCGCCATGCGCTGCGACATGTTTGCCAGCAGGAATTCGGCGGTGCGCGCCTGCGCCTCATGGTGCTGCGCGGCGGTCAGGGCGGTGACCAGAACCGGCTGTTCGACGATGCGGATGATTTTGGGCACGTCACGCGGCTGCACCCGGGCGGGGATATGAACGAAGGTGAAGATCGCCTTGCGCACCAGCTCGGCAAAGTCGCGGTCCTCAATCTCAAGCCCTTTCAGCACATCTTCGCGCGTCAGCGCCGGAGAGACGTTGAGGATCGCCCCCACCCGTTCCACCGGGCCGGAGTCAAAGGCACGGGGCGGCTGCGCATCCAGTTGCGCGGCCAGCGACAGCCCGATCCGCCGCACCGTTTCAGGATCGACATTGCCGGTCATCGACACGGCATAGGCCACCCGCCGCGCCCGGTCTCCCGGCAATTTCCCCAAGAGTTCCGCTGATTTGGCCACCGGAAGCTTGGACAGCATCACCGCCGCCACCTCGGCGCTTTCCTCTTCCAGAACCGGCAGCAACCGTTCGGCGGGCAAAGATGTCAGCCTATCCCAGGGGTCCACCTTGGCCGATGCCCCGGCAAGGCGGCGCAGCCGGCTGGCGGCGGTGGCCGAGATATGGCCATCCATCACCTGCAAGGCACCTTCGATGCCGCCGGGGAAGGCCAGCCCGACCTGCTCCAGCTCGTTCAGGAATTCATCCACCACCTGCCCCAGCGTGGCGCGGTCCACCAGCCGCATATGGGCCATCTGTTCGGTCAGTGCGGCCTGCATGTGGTCGGGCAGCTTCGACAGCGGGATCTGCGCCCCCTCGGCCAGCAGAAACCGCACGATGACCGCCGCCTTTTCCCGCGCGGTCAGCCCGCGCTTGGCAGGGGGCGGGGGCAGGGCCGCCAGCGCCCGCTTTGCCGGGGTGATCCGTGCCAAAGCCTGTTCGCCTGCCATTGCCGCCTCCGATTCTTCCGAAGGTCAGACTGTCAGGGCGGGGTTAACAGCACCTTAGCTCGACACCGGCTCGCAGGTCTTGGTGCCGGGATTATAGAGCGTGCCGGTGGCACAGGTCGGCGTCTCGCAATCGCTGCCGCGCGGGGTCGATTGCTCTTGCGCCGTGGCAGAGAGCGGCAGCAGCAAGAGGGCAAGGGCAATCCGTCGCATCGGGGCCTCCATCGCATCTGGCATCAGCCTAGCAGCGATGGCGGCAATCCGATGCTCACAGACCCGTGATCAGGCACCGAACACCCGGGCAAAGATCGTATCGACATGCTTGGTGTGATAGCCAAGGTCGAACTTCTCCTCGATCTCGGCGGGCGACAGGGCGGCGGTCACCTCCGGGTCGGCCAGAAGCTCGGTCTTGAAATCGGCGCCCTTCTCCCAGACCTTCATCGCGTTGCGCTGCACAAGGCGATAGCTGTCTTCGCGGCTGACACCGGCCTGGGTCAGCGCCAGAAGCACCCGCTGCGACATGACCAGCCCTTTGAACTTGTTCATGTTCTTCAACATGTTCTCGGGATAGATCACCAACTTTTCCACCACACCCGCCAGCCGGTGCAGCGCGAAATCCAGCGTGATCGTGGTGTCCGGCCCGATGGCACGCTCGACCGAGGAATGGCTGATATCGCGCTCATGCCAAAGCGCCACATTCTCCAGCGCCGGGGTGACCGACATGCGCACCAGCCGGGCGAGCCCGGTCAGGTTTTCGGTCAGCACCGGGTTGCGCTTGTGCGGCATGGCCGAAGACCCCTTCTGCCCGGGGCTGAAGAATTCTTCCGCCTCAAGCACTTCGGTCCGCTGCATGTGGCGGATTTCGATGGCGATATTCTCGATCGAGGAGGCAATGACCCCCAGCGTGGCAAAGAACATCGCATGACGGTCGCGCGGAATGACCTGCGTGCTGATCGGCTCGGGCGTCAGGCCCAGCATCTTGCAGACATGCTCTTCGACGGCGGGGTCGATATTGGCAAAGGTGCCGACGGCGCCGGAAATCGCCCCGGTGGCAATCTCGGCCCGGGCATTGACCAGACGGGCCCGGCCCCGCGCCATTTCGGCATAGAAGCGGGCAAAGGTCAGGCCCATCGTGGTCGGCTCGGCATGGATGCCATGGCTGCGGCCGATGCGGACGGTGTCCTTATGCTCATAGGCACGGGTCTTGAGCGCAGCCAGAACCCGGTCCATCGCGGCCAGCAAAAGGTCACAGGCTCGGACAAGCTGAATGTTCAGCGTGGTGTCCAGCACATCGGAAGAGGTCATGCCCTGATGGACAAAGCGGGCGTCATCGGCGCCGATATGCTCGGCCAGATGGGTGAGGAAGGCGATGACGTCATGCTTGGTGACGGCCTCGATCTCATCAATCCGGGCCACGTCAAAGGTGACATCCTTCGCCCGCCAGACCGCTTCGGCATTGGCCTTGGGGATCACGCCAAGAGCCGCCTGCGCATCACAGGCATGGGCCTCGATCTCGAACCAGATGCGGAAGCGGGCCTCGGGCGACCAGAGGGCAACCATCTCGGGGCGGGAATAGCGCGGGATCATCGGGACCTCTGACTTGTCGGGCGTTGGTGCCCCCCTTAGACTGCACGTCGCTGCGCTGCAAGAGTTGAGGCAACTGCGTGCCCAGCAGGTGCCATCAGGCGAATTGACACAGAGATACAAGGGTCAGGTGGCGATGACGGTCGCAAGATGGGGACTGGGGTTGACCGGGCTGACCCTGTTGCTGGCTCTGGTGGCGGGGTTCCTTGGGGCGTTGCACCCGGCGGGGGACTCTCTTGCGGTGTTCCGCGCCCAGGTCACGGCGCTGTTGGCGCTGGTTGCGGTGCTTGGTCTGGCCCTTGGCGCGCGCCGTTCAGGGGCGGTGGGGCTGATCGCGGCGCTGGCGGCAGGGGCACCGCTGCTTGCGGCCTATCAGTTGCCAGCCACCCCGGGTGCGTTGCGGCTTTATCAGAAGAACATGCTGTTTCGCAACGATGCCCTGCCTGCGCTGGTGGCCGATATCCGCGCTGCCGTGCCCGATGTGGTGACCTTGCAAGAGGTGTCTGCGCCGAACTGGGTGGTGTTGGCCGATCTGGCCGATATCTTGCCGCATCAGGTGATGTGCCCGGTGTCAACGGTGGGTGGTCTGGCCGTGCTGACGCGGCTGCCGCCGGTTCCGGGCACCGAGACTTGCGCCAAGGGTCTGGCCGCCCTGCAGGTGCAGGCGCCGCAGGGGCGCATCTGGCTGGTGTCGGTGCATCTGAGCTGGCCATGGCCCTATGGTCAGGCGGCACATCTGGCGGTCGTGCTTCCGGTGATCAAGGCGCTGGAAGGCCCCGTGGCGATCGCGGGTGATTTCAACATGGTGCCATGGTCGCATGCCTTGGCCGAGGTGAGGCGCGCAGCCCGGGTCACTGCCGCCGGTCCGGTCCGTGGCAGCTTTCCCGAGTTTGGCCGACTTCTGACCCTGCCGATTGACCATGTCATGGCCCCCGGCGGCGGTGCCGTTGCATTGCGCCCGCACCTTGGTTCGGACCATCTGGGCCTTTTGGCCGATTTGACTGTCTGGACTGCAGACTGACCGGCCCGGTTACCCCATCAGCCGGGGGTCAAACGGATAGCGCGTCAGGTTCTCAAACCCCGTTTCGGTGATCAGCACCTGATCCTCCAGCTTGATCGAGAAATCGCCACCCTCGGGCGAAACCAGCGCCTCGACGCAGAGGACCATGCCCGGCTGCAACGCCACCTCGAAGGCGCCGTCCACCCAGGCGTCAGGATAGGGCACGAAGGGCCATTCGTCGCACAGGCCCACCCCATGCATCTTGCAGGAATATTTCTGCTTCCAATATTGCGCGTCCAACTGGTGGCCGCCATGGGTCAGCTCGCGGATGGTCACGCCGGGTTTCAGCATGGCCATATTGGTGTCGATATGGTCGCGGGCGTGGTGCATGGCGGAAATCATCGCATTGGTCGGGTGCCCGTCGCCCACCCACCATGTCCGGCTGATGTCGATGCAGATACCGTAGGCGCCGATCAGGTCGGTGTCGAAGGCCACGATTTCATTGTTCTGCACAATCCGCGGCCCGCATTCCTGAAACCAGGGGTTGGTGCGCGGGCCGGAGGCGAGCAACCGGGTCTCGATCCACTCGCCGCCGCGCCGGATGTTGCCCTTGTGCAGTTCGGCCCAGATGTCATCCTCGCTGACGCCGCCGCCGGGCACGGCTTCGCGGGTAAACGCCTCCATCTCGGCAATCGCGGCTTCGCAGGCGTGGTGGGCGGCCTTCATCGCCAGAATCTCATCCGGCCCCTTGATGGCGCGGCTGCGTTCGGTCACCACCTCGCCCTCCAGCACTTCGAACCCCGCCCGTTCCAGCGCACGCAGGCCGTGGACCATGATCTTGTCCACCGCCAGCCGTTTGTTGATCCCCGCATGGGCCGCCATCACCTCGGTCACCTGCGCGGCAAAGGCGCGGGCGTCCTGCGCGGTGGCATCGCCGCAGACATTGTAGAAGAACGACGCGCCCGAGCGCAGTTCGGCCACCAAAGGGTTGAACGTCACCAGAAAGGGCGAGTTCTTGTATTCCCACATCACCATATGGCCGTCGGCGCAGAGCAGGCAGGCGCGGAACGGGTTGTGGCTGTTCCAGAGCTGCATATTGGTGGTGTCGGTGGCATAGCGGATGTTCAGCGGGTCGAACATCAAAAGCCCGCCGATATCGCGCTCGACCAGCGCCGCGGTCAGCCGCTGCCAGCGATAGCGCCGCATCCGGTCAAGGTCGGGCAGCGCCAGACCCGCCGCCGCCCATTCGGCAAAGGCAAGCTGGGTCGGGCCGATCTCCACCCGGTCATTGTCATTGGGGGTTCCGTCGCCCAGACGGTCGCCCCGGGCGGGGTCGATCTTGCGGCGGGTCTGGGCATAGGGGTCCATCGGCATCCTCCGGGGCTGTTGCCGCAGCTTCGCCGCCCGGCGCGCGGGAGCTTGCCTTGCCGCGACATCCGCTGTCGCGCCCGGGCTTTCATCTTGGCCCAAATATCCCCGCCGGAGGCCCCGGCCAGCCCCTTGCGTGCCGGGCGGCCTTCGGAGAGAAACGGGCCATGACCGATCCGATCCTGCAAACCCGCCTGCCTTTCGCCATCTGGATGGACCCGCGCACGGCGCGCCTTCCCGGCATTCAGCCCGTGCAGGGCGATGACTGGCTGCGGCTGGATGAGGCTTACGCGCGCCAGATGGCCGAGCGTGACCGGCTGATCGCCAGCCGCCCCGAAATTGTCCATGCCCTGATGGAGCGGGGGCGTCCGGCGGCGGATGAGCTTTATGCCGCCGTGCTGGACTGGACCGCCCGCACCCCCGGTTTTGTGCGCAAGGGGGAGGCTGTCCGGCGCCCGGATGGCGTTCTGGTGCCGCTGGACCCGGAGCAGCCGCTCATGACGCTCGGGCGGCTGGTGCAGGAAGACCTG
Organism: Tabrizicola fusiformis; assembly: GCF_013328815.1. Taxonomy (GTDB): domain Bacteria; phylum Pseudomonadota; class Alphaproteobacteria; order Rhodobacterales; family Rhodobacteraceae; genus Fuscibacter. Next base: position 358,088 of record NZ_JABUHN010000002.1, read on the forward strand.
TGCCTGCTCGAGGCCGAGGGAGAGGAGCATGTGCTGACCGGCGCCATCCTGTGCTTTCCGGCAAGCTGGTGGCTGACGGAAAAGCTCGGTCGGCCTCTGACCGGCATTCATGTGCCGGTGCCCGCCTATGATGGCGATCTCGCGCGGCGGGTGCAGCGGCTGTTCGATGCGATCCGGGTGGGTCAGCCGCTCTGGCGGGGCAATGCGCTGATCTACCGCGACCCCACCTTGCACCAGCCCCGGCGCGAGGCCGATCCGCGCACCGACCGCACCGGCGGCAGCTATGTGCGCAGCGAGCGGCAGGTGCTGATGCGGCTGCCGCAGAGTCAGGCGGTGGTGTTTTCGATCCATACCTGGGTAGTATCGGTTCAGGCGCTTGAGCCTGCCGAGCTGGCCGCCTTGCGGGCGGCGGCGCATTAAGCGGCGTCAGGTGCCGACAAAGGCCGCCATGGTCTGGCCCAACGGCGTCTGCACCATCATCGAAATGCTGCCCGTCAGCATGAGAAGCCGCGCCGACAGCTTCATGTCCTCGCCTTTCAGCAGGGCATAGGTCATCACCGCAGCGCCCAGCGGGGCATAGACCACGATCAGCGTGGCATTCATCGCATGGACCGCAAGCCGCATCTGGGACGAGGGCACTTCCGGCACCTCGGCGGGCAGCGGTTCGTAAAGGGCGGCACGCAGCCGGGCCAGTTCCGGGTCGCGCGACCGCGGCAGGTCAGGCCGGTCGTTCGCCATTTCGGTGCGGCTGGCCGCCTGTGCGGCAGAGCGGCGCAGATGCGGCGCCCGGCGCGACTTGACCGGCTTTTCGGCCGGGGCTTGGGCGGTTTCAGGTGCGGCAGGGGGCGGCTCCGGCGCCACGGGGGCGGGCCCGGCAGTTTGCGGCTCGGCCGGTTTCACGGCGACTTCGGCATCGGCCATCTCGGCCAGATCGGTTGCCAGATTGTCCAGCCGGGGCAGGGCTTCGATCAGGGCATCAATGGTTTCAGCGGTGACGACGCCTTCGACCTGATGCCAGACCACCGCTTCGGGCGCCAGCCGCGGCTGCACCCGTTCGACCAGCCGCACACAGAGCGCGTCATGGCCATCGTCGCGCGCGCCGGGCACCCGGGCCCGCGGCGAGGGGCCGACGCCGACGCTGAGGCAGGCATTGCCGCGCCCGGTCTGTTCCGACCAGCCCAGCAAAATGCGCGTTCCGGGCAAATCGAAGATCGCCACATCCTCGCAATCCCAGGTCAATTGCCTCTGGGTGTCGCCAAAGCGGGACAGAACCGCATCCAGATCGCCCACCATGCGGGCGAAGTTGACGGGCGTTTCCGGGCAGCACACGAGCTGGGCAATCGTACTGAGAGACGCGTAAGACATGGCAACCCTCCGTTGCAGGCCCGTCCAATCTCTCGCCCGAATGTGATGGGAAGCGGGAATGATTGTGGTCTTAAGATGAAATTAACCTTGGGTTGTGTTCGGTTTCCGCCACATTGGGTAATCGCCGGGCGACCCGCCGCTTTGTTTCCGCGACGCCGTGTCAAACGCAAAAGGCCGCCCGGGGGCGGCCTTTCGATTGTCATGATCGCTGCCTCAGCAGGAGTAGTACATCGCGTATTCGATCGGGTGGGGCGTATGCTCATAGGCATAGACCTCTTCCCATTTCAGCGCCATGTAGGCTTCGAGTTGGCCTTTTTCGAAGACACCGCCAACCAGCAGGAAGTCCATGTCCTTCTCCAGCTCTTCCAGCGCTTCGCGCAAGGAGCCGCAGACGGTCGGGATTTCGGCCAGTTCTTCCGGCGGCAGATCGTAGAGATCCTTGTCCGAAGCCGGGCCCGGGTCGATCTTGTTGCGGATGCCGTCCAGGCCAGCCATCAGCAGGGCCGAGAAGGCCAGATAGGGGTTCGCTGCCGGATCGGGGAAACGGGCCTCGACGCGCTTGGCCTTCGGGCTTTCGGTCCACGGAATACGGACGCAGCCCGAGCGGTTGCGGGCCGAATAGGCGCGCAGCACCGGCGCTTCAAAGCCCGGGATCAGGCGCTTGTAGCTGTTGGTGGAGGGGTTGGTCAGGGCGTTCAGCGCCTTGGCATGGGTCAGGATGCCGCCGATGAACCACAGGGCTTCCTGGCTCAGGTCAGCATATTTGTCACCGGCGAAGAGCGGCTTGCCGTCCTTCCAGATCGACATGTTGACGTGCATCCCCGAGCCGTTGTCGCCCTTCATGGGCTTGGGCATGAAGGTCACGGTCTTGCCATAGGCGGCCGCGACGTTGTGGATGACGTATTTGTACTTCTGGATGTTGTCGGCCTGTTCGACCAGACCACCGAAGATCATGCCCAGTTCGTGCTGGCAGGTCGCCACTTCGTGGTGGTGCTTGTCCACCTTGATGCCCATGCGCTTCATGGTCGAGAGCATCTCGCCGCGAAGATCCTGGGCTTCGTCCACCGGGTTCACCGGGAAATAGCCGCCCTTGTGGGCCGCGCGGTGCGCCTGGTTGCCCGAGTCATATTCGGTATCGGTGTTCCAGGCCGCCGCATGGGCGTCGATCTGGTAAGACACCTTCTGCGGCGTGATCGAATAGCGCACGTCGTCGAAGATGAAGAATTCGGCTTCCGGCCCGCAGTAGAACGCATCGCCGATGCCCGAGGATTTCAGGAAGGCTTCGGCCTTCTTGGCAATCTGGCGCGGGCAGCGGTCATAGGCTTCGCCGGTGTCCGGCTCGACCACGTCACAATGCACGCAGAGCGTCTTTTCGGCATAGAACGGGTCGATATAGACCGAACCGGCATCGGGGATCAGCTTCATGTCGGACTGGTCGATCGACTTCCAGCCGGCAATCGACGAACCGTCGAACATGAAGCCTTCTTCAAAGAAGTCTTCATCCACGAGGTCGGCGATCAGCGTGACGTGCTGGAGTTTGCCTTTCGGGTCGGTGAAGCGGACGTCGACGTATTCGACCTCTTCGTCCTTCATCAGCTTCAGAGCTTTTGCAACTGCGCTCATCTGACTGCCTTTCGGTTGTGGTTGGAATTAGGGCCGCAAAGCCCGGTGTCACACGGCATCATCACCGGATTCCCCGGTGCGGATGCGGATGGCCTGTTCGACGGGAGAGACGAAGATCTTGCCGTCGCCTATCTTGTCGGTGCGCGCGGCGCCGATGATGGCTTCGATGGCGGTGTCCACCATGTCGTCGGTCAGGACGACCTCGATCTTCACCTTGGGCAGGAAATCCACCACATATTCGGCACCACGATAGAGTTCGGTATGGCCCTTCTGGCGCCCGAACCCTTTGACTTCCGTGACCGAAAGGCCCTGAATCCCGGCTTCCTGAAGGGCTTCCTTCACCTCATCCAGCTTGAACGGCTTGATGATTGCCTCGATCTTCTTCATGGGCCGACTCCCCCCGATTTCGCTCTGTTTCCGTCTGACCACTTCCGCCGGGCAGGGACAATTGGCTAGGGTGGGGTATGGGCGATCCGCCGCGGGATTCCGCAGGATGTGATTAAAAATTATGCAATGCGCCCTTTGTGTGGGCGGTTTGAAAACTCAATAGGCGGAACGATGACCGAACTCCTCACCGCTGCCCAAATGCGCGCCATCGAAGCGGCCGCGATTGCCTCCGGTCAGGTCACCGGGCTGGACCTGATGGAACGCGCCGGGCAGGGCGTGGTGAACGCGATCTTCGAGGTATGGCCGGAATTGGCCAAGGCCCCGAGCCGCGCCGTGGTCCTCTGCGGGCCGGGCAACAACGGCGGCGATGGGTTTGTGGTGGCGCGGTTGTTGAAGGGTCAGGGCTGGCAGGTGGAGGTGTTCCTGTACGGGGATGCCGAGCGGTTGCCGCCGGATGCGCGGGTGAATTATGAGCGGTGGGGGGAGGTGGGGGAGGTGCGGCCGCTTTCCGCCTTGAATGCGGAAGTGGGCGCGGCGCCGGGCTTGACCTTTGACATTGTCGTGGACGCGCTTTTCGGCATCGGGTTGGGTCGCAGCCTGCCCGATGATGTTGTCCGGACGCTATGCAATCTGTTCCGCGGCGACCTCTGGGGACCCGTGGTTTCTGTCGACCTGCCCACGGGCCTTTGTGCCGATAGCGGCAAGCCGCTCTTGCCGCGAGGATATGCGAACGGCACAAACGATTGCTCAGGTTGGCCGGCACTGGATGGCCTCGTGGCCGAGGCTGCGCTTACGGTGACGTTCCACCGCAAGAAACTTGGGCATGTCTTGGATGTTGGGCCGCGTCACTGTTGCCGGGTCGTGGTCGTCGATATTGGTCTTGTCCCGGTGATCGCCACGCGGGTTTGCAGAGATGTCGGCATGGTCAGGAAGGATCTTTTGCGCTTTCTGGCGAAAGGTCGCGAAGACCACAAATACTCCCACGGCCACGCCCTCATCCTTTCCGGCCCCTCTGGCCACGGCGGGGCGGCCCGACTTGCAGCGCGGGGGGCGCTGCGGATCGGGGCGGGGGTGGTGACGGTGGGGTGTCCGCCGGATGCCCTCCCCGAGAACGCTGCGCGGCTGGATGCGGTGATGCTGCGCGGGGTGCCGGATGCCGCCACTTTGGCCGAAGTCTTGACGGACAAGCGGATCAACGCGCTGTGCCTTGGCCCGGGGCTGGGCCTTGGGGCCTTGCAGGCAGGGCTGGTGCGGGAAGCGTTGGCGGCGGTGCGCCAAGGCGCACCCCACGGTGAGGGCCGCCGTGGCGCGGTGCTGGACGCTGACGCCCTTACCCTGATCGCCCGCGACCCCGCCCTCTTCGCCGCCCTGTCGCCCAACTGCATCCTGACCCCGCATGCGGGCGAGTTCGCCCGCCTTTTCCCCGACATTGCCGCGAAACTGGCCGAACCCGCCACCAAAGGCCCGGCCTATTCCAAGGTCGATGCCACCCGCGAAGCCGCCGCCCGCGCCGGTTGCGTGGTGCTTTACAAAGGCCCCGACACGGTGATTGCCGCCCCCGATGGCCGCTGCGCCATCAATGCCGCCGTTTATGACCGTGCCGCGCCTTGGCTGGCCACGGCAGGATCGGGCGATGTGCTGGCGGGGTTCATCACCGGGCTTCTGGCGCGGGGTTTCAGCCCTTTCGATGCCGCCTGCACCGGGGCATGGTTGCATGTCGAATGCGCCCGCAGCTTTGGCCCCGGCCTGATCGCCGAAGACCTGCCCGAGGAATTGCCCAAGGTTTTCCGTGCCCTTGGCCTGTGATGGGCAATATTGCCCATCCTACGCGTCCAGCTCGATCCAGACCGGAACGTGATCCGAGGGCTTGGTGCCGCCGCGCGTGGCTTTGTCGATCTGGCAATCCAGAAGCAGGTCGGCGGCCTGCGGTGACAGCAACAGGTGGTCGATGCGAATGCCGTTGTTCCGCTCCCATGCGCCCGCCTGATAATCCCAGAAGGAATAATGCCCCGGTGCCGGCTGCACCGCCCGGAACGCCTCGGTCAGGCCCAGCGCCAGCAGGCGGCGGAAGGCGGCGCGCGAGGCGGGCAGGTAAAGCGCATCGGTGACCCAGGCTTCGGGTTTGGCGGCGTCTTTCGCCTCGGGGATCACATTGTAATCGCCGCAGAACACCAGCGGCTCTTCCAGCGGCAGAAGGGCGCGCACCCGCGCCTCCATCCGCGCCATCCAGGCCAGCTTGTAATCGTATTTCGGCCCCGGCGCCGGGTTGCCGTTGGGAAGGTAAAGGCCACAGACCCGCACCGCGCGCTTGCCTACCACCGTCGCCTCGATCCAGCGCGCCTGCGGGTCGTCCTCGTCCCCCGGCAGGCCGCGTGTCACATCCTCAAGCGGCAGGCGCGACAGGATTGCCACGCCGTTGAAGCTTTTCTGGCCGTGGGTTTCGACATTATAGCCCATCGCCTCGAAGATCTCGCGCGGGAAGGCTTCGTCCACCGATTTGATCTCTTGCAGGCAGACCACATCGGGCCGCGCGCTTTCCAGCCATTCCGGCAGCGCCTCGATCCGGGCCTTGATGCCGTTGATGTTGAAGGTGGCGATCTTCATGGGGGCCTCCGGGCTTTCCCCCGTTCTAAGGCCCCACCTCCGCCGCAGCAAGCCAGAGCGCATCCAGCGCGTCGATCTCGGCCGGATCGAAACGCCCGGCCTCTTCCCAGTAGCGGCCCGAGGGGACGTGATAGCCGAGCTCCGCCTCGCGGCTCAGGGCGGTTTCGGCCCGGTCGCGGTTGAAGGGCAGGGGGCGCAGCCCGGGCAAGGCGCTGCGCACGGCGCGCGGCCAGACCAGCCGTGACGGCCCGTCGGAAAGGTTTACACAGGCACAACCCGCCATCGCCGCCAGCACCATCAGCCGCGCCGATTTCGCCTCGAGCGAGCGCAAGGTGATATCGGCGCGCAGCGGGTCGGGCGTGCCCGTGCCATAGAAATGTGTGGCCCCGGTCGCCGGGTAATGCATGTCACAGCCGAAAGCCGCCAGCACCCGCGGCCGCAGCGCCGCCAGTGCCCAATAGGCAGCGGTAAAGGCCATGGTGCCGCCGGCATAGACGAACCCGCCAAAGCCGTTCTGCGCCGGAACGAACGCCTCCTGCGTGATCAGCCGCTGACCCGGGCCGGGCGTGGGGCGGCGGGCTTCGGGAAAGTCCCAAGGGTGGATCATGTCATCCCAATCGGCCCGGATGGCATGGGCATTGTTGATCGCCACGATCCGGTCAAAGGGCGCGCGGGGCCAGCCCGCCGCCGCAACCGCCATCGGGGCCGAGCCCAGCATCAGAACGATCGTCATGCACACCTCCCCCTGTCGGGCGGGACATAGCACGGAATGACGGGGGATCAGCCCCCGCAGAGGGCAAATTCGTTTGGGGAATGCCGCAGGCTGAGGCATTCTGCCTGCAACCGGGCGTTGTTGTTGGTGCAGGGGGCCTGCGATGAAAAAGCAACTGATCGTGGTGGTGCATGGCGTGGGCGTCCGCGAGGCGGGGGTCAGCACGGCGCAGGTGACGGCCTGCCTGCATTCGGGCAGCGGCCGCAGTTGGCGCGCCCAATCCAGCGACGACATCCACCTGCCGGAATATGCCCGCTATGGCCGGGGCGGACTTTTCGGCACCTTCCACGCCCAGTTGCGCCGCTTTCGCCTGTATCGCCGCGATGATCCCGAAACGATTGAGGCCGAGCGCGTGGTGGCCGATTTCTATTGGGGCGATGTTTCGGGCACCGGGCAAAGCCTGCTTCTGGTGATTTCCGGCTTTCTGCGCGTGGTGCTGGGGCTGGCCCATGCGGTGCGTGAAAACGCCCGTTCCTGCTGGCCCGACCAGACGCCGGGCGACCGGCTGCGCCGCAGGCTGGCCTCTTGCGCGGCGCTGGCCATTCACGGGCCGGTGGTGGCGCTCAATCTGGTGATCCTGGCGGGGCTGGTGCTGGCTTGGGCTGCGCGCAGCCTGCTGCCCCTTGGCCTCTGGGGGGTGACGGCGGATCAGCTTGCTGGCTGGCTTCTGGGTTTTGGCGCGCTGGCGGTGGGCTATGGCACCTTGCGGATGGCCCGGGTCTATCTGGTGCGCCATCTGGCCGATTGGGTGATCTGGAGCGGGGTTCTGGTGCTTGCCTTGTGCCTGCTGGGCGTTGCCGGGACTGATGCCCTGCCGGGCCGGCTGGGGGGGCTTGATGCACAGCTCGCAATCTCGTCCTGCGCCGGATCGGCGGTGGTGGAGACCTGTCGGTCGGAATATCGCGGGATCGAGCGTCTGGGGCTCTGGCTGATGGCGGCGATGATGCTGGTCTGGTCGCTGGTGATCCTGTGCACGCTGGCGCTGGCCGGGATGAGCCGTTTGCGCAGGGGGGCGACGGGCGCGCGCAATTTCGTCATTCCCGCGCTGTCGCTGATGATGCTTCTGTGGTTTCTGACCATGACGGCGGTCTGGGCCGCGGTGATGAACCTGCCCGGCGGGCTGGTGCGCAATCCCGACCATGTGGCGGGGGCGCTGCGTCTGGTGGTGCCTGCGGCGGCGGCGCTGGTGCTGATCGCGCTGGCAGGGGGCTTTGTCCATCTGCGCAAGGGGCGGGAAATGGCGGCCTTGCCTCCGGCCGACTATCTCGCGCAGCGCGATACGCTGGCTGAGCGGCATCGGCTGATCGTGGCGCCCGCGCTGCTTTGGGTGTTGCGGCTGTTTCTGGTGGTGGTGGCCGGTCTGGGGCTTTGGGGTGCTGTCGGGGCCAGTGGGCCGCTGGTCCTGTCGCATAAGGCGGTGAACTGGGCCATCGCCGGGATCGGGCTGGGCGGCGTGGCGCTGACGGGCTTTGCCCGGGGCGCTTTTGCCATGGGGATCGGGATTCTGGCCGATGTGGTGGTCTATCTCAATGACTACTCATGGAAATCGCAAGAGATCGACCCGGCAACCGGCCATCCCTTCGGCACCCATACCCGCACCCCGATGGAGCGGGCGCTGGGCCTGCGGAAGCTGGCGCCATCCGAAAGCGTGATGCCGCAGGGCTATTGGCTGCGCCGCCGGATCGGCGACCGGCTGGATGTGCTGATGCAGCGCCTGATCCGGGCCGAGCGGCCGGATGCGATCTGCGTCATCTCGCACAGTCAGGGCACGGTGATCGCCCTGGACCTGCTGGCCGAGCGGGGCGCGCATTGGCGCGACGCGGCGGGGCGGCCGGTGCCCTTGGTGCTGGTCACGATGGGGTCGCCCTATACCCATCTTTACAACACCTATTTCCCTGCCAGCTTTGTCCCCGCCCACAGCCGCAGGGGCCTGCTGCCCGAGACGCAGGGCGGGAATCTGGCGGCCTGGACCAATATCTTCCGCACCGATGATTTCGTCGGCACCCATATCGATACCACCCGCGACGACGGGATGCCGAATGCGGGCAGAGGCTGGCCCGAAGAGCGCCCGGTGCCGCCGAACGGGCATACCGGCTATTGGCTGGACCGCAAGGTCATCCCGATCCTGCGTAAGGCCATTGAGTTCTGAAACAAGACCCGCCCGGAAGCCGTCAGATCGAGAACGAGGTGCCGCAGCCGCAAGAGGCGGTGGCGTTGGGGTTCTCCACCACGAAACGCGCGCCGATCAGCTCGTCGGTAAAGTCGATGGTGGCATTGGCAAGGAAGGGCAGGCTGATGCCGTCGATCAGCACCTTCTGGCCGTCCTTTTCCAGCACCAGATCATCTACCGCCGGATCGTCCAGCCGGATGTCATACTGAAACCCCGAACAGCCGCCGCCCTCAACCGCGATGCGCAGCGCCTTTTGCGCGCCCGTCAGTTCGGCAATCTCGGCCAGACGGGCAAAGGCCCGGTCGGTTACGCGGGGAGGAAGCGTCAGGGTCATGGTTTGTTCGCATATCCATGGGGGGCTACAGCCAATATAAGGCGCCACAAGGCTTTCAACAAGCCAAGTGCCTGACCGAAGAACGAGGCTTTCATGCTCGCCCCCTTTGCCTGCCTGCCCGACGCCTCGCGCGGCAGGCTCTACCCCGAGCGGATGTCGTCCTTTCGCAGCCCGTTCCAACGCGACCGCGACCGGATCATCCACTCCAGCGCCTTCCGGCGGCTGAAGCACAAGACGCAGGTCTTCGTCGAACATGAGGGCGATTATTACCGCACCCGCCTGACCCATTCGATCGAAGTGGCGCAGGTGGCGCGCACGATTTCCGGCGTCTTGCGCTTGAATACCGATTTGGCCGAGGCGATTGCGCTGGCGCATGACCTTGGCCACACCCCCTTTGGCCATACCGGCGAAGATGCGATGGAGGCGTTGATGGCGCCCTATGGCGGGTTTGACCACAATGCGCAGGCGCTGCGGATCGTTACCCGGCTGGAACGGCATTATGCCGATTTCGACGGGCTGAACCTGACATGGGAGTCGCTGGAAGGCATAGCCAAGCACAACGGCCCGGTGACGGGGCCGAATGCGGACAAGAAACATGACGGCCCCTTGCCCTATGCGCTGGCCGAGGTGAATGCGCTGTGGGATCTGGAACTGGACACCCATGCCAGCGCCGAGGCGCAGGTGGCGGCGATTGCCGATGACGTGGCCTATTCGCACCATGATCTGCATGACGGGTTGCGCTCGGGCCTGTTCAGTGAATACGACCTGATGGAACTGCCGGTCACCGGCCCGGCTTTTGACGAGGTGGACCGGCTTTACCCCGGCCTTGAAAAGATGCGCCGCCGGCATGAGGCGCTGCGCCGCGTCTTCGGCCGCATGGTCGAAGATGTGATTGCCGTGGCGCAGAACCGGCTGGCTTCGGCGCAGCCGCAATCGGTGGGCGACATCCGCCATCTGGGAACCACGGTGATCCGCTTTTCCAAGCCGCTTTATCAGGAGCTGAAGGCGATCCGGTCTTTCCTGTTCCACCGGATGTATCGCGCGCCCTCGGTCATGGCCGAACGGGCGCGGGTGACGCAGGTGATCAACGGTCTTTTCCCGCTGTTCCTGACCCGGCCCGAACTTTTGCCGCAGGAATGGCGTGCCGATATCGAGGCGGCGGCAAGCGAGACGGAACTGGCGCGGATCGTGGCCGATTACGTCGCGGGCATGACCGACCGCTTTGCCTTGCAAGAGGGGCAGCGGCTGTTGGGCTAGGCCGGGATGGGCAGATTGCCCATCCTACGTTGGCGCATCCGTCGTCGGGTAGGATGGGCAATCTGCCCATCCTCCGGTTCAGTCGCGCCGCGATGCCAGCAGCCAGATCCCGGTCAGCAGCAGCGACAGGATCACGTTCCAGCCCGGCATCGAAATGCCCATGAACATCCATGCGATCTTGTCGCAGGCGGCGGGGGCGCCCACGCTGATGTCGGTGTTCAGCAGATCGGCGCCCGACAGGCCCTGCATCGTGTTCACGGTGCAGGTGGCCAGCCCTTCCCACCATTGCTGTTCGACGCCGACATGGAACAGCCCGATAGCCGCCGAGGCCAGTGTCGCCAGTGCCCCCAGCACCGGCAGGAACCGCCCGCCGAAGGCCAGCGCCACCAGACCCAGCGCCACCGCCGCCGCATGGGGCCAGCGTTGCCACAGGCACAGCACGCAGGGCGCCAGCCCGCCCAGATACTGAAAGGCGAAAGCCCCCAGCAGCAGGGCGAGTGACCCCCCGGCCGCGAGCAGGATCAGCAGATTTCGCGCCGACATCTCAATCCTCATGTAAAGCGCCAGACCATCCAGCCCAACGCACAGACCGCCGCCAGCCCGCCCGCGATCCAGCCAAAGCGGCGGGCGACAAATTCGGCCATCGCCGCACCATGCCGCCGCAACAGCCATGCCAGCAGGAAGAACCGCCCGCCCCGCGCCACAATCGCCGAAACCACGAACCAGGTCAGATCAAAACCGACCAATCCCGACAGGATCGTGACGACCTTCATCGGTGGCAAGTGCGAGAATCCGGACGTGACAAGCATCAGCAGCACCGCCTCGTTCCCGGCGCCGACGCGCAGGGTCTCAAACGCCTCACGCTTGCCATAGAAGTCCAGCAGCGGTGCCGCGATCAGGTCGAAGGCGTAAAAGCCGATCATCCAGCCGAAAACCCCGCCCAGAACCGAGGTGACGGTGGCGATCAGCGCATAGCGCATCGCGGCATCCGGCCGGGCCAGACACATCGGGATGAAGAGGACATCGGCAGGAATGGGAAAGACCGAGCTTTCGACGAAGCTCACGGCGCCCAACGCCTTGGGCGCATGGCGCGAAGCCGCCCAGCGCAGCGTCCAGTCATAGAGCCTGCGGAACATCCGGTCTCCTCATGGCCGTGCGGTTGCGCGGCCTTTACCCGGCTCCCTTTTGCGCGCACGGGCGCCAAGGTCAAGCAGGCTGGTTGCACGGCTTCGTGAGCGGGCTATAGACTGCCGATTGCAGGGTATCGGTATCGGTCGGGAGGGTCACCATGGAATGGCGCGGACGCAAAGGCAGCAGCAATATCGAGGACCGCCGCCGCGCCTCGGGCGGCGCACGCGCCGGCAGCATCGGCGGGGTCGGGCTTCTGGCGGTGCTGGCGATCGGCTGGTTCCTGGGAATCGATGTCACGCCCTTGCTGAACGATCCGGGCCTGACGGGCGGGCAGGGCGAGCAAGAGACCGAACTGACCGAAGCCGACAAGACCGCGGGTTCCTTCGTTTCGGTCACCCTGGCCTATACCGAGGCGATCTGGGCCAGTGAATTCCGCAAGCAACTGGGCGAGACCTACAAGCCGGTGACGCTGGTGCTGTATAAGGGCGTCACCCCCTCGGCCTGCGGCAGCGCCTCGGGGGCGACGGGGCCGTTCTACTGCCCGGGCGACAAGAAGATCTATCTCGACACCGATTTCTTTGCGACCATGCAGAACCAGTTGGGCGCCGGCGGCGATTTCGCCATGGCCTATGTGGTCGCGCATGAGGTGGCCCATCATGTGCAGGACGAACTGGGCATCCTGGCCGAGGCCAATCAGGTGCGCGCCCGTGTGAGCGAGGCGGAATCCAATGCCATTTCGGTGCGGATCGAATTGCAGGCCGATTGCCTGTCGGGCATCTGGGCGCGCGGTGTCGCGCAGCAGTTGGGTGCCATCCACGAGGGCGATTTCGAAGAGGCGCTGAATGCCGCCCGCCAGATCGGCGATGACACGTTGCAGCGCAACGCGGGCCGGGTGCCGATGCCGCATACCTTTACCCACGGCACCTCGCAGCAGCGCGCCCGCTGGTTCGAGATCGGCCGCGCCTCGGGGCGGATGGCCGATTGCGATACCTTCGCCGCGCGCAAGCTTTAGCTGCGTTGACGCGGCGCGGCGCAACGGCTAAACCACCGCGCAGACGGAACCTTGGGCAATGTCGGGCACCCTTGCGGTGCTTTGCCTTGGGGGCCGGGCCGGAGGAAGCAGGTGCTTCCGCCCGGCAACAGGGTGACCGCAGCCGGGTTTTCCTCCGGCTCTACCATGCGGGCGCCGGAATGTGCGGGTGTGGCGGAATGGTAGACGCGACAGACTCAAACTCTGTTTCCGCAAGGAGTGTCGGTTCGAGTCCGACCACCCGTACCACCTCCCAATATGGTTTATTTTGTGGCGAGGCGCCTTCCGGCGCGCACCTGATTCGGCCTTTGCCAAGATTAACAGTGGCTTGGGTTGAAATGATGATCTCCCAATCGCAGGATTGGCCACGACCGGGGAACAGCGCGCCGAAAATGTGGCGGCCAAACGGCAGGAAGATGAAGCAGGGTTAACACAATTCGGCCGACGCCGTTTGCGTCTGCGCGCGAAACGATCACGGGGGTGGCCATACCACCCTGGGATGAACTCTTCGGGATTTCCTGCGGTTGTCGGGCAAAGGTGATGCAGTCTGTTTCCGGTGTTGCAACAATTCCAGCCAGATCAACAGCTTGCGCGGCGTTCCTTGGTCGCCTTGCCGCCGCGGCCTTGCCGCAATCCTGACTTTTTTTACTTTCCGTAAGGCTTAACAAAGTCTACTTAGAAGCTGTCTCTTCGGAGATATGCAGGCCGTGGGGGCGGTCGTTTGAAGGTGCGCGTCGCAAGACGCGAGGAGTGTGAAGTTACTGTTGCCAGACACATGAACCGCTGCGGTCATGTGAACGCCCTGAAAATCAGGACTATGTGAACCGGATCGTTTTCCGGGGCTGGTCACGTCTGCTTCCTCGACCTTCGACGACAGGCCGCGATGGCGCAGGGCCGGGATACCCCGGCACGGCGCCGATCCGAGGGTGCCTTTGGCACCGCGGGCACTGGGATCGGTTGGGCCTTTCGGGGCCGCTGCAGGAACGAGGAACGGACTATGCCGGTTTACGCGCTTTACAATTTCGATGACACCGACGGCATCGCAATGGACAGCGCGCTCGGCAATGGCAACCAGTTCGGCTATTACCTGAACGGGGCGACCGCTGCGGTGGGTCAGGTCGTGCTGGATGGCCAGAACGATCTGGTCAAGATCACCCCCGATGCCGCCTTCCAGATGGATCGCGGCACCCTCGACATCAGTTTCAGCCTGAACGACAGCCCGCTGACCGCCGGCCAGACCGTGCTGTCGCGTGACAGCGCCGGTCTGACCGATGGCGCCTTTCGGGTGGAGATCGCCGCCGATGGTTCGGTCGTGATCACCCATGAAAGCGCCGGGGCCGCGACGACCTATCAAACCGTGCCGGGCTTTGCCAATCCGGGCGACCAGATCAGCCTGAGCTATTCCTGGGATCAGGGCGGCGCGGGCGGGGCCCTGATCCTGAACAACACCACCACGGGCGCCAGCTTTGCCGAGGATGTGCCCAACACGCTGACCATGGATCAGGGCAGCCTGAACCAGCCTTGGGTGATCGGCGCGGGCCAAGCCAGCGGCACGGCGCAGTTCGATCAGAATTTCGGCGGTGCGGTGAAGGTGTTCCAGCTTTCCGACAGCGTGGACAATGATGGCCCGCTGCGCGATGGCATCATCTTCGGCACCGCGGGCGCGGACCTGATCGACGTGGATTACACCGGCGACTTCGATGGCGACCGCATAGACGGTCATGATGCCGTGCTGCCCGGCGCCTTGCCCGATGACGACCGCATCTATGCCGGCGAGGGCAATGATACCCTTCTGTCGGGCAATGGCGCGGATCTGGCCTATGGCGGACCGGGCGATGATGTGATCGACACCGGCACGCAGGGCGCCGCGCCGCTGCCCGACCGTGGCTATCCCGGGCTTTATGCGGCGGACGCCGATCCGATGGACGACCGCGACACCGTGTTTGGCGGCGTCGGCAATGACACCATCCGCACCGGCGACGATGCCGACGAGGTTCACGGCGGCACCGGCGACGATTCCATCGACGGCGGTTTCGACGATGACACGATCTTTGGCGACGACGGCAATGACACGATCCTTGGCGCCGAGGGTTCGGACGAGATTTACGGCGGCGAAGGCGACGATCTGATCTATGGCGGCTACGCGCCCGGCACCCCCGATGCCGTGAACCTCCGCGACGATCAGGGCGACCTGCGTGCCGACAATGGCCGCGATTTCATCGTGGGCGGCAATGGCGATGACACGATCTTCGGCATGGACGATGCCGACACCCTCTATGGCGGCGAGGGCAACGACTCCCTCGACGGCGGCATCGACAATGACGAGGTTTATGGCGGCGCCGGCAATGATACGCTGGCGGGTGGTCAGGGCAATGACACGATCGACGGCGACTTCGGCAATGACGTGATCCTGGGCGGTGCCGGGGCCGATATGCTTTATGGCGGCGACGATGCCGATATCTTCGTGGTCGGTTCGGCGGCGGATGGCGCGGGCGACACGATCAATGGCGGTCTGGGCGTCAATGACTATGACACGCTGGACCTGCGCGGCACGGCGCCGTTCCGCCTGACCGGGGTTGTCACCGATATCGACGGCAACGGCATCGACGGCACGGTCGAGTTTCTGGACAGCGACGGCAATGTCACGGGCGCGCTCTCTTTCACCAATATCGAAGAGATCATCCCCTGCTTTACCCCCGGCACGCTGATTGCGACGCCCCGGGGCGAGGTGCCGGTGGAAAACCTCAAGGCCGGGGATCGGGTCATCACCCGCGACAACGGCATTCAGGAAATCCGCTGGCTGGGGCACAAGGCGCTGAACTGGTATGATCTGGCGGCGAACCCGCATCTCAAGCCGGTGCTTATCCGTCAGGGCAGCCTTGGCAACGGCCTGCCCGAGCGCGACATGATGGTGTCGCCCAACCACCGGATGCTGGTCGCCAATGACCGCACCTCGCTTTACTTCGACGAGCATGAGGTGCTGGTGGCGGCCAAGCATCTGGTGGCTGCCAATGGCATCGGCGCGGTGGATGCGGCGGGGGCGACCTATATCCACTTCATGTGCGACCGCCACGAGGTGGTGCTGTCGAACGGCGCCTGGACCGAAAGCTTCCAGCCGGGGGACTATACGCTCAAGGGCATGGGCAATGCCCAGCGGACGGAAATCTACGATCTTTTCCCCGAGCTTAAGACCACAGCCGGGCGCGACAGCTATCAGGCGGCCCGCCGGGTGCTGAAGCGGCACGAGGCGATGCTTCTGGTCAAGTAAGGTTATGCAGCGCAGGCGGGGTGGCCCCATGGCCCCCGGCAGGCAGGGAAAGGGGTGCCGCAGGGCGCCCCTTTTTCTTTTGTTTCGCCGCGAAGACGCATTGTTGCCAATCCTGCAACCATTGGCGGATAAACCAAAGATTTTATTGATATTCTAGGGATTTTCGCCGGGTTTTCGCCGCAATCCGCCGCAGCACTTCCGCAATCCTCGCATCCTTCCGCCCCATTGGCCTGCCATATCTGCCGGCCGGGAGCCTGCTGTTGCGGGGGCATTCCCGGTGCAGCGTGCATGAGTGGGTGGACGAAATGGCGATTGCCAACGAGCTGACGATCAATACCGGTGCGACGGCGCTGGACATGGCCAATGCGATCTTTGGCGATGGCATCACCGTGGTTTCGGCCAGCTATACGGGCGCGACGGTCGGTTCGGGCATCTACTCGGGGGCGAACACCACCACGCCGGGCATTTCACCTACGGATTCGGGCGTGATCCTGTCCACCGGGCGGGTGACGGATTTCACCAATTCCAGCGGCACGACCGACACCAACACCGCGACCGGCACGGGCACTGATGCGACCGGCGGGGTCGATGGCGACAGCCAGTTGAACGCCATTGCCGGGGCGACGACCTATGACGGCGCCATCCTGAACGCCAGTTTCATTCCCGACGGCAACATCATCACGATGCAGTTCGTCTTTTCGTCCGAAGAATATCCCGAATACGTTAACGGCGGCTATAACGATGCCTTCGGCGTCTGGGTGAACGGCACCTTCGTTCCCGTGACCGTTGCGACGGGCGGGCAGGTGTCGATCGACACGGTGAACCCGCTGTCGAACCCGAACCTCTACCACTCGAACGCCAGCGACACTTACAACACCGAGATGGACGGCTTTACCGTCGTTCTGTCGTTCAAGGCGCCGGTAAATCCGGGGCAGGTGAACACGATCAAGATCGGCATCGCCGATGCGGGCGATGCGGTCTATGATTCCAACCTGATGATCATGGGCGGCAGCATCCAGACCTATGCGCTGGCCTATGACGATACGATCCAGCTTACCGCCAATTCGACCCGCACCTTCGACATTCTGGCCAATGACCGCGACGATACCGGCGCCGGACTGAACATCACCAAGATCAACGGCACCGCCGTGGTGCCGGGTCAGACGGTGACCCTCTCTACCGGCGAGAAGGTGACGCTGAACGCCAACGGCACGGTGACGGTGCAATCCGATGGCGATATCGGCAGCAACACCCTGACCTATGAGATCGTCGATTCCGACGGCAATACCGATGTCGGCTATATCACCGTCAAGACGGTGGGCACCGCGGGGCCCGACGGCATCGTGCAGGGCACGGGCGGCGATGATCTGATCGACACCAGCTATCTGGGCGACCCGGACGGCGACCGGATCGACAACAGTGACGGCCGCGGCATTGAAGGCACTGTCGGCAACGACGACCTGATCCTGGCCGGTGCGGGCCATGACACGGTGAATGCCGGTGCGGGCAATGATGTCATCTATGGCGGTTCGGGCAACGATCAGGTTTCGGGCGGGGCGGGCAATGACCGGGCCCATCTGGGCGCGGGCGATGACAGTTTCGGAACCGCCGCCGACGATGCCGGCAATGACACCGTTTACGGCGACGGCGGCAATGACACGATTTCCACTGGCACGGGCAATGACGCGGCCTATGGCGGTGCGGGCAATGATGTGCTGACCGGCGGCAGCGGTGCCGACTATCTTGCGGGCGATGACGATGCCGACACCTTCTATGGCGGCGGCGGCGACACGATTATCGGCGGCGAGGGCGGCACGGACAACGACCGGCTGATCGCAACCGGCGTGACGAATGTGCTGTTCACCCCCGGCAATACCGAAGCGGGGACGGTGACCTTCAGCGACGGTTCGACCCTGACCTTTACCGAGATCGAGCAATTCACCCTGAACGGCGGCAACCGGGACGGTTTCGTTCAGGGCACCGCCGGGGCCGATTACATGCCGGTGGGTTATGTCGATGCGCAGGGCGACATCATCGACGGCGGCGACAGCATCTTTCCCGATGCGCAGCCGGATGATGACGGCATCATCGCGGGCGCGGGCAATGACACGGTCGATGGCGGCGCGGGCAAGGATTTCATCTATGGCGGCACCGGCGAAGACAGCCTGCTGGGCGGCGCCGGTGACGACACCATGCAGGGCGACGAAGACAACGACATCCTGCATGGCGGCGAGGGCGACGATTATGTGCGCGGCGATGCAGGCAATGACATCGTTTACGGCGACGCGGGCAATGACTCGGTCTATGGCGGGCTGAACGACGACATCGTCTATGGCGGCGCGGGCAATGACTTTGGCTATGGCGGCTATGGCAATGACATCGTTTACGGCGGCATCGGCGACGACACGCTGACCGGCTCGGACGGCGATGATGCGGTTTATGGCGACGAGGGGAACGACTCGCTCCTCGGCTCGATCGGGAATGACACGTTCTACGGCGGCACCGGCAATGACCTGATGCAGGGCGAGGCCGATGCCGATGTCTTCTATGGCGGCGGCGGCGATACCGTCATCGGCGGCGAGACGGTGACGACGGGCACCGACAATGACACGCTCTATGTGACCAACGTGGACCGGGTGGAATTTGCCGGTGACGATCCCGAAAACGGCGTGGTCTATTTTCTGGACGGCACCCGGCTCGACTTCTTCCAGATCGAGCGGGTCGCGGTGGACGGGGTTCCGGTCGTCACGCCGAACTATATCGTCGAAGGCACCGCGGCGGGCGAAGTGATCGACACTGCCTATACCGGCGATCCCGGCGGCGACCGGATTGACGCCAGCGACAATGCCGGTGGCAACAATGACGATCTGGTCATGGCGGGCGGCGGCAATGACACCGTGCGCGCAGGCGATGGCGCCGACACCCTTCACGGCGAGGCGGGCGACGATCTGTTGCAGGGTGGTGTCGGCGCCGATGAGCTTTATGGCGACGCGGGCAACGATCAGTTGCAGGGCGATGAGGGTGCTGACCGGCTCTATGGCGGCGCAGGTAACGACGCGTTGCAGGGCGGCGCGGGCAATGACACGCTGGACGGCGGCAGCGGCGACGATGCGGCGGACGGCGGCGCGGGCGATGACAGCTTTCATCTGTCCACCGGCTTCGGTAACGGCAGCATCACCGGCGGCGAGACGGGCGAAACCGCGGGCGATACGCTGGATCTGACTGGCCTTTCGGGCGTGGTCAGCGTGAACCTCACGGCGGCCAATCCCGAAGCCGGCAGCGTCAGCCAAGACGGCAACACGACCACCTTCACCGAAATCGAGACGATCCAGCTTGGTGCGGCGACCGAAACGCTGGTGCTGGCCGATGGGTCGGGGGCCGATGTGGTGCGCGGCTTTACCGCGCCGGTGCAGAACCCCGATGGCAGTTATAGCGGGGTTGACCGGCTGAACGTCGCGGCGCTGCATGACGGCGAGGGCAATCCGGTCAATGCGCTGGATGTGGTGGTCGGCAACGATGGTAACGGCAATGCCGTGCTGACCTTCCCCAATGGCGAGACGCTGACCCTGATCGGCGTGGCACCCGCGGCGGTGACCGATCCTGCGGCGCTGGTCGCCATGGGCATCCCGCTGGGACAGGATTACATTGTCGAGGGCACAGCGGGCGGCGATCTGATCGACGCGGGCTATGCGGGCGATCCCGAGGGCGACCGGGTGGATGCGGCTGATAACCAGACCGGCACCGATGACGATGTGATCGAAGCTTATGGCGGCAATGACACGGTTCATGCCGGGGCGGGCAATGACCATGTCGATGGCGGCACCGGCGATGACGACCTGCACGGCGGCGCGGGGGCGGATACGCTTCTGGGGGGCGACGGGGTTGATTATCTTTGGGGCGAGGCCGGCAACGACAGCCTTGATGGCGGCGCGGGCGACGATGTTCTTCTGGGCGGCGATGGCGATGACAGCGCCGATGGCGGCGCGGGGGGCGACATCCTCACCGGCGATGCGGGCAATGACACGCTGTCGGGCGGCGCCGGGGTGGACACACTTTATGCCGGGGCCGACGATGACCAGGTATCGGGCGGTGGCGACGGCGACCTGATTTATGGCGAGGCGGGCCGGGACAGCCTTTATGGCGGCGATGGCGATGACACGATCTATGCCGGAACCGAGGACGATCTGGTCGAGGGCGGCGGTGGCGCGGATTCGGTCGATGCCGATGTCGGCAACGATACGGTTGACGGCGGCGAGGGTGATGACACCCTCTTCGGGCGCGGCGGCGATGACAGCCTGATCGGCGGCAGCGGCGACGATCAGGTCTATGGCGGCGAAGGCGACGATACCCTGTCCGGCGATGCCGGCAATGACGTCGTGGACGGTGACACCGGCAATGACATGCTGTCGGGCGGCACCGGCGACGATACCCTTGCCGGAGACGAGGGCGACGATGCGCTTGCCGGGGGGGAGGGCGCCGACGAGCTTTACGGCGGCATTGGCAATGACACGCTTTACGGCGACGAGGCGGCGGACGGACCGGGTGGCAATGATCAGCTTTACACCGGCGCCGGGGACGATCTGGCCTTTGGCGGTGCCGGCGACGACCTGATCTATGGCGAGGGTGGCAATGACACCCTGACCGGCGGCACCGGCAACGACACCATGGCGGGTGGTGACGACCGCGACACCTTCTATGGCGGCGCGGGCGATGTGATCGATGGCGGCGAGGGCGGCGACGATTATGACATCCTTGACCTGACCGGCTGGGGCCATACCGCGACCGAGGTTGATTATGACCCGCTCAACCCCGAAAACGGCACGGTCCGTTTCCTCGATGCCGATGGCAACCTGACCGGCACCCTCAGCTTCAGCAATATCGAGAAGGTGATCGCCTGTTTCACGCCAGGCAGCCGGATTCTGACCGAAGCGGGCGAAAGGGCGATCGAGGATCTGGGGCTGGGCGACCGCATCCTGACCCGCGACAGCGGCTGGCAGGATATCCGCTGGATCGGGCGGCGTGACCTGACCGCGGCCGAGGTTGCAGCCGAGCCGCGTTTTGCCCCGGTCTGCATCGCCAAGGGGGCGCTGGGTAGCGGCCTGCCCGAGCGTGACATGAAGGTCAGCCCGCAGCACCGGTTGCTCTTTGCCGGGCCGCGCGCCGAATTGCTGTTCGGCGAGCATGAGGTGCTGGTGGCGGCCATCCATCTGGTGGGTCAGCCCGGCATCACCCGGGCCGATCCGGGGGCGGTCAGCTATATCCACCTGCTGTTTGAACGGCACGAAATCGTGCTGGCGGACGGGGCCTGGTCGGAAAGCTTCCAGCCGGGGCAGGCAACGCTGGACGGGCTTGAGGCCGCGCAGCGCGATGAGCTTCTGGCATTGTTTCCGAATCTCGCGGAATGGAACGCCTATCCGGCGGCCCGTCTGGCGCTCAAGGCGCGGGAGGTTCAGGTGCTGCTGGCCGCCTGATTGTGGCAAAGCCGCGGTTAATCGCGCGATTTGCCTTGAATTGATCGTATTTGGCAGGGGGCGGGTCCGGCAATTGCCGGATTCGCGCCCCGCTTTGTTCACCTCCGCCCGGTAATTTCGAGCCATCGGAAACGGGTGGCGCGATGTCTTCTGCGGATTTCAGACGGATTGCCAAAGGCCAGCGCCCCGTTGCCGGGATCGAAACGGTGCGGGGGTAAGCCATGGCGACGATGAACAGCGGCTTGGGCGGCAGCACCGGCTACGGCGAAAATTCGTTCAAGGCGTCCAGCTATTCCGGCAACCTTGATGACGGTTCGGTCAGCGTCAACATCTCGTCGGTGTTCGGCCCGGCGGGGATGAACGTCTACGGCACCTCCTACAGCTCGATCTACATCAACACCAACGGGCTGGTGACCTTTGCCAGCTCGAACCACACCTATACGCCCTCGACCGCGCTGACCGCGATGGGGCAACCGTCGATTGCCGCCTATTGGACCGATATCGACATTTCCAAGGGCGGCGACATCATCTGGGATCTCGACCCGACTTCGGGCAAGGTCACCATCACCTGGCTAAACGTCGCGCCCTATACCGGCAGCGGCACCAACAGCTTCCAGATGGTGTTGACCGCGACCGGCGGCGGCGATTTCGATGTTGAGTTCATCTATGGCAGCATCGGCTTCACCAACGGCTATACCGGGCAGGCCACAGTCGGCATGTCCAACGGCACCAACAGCCAGATTCTGGCCGAAGGTTCCAGCAATGCGGCGATGCTGGCCACCTATGCCCACAATGATTTCGACACCAACGATCCGCTTGGCGTCTTCTCGCTGAGTTCCGAAGGCGGTGTTCCCGCGGCGCTGGATGGCATCGTCGATGGCACGGCCGGAAACGACCTGATCGACACCAGCTATACCGGCGACGCCAATGGCGACCGCGTGGATAACGGCGACGCCACGGGCTATGCCGGCACATCGGGCAACGGCGACTATATCCGCGCCGGGGCCGGCAATGACACGGTTCATGCCGGTCTTGGCAATGATCAGGTGTTCGGCGGCTCGGGCGCAGACAGCATCACCGGCGGCTATGGCAATGACACCATCGACGGTGGCAGCGAGAACGACACGATCGACGGCGGCTCGGGCCATGACAGCATCGAAGGCGGCACCGGCGACGATGTGCTTTACGGTGGCGCGGCGGGCGCGGGCATCAGCTATACCGCCTCTTACACCGAGGTCACGGCGGCGACGCAATCGGTCGCGGGCACCTCGGGGCGGCCGAACTTCACCGTCCAGACGGTTTCGGGCGACAACAACCTGACGGCCGGCACCTCGGGGACGGTTTCGGGTTGGCGGATCGGCAACGGCGACTCGACCGAGACGCATACCCACACCATGTCGTCGCAGGTGGCGGGGGCACAACTGCTCGTCACCGGCTTTGACGCCAACGAACAGATGACCCTGATCATCGATGGCGTGACGCTGAACCTGACCACGGCGATTGCCAATGGCACCGTCAGCCTTGCCGGGACCGGCTATACGATCGACGGCTCCGGGCGGCTGGTGCGCACCTCGGGCGCATCGGGCAATGTCGGCACCATCACCATCAACGTGCCCTTTTCGTCGCTGACCGTCAGCGCCACCGGCAGCAACACCAACAACAGCACTTCGGGCTTTTATTACGAGCTTTATGTCAACACCGTGCCAGTGCCGCAGGCGGCCGAGGGGGCGGGAAATGACACGCTTTCGGGCGGCGCCGGCAATGACCAGCTTTACGGCGGCGACGGCAATGACAGCCTGTCGGGCGGGGCCGACAGCGACACGCTTTATGGTGGCAACGGCAGCGACACGCTCAACGGCGATGCCGGGGCGGATTCGCTTTACGGTGATGCGGGGACCGATCTGCTGAACGGCGGTGACGGCGCCGACCAACTGTTCGGCGGCGCGGATAATGACACGCTGAACGGCGATCTGGGCGACGACACGCTTTACGGCGGCGACGGCAATGACAGCCTGTCGGGGGGTGACGGCAACGACCGTCTGTTCGGCGAGGCCGGGGACGATTCGCTTTACGGCGGCATCGGCGATGACAGCCTTGTGGGCGGCGACGGCAATGACCGGCTGTTTGGCGGCGACGGCACCGATACGCTCTTGGGCGATGGCGGCAATGACAGCCTTGATGGCGGTGCCGGGGCCGACAGCCTGTTCGGCGGCATCGGTGATGACACGCTCTTGGGCGGCACCGGCAATGACACCCTCATGGGCGGCGACGGCACCGACCTGATCTATGGCGGCGACAATGACGATCTTTTGTCGGGCGAAGCCGGGAGCGACACGCTCTACGGTGGTCTTGGCAATGATGTCCTGTCGGGCGGCAACGATGCCGACAGCCTGTTCGGGGACGAGGGCGACGACACGCTGCGTGGCGACGGCGGGCATGACACGCTGGACGGTGGTGCCGGAAATGACCTGCTCGAAGGTGGCGACGGCAATGACAGCCTTGTGGGGGGGGATGGCGATGACCGGCTGTTCGGCGGCATCGGCGATGACCGGCTGTTCGGCGGGGCGGGCAACGATTCGCTCGATGGCTCTTCGGGGGCCGACAGTCTGGTGGGCGGCGGCGGCAATGACACCCTCAGCGGCGGCGACGACAATGACACGATCAGCGGCGATGACGGCGACGACCTGATCTATGGCGGTGCGGGCGCCGACAACCTGTCGGGCGGCACGGGCAGCGATACCATCACCGGCGGCGCCGGGGCCGATCTGATCTCGGGCGGCGCCGGGCAGGATTATGCCGATTACAGCACTTCGGGCGCCGGGGTGACGGTGGATCTTGCCGCCGGAACCGGGTCGGGCGGCGATGCGCAGGGCGATACCCTTAGCGGGATCGACGGCATCTATGGCTCGGCCTGGGATGATGTGCTGCTGGGCTATGACGGGCAGGGCTCCACGCCGGGCGATCTTTTCACCAATGTTTTCTACGGCGGTGCGGGCAATGACAGCCTCGACGGCCGTGGCGGCGATGACCTGCTTTACGGCGGCGCCGACAATGACACCCTGCGCGGCGGTGCGGGCAATGATACGCTTGACGGCGATGCCGGCAATGACCTGATCGAGGGTGGGACGGGGGCCGACCTGATCTATGGCGGCATTGGCAATGACACGATCATCGGCGGCCCGGGCGACACGGTGGATGGCGGCGAGAATGCCGGCGACAATGATGTGCTGGACCTGTCGGCCTGGGGCTGGTCGCTGACCAACATCACCTATGACCCGCTGAACGGCGAAAACGGCACGGTGGAATTTCTGGATGCCGCAGGCGCTGTCATCGGCACCATGGCCTTCAGCAATATCGAGAAGGTCATTCCCTGCTTTACCCCCGGCACGCGCATCGTGACCGACCGGGGCGAGGTGGCGGTTGAGGATCTGGTGGCGGGCGATCTGGTGCTGACGCGCGACAACGGCTTGCAGCCGCTGCGCTGGGTTGGGCAGCGCAAGCTCAGTCTGGCCGATCTGATCGTGCAGCCGAAACTGCGCCCGGTGCGCATCGCGCAGGGCGCGCTGGGGCAGGGATTGCCCCACCGGGAGATGAAGGTGTCGCCGCAACACCGGATGCTGATGGAAGGCTGGCAGGCCGAAATGCTGTTTGGCGAGGGCGAGGTTCTGGTGGCCGCCACCCATCTGACCGGCCTGCCGGGGGTGGAGCAGGTGTTGACCGGCGGGGTCACCTATGTTCACATCATGTTCGACCGGCATGAAATCGTGCTGGCCGACGGCGCATGGAGCGAAAGCTTCCAGCCGGCGCAGCGGATGCTCGACGGGATGGGCGGCGAGGCGAGCGAAGAAATCCTGACGCTGTTCCCAGAACTTGCCGCGATGGATGTGGCCTTCCCCTCGGCGCGGCTGACGCTCAAGGCGCATGAGGCGCGGGTGCTACTCGCCGCGTAGGGCGCGCCATTCGGCCCAGGCTTCGGGTGTGTCGAGGTCGGTCGTGGCATGGGCGCCGGGCAGGGCGGTCAGGCGCAGCCGGTCGCTGTGCTGGCGGATCACCGCGCGCGCGCCCTGATCGCCTTCAAGGCGCAGCAATTCCGGCCGCGTCCAGCCGGGAAAGATCACCGGATGGCCGGGTGTGCCGTCTGCGGCGGTGCCGCGGTGGATCAGTTCGGGGGCGTCCTGATGGGCGCGGACCATCTGGATCAGATCGTCGGCGGTGATTTCCGGCAGATCGGCCAAGAGCAGCATCACCGGCCCCGCAGGCATCGCCCGCAGCCCGGCAACCAGACTGGCCGCCATACCGGGGCCGGGGTCCGGCACGGTAACCGCGCGCAGGTTCAACCCTGCCAATGCCGCGCCCCGGCCCGGGCGGTCGGGCGGCAGCGCCACCGTTACCGACCAGCCGGTTGCCAGCGCCGCCCGCGCGATCCGCGTCAGAAGCGCTTCGCCGTCAATGAGTTCCAAGAGCTTGTCGCCACCGCGCATCCGTGTGGCGGCCCCGGCAGCAAGGATCAGAATGGCGGGTTCCGGCATGGGCCTCTCCTTTTGCATCAGCCTAGGGTGCCCCGCCGGCCAAGGGAACCGTGATCACCAATTGTATCATATGGGTCATTATCATTGACCTATCTGCCTGCCGTGGCAGGTTGCCATCAGGAGGTGACCCATGCGTGACGATCTGATTGTGGCCTTTGAGGTGCAGGCCCGGGCCTGTGACGGGCTTGGTTCGCCCTTTACCGCGCGGCTGATGCGGTTGTTGCCGGAGCTGGTTGCCGATGAAAGCGGGCTGGGTCGGCTGATGGCAGGGTGGCCGGGCGACCCCGGCCCATCCGGTGCCTCGCTGCCGCTGCGCTTGGCGGGCGGGCTGCATCATCTGGTGCTGACCGGGCAGGCGGATGATCTTGCCGCCTGCTATCCGCCGCAGGAGGCGCCGGGGATCGCCGCGGCACTGGCCCGGGTCTTGCGCGCCGAAGAGGGGTTTCTGACCGGCTGGATGGCCAATACCCCGCAAACCAATGAGGTGGGGCGCAGCGCCGTCCTGCTTGCCGGGGCGGCTGCGGTGGCGCACTGGTCGGGGCTGCCATTGCAGGTGTCGGAACTGGGGGCGAGTGCCGGGCTGAACCTGAACTTTGCGTGCTATAGGCTTGATGTAGCAGGCGTTTCTCTGGGTGATCCCGATGCCGCGCTGGTGCTTGAGCCCGATTGGCGCGGGGTGCCGCCGGTGCCGGGTGGGGTTGCGGTGGCCGAGGCGCGGGGCGTCGATCTGAATCCGCTGGACCCGGGCGCGGACGGGTTGCGGCTGATGTCCTATGTCTGGCCCGATCAGGCTGCGCGGCTGGCCCGGCTGCGGCAGGCGCTGGATGTGGCGGCGGTGGCCCCGCTGCAGGTGGACAGGGGCGAAGCGGCGGATTGGCTTGAGTCGCGGCTGGCGGCGCCGCCGGAAGGGCGCTGCCATCTGGTGTGCCACACCATCGCGCATCAGTATTTTCCGGCGGCTTCGCAGAACCGCATCGCCGCCGCGATGGCAGAGGCAGGCAGCCGGGCCACGCCTGCGGCGCCACTGGCCTGGTTGGCGATGGAGGCGGATGCTACCCCGGGCAGCGCCGCCGTCACCCTGCGGCTTTGGCCGGGTGACCGGCAGGTCGCCCTTGGCCGCGCCGGGTTTCATGGCCAATGGCTGGAATGGCGCGGGCTTTGAAGCTTGCCCGTGCCCGCTGCGTGTCTGTCCCGGTTTGCCTCCAATCTGATTCAGATTGACGGCAAACCGCTTTAGCCCCGCATCCGTCCGCCATCATCCCAGAGCGGCGCGAGGTGGACGGTCGCGCGGCGCCGTTCGCCCAGAATTTCGATCTCGCAGGCCAGCCCGTCCTGCACCTTGTCCGCGGGCAGAAAGCCCATGGCCACCGATTTGCCCGTGCCATGGCTGAACCCGCCCGAGGTGCAGAAGCCGACCACCGCGCCCTCCAGCCAGATCGGTTCCCATGCCACCACGTCGGCGTCCTTGGCATCGACGACAAAGCTGACCAGCCGCCGCTTTGGCCCGGCGGCCTTTTCCGCCGTGGCGGCGGCCTTGCCGATCCAGTCCGCCTCTTTGTTCCAGCGGATGAAACGGTCCAGACCCGTCTCGCAGGGGGTGTAGTCGGGGCTGAACTCGCGGCCCCAGCTTCCGAACCATTTGTCCAGACGCAGGGACATCATCGCGCGCATCCCGAAGGGGCGCAGGCCCAGATCGACGCCCGCCGCGGTGAGGGTGTCCCACAGGTGGCGCACTGACATATGGTCGCAAAAGATTTCATAGCCCAGATCGGCGGTGTAGCTGACGCGCTGAACGATGCATTTCGCCATGCCCACGGTGATCTGCTTCACATCCATGAACCGGAACGACTCGGCCGAAACATCGGCGCGGGTCACGCGCGACAACAGCTCGCGCGCTTTCGGCCCGGCAATCTGGAAGCCGCTGCGGGCGTCCGAGACGTTTTCCACCGTCACCCCGTCCATCGCGTTCTGCTCGAACCAGCGATAGTGCCAGCCCTGCGCGCCATAGCTTGCGGTCAGTTGGAATTCGGTTTCCGACAGGCAAGACACGGTGAAATCGCCGATGATCTTGCCGGAATGGGCCAGCATCGGCGTCAGCGACAGACGCCCGACCTTCGGAATCGCCCCGGCCATGATGCGGTCCAGCCAGACCCGCGCATTCGGGCCTTTGACGATATATTTGCCGAAATTCTGCAATTCGTTGATGCCGACGCCCTCGCGCACCGCCATCACCTCTTGCCGGGTGGCCTCCCATGCGTTCGAGCGTTTGAAGGTCGGAGTTTCATAGGTCGGCTCGCCGGGCAGGGCGTAGTAGTTCACCACTTCCAGTCCATATTGCTGGCCCCAGACGGCGCGGAGCGCGGTGTTGGTGTCATACATCGGCGTCGTGCGGAAGGGGCGGGCTGCCGGACGTTCCTCGTTCGGGTAGCCGACCGAGAAGCGCATCTGATAATTCTCGATCACCTTCGGCACGGTATAGCCCGGCGTGGTCCAGGTGCCGAAACGCGACACGTCAAAGCCGCGCGGGTCACGCTCGACCTCACCCTCGATCATCCATTGCGCCAGCGCCAGACCCATGCCGCCGCCTTGGCTGAACCCGGCCATGACGGCACAGGCGGACCAGTAGTTCTTCAGCCCCTGCACCGGCCCGATCAGCGGGTTGCCATCGGGGGCGAAGGTGAAGGGGCCGTGGATCACCCGCTTGACCCCTGTCCGCTCCAGCACCGGGAAGCGGCGATAGGCGAAGTTCACCGAATCTTCGATCTTGTCGAATTGCTCGTTCAGCAACTCATGGCCGAAATTCCACGGCGTGCCATCGACCGACCACGGCTCACAGGGTTTTTCGTAAAAGCCGATGCAGAGACCCCGGCCCTCTTGCCGCAGATAGCTTTCGCCACCCGGGTCCATCACATGCGGGAACTCGCGGCCGGATTTCAGGATGTCCATGATCTCGGGGATATCATCGGTGACCAGATACTGGTGCGCCATCGGCAAAAGCGGCAGGTAAACCCCCGCCATCGCGCCGATTTCGCGCGCCCAAAGGCCGCCTGCATTCACCAGATGCTCGCAGTAAACGGTGCCCTTTTCGGTCACCACTTCCCAGCCCTCGGCGGTCGGGTTGGTCTCCAGCACCCGGTTGTGCAGCACGATTTCCGCGCCGCCCATCCGCGCGGCCTTGGCATAGGCATGGGTGGTGCCCGAGGGGTCAAGGTGGCCGTCAAGTGGGTCATAAAGCGCACCGATGATGCCGTTCAGGTTCACCATGCCATCGGTGAATTTCTCGATTTCAGCCGGCCCGAGGATTTCGGTGTCCAGACCCATATAGCGGTGCTTGGCGCGCTCGGCCTTCAACTGGTCAAAGCGTTCCTGATTGTCGGCAAGGGTGATGCCGCCGACGTGATGCAGCCCGCAGGACATGCCAGTGATCGCCTCAAGCTCCTTATACAGCCGGATGGTATAGCCCTGTAGCGCCGCCATGTTGGTGTCGCCGTTGAGCGTGTGAAAGCCGCCCGCCGCGTGCCAGGTGGAACCAGAGGTCAGTTCCGACCGCTCGATCAGCATGACATCCGACCAGCCGAGTTTGGTCAGGTGATAGAGAACCGAACAGCCAACGACACCGCCGCCGATCACGACAACGCGGGTATGGGTTTTCATGGGGCAAACCTTCCGATTGGGGCGTCTTGGCGCCGCTTTGGTTCTGAATATCGGCTTTTGACGGTATCGTCGGCACATCTGCGACTGTATTTTGTCGCTTTTGAAATTCGGGCAGGGGCCGAGAAAAAGAAAAACCCCCGGCGCCAAGGGCACCGGGGGTTTATGAGGCGTGGCAAAGGCGCCTATTTCTCGGGGATCAGCCCCCTTGGCGCAAAGCGCAGCACCACCAGCAGGACCACCCCCAGCGTGATCAGCCGCAGATGGGCGGCGCTGTCGATCAGGTGGGTCTTCAACTCACCCGCCGGCAGCGGCGCCGTCAGATAGCCCATGAAGACCGGCCCGGCATTTTCGACGATCAGCCAGAGCCAGCCGATCAGCAACCCGCCCAGCACCGACCCCCAGTTGTTGCCCGAACCGCCCACGATCACCATGACCCAGATCAGGAAGGTAAACCGCAGCGGGGTGTAGGCGGTGGGGGTCAACTGCCCCTCCATCGAGGTCATCATCGCCCCCGCCAGACCCACCACGGCCGAGCCGATGATGAAGATCTGCAAATGTCGCTTGGTGACGTTCTTGCCCATGGCGGCTGCGGCAATTTCATTGTCGCGGATGGCGCGCATCATGCGGCCCCAGGGGCTGTTGAGCGCCCGTTCGGACAGCCAGATGATCGCCAGAAGCACGGCCCCGAACAAAAGGGCATAAAGCAGCTTGACCAGAATGCTCGAAGTGGTGACCGGATCGACCCCCCAATTCGCCGCCGCTTCAAGATAGGCGGGGTTCACCTGCAGATCGACTTCCTTTGGCACTGGCCAGGGACGGGGCAGGTCGATCAGGTTCTTCACCCCGCGCGCCAGCCAATCCTCGTTCTTCATCACCGCCAGAACGATTTCGGCAATGCCCAGCGTGGCCACCGCAAGGTAGTCCGAGCGCAGCCCCAAAGCCACCTTGCCGATCACCCAGGCGGCGGCGGCGGCCATCAGCGCCCCCACCGGCCAAGCCAGAAGCGAGGGAAGCCCCAGACCGCCGATATTGCCGGCAAGGGCGGGGTTGTTCGCCTCGACCGCCATGACAGCCGGGTCCAGCACCGCGCGGTAGATGAAGAAGGCCGCGACCAGCAGCGCCGACAGCACCAGCGTCCGCGCGGTGCCCTTGGCCATCTTCCGCCAGGTGAAGATCGACAGCAGAATGGCCGCCGCCGCAAAGACCAGCGCCAGCACGATGCGCGGCCCGCCCGCTTCCCAACCGGCGGGAACCGGCTTGCTGGACACCAGCACCACCGCCAGCCCGCCAAGGGCGACCGAGCCCATGATCCCGGTCGAGAACAGCCCGGCATAGCCCCATTGCATGTTCACGCCCAAGGCCATGATGGCCGAGAGCAGCCCCATGTTCAGGATTTGCAGCGACAGGTTCCAGCTTTGGGCAAAGCCGGTGATGACGAACAGCAGCCCCACCGCGCCGAACAGAACCAGATTGCGATATTGCTGCATGTCATTTCCCCTTGAAGAGGCCGGTCGGCATGACCAGCAGCACGATGATCAGGATCGAGAAGCTGACGGCCACCTTGTAATCGGTGGACAGCGCCTGCAACAGCCCGTCGCCCAGCCATTCCGGCGGCAAGAGATAGGTCGCCACCTTCTTCCAGGCATAGGTCACGATCACCTCGGAAAAGGCGATGATATAGCCGCCCGCGATGGCACCCAGCGGGCTGCCCAGCCCGCCCACGATGGCCGCCGCGAACATCGGCAGCAGGAGACCGAAGTAGATGAAGGGGCGAAAGCTTTTGTCCAGACCGTAAAGCGTGCCCGCAATCACCGCCAGCGCCGCCGCGATGATCCAGGTCACCTGCACCACCCGGTCGGGGTTGATGCCCGAGAGCAGCGCCAGATCCTCGTTATCGGAAAAGGCGCGCATCGACTTGCCGGTGCGGGTCTTTTGCAGGAACCAGAAGAGGGCCGCCACGCAGATCACCGCCACCACAACCGTCACCGCCGCCGTGGTCTTGATCGCCAGCGGTTCTGCCAGGCCGGTGATGTCCTTGAAGGTCTTGGGGTCGAGGAGAAAGCGCGAGCCGTCGGCAAAGTTGCGCTCCTCCACACCGATCAGGATGCGGACAAGGCCGTTCATCACGAACATCACGCCTGCCGAAACGATCACCAGAATGATCGGCGCCGCCTTTTGCTTGCGGTAAAAGCGATAGACCACGCGGTCGGTGCCCAGCACGAAAAGCGCGGTCACGATGATGCCGAAGGGCAGGGCCAGCAGGGCCGTGGGCAGCGGCCCGGCAGAGATGCCCCAGGACTGGAAGAGCCAAGTGAACAGGATCACAAAGGCAGTGCCGAAGGCCATGGTATCGCCATGGGCGAAGTTGGAAAACCGCAGCACGCCAAAGATCAGCGTCACACCCAGCGCGCCCAGCGCCAACTGGCTGCCATAGGCAAGGCCCGGCACGAAGACGAAGTTCAGAAAGGCCACGAAGGCGTTGAGAATGTCCATCAGTTGCCCCCCAGGAACGAGCGGCGGACCTCTGGGTCGGCCATCAGGGCTTTGCCGGTATCGGTAAAGCGGTTGGCGCCCTGCACAAGGACATAGCCCTTGTCGGCAATCTCAAGCGCCTGCCGGGCATTCTGTTCCACCATCAGGATGGAAATGCCCGTCCGGGCAATCTCGATGATGCGGTCGAACAATTCGTCCATCACGATGGGCGAGACGCCTGCGGTGGGTTCGTCCAGCATCAGAACCTTGGGCTGGGTCATCAGCGCACGGCCCACGGCCACCTGTTGCCGCTGGCCGCCCGACAATTCGCCTGCGGCCTGATGGCGCTTTTGCTTGAGGATCGGGAACAGGTCATAGACCTGCGCCATGGTGTCGGCGATGTCTTCCTCGCGGATGAAGGCGCCCATTTCCAGATTTTCCTCCACCGTCATGGAGGTAAAGATGTTGTGGGTCTGCGGCACAAAGCCCATGCCCTTGCGCACCCGGGCCTGCGGCGTGAGCTTGGTGATGTCTTCCCCCGCCAGCTTCACATGGCCGCCGCGCAGGTTCAGCATTCCGAAGACGGCCTTCATCGCGGTGGATTTTCCGGCGCCATTCGGGCCGACGATCACCGCGATCTGGCCTTTCTCGACCGAGATAGTGCAGGCGTGCAGGATATCGACCGGGCCGTAACCCCCCGTCATCGCCTCGCCGATCAGGAAGGGTTCAGCCATGGGCGGCCTCCTCTTTGACCTTGTTCTTCAGGCCGGTGCCCAGATAGGCCTCGATCACCCGTTCGTCATTCTTGACCTCGTCCACCGTGCCCTGGGCCAGAACCTTGCCCTCGGCCATGCAGATCACCGGGTCGCAAAGCCGGGCGATGAAATCCATGTCATGTTCGATCACGCAGAAGGTGTAACCGCGTTCCTTGTTCAGCCGGATGATCGCGTCGCCGATGGTGTTCAGAAGGGTGCGGTTCACCCCGGCTCCCACCTCGTCCAGAAAGACGATCTTGGCATCGACCATCATGGTGCGGCCCAGCTCCAGAAGCTTCTTCTGCCCGCCCGAGATGTTTGCGGCGCGCTGATCGGCCAGATGGCTGATCGTCAGGAAGTCCAGCACCTCATCCGCCTTGTCGCGGATGCGCTTTTCCTCGTCGGCAACGGCGCCGCGGCGGAACATCGCGTTCAGCAGGCTTTCGCCCGATTGGCGGGCGGGCACCATCATCAGGTTTTCGCGCACCGTCATCGAGCCGAATTCATGCGCGATCTGGAAGGTGCGCAGCAGCCCCTTGTCGAACAGCTCATGCGGAGCAAGGCCGGTAATGTCCTCGCCTGCCATGGTGACGCGGCCCGATGTGGGCGGCAGGCGGCCGGCGATCACGTTGAAAAGTGTAGTCTTGCCCGCTCCGTTCGGGCCGATCAGCCCGGTGATCGAGCCGGCGCGGATCTCCAGCGAGGCGCCGTCAACGGCACGAAAGCCGCCGAAATGCCTGTGAAGGTTTTCGACCTTGATCATGTTTCCCCCTGTCCGGGCTTTGCGTAGCCTGTGCCGCCTTTTTTCGCCGGGCGGCCTCTTGTTTGGACAACGGCCCGGGCAATGCCCGGGCCGTGCCGATCTGTCAAGCTTGCGCCGGTGATCAGCGGAACTTCACGGTTTCATACTTGCCGTCCTTGACGACAAATTCGCGGTAGCGGCCCGCGGATTCGCCGGGTCCGATCAGTTCGACCCCGGTGGCGCCTTCATAGTCGATGTCGGTGCCCGCCGCGATCAGTTCCAGCGCCTTGGCGAGTTCGCCCGCATAGACCTTTTCGCCCGGAGCATTGGCGACATCCATCACCTTTTCCTTGTAGACCTTGGAGTCGGTGGTGCCCGCAGCCGCCATCGCCAGCATGATCAGCGCCGCAGCGTCATAGCTTTCCGCAGCATAGGCGCCCGAACCGTCGAAGGACGGGTTCGCCGCCTTGCCGGTTTCGATCAGGTAGTTCATACCCTGCGCGTCCGAGTTGGCGTGCTGGCCGTAAGAGCCGTCAAGCGCCGGGCCGATGGTTTTGGGAAGGTTCTCGCCGACCATGCCACCCGGCAGGCCGAAGGTGCTGAACGCGCCGCTGTCGAGCGAGGCCTGGATGATGCCCTTGCCACCCTGATCGAGATAGCCGGCCACGACCAGAAGGTCGCCGCCCGCCGCAGCCAGCGCCGCCACTTCGGCCGAGTAATCGGCCTTGCCGTCGTCATGGCTGGCGTTGATGGTCACGGTGCCGCCCTTGGCGATGAAGGCATTGGCGATGGATTCGGCCAGACCCTTGCCGTAATCGGTGTTGGAATAGGACAGCGCGATCGACTTCACGCCATGCTCTTGCAGCACGTCCGCCATCACTTCGCCTTCGCGGGCGTCCGAGGGGGCGGTGCGGAAGAAGAGGCCGTCATCGGGGTCGGCCGACAGTGCGGGCGAGGTGGCCGAGGGCGACACCATCACGATGCCGTTGGGCATGGCAACGTTGGTCAGCACGGCACGGGTCACGCCCGAGCAGTCGCCGCCGATGATGCCCTTGACCCCTTCGGCGGTGATCAGGCGTTCCGCGGCGGCGGTCGCCGCAGCCGAATCGGCGCAGGTCGAGTCGCCGCGCACGGAAACGAAATTCCAGCCATTCGGCGCCTTGCCCGAGGCATTCACCTCGGCCATCGCATTTTCCGCAGCAGCGGCCATGTGGCCGGTCAGAGATTCAATCGGGCCGGTGAAGCCGATCAGGATGCCGAGCTTGACGTCTTCAGCCGAAGCAGCACCGACCATCGCCAGCGTGGCTGCCGAGGCCATGAGCATTTTTTTCATTGGTAGTCTCCCTGTTTGGATCGTGATCCTGCGCGAGAGCCTAGTGCGGCCCGAAACAAAAGGAAAGGGTGTGGCAGGGGCCGGAAAACGGGTTGCGGAAGGCGGCGGCGCCTTCCCTGGCGTCACCTTTGGGGCGGGCCATGCTGGACGATGCGGCCATCCGTCGGCACAATTGCGCCATTGCCAAAGCGGAGGAGCCGATGCGCTTTGCCCTTGTTACCGTTCTTGGCCTTTTGCCGGGCCCGCTTGCCGCGACCGTGGTCGAAACCTCGGCCGGGCCGATGCAGATCACGCCGCTGCTGACCGGGCTGGAAGAGCCTTGGGCGGTGGATGTCCTGCCTGATGGCCGGTTTCTGGTGACCGAGCGTGATGCCGCGCGGCTGTGGCTGATCACGGGTGCGGCGCGGCAGCCGGTGTCCGGCCTGCCTGCGGTCTTTGTCGGCGGGCAGGGCGGGCTGCTCGATGTCATGGTGCCGCGCGACTTTGCCAGCAGCCGCGTGATCTGGCTGGGCTATGCGGCCTCACTTGGGATCGGGGCGGAATCGGCCTTTGGTTTTGGGCACTTGTCCCCGGACGGCACCCGGCTGGAAGGGTTCAGGCAGGTCTTTTCGGGCGGGCCGATGCCGGGCAGCCGCCACTTCGGTCTGCGTCTGGTCGAGGCGCCTGATGGCACGATCTTCGCCGGTTTTGGTGAGCGGGGGACCGGACCCGGCGGAATGCAGGCGCAATACCTGAACCGGGCCGAGGGCAAGGTGATCCATGTCCGGCCCGATGGCAGCCCGGCCACTGAGTTGCCGGGCGCCCTGCCGGGGGTATTCTCGCTGGGCCACCGTAATCCGCAGGGGGCGGCGCTGGCGCCCGATGGCACCCTTTTGCTGGTCGAACATGGGCCGCAGGGCGGCGATGAGCTGAACCGGGTGGAAGCGGGCCGCAACTATGGCTGGCCGGTGATCACCTGGGGCGAGCAATATGGCGGCGGCCCGATTGGCGAGGGCGGCTCCAAAGAGGGCATGGAGCAGCCGCTGCATTACTGGGTGCCCTCGATCGCGCCTTCGGGGCTGATGGTCTATTCCGGGCGTCTGGTGCCGGACTGGGCGGGGGATATCTTCACCGGCTCGCTGAAAAGCGATTTCATTTCGCGGCTGGACCCGGACATCCCCGCCCCGACCGGCTATGCCGAGGAACGCATCGTGGCGCCGGAAACCGGCCGGGTGCGCGATGTGATCGAGGCGCCGGACGGCGCGATCTGGTTCCTCTCGGTCGAGGATGGCACGCTGTATCGGATGGCGCCGGAAGGGCATTAGCGCACCGGGAAATCCTGCGGCGGGGCGGCAGGCGTGGCGATATGCCGGAAGTGCCACCATTCTGCCTGATAGCCGGCAAAACCCTCTGCCTCCATGGCGCGGGTCAGGGTGGCGCGGTTGGCGCTGGCTTCGGCGCCGACATCGGCGCCAAGGGCCGAAAGCGGCGAGAAACAGTCAAAGCTGGTGCCCATGTCCAGCGGGCTTTCCGCCGGGCGGCTCGCAAGCGGGCCATCGCAGCGCAATCCGGGGCGGGCCTGCGGCGGGGGAGGGGCGGAACCCGCAGGGATCAGGCCCAGATCCACCGCGATGCCCAGCGAATGGCCCGAGCGCCGGGCGATATAACCCTGCGGGATCAGGGTGTTGCGGGGCAGGCCGGGGTGAAAGGCCGCCGACAGGTCGGGGCCTTGCCCGCCCTCTGCCCATTCGGCAAAACGGTCAACCGCAGAGGTGGGCCGGTAGCAATCCCAGACGATCAGGCCCAGCCCCTCTGCCGCCAGCCGCGCCTGAACCCGCACCAGCGCCTCTGCCACCGGGGTCAGCAGCAGGCATTCGGCGACCTCATAGCCCGGCAGCGGCGCGCCGGTGAAGTTGAAGGCGCGGGCATAGCGGATGTCCTGCGCGATGCCGGGGGCAAGGTCGGACAGCCTGCTCCAGCCCTCGGGCAGGGCCGCCGCCGGAGAGGCCAGCAACAGAGACAGAACCGCAGCCCTCATTCCCGCGCGATGCCGTTGGATGAAACCCAGCCCTGTTGCCCGTCGATCTGCACCAGACACCAGTCGTATTTGCCGCCGCCCGGATCGGGCGGGCGGCACTCGGCCACCTGCAAGCCGCCGGTGCCCGCCGGGATGCGGAACAGGATGGTGTGCATGGTGCCGGGGCCGGAGCGGGCATTGACATAGCCGTCCGACACGCCGCGCTTGACCGCCCAGAGCGGCACCTTGGGCACCAGCGACAATTGCTGTTGCTGTGCCGCGGGGGCGGCGGGGGCCGCGCCTTCAAGTCGCTCCGCCTCGGCAAGGGCGGCATGTTGCAGCGGCGCGCAGGCGGCATGGGTTTCCGCAAAGGCCCGCAGCGCCGCGGCGTTGCCCAGCGACGAGACCGGCCCCCAATCGGCTGCCGCCGCCGCACAGGCGGGGTTGCCCTTGGGCGCCACGACCGCATCATCCAGCGGCGCCGCACTGCGGGTAGCGGTGATCGCCAGCGCGTAATCCCCTGTCAGTTCGTCATAATAGGCCGGGCGCTGTTTGTGGCCGATGGCCGAAGCCGTCGCCTCGACCTCGCCACGCAACAGCCGCGCCACCTCGGGCAGCGTCAGGTCAGGCCGCGCCAGCAAGGGCAGCAGCGCCCGGGTAAAGACCGAATTGGGGTTGCTGTCGCCCGCCCCCAGCCCATCCAGCGCAGTTTGCCCCGCACCTGCCGAAAACAGGATGAAAGCCCCCTCGGGTGCCGCAATCGGCGCCAGCCCGCGCGCCGACCCCGCCGAACGGGTGCCCTCTGCAGGAAAGGGATTGTCGCGGCAGGCATCCAGAATCATCACCGAAATCGCGGCACCCCGCCCTTGCAGCGTGGCCAGCACATCATCGGCGGCAAGGCTTTCGGCGGTCAGGAACGCCTCATCCCCCGGTTTTGCGGCGGGGGCATCGG
This sequence comes from Tabrizicola fusiformis, assembly GCF_013328815.1. Lineage (GTDB taxonomy): Bacteria > Pseudomonadota > Alphaproteobacteria > Rhodobacterales > Rhodobacteraceae > Fuscibacter. Next base: position 395,933 of record NZ_JABUHN010000002.1, read on the forward strand.
CGGGCAGCAGGTAATTGCGGCCAGCAATCTCGACGCCGTGGCCCGCGAAATAGAACAGCGCCTCATCCCCCGGGGCAATCCGCGCTGCCATGTCTGAGACGGCCCGTGTCATGTCACGCCGTCCGGCATCGGTCAGCAAGGTTACCTGAAAGCCCTGCGCCGTCAGTGCCGCCGACACCGCCTGCGCATCGTTGCGGGCCTTTTGCAGGCCGGGCAGGCTTTCATAAGCATCATTGCCGACGACCAGCGCCCAACGCTCGGCTGCGGCAGGGCCGGCCAGCATCAGCAACAGAAGTGCAACAATCCGACCCATGACCGCCCCTTTTGGCCAGCCTAGCACCGGGCCGCCGGCAGGCAAGCCAGATCGGCAACCGCCGGGGTCATCGGTCCTCAACGGCAAACCCTGCCGGACAGGCCAGTGTAGACAGGGGGGCGGGTCAGGCGTAGGTTTGGGGCACTGCACAAAAACGAGGGACACAAGATGACCGCAGTTGACGCAGTTAAATCCGCCTATCGCAACTACATCACCTTCTCGGGCCGGGCGATCCGATCCGAGTATTGGTGGTTCATGCTGTTCCAGATCGTTGTTTCGATCCTCATCGCCGTGCTTGAGGGCGGCGGTTCGGGCCATATGGGGGGCGGCGAGATGGGGTATTCGTATAACGCCGGACCGATCGGGATTGTCTGGTCGCTGGTCAATCTGCTGCCCGGCATCGGTCTGGGCATTCGTCGCCTGCACGATCTGGACAAATCGGGCTGGTGGCTCTTGATTGCGCTGGTGCCGCTGATCGGGGCCATCGTGCTGATCGTGTGGTTCGCAACCAAGGGCACCACCGGGCCGAACCGCTTCGGCGCCGACAAACTTGCCTGAGAAGGCTGGCCCGAAAGATCAGATCGACAGCCGCACCCCGATACCCGGGCCGGGCACCCCTTGGGTGCCCCGCTCGCGGTAGGGCGTGGTGTTGTAATGGCTGCGGTAGCATTTCGAGAAATGCGACGGGCTGGCAAAGCCGCAGGCCAAGGCGACGTTGATCACGCTCATATCGGTCTGCATCAACAGGTTGCGCGCCTTTTGCAGCCGCAGTTCCATGTAATAGCGCTTGGGGCTGCGGTTCAGATAGCGGCGGAACAGCCGTTCAAGCTGCCGGGTGGACATGCCCACCTCTTCAGCCAGATCGGCGGGCGACATCGGATCTTCGATGTTGCCCTCCATCATCTGGATGACTTGGCTCAACTTCGGATGCCGCACTCCGATCCGGGTCGGGATCGACAGGCGCTGGGTGTCCTGATCGGTGCGGATCGAAGAATAGATCAACTGGTCGGCGACGGTGTTGGCGGTATCCTCGCCCTGATCGGCGGCAATCACCTTGAGCATCAGGTCCAAAGACGAGGTGCCCCCCGCGCTGGACCAGCGGTTGCCGTCCATCACGAAAACCGATTTCGTCAGCTTGACCTTCTCGAATTCCTCCAGAAAGCCGTCCTGATTTTCCCAGTGAATCGTGGCCTTCTTGCCGTCGAGAAGCCCGGCCTTGGCCACGGCATAGGCGCCCGTGCAAAGCCCGCCGATGGTGACCCCGCGCCGCGCCTCGCGCCGCAGCCAGTTCAGCACACCCCGGGTGGTGGATTTCTGCACGTCGATGCCGCCGCAGACCAGCACGGTGTCGTCGCGCTCGATCTCTTCCAGCCCGATGTCCAGCTTGAACGAGGCGCCGTTGGAACAGGTGACATACCCGCCCGTGCCGCCCTCACCGGCCAGCACCCAGCGGTAGACATCCTTGCCGGCGACCCGGTTTGCGATGCGCAACGGCTCGACCGCGCCGGCAAAGGACAGCATGGTAAAGCGGTCCAAGAGCAGGAAGACAAAGCGGCGGGAGGTGGCGGCCTTGGCCGTTTGAATGGCCTTGGGCGAGGGGCTGGACATCTTGCGACCTGATTGTGTCGGATTTGGCGGATGGAAACAGGAAAAATTCCCCTCCGCAAGGGGCGCAAGCGGCAAAATGCGTCCTTTCGCCCTTTGCTTTCCGACACCGTTTCCGTATATCGCCCTGCGATACCGCTAACGCAGGGGAGGAACCCATGACCAAGGGTTGGACGAAGTCGGACTGGCGCGCGAAACCGCGGGTGCAGATGCCCGACTATCCCGATACCGCCGCTTTGGGCGCCGTCGAGGCGCAACTGGCCAAGTATCCGCCGCTGGTCTTTGCCGGCGAGGCGCGCAAGCTGAAAAAACACCTCGCGCTGGCGGGCGAGGGCAAGGCATTTCTTCTGCAGGGCGGCGACTGCGCCGAGAGCTTTGCCGAGTTCAGCGCCGACAACATCCGCGACACCTTCCGGGTGATGCTGCAGATGGCGGTGGTGTTGACCTATGGCGCCAAGGTGCCGGTGATCAAGGTTGGCCGGATGGCCGGGCAATTCGCCAAGCCACGCAGCGCGCCCACCGAGATGATCGGCGGCGTGGAATATCCCAGCTACCGTGGTGACATCATCAACGGGTTCGAGGCCACGACCGAAGCCCGCATTCCCGATCCGCAGCGGATGCTGCAAGCCTATACGCAGGCTGCGGCATCGCTCAACCTGCTGCGCGCCTTCTCGACCGGCGGCTTTGCCGATATCCACCGGGTCCACGCCTGGACGCTGGGCTTTGCCGAGCATGACAAGGCCGAGCGCTACCGCGAGATTTCCAACCGGATTTCCGACGCGCTGGACTTCATGAACGCCGCCGGGATCAATTCCGACACCGCGCACAGCCTGTCCCAGGTCGAATTCTACACCAGCCACGAGGCGCTGCTTCTGGAGTATGAAGAGGCGCTTGCCCGGGTCGATTCGATCACCGGCCAGAATGTGGCAGGCTCCGGTCATATGATTTGGATCGGCGACCGCACCCGTCAGGTGGACGGCGCCCATGTCGAATTCTGCCGTGGCGTACTGAACCCGATCGGGCTGAAATGCGGACCGACGACGACGGTGGACGACCTCAAGCAGTTGATGGCCAAGCTGAACCCGGCCAATGAGGCGGGCCGCCTGACCCTGATCGCCCGCTTCGGTGCGGGCAAGGTCGGCGACAACCTGCCGCGACTGATCAAGGCGGTGCAGGAGGAGGGCGCCAATGTCGTCTGGTCCTGCGACCCGATGCACGGCAACACGATCAAGGCGGCCTCCGGCTACAAGACCCGTCCGTTTGAAGCGGTGCTGCGCGAAGTGCGTGAGTTCTTCGCCATCCACAAGGCCGAAGGCACCATCCCCGGCGGCGTGCATTTCGAGATGACCGGGCAGGATGTGACCGAATGCACCGGCGGCCTGCGGGCGGTATCGGACGAAAACCTTGCCGACCGTTACCACACGGCCTGCGACCCGCGGCTGAATGCCAGCCAGTCGCTGGAACTGGCGTTTCTGGTGGCCGAAGAGCTGCAATCGCAGCGCGAAGAGGCTCGCCGCGTCGCCTTGTAAGCGGCCCGGACAGGAAAAGGGCGGCCCTTGGGCCGCCCTTTTCCTTTGCAACGCCGGGGAAAGAAAATTCTTCGCCGAAGAATTTTCGGTCCCGCCGGTCAATCGCGCGAATGGACCAGCCGCAGATGCGGCATCTGCCGGGGCGGTGGCGGCAGGTAGGGGGCAGCGGGTTCGGCAAGCTGCGGTTCGGGCCGGGCAGCCGGGGCGGCCCCCGCGACCATCAGCGCCTCACGCACCAGCCCGGCGATGGCAAAGCGGCGCGGCCCGCGTCCGATGTTGCCTTGGCTTTGCAGACAGCCCAGCGCCAGCGACGGCTCATCCCGCGATCCGGTCACCGGCAGCAGGATCAGCCGCCCGGTCAGCGGCGGCTTGCCGATGCCCCGCTCGGCCTCAAGCCAAAGCTCCAGCACCGAAGGCACGGTGAACACCGCTTCCAACGCGTCGGACAGCCGGCGTCGCGCGGCCGGTTCGAAGAGCGCGGACAGCGGCATTCCCCGCACCTCCATGCCCATCAGGTCCAGGAAGTGCATTCCCGCCAGCCGGAACCGCGCCATCCCCGGCGCGATCCGCTCGATCAGGAACACCTCTTCCAGCGCGCCCGAAAGACCGCGCGGGTCGATCTCTTCGCGGCGGGGCAGGCGACCGTCGCGGCGCAGCGCCTCCCAATAGGCGCGGGTCTGGGCCAGATGGGGAAAGGACGGGGGCATCGACTTGCGCTCCGAGCCAAGGAATGTCAGGTCCATTGCGTCCTCCTTCTGTTTGCCGGGCGCCGCGGACGGTCCCCGGGATGCGGGAGGGCCGAAGACTGGTTAACTCTGCCGCAACACCTGTTACCAACTTCTTAAGGCTACACCCGATGCCGCCGATTTGGCGGAGAATCTTCACAAATGGTAAACATCCCGGGGGATCACCCATGACCATCTCGATGACCGGATTTGCCGCCCGCAAGGGGCAGGGGGCGGGCCATTCCTGGGCCTGGGACATCCGCAGCGTGAACGGCAAGGGGCTGGACCTGCGGCTGCGGGTGCCGGACTGGATCGACGGGCTGGAACTGGCGCTGCGCGGCGAACTGGGCCGTGCCCTGCAGCGTGGCAATGTCAGCCTGACGCTGAAGGTGGCGCGCGATGGCGCGGGTGAGGGCGCCGAAGGGCTGCGGGTGAACGTGCCGACGCTGGCTTCGGTTCTGGCGGCGCTGGCCGAGGTCGAGGCGGCGGCGATGTCGGCGGGGGTGACGCTGGCGCAGGCGACGGCGGCGGATGTGCTGGCGGTGCGCGGCGTGCTGGACAGCGCCGCGACCGAGACCGACACCGCCCCGCTGCGCGCCGCGATCCTTGCCGATCTGCCGCCGCTTCTGGCCGATTTCGCCGCAATGCGCGCGACCGAGGGCGCCGCCCTGAACGCGGTGATCGCGGGCCAGCTTGACCAGATCGCCGACCTGACCGCACAGGCCGCCACCGAAGCCGCCGCCCGCCGCGAGACTGCCTCGGCCACGCTGCGCGAGGCGCTTGCGCGCGTGCTGGCCCATGCCGACGGCGTGGACGAGGCGCGTGTTGCGCAGGAACTGGCGCTGATCGCGGTCAAGAATGACGTGCAGGAAGAGTTGGACCGGCTGGCCGCCCATGTCAGCGCCGCCCGCGCCCTTCTGGCCGAAGCGGGCCCGGTGGGCCGCAAGTTCGATTTCCTGATGCAGGAATTCATGCGCGAGGCCAACACGCTCTGTTCCAAGGCGCAGTCGCTGGCGCTGACCCGGATCGGGCTTGACCTGAAAACGGTCATAGATCAGATGCGCGAACAGGTTCAGAACGTGGAATGACCATGGCCCAAGATCAGACCCGCCGCGGGCTTCTTCTTATCCTTTCCTCGCCGTCCGGCGCGGGCAAATCGACGCTGGCCCGGCGGCTGATGGGATGGGATGCCACCTTGCGCTTTTCGGTTTCGGCCACCACCCGCAGCCCGCGCCCGGGCGAGGAAGACGGGCGGGAATATTACTTCAAAAGCCGCGAAGCTTTTGAGGACATGGTGAAAACCGGCCAGATGCTGGAACATGCCGAGGTCTTTGGCAATTATTACGGCAGCCCCCGCGGCCCGGTCGAGGCGGCGATGAAGGCCGGGCGCGATACGTTGTTCGACATCGACTGGCAGGGCGGGCAGCAGATCAAGCAGCATATGCGCGACGATGTGGTGTCGGTCTTCGTGCTGCCGCCCTCGATTGCCGAACTGGAGCGCCGCCTGCGCAGCCGGGCGCAGGACAGCGATGAGGTGATCGCCGGGCGCATGGCGAAATCGCAGGCCGAGATCAGCCATTGGGCCGAATATGATTATGTGATCGTGAACCGCGACATCGACAGCGCCTTTGCCGAACTGGTCACCATCCTGCAGGCCGAGCGGCTGCGGCGCGACCGTCAGCCCGCGCTGGCCGATTTCGTGCGCAACCTGAACCGGGAGTTTGACGCCAGATGATCTGTGAACTGGACGGCATCACGCCGCAAATCCACCCCACGGCCTGGATCGCCCCCACCGCCGTTCTGATCGGGCGCGTGGTGGTCGAGGCGGGGGCGAACATCTGGTTCGGCGTGGTGATCCGCGGCGACAATGAGGAAATCCGCATCGGCGCCGGTTCGAACGTGCAGGAAAACTGCGTGCTGCACACCGATATCGGGGCGCCGCTGACCATCGGGGCGAATTGCACCATCGGCCACAAGGCGATGCTGCACGGCTGCACCATCGAAGAGGGCAGTCTGATCGGCATGGGGGCGACGGTGCTGAACCATGCGGTGATCGGCGCCGGCTCGCTGGTGGGGGCCGCTGCGCTGGTGACCGAGGGCAAGACGATCCCACCGGGTTCGCTGGTGATGGGCGCGCCGGGCAAGGTGGTGCGTGCGCTGGATGACACGGCGAAGGCGCGGCTGATCGCCTCTGCGACCGGCTATCAGGCCAATGCGCGGCGATTTTCGGCTGGCATGAAGATTGTCGGCTGACAGAAGAATTTTCGGACGAAAATTCTTCGGCGCCCGGAAATGAAAAGGGGGCCAACTGGCCCCCGTGTCGTCGCACAGTCTTTGGGCCTCAGCCCCAGACGGCCTTGCGCGCCATCAGGGCGGCGTCCTCGGGGAAGATGCCGAGGTCAAGCGCGATGTGGCGCGGCATCGCAGCGATCTCGTCGCGGGTGCGACGGTAGAGGGCGCGCTTTTCGGCTTCTTCACGGATCTGGGCAAACAGGGATTTCATAGCGTTTCCTTTCATCGGCGAGCGGGAGGCCCGGATGGCTTGTCCCCTTCGCATATGCAGAATATGGGAAACATGATGGCGCTAACAATGGCCGATCTCGCCCCGACGCCATGCGTCTATCGCATAGGTCATGCAAAAACGGGCGCCCTGCGGCGCCCGTTTGCCCGGCCCGAAGGCGCGGTTCAGATCAGCTTGCCCATCGCCACGGCGGTATCGGCCATCCGGTTCGAGAAGCCCCATTCGTTGTCATACCACGACAGCACCGAGACAAAGGTTCCGTCCATCACCTTGGTCTGATCCATGTGGAAGACGCTGGAATGCGGGTCGTGGTTGAAGTCGGACGAGACATTCTTGAACTCGGTATAGCCCAGAATGCCCTTCAGCGGCCCGGATTCGGCGGCGGCCTTGATCGCGGCATTCACCTCTTCCACCGTGGTCGGGCGCTTGGCGATGAACTTCAGGTCCACGACCGAGACATTCGGCGTCGGTACGCGGATGGCGAAACCGTCCAGCTTGCCCTTCAGCTCGGGCAGCACCAGACCCACGGCCTTGGCGGCGCCGGTCGAGGTCGGAATCATCGACAGCGCCGCGGCACGGGCGCGGTAAAGATCCTTGTGCATCGTGTCCAGCGTCGGCTGGTCGCCGGTATAGCTGTGGATCGTGGTCATCATGCCTTTTTCGATGCCGATGGCATCGTTCAGCACCTTGGCAAAGGGCGACAGGCAGTTGGTGGTGCAGGAGGCATTCGACACCACGATATCGTCGCGGGTCAGGGTGCCATGGTTCACGCCGTAAACAATGGTCTTGTCCGCGCCTTCGCCGGGGGCCGAGATCAGCACCCGCTTCGAGCCGTTCTCCAGATGCGCCGCGCATTTTTCCTTGGAGGTGAAGATGCCGGTGCATTCCATGACGATATCGACATCCGACCACGGCAGATCGGCGGGGTTCTTCAACGCCGTCACCCGGATCGGGCCGCGGCCAACGTCAATCCAGTCCGGCCCGGTGGTCACCGTGGCGGGGAAACGGCCATGCACCGAATCAAAGCGCAACAGATGGGCATTGGTTTCCACCGGCCCCAGATCGTTGATGGCAATGACTTCAATATCGGTGCGGCCCGATTCGATGATCGCCCGCAGCACATTGCGGCCAATCCGGCCAAATCCGTTGATGGCAACTTTGACGGCCATGAAACCCTCCTGTCTTCGGCGCGACTCGCGCGCGATGATGCTAGCGCTAACATCACGAAAAAAGCGTGACGATCAACGACAGACTGCACCTGTCAGCGCCAGAAGGACAGATATTCCACGAAGTCGGCAAATTTCCGCAGCGCGAAGACAAGTCCCGCGCTGCCGTTCAGGGCGATATCGCCAAGGATGAGGGCCACGATCAGCGCGGCAAGGACGAAAGCGATGCGGTCGGTCAAGACCCCTCCGGTTACTGGAGGAGCCGCCCCATCACGCCCGCCACATCGGCCATGCGGCAGGAGAAGCCCCACTCATTGTCATACCAGGCCAGAACGCGGACGGTGCGGCCGCCGACGACCTTGGTCTGATCCGGGGCGAAGATAGACGAATGCGGCGTGTGATTGAAGTCGATCGAGACTTTGGGCTCGGGGTCATAGGCGAGAACCATGCCCATATAGCCGGCAGCCGCCTCGCGCACGATTTCGTTCACGTCATGGACGGTCACATCCTTGCCCGCGACAAAGGTCAGATCCACCGCCGAAACATTCGGCGTGGGCACACGGATGGCCGAACCGTCCAGCTTGCCCGCCAGTTCCGGCAGCACTTCGCCAATCGCCTTGCCGGCGCCGGTCGAGGTGGGGATCATCGCCATGGCGGCGGCGCGGGCGCGATACAGATCCTTGTGGCGGCGGTCCAGCGTCGGCTGGTCGCCGGTATAGCTGTGGATCGTGGTCATGATGCCCGATTCGATGCCGATGGCGTCGTTCAGCACCTTGGCCAGCGGGGCAAGGCAGTTGGTGGTGCAGGAGGCGTTCGAGACGACCAGATGCTCCAGCCCCAGTTGCCGGTGGTTCACACCGTAAACCACGGTCTTGTCGGCCCGCTTGGCCGGTGCCGAAACCAGAACCCGTTTGGCGCCACGGCCAAGGTGGACGGCGGCCTTGTCGCGGTCGTTGAATTTGCCGGTGCATTCCAGCACGACGTCAATGCCTTCCCAATCCAGCTCTTCGGGATTGTAGGTGGACATCACGCGGATCGGGCCGCGGCCAAGGTCCAGCACATTGTCCTGCACCCGCACCACGCCCGGGAACCGGCCATGCACCGAATCATATTTGAGCAGGTGCGCGTTGGTTTCGATCGGCCCGGTGGCGTTGATGGCGACGACCTGCACATCGTTGCGGTTCGATTCCGCGATATGCGCCAGCGTGCAGCGCCCGATGCGGCCGAAACCGTTGATCCCGATGGTGATGGTCATTGCCGATGGCCTCCGTCCTGATCCAAGCGGGTCTTAACCCGGAATGCTGCACAGGCAAAGAGCGAATTTCCCTTATTTTCATAGTGTTAGCGCGAACACGGCAGGTTTGCGCTAACATCGCGCTTGGCCTTGCCGCAGGCTTGCCCCTATCTTGGGCGCAGGTTTTGCGAGGTGGATGATGAGCGGACTTCTGGCCCTGCTGGATGATGTGGCGGCGATTGCCAAGGTGGCGGCGGCCTCGGTGGATGATATCGCCGGGGCGGCGGCCAAAGCGGGGGCCAAGGCCGCCGGGGTGGTGATCGACGATGCGGCGGTGACGCCGAAGTATGTGCATGGGTTTGAGGCAAAGCGCGAACTGCCGATCATTCGCAAGATCGCGCTGGGATCGCTGAAGAACAAGCTGGTGCTGCTGCTGCCCGCCGCGTTGCTCTTGTCGAATTTCGCGCCCTGGGCCATCACGCCGCTGCTGGCGCTTGGGGGGGGCTATCTGTGCTTTGAGGGCGCCGAGAAGGTGTTCCACATCCTCTTTCCCCATGGCGATGCCGAGGTGGAGGAAGATTTCGACACCAAGGAGCCGGGCCATCTGGAAGAGGAAAAGGTGGCCGGTGCCATCAAGACCGATTTCATCCTGTCGGCCGAGATCATGACCATCGCCCTTGCCGCCATTCCAGAAAGCAATTTCTGGATGGAGGCGGTGACGCTGGCCATTGTCGGCATCGTGATCACGGTGGGGGTTTACGGGTCTGTCGCGCTGATCGTGAAGATGGACGATATCGGGTTGCATCTGGCGGCCAAGGCCCGGCTCGCGGCCACGCGGGCGCTGGGGCGGGGGCTGGTTCTGGCCATGCCGAAGGTGATGGCGTTTCTCTCCACGGTGGGGACGGCGGCCATGCTCTGGGTTGGCGGGTCCATTGTGATCCACGGGCTGGAAGAAAATGGCTTTGGCTGGCTGGGCCATCACATCCACGACTGGGCCGCAGCGATTGGCCATGCCGTGCCCGAGGGGCTGACCGGCATCGTCGAATGGCTGGCCAAGGCCGGGATGGACGGGCTGTTTGGCCTCGCGATGGGAATGCTGCTGATCCCGGTGGCAACCCGGGTGATCGGGCCGCTGCTGGCGCGGGTGACGGGGAAATCCGCGGCGCATTGACGAGCGCCCGATTTCTTTGAAGAAATCGGCCCGGAGCCTTTGAAGGCTCCGGGCCGGGGGCGCCAAATTCGTTCCAACGAATTTGCAAAATTCTTCGAAGAATTTTGTGCCGCGCCCTCAGCCAGACGGGGCTTGCAATTCCGTGTTCACCCGGCAACCAAAACGCGTCTCGATATCGGCGCGCAGGGCTTTGACGGCAGTCAGGTAATCCGCCTTGTAATCGGTCAGGCCCGAAAGGTCGCCCGTGCTGTTGGCTTTGTCCATGGCCGCCTGCACCTGTGCCGCAGCCGCTTCGGCCAGCGGCTGAAGACCGGCGAGAAAGGCGGCATGGGCCGCCTTGGCGCGACCCTCGGCCTCATCGCGGGTCGAGGTCAGGCTGCACGCATAGCTGACATCACCCTTGCCCGCGACGGGCAGGCGAAAGCTGGCTTCGGACGGGGGCAAGGCAAACCATAGGCCGCCCGCCGCAAGGGCCAGCCCCGCCGCAATCCAGATGCCGCGACGCATTGCTATTCTGCGGCGATCTTGATGACAGGCTCCATCGTGGCCAGCACTTCGGACGAGAGGTGGCACTTGATCTGATGGCCCCCCTCCAGCATCTGGACCGGCGGCATTTCCCGCTCGCAGAGCCCGCCCGGAACCTGCGATTTCCAACGGCAGCGGGTCTGGAACGGACAGCCGGGCGGCGGGTTCATCGCCGAAGGAATATCCCCCTCCAGCACGATCCGCTTGCGGGTGACATGGGTGTCGGCAATCGGCACCGCCGACAGAAGCGCCTCGGTATAGGGGTGATAGGGCGGGCTGAAGACCTGATCGGTGGTGCCCATCTCGACCACATGGCCAAGATACATCACCATCACCCGGTCAGACAGGTAGCGCACGATCGACAGATCGTGGCTGATGAACAGCAGGGTTGTGCGGTTCTCGCGCTGAATATCCATCAGAAGGTCGGTCACCGCCGCCTGCACCGACACGTCCAGCGCCGAGACGGGTTCATCCGCCACCACCACCTTGGCCCCACCGGCAAAGGCGCGGGCGATGCCGACGCGCTGTTTCTGCCCGCCTGATAACTGGCGCGGCATCCGGTCGGCAAAGGCGCGGGGCAGCTTCACCAGATCGAGCAGTTCCAGCATCCGGTCCTGCCGCTCCTGATCGGAGGCGCCGAAGCGGAAGATCTCCAGCGCCCGGATGATCTGACGGCCCACCGACATTGACGGGTTCAGCGTGTCGAAGGGGTTCTGGAACACCATCTGCACCGAAGACACCGTGTCGGTGTTGCGCTGCTGGATCGGGGTGGACTGCACATTTTCATCAAACAGCAGGATCGAGCCGGAGGTGGCGGTTTCCAGCCCCATCAGCACCTTGGCAAAGGTGGATTTGCCGCAGCCGGATTCGCCGACGATGGCCAGCGTCTCGCCCTCGCGCGCCTCGAAGCTCAGGGTCTCGTTGGCCTTGACCACCTTCTTGGCGCCGCCGCCAAAGGCACCGCCCGAGACGGAATAGTATTTCTTGAGGTCTTCCATCTTGAGGACGACCTTGCCCACCGGGGTCTTTTCCTTGGCGATCCGGGCGGCGGGCGGGGCGGTCCAGTCGATTTCTTCCCATTTCACACAGCGGCTGGCATGGCGGTCGCCGCCGGGGATTTCGCGCATCTCCACCTCGGCGGCATTGCAGCGGCCTTCGGTGAAATAGTCGCAGCGCGGGCCAAAGTTGCAGCCCTTGGGCCGTTCATGCGGCAGGGGAAAGTTGCCGGGGATCGAGATCAGCGGCCGTGCATTCTTGTCGGCGCCGGGCAGCGGGATGGAGCGGAACAGCGCCTGCGTATAGGGGTGGCGCATTTCGTCAAAGACCTGATGCACATTGCCGGTCTCCACCGCCTCGCCGGAATACATCACGCAGAGCCGGTCGCAGACATCCATGATCAGGCCGAGGTTGTGCGAGATGAACAGCATCGAGGTGCCGTATTTTTCGCCCAGCGCCTTGACCAGATCGACGATGCCCGCCTCGACCGTCACATCCAGCGCGGTGGTGGGTTCATCAAGGATCAGAAGGGCGGGTTTCGACATCAGCGCCATGGCGATGACGATGCGCTGCTGCTGGCCGCCCGAAAGCTGGTGCGGATAGGCGTTGATGATGCGGTCGGGGTCGGGCAAGCGGACATCGGCGACGATCTGCCGGGCGAGCGCCCAGGCATCGGCTTTCGACATGCCCTGATGGATCATCGGCACTTCGGCCAGTTGCGCACCGATCTTCATGGCCGGGTTCAGCGAGGCCATCGGTTCCTGATAGATCATGGCGATTTCGGAGCCGCGGATCTGGCGCAGTTCCTCATCATCCATCGTCGTCAGGTCACGGCCCTTGAACAGAATGCGCCCACCGGTGATGCGGCCGTTCTTGCCAAGGTCGCGCATGACGGCCAGCGCCACGGTGGATTTGCCGCAGCCCGACTCGCCGACAAGGCCCATCGCCTCGCCGGCCATGACGCTGCAGGAGAAATCCATCACGGCGGGGATTTCACGAAGGCGGGTGAAGAAGGAGATCGAGAGATTCTCGATTTCGAGGATCGGTTTGCTGGGATCCCAGTCGGACATTTCGGGCCTCGCGCGGGGTGAAATTGCGGGACCGGGGGCCAGCCCCCGGACCCCCGGGATATTTAGAGAGAGAGGATGGGGGCAGGGCGGCGCATCAGTCCCTCAGGCTTTCTTCGCGCAAGCCGTCGGCCAAGAGGTTCAGGCCGAGAACAAGGCTCATCAGCGCCAGAGCGGGCACGAGGGCAGGGTGGGGGAAGATGTTCAGAAGGCGGCGGCCATCGTCGATGGTCGAACCCCAGTCCGGGCTTTCGGGCGAAACGCCGAGGCCGAAGAAGCCCAGCGTGCCGAGCAGGATGGTGGTGTATCCGATCCGCAGGCAGAAATCGACGATCAGCGGCCCCCGGGCATTGGGCAGGATTTCCCACAGCATGATATACCAAGGTCCTTCGCCGCGGGTCTGGCCCGCCGCCACATAGTCGCGCGCCTTGATGTCCATCACCATGCCGCGCACGATGCGGAACACCCCGGGCGAGTTCACGAAGACCACCGAGACGAAGACGTTCAGCAGGTTCGGGTCCATCGACCAGACCCCGGTGGGATCAAGGTTGAAGGCCAGCCCCGAATAGGCCCAGAGCCCGATCACCAGCGTGGCCCCGACATAGAGGTTGCGCTGCCGCGGGTTGGTGAAGAAGCGGCTGTTGAACAGCACCGTCAGGAACAGGATCGGGAACAGGAACAGCACGGCGGCGAACCAGATCGGGATGCCGGTCTGCACGATTTCCGGGGTGACCAGCAGGTAGAACAGCAGGATCACCGGGAAGGCCAGCACGAGGTTGGCAATGAAGGACAGCACGGTGTCGAGCTTGCCGCCGAAATAACCCGCCGGCAGGCCCAGCGAGATGCCGACCATGAAGGCGAACAGCGTGGCGGCGGGGGCGATCTGCAACACCCGGCGGGCACCCATCACCATGCGGCTGAACACGTCGCGGGCGAGATGGTCACCCCCGAAGAGATACCACGGGTATGCCCCCTCGACCGGCTGTTTCAGGGGTGAGCCGGGGACGGCGTTCTTCAGCCCCGAGAGTTGCGCCAGAGGGTCATGGGTGATGATCATATCGGCGAAAAGCGCGGTGAAGACCCAGAACATAACCAGCGCAAAGCCCATCATGCCCACGGGGCTGTCAAACAGTTTGCCGTAAAGGCCCAGCCGCCGCTTGAAGCGGAAGGAGACCAGAAACAGGGCGACAAGTGCGATCCAGACCGGCCAGAACTGGCCGATCACGCGCAGAAAGATGGAGCCCCAAGAGAGTTCTTCCATGGTTCTGACCTCAGCTCAGACGGATGCGGGGATTGAGGAAGACATAACCGATGTCGGAAATCAGCTGTGTCACGAGAACGACGAAGACCGCCACGACCGAACAGGCCAAGAGCATGTTGATGTCGTTGTTTCCGGCGGCCTGCACCAGCGTCCAGCCGAAGCCCTTGTAGTTGAACAGGGTTTCGACAATGACCACGCCGTTCAGCAGCCAGGGGAATTGCAGCATGATCACCGTGAAGGGCGCGATCAGCGCGTTGCGCAGCGCGTGTTTCATCACCACGTTGCGGAAGCTGACGCCCTTGAGCCTTGCGGTGCGGATATATTGCTGGGTCATCACCTCGGTCATGCTCGCACGGGTCATGCGGGCGATATAGCCGATGCCGTAAAGGGCAATCGTCATCACCGGCAGCGAGAAGTTCCAGAAGGTGATGTCATCCATGGCACTTGTGGCGGTGCCAAGGAACAGGGTCTTGCCCTCGATCCAGCCCCATTGGTTCAAAAGCGGCGACAGCCCCGCCGTGGCCGAGCCGAAAAGTGCCACGAAAATCACGCCCGAGACATATTCCGGCGTGGCCGTGGTGGCGATGGCAAAGGCCGACAGCACCCGGTCGGTGCGTGAGCCTTCGCGCATCCCTGACAGCACGCCGAGCAGCAGCGAGGTCGGCACCATCACCAGCATCACCGCCAGCATCAGCCAGCCGGTATGGCCCAGCGAGCGGGCAAGAACCGTGGTCACCGGCGATTTGGCAAAGGTGGAAAAGCCCCAATTGCCCTGCAGGATGCCGCAATAGCGCGGGGCGGCCTCGGCGGGCACTTCGGCACTGATGCAGCGGCCGCGGGTCACACCCTTGTCGTCGGTATAGGTCCAGCCGGGCACCACGCCCAGCCATTGGCCATAGCGCGTCACCATCGAGCCGCCATGACCGTTCTGCACGATCCAGTTGGCGATCGATTCATCGGTCATGCGGACCGAGCCTTCGCTGCGGGCCAGCTTTTCAAGGTTGGGTTGCAGGTTCGTCAGGCAGAACACCGCAAAGGTCAGAACAAGGGCCATCAGCAGCATCAGCCCGAGCCGACGCAGGACGAAAAGGGACATGGCAGGCTCGCTTTCGCCAGATATGGAAAGTCAGATTGGCTGGCCGGTCCGAAAGGGAACAGCGAAAGGGGGGCGCCCGCTTGGGGCGCCCCGCGGGTCAGGTCAGGCGACCGACCACTTGTAATGGTGATGCTCGAACGACGGGTGCATCTCCAGGTTCACGCCTTCCTTGGCGTGGCGGAACAGCGAGCGCCAGTAGGGCTGGATGATATAGCCTTCGTCCTGCAGGATCGTTTCCAGCGTGACCATCACTTCACGGCGGGCGTCGGCATTGTCGAGCGCCAGCGCCTTGGTCATGGCGGCGTCGAAATCGGCATTGGCCATGCCGGTCTCGTTCCACGACCCGGTGGAGGTATAGGCCAGCGACATGTTCTGCACCGCCAGCGGGCGGTGGTTCCAGGTCGTCGAGGAGAAGGGATACTTCTGCCAGTCGTTCCAGAAGGTCGAACCCGGCATCACCGTGCGCTTCACCGTCGCCCCGGCGTCGCGCAACTGGGCGGCAACGGCGTCGGTGGTGGCCGCTTCGAAGCCGTCATCCAGCGAGATGATCTCGAACTCGGCGGCAGCCAGACCGGCGGCCTCAAGCGCGGGCTTCAGCCCGGCCGGGTCGATGACCTGCGCCGGGATCGAGGCATATTCCGGGTGAACCGGGCAGGCGTGGTGGTTTTCGGCGGTGGTGCCCAGACCATTGTAGCCGAGTTCCAGCACGACCTTGGGATCGACCGCCTTCTGGATCGCCTGACGGACCGACTTTTCCTTGTAAAGGTCGCCGTTGGCCGAGTTCATCCGCACCACGATGGTCGAAGCGGTGACCGCCTCAAGCTTCTTCCAGCCAAGGGCGTCGAGCTGCTCGATATAGTCGCCGGTGGTTTCATAATTGGCGTCGATGCCGTCTTCCGCCGCCAGCGACAGCATGGCCGAAGGGTCGGTGCCGAAGTCGATGTAGTGGATTTCGTCCAGCGGCGCGGTGCCGCCCCACCAGGTATGGTTCGGCGCCCGCGCAAGGATCACGCGCTGGCCGACGATCACTTCGGTCGGCACATAGGGGCCGGTGCCGATCGGGTTGGCCGAAGGATCGGCGCCATCGACATAGGACGAATGCACCACGGCGGCCGGATAGTCGGCAAGGTTCGGCACCACCGCGATGTCCGAAGCGGTCATCGACAGCTTGACGGTAGCCTCATCCACCTTGGTGACGGCGCCTTCGCGCAGCGACTTGGTCGCCTCATCCACCAGACCCGGGAAGCGCGAGGCCATGGCATTGCCTTCGACCGAACCATCGGTCCAGCGGGCGAACATCCGCACCACATCATCGGCGGTAAAGGCGTCGCCGTTGTTCCATTTCACGCCCTGACGCACCTTGAGGGTGTATTCGGTCGCGTCGGCATTCGCCTCCCAGCTTTCCAGCAGGCGGCCTTCGAAGGTGCCGTCGGCGTTGTACTGGATCAGATATTCCAGCCAGCCGCGGTAGATATTGGCAATCTGCGGCCAGTCGGCGGTGCGCGGGTCTTTCTGCGCCTTCACTTCCATGGCGCAGCGCACGATGCCGCCAACCTTGGCTTCCTGGGCACGGGCCGGAGCCTCAAGGCCCAGAAGGCCATAGGCCGCCGCAGCCGAAACGCCCAGCGCGGTCGAACGCACGAGGAATTCGCGGCGGCTCAGTTTGCCGGCGCGCACTTCCTCGGCAAGCATGTGGGCTGCCGGGTGCAGCGCACGATCTTCGTTGATACGGGTCATTCGTAGTCTCCCTGTCAGGCTTGGCCTTGTTGTTGGCAGTTTACCCGGGGCTGTATCGGCGTCTTTCCCCCGCAGCATCCGCTCTCCCCATAAGAAACGGCTCTGCGAGGGCGACCGAACTGCCGATCCCCACGCCGGTATTCGGCACCTTTTCCGCCCTTGCGTCAACGCCCGGATTCGCTGCTTGATGGTCCGTTTACGACATTGCGGCGACGGATTTCTTCTTCTCGACACAGATGTCACGTTTGGAAATCACGGTGTACCAAGGGGCACCGACAGGTCGGGGATTTCCGCCCAAAAAGAAGGCGTCTCCGCTAAGACGGACGAATCGCCGCAGCCGGCTCTTGCGCGCGGCGAAAGGCGCTGGGGGTCAGGCCGGTCAGATGCTGAAACGCCCGGGTGAAATAGGCCGCCGAGGCAAAGCCCAGGCTTTCACCGACCCGCCCGACCGGCAGGCTTGTCTCTGCCAGAAGCCGCCGCGCCTCGAAAATGCGCCGGTCCTGCAACAGGTCGATGGCCGACCGCCCGCAGGCCGCCCGGCAGCAGCGCGTCAGATGGGTCGGCGTCACGCCCAGCGCCGCCGCCATCTCGCCCACGCCCGCGCCCTTGCGGAATTCGGTCTCCATCAGGGTGGTGAACCGCGCCACCAGCCGCCGCGCCGCATCGGGCTTGACCTGATCGCCTGCCGCCTTGACCGCCTGCCGCTCAAGCCAGACCCCGAGCAGGCCAAGATAGGCCTGCGTGGCGCGGTCATGCGCCGGGGTGCCGGCATCCATCTCGCGCTGGATCATGTCCAGCGTGCCGTTCAGCTCTTGCTGGGCATGAACCTCGCGGATGCGCAGATGCAGCGGGCTGGCGGGCAGGGTCACGCTGCTGCCCTTGCCAAAGAAGATCGCGGTGCCGAACACCTGCGGCCCCACCTCGAAGCCGTGCATCACACCGGCGGGAATGAAGATGGCATTATGGGCGGTATAGCCGCGGGTCTGTCCGGCCACGGTGATCCGTCCCTGACCCTTGGTGAACCACAGGAAACAGGGTTCGGAAAGGGTCCGCATCGCCTCCACCCGCCAGCGGCCCCCCGCCGCCAGCCGTGGAATCGCCAGTAGTCGCATTTGCGTCGGTTCGTTGAGGGAGGTCATTGCCGCCTGCCTGTTTCTGCTCTGCTTTCACTTAATCAACCAATGCCGTGCAACCCAAGCGAAAAAACGGCCCCCGGGGGGCAGAGTGGGCCCGGCCCGCGGAAAGCTGTGGACAAACCTGTGGACAGCTAGGGCAGCTCGACGCCCCGCCACTCTGCCATACGCGACCGGAACCACGTCCGCTGCCGCTTGGCATAGCGCCGACTGGCCAGAACCGCTGCGAGCTTTGCCTCGTAAAGTGTTGTTTCGCCGTGCAGATGGGCAATCAGCTCCGGTGCCCCGATCGCCTTGGCCGAGGGCAGTGCGGGTTGCCAGTGCGGCAATTCGGCCCGCACTTCCTCCAGCGCCCCCTGGGTCAGCATCTGGTCAAAGCGCAGGGCGATTCGGGCATCCAGCCATGCAACCTGCGGGCGCAGCACCACAGGTTCGACCTGTGCAAGCGGCAAGAGCGGCGGCGGTGTGTCGGCCTGCCAGTCGGCAAGCCCGCGCCCCGTGGCGCGCAGCACCTCCCAGGCGCGCTGCACCCGGGCGCCGTTCTGCCGGTCGATCCGCGCCGCCGTGGCTGCATCCACCCCCGCCAGCAGCGCCGCGACCCCGCCGTCGCGGAACAGCGCATCCGCCTCGGCCCGCACCGCCGCAGGCACCGCCGGCACCTCGGCCAACCCCCCGGTCAACGCCGTGAAGTAAAGCCCGGTGCCGCCGACGATCACCAGAGGCCGGTCCAGCAGCCCCGCCACCTCGCGCAGCCAGGCCCCCACGGAATAGTCCCCGTCCCGCGCCACATGACCATAAAGCGCATGCGGCAGCGCCGCCTCTTCCGCTGCCGAGGGCCGCGCCGTCAGCACCCGCCAGTTGCCATAGACCTGCAAGGCATCGGCATTGACGATCAGTCGCCCGTCGCGCGCCGCAAGCTCCATCGCCAGCGCCGATTTGCCGCTGGCCGTCGGCCCCGCGATCAACACCGGCGCTTCGCGCGAAATGGTCGGCAAAATGGCGCTGAACTTCATCTTGGCTCAAATATCCCGGGGGTGCGGGGGCTGGCCCCCGCTCCGCGCTTTACACTGGTTGATCCCGCCGCCGTTTTGCGACATTTTGCGGCGCAGTCAAATTCCAAACCGAAATGCGGGGGTTCCCATGTCGATAACCACCACCGGGCCGGGGGTCAAATACAGCCGCGTGATGCTGAAGATCTCGGGTGAGGCGCTGATGGGCGATCAGGGTTACGGCCTGCACCCGCCGACCGTGCAGCGCATCGCCGAAGAGGTGAAATCGGTGCGCGACCTGGGCGTCGAGATCTGCATGGTGATCGGCGGCGGCAACATCTTCCGCGGCCTTGCCGGTTCGGCACAGGGGATGGAGCGGACGACCGCCGATTACATGGGGATGCTGGCGACGGTGATGAACGCGCTCGCCATGCAATCGGCGCTGGAACAGATCGGCGTCTTCACCCGGGTCATCAGCGCCATCCCGATGGATCAGGTCTGCGAACCCTATATCCGCCGCCGCGCCGTCCGCCACCTTGAAAAGAAGCGGGTCTGCATCTTCGCCGCCGGCACCGGCAACCCCTATTTCACCACCGATACCGCAGCGACCCTGCGCGCCAACGAGATGTCCTGCCAGGCGATCTTCAAGGGCACCAAGGTGGACGGGGTCTATGACAAGGACCCCAAGAAACACCCCGATGCCAAACGCTACACCCATGTCACCTATGACGAGGTGCTGCAAAAGCATCTGGGCGTGATGGATGCCAGCGCCATCGCGCTGGCCCGCGACAACCACCTGCCGATCATCGTCTTCTCGCTGGACGAGCCGGGCGGCTTCCGTGGCATCCTCGCCGGGCAGGGCACCTATACCCGGGTCGAAGGGTAGGTCGGGGTTCACCCCGACTCTGCAACCGAAGCCGGGGTGAACCCCGGCCTACGGGCTAGCCCTGTCAGTCCCTTTCGCCTATAGAACGGCAAACGCAGGCCCCGGGCCGCAACTGCAAGGAAGATCCCATGTCGAACGACGATCTCGAAATCGACACCGATGCCATCCAGCGCCGCATGGAT
The DNA here is from genome assembly GCF_013328815.1 of Tabrizicola fusiformis. GTDB lineage: Bacteria > Pseudomonadota > Alphaproteobacteria > Rhodobacterales > Rhodobacteraceae > Fuscibacter. Next base: position 416,069 of record NZ_JABUHN010000002.1, read on the forward strand.
GGCGCGATGAATGCGCTCAAGACCGAATTCGCCTCGCTGCGCACCGGCCGCGCCTCGGCCTCGATCGTCGAGCCGATCATGGTCGATGCCTATGGCCAGATGACGCCGATCAACCAGCTTGGCACGGTCAACGTGCCCGAGCCGCGCATGGTGGTGATCAACGTCTGGGACAAGGGCATGATCTCCAAGGTGGAAAAGGCCATCCGCGAAAGCGGCATCGGCATCAACCCGGTCACCGACGGCCCGCTGATCCGCCTGCCGATCCCCGAATTGAACGAAGAGCGCCGCAAGCAACTGGTCAAGGTCGCCGCCGGCTATGCCGAAAGCGCCAAGGTCGCCATCCGCAACGTGCGCCGCGACGGGATGGACCAGATCAAGAAGGCCAAATCCGCCGGCATGTCGGAAGACGACCAGAAGATGTGGCAGGACGAGGTGCAGGAATTGACCGACAAGGCGATTGCCGCCGTGGACAAGGCGCTTGAAGTCAAGCAAGCCGAGATCATGCAGGTCTGACGACCGGCGCCCCCTCCGGGGCCTCCCGGGGGGCGCCAAAAATTTTCGGCGGAAATTTTTCTGCCCGGGCGGCCCCGGGCGCAGCGAGGATGCCAAGTTGGGTTCAGGCGAGACATCCGGCCAGAAGGGCGCCCGCGTTGCGGAGCATGTCGCCATCATCATGGATGGCAATGGCCGCTGGGCGACCAACCGGGGCTGGCCGCGTCTGGTCGGCCATCGCCGCGGGGCCGAACGGGTGCGCGAAATCGTGCAAGCCTGTCCCGCCCTTGGGGTGCGTTGGCTGACGGTCTATGCCTTTTCAACCGAGAACTGGAAACGCTCGACCGAGGAAGTCCTTGGTCTGATGTCGATTTTCGCCCGCTATATCGAGCGGGAGGCCGACAAGCTCGCCGTGGGCGGCGTGCGGCTGCGCTTCATCGGCGACCGCTCGCGTCTGGACGCCAAGTTGCAGCGCCTGATGGCCGGGATCGAGGCGCGCACCGCCCCCTTCAGCACGCTGAATTTCACCATCGCCATCAACTATGGCGGCCGCGACGAGATCACCCGCGCGGCGCGGGCGCTGGCGCTGGATGTGGCGGCGGGGCGGCTGGCGCCCGAGGCGGTGACGGATGCCGAATTCGCCGCCCGGCTCGACACCGGCGGGTTGCCCGACCCCGATCTTGTGATTCGCACCAGCGGCGAAACGCGGACCTCGAACTTCCTGCCCTGGCAGGCGGCTTATGCCGAATATGAATTCACCCCCACGCTCTGGCCCGATTTTTCGGCCGGTGAACTGGCTGAAATCCTGACCCGCTTCGGCAACCGCGAGCGCCGCTTTGGCGGGGTGGTCTTGGCATGAGCGCGCCGGCAGGCAGATGGGCCGACCTGCGGCCGCGGTTGATGTCGGCGGCGGTGATGCTGGCGATGGGTGTGGTCGAGATCTGGCTGGGCGGCTGGCCCTTCCTTGCGCTGGCGGTGGCGCTGGTTTCGGTGATGATCTGGGAACTGGCAGCGATGACCGGCGGGACCACTGGGCGGCGCATGGCGCTGATCCTTGCGGGGTTGGCGGCGCTGGCCTTCTTTGCTGATGAGGGCTGGCCCTCGGTGCCGTCCTGGTGGGTCATTCCGCCGGTGATGCTGGCCATCGGGCTGACGCCACGGCTGCATCCCCTTGCTTCGGCGCTGATGGCCGGGGCGATCATGGTGGCCGGGCACGGGCTTTTCGTGCTGCGCGACGAGGCGGGGACGGCGGCGATCCTCTGGCTGATCGGGGTGGTGATTGCTTCGGACGTGATGGGCTATTTCGCGGGCCGCATCCTGGGCGGGCCGAAATTCTGGCCGGCGATCAGCCCGAAGAAGACATGGTCGGGCACCATTGCCGGCTGGCTCGGCGCCACGGCGGTCGGGGTGGGCTTTGTGCTGGCCGGTCAGGGGGAGCCGCTGCTGATCCTGCTGTCGCCCTTCGTGGCCTTTGCCGGGCAGATGGGCGACATCGCCGAAAGCTGGATCAAGCGGCGCACCGGGGTCAAGGACAGCTCGCATCTGATCCCCGGCCACGGCGGGGTGATGGATCGGTTCGACGCGCTTTGCGGGGCGATGGTGGCGGTGATGGTTCTGGGCCGGATCATCGAACTGCCCGTCGGCTTCGGGGGCTGACGGGTGCGGCGGATCTCGATTTTCGGCGCGACGGGTTCGGTCGGGGAAAGCACCTATGACCTGATCCTGCGGGCAGGCGGCGCAGAGGCGTTCCAGACCGTCGCGCTGACCGGCGGGCGCAACACCGCGCGGCTGGCCGATATGGCGCTGGCCTTGCGGGCCGAGGTGGCGGTGACCGCGCATGACGATTGCCTGCCCGATCTGGCCGCCCGGCTGGCGGGCAGCGGCATTGCGGTGGCGGCAGGTCCGGCGGCGGTTGCCGAGGCCGCCAGCCGCCCGGCCGATTGGGTGATGAGCGCCATCGTCGGTGCCGCGGGCCTTGTGCCCGGAATGCAGGCGCTGAAGACCGGCGCCACGCTGGCGCTGGCCAACAAGGAAAGCCTTGTCACTGCGGGGCAGCTTCTGCTCTCCACCGCCGCGCGGCACGGCGCCACCATCCTGCCGGTGGACAGCGAGCATTCGGCGATCTTCCAGGCCCTGATCGGCGAGGATATGTCGGCGGTCGAGCGCATTATCCTGACCGCCTCGGGCGGGGCATTGCGCGACTGGCCGATGGAGCGGCTGGCCAGCGCCACGGTGACCGAGGCGCTGGCCCATCCCAATTGGGCGATGGGGCCGCGCATCACCATCGATTCCGCCTCGATGTTCAACAAGGCGCTTGAGGTGATCGAAACGCGCGAATTCTTCGGCGTCGCTCCCGCGCAGATCGAGGTGATAATCCACCCCGAATCCATCGTGCATTCGATGGTCGCCTTCCATGACGGCGGGGTGATCGCGCATCTGGGTGCCCCCGACATGCGCCATCCGATCGGTTTCGCGCTGAACTGGCCGGCCCGTGCGGCGCTGCCGGTGGCGCGGCTGGACCTTGCCCGGTTGGGCAGCCTGACCTTCCGCGCGCCCGATCTGCGGCGCTGGCCCGCGCTGCGGCTGGCGGGTGAGGTGATGGCGGTGCGCGGCCTTGCAGGGGCCGCCTTCAACGCCGCCAAAGAGATTGCGCTGGACCGTTTCATCGCCGGGCAGCTTGGCTTCATGGCGATGGCCGGGGTGGTGGAAGACACGCTCGCCCGGCTTTCGGCAGAAACACGCCTTGGAAATGCCGCCTCGGGGCTTGAGGATGTGCTGGCGATGGACCATCTCGCAAGGATCAGGGCCGCAGAAGCGGCGGACAACAGGGCAGGGGGCTGAACGGGTGCTGAGTGACCTTCTTTCGGGTGTGGGCGGAACCGCCTGGACCGTCCTGTTCTTTCTGGTCTCGCTCTCGATCATCGTCGCGGTCCATGAATATGGCCATTACATCGTGGGCCGCTGGTCGGGCATCCATGCCGAGGTCTTTTCGCTGGGCTTTGGTCCGGTCCTGATCTCGCGGGTGGACCGGCGCGGCACGCGCTGGCAGCTGGCGGCCATCCCCTTGGGCGGTTTCGTGAAATTCCTCGGCGACAGCAACGCCGCCTCGGGCAAGGACGCCGAAGCCCTGTCGGGCCTGTCTGCGCAGGAACGGCGCCACACGATGCACGGCGCCCCCCTCTGGGCGCGGGCGGCGACGGTGGCGGCGGGGCCGGTGTTCAACTTCGTGCTGGCGCTGGTGGTTTACGGCGCGATGATCACCTGGCAGGGCGTGGCGACGGGCACCCCGACGGTGGGTGAAATGCGTCCCTATCCCTTTGCCGGGGCAACTTTGCAGGCGGGGGACCGCATCCTGTCGGTCAACGGCACCGAAACGCCTGATCTGGCAGGGTTTCTTGATGTGGTGGCCGAACTTCCCCCCGCCGCTGCGGTGACCTACCGTGTCGAGCGGGCCGGTTCGGTGACCGAGGTGCAGGGCCCCCATCCGATGCCGCCGGTGGTGATTTCGGTGCATCCGACCTCGGCTGCGATGCGGGCGGGCATTCAGGCGGGCGATGCGATCCTGTCGGCCAATGGCCAGCCCGTGACCGCCTTTTCCGAACTGCCCCCGATTGTCGAGGCTTCGGGCGGGGCGCCGGTTGACCTTGTGGTCTGGCGGGCCGGACAGGAGATGGACCTGACCCTGACCCCCGAGCGGCGCGATATTCCGCTGGCCGATGGCGGGTTTGAAACCCGCTGGCTGATCGGCCTGTCGGGCGGGTTGCTGTTTGAACCCGAACTGCGCCGCGCCGGGCCGCTGGAAACGGTCGAACTTGCCTTCGATCAAAGCTGGTTCGTGGCGAAATCCTCGCTCTCGGGCCTGTGGCATGTCGTCACGGGCGGGATCAGCAGCTGCAACATCTCTGGCCCCATCGGCATGGCCGAGGTGATGGGCGATGCCGCGCGTTCCGGGCCGGAGACCTTCTTGGCCATGCTGGCGGCGCTGTCGCTGGGCATCGGCCTTTTGAACCTGTTCCCGATCCCCGTGCTGGACGGCGGCCATCTGGTGTTCCACGTCTGGGAGGCCGCGACCGGCCATCCCCCCTCGGACCGCGCGCTGGCGGTGCTGATGACGGCGGGGCTGGCGCTGGTGCTGTCCTTCATGGCCTTTGCCCTGACCAACGACCTTTTCTGCTGACGGGCCATACTGCGGCCACATTTTTTGCATAACCCTCAGGGTGGGCGCAGGAGGGCGCCGGTTCTGAAGGAGATCGTCATGCAACTGGTGATGGACGGCTATCGTGGGCTTTCGCTCTTGGTCCGGCTGAACTGGGATACGCTCTTCACCGTCGGAACCGTGATCGTCGGGCTGCTGGCCGGGGCGTTTCTGGGCAGCGCAATCGTGCATCCCTGAGCGGGGCCAATCGGCTTTGCCCGATTTATCCACAGTTTGATGGGGCGGAAGCCGCCACGCAGCACACGGATCGCCCTCAGCCTTTTGACAAGCCCTATCGTTCCGGCTAGTCAGGAACACAGGATTTTGTGAGGACCGGGGGCTGGTTATGCGGAACGATACAGGCGCGACCAAGCTGCGGCGCAAAGGGGCGGCTCACCGCCTTGTGCGCCCGGCGCTTGTGGCGATTCTGCTTTCCGGCACGGTGCTTTCCACGCCTTTCCTCATGCCCGCCTTTGCGCAAAGCTACAGCTTCAGCAATGTCGTCGTCGAAGGAAACGTCAGCGTCGATGCCGCCACCATCCTGGCCTATGCGGGAATCGGGCGGGGCCAGTCGGTCAGCGGCGGCGAGTTGAATGACGCCTATCAGCGCATCGTCGGTTCGGGCCTGTTTGAATCGGTCGAACTGATTCCGCAGGGTGGCACGCTCAAGATCGTCGTGAAGGAATTCCCGATGGTCAACGTCGTGGATTTCGAGGGCAACAAGCGCCTGAAGGACGAGGCGCTTTCGGAAATCGCCAAGTCGAAGTCGCGCCGCGTCTATTCCCCCACCCAAGCCGAGGCGGATGCCGCCGCCATTGCCGAAGCCTACCGTGTGCAGGGCCGCCTTGCCGCCACGGTGGAACCCAAGATCATCCGCCGCTCGGGCGAGCGGGTGGATCTGGTGTTCGAAATCACCGAAGGCAAGGTGGTCGAGGTGGAGCGTCTGAGCTTCGTCGGCAACCGCGCCTTCAGCGACCGCCGCCTGCGGCAGGTGTTGCAGACCAAACAGGCCGGTTTCCTGCGGCAGGTGATCAAAGGCGACACCTTCCTGCCCGAGCGTCTGGATCTGGACAAGCAGCTTCTCAAGGATTTCTACCTGTCGCGCGGCTATATCGACGTGCAGGTTCTGGATGCCACCGGCGATCTGGCGCGCGAGCGGGATGCCGGCTTCGTCACCTTCACCGTGCGCGAGGGCCGCAGCTTCCGCATTGGTCAGGTTTCGGCGGTTTCTGCCATCGAGGGCGTGGCTGCCGCCGATTTTCAGGCGGTGATGCGCCTGCGTCCGGGCGTGACCTATTCGCCCGCCATCATCGACAACAACGTCACCCGGATGGAAGAGCTGGCCCTGCGCAAGGGGCTGAACTTCGTCCGGGTCGAGCCGAAGGTCACCCGCAACGACGCCGATGGCACGCTGGACATCCAGTTCGTGATCTCGCGCGGTGACCGGGTTTTTGTCGAGCGGATCGACATTGAAGGCAATACCACCACGCTGGATCAGGTGATCCGGCGTCAGTTCAAGACCGGCGAAGGCGACCCCTTCAACCCGCGCGAAATCCGTCAGGCCGCCGAACGCATTCGCGCGCTGGGTTTCTTCAAGGATGCCAAGGTCGATGCGCAGCAGGGTTCCGCCGCCGATCAGGTGGTGGTGAACGTCGATGTCGAAGAGGCGCCGACAGGCTCGCTGACCTTCGGGGCAAGCTATGGCGTGAACTCGGGGGCCGGTCTGAACATCGGCTTTTCCGAGACCAACTTCCTTGGCCGCGGCCAGTCTCTTTCGGTCAATATCACCACCGGGACCGATACGGTTGACAGCTCGATTTCCTTTGTCGAGCCGGCCTTCCTTGGCCGCGATGTCGCGCTGAAATTCTCGGCCGGCTATCAGACGACCAACTATTCCGAGACCGCCTACAACACCCGCAGCATCTGGATTTCGCCCTCGGTCGAATTCCCGCTGTCGGACCGCAGCCGTCTGGAACTGCGCTATCGCGTGTTCGAGGATGCGATTACCGATGTCGCCGGCGACGGCGATGACGCGGATACCGTTGCCGATTCCTCGGCCATCCTGCACCGCGAAGAGGCGATGGGCGGGCTGCTCGGTTCGGCCTTGGGCTATACCTATTCCTACGACACCCGCGGCAAGAGCATCCAGCCGGGCGCAGGCGTGGTGTTCCGTTTCAGCCAGGATTTTGCCGGTCTGGGCGGCGATGTGAACTATGTCTCGACCTCGGTGCAGGCTCTGGCAGAGCGGCGCGTCTTCAAGGAAGAGGTCACGATCCGCGCCATCTTTGAAGGCGGCATGATCGCCACCTTCGGCGATTATGACAGCCGTATCACCGACCGCTTCAGCGGCAATGGCAAGATTCGCGGCTTTGCCCGCAACGGCTTTGGCCCGCGTGACCTGACCGCGACCAATCAGGATGCGCTGGGCGGCAATTACTATGCCGTTGCCCGGTTCGAGGCCGATTTCCCGCTGGGTCTGCCCGAGGAATATGGCATCAAGGGCGGCGCCTTCCTTGACGTGGGTTCGGTCTGGGGTCTGGACGACACGGCAGGCACCGCTGGTCCGGTGGACGATTCCATGCATCTGCGCTCGTCCATCGGTCTGTCGATGTTCTGGGATACGCCGATCGGCCCGCTGCGCTTCAACTTTGCCCATGCGCTGGCCAAGGAAGACTATGACGAGGATCAGGTCTTTGACCTGACGATCTCGACCAAGTTCTGATGATGCGCCGTCGCGTCCTTGGGGTGATCGTGGCCGGGGTTCTGGCCGCGATGCCTGTCTTGGCTCTGGCCCAGCAAGCTGCAACGCAGGCGCCGCTTCTGACGCTGGATGAAGAGCGGCTCTTTGCCGAGTCCCGCTTTGGCAAGGCGCTGATTGCGGCGCAAGAGGCCGATACCCAGGCGCTGATCGCCGAGAACCGCGAGATCGAGGCCGGGCTGGAAGCCGAAGAGCGCGACCTGACCGACCGCCGCGCCGGCATGGCCAAGGCGGCCTTCGATCCCTTGGCGCAGGCGTTCAACGACAAGGTGGAAAGCATCCGCAAGGCGCAGAAGGCCAAGTCCGATGTGCTGACCCGCCGCTTCGAGGATGAGCGGCGGCGGTTCTTTGAAACCGCAAGCCCGGTTCTGGCCCAGATCCTGACCGAGAGGGGTGCGGTTGCGATCATCTCGAAACGGGCTGTCATCGCCGGGTTCGACAATATCGACATCACCGAGGCGGCGATTGCCCGGCTGGATCAGGTGCTGGGCGATGGCGGGGTGCGTCCGCCGCAGCCGGTTCCGGCCACGCCCTAGCGCGCCGCTTGTTTCACCGCCCGGGCCTTGCTAGTCAGTCAGAAGGCCCCGAAAAGAGGGCTTCACGAGGAGACACCATGACCGAAGCCGCCGAACCGCTGCACGCCGACCTGTCGCTGATCCAGCGCATCATTCCGCATCGTTACCCTTTCCTGCTGGTGGACAAGGTGCGCGACATCCATGTCGGCAAATCCTGCATCGGCATCAAGAATGTCACCTTCAACGAACCGCAGTTTCAGGGCCATTTCCCGGGGATGCCGATTTTCCCCGGCGTGATGATCATCGAGGCGATGGCGCAGACCTCGGGCATCCTTGTGGGTCTGACGATGGATCTGGTGGACAAGAACGCCAATGTTTTCTTCATGGGCGTCGATGCCGTGAAATTCCGCCGCAAGGTGGTGCCGGGGGACGTGCTGGAGCTGCATGTGACGGCGCTGCGCGGCGGCGGGCGGGTGTGGAAATTCGCCGGTCGTGCCATGGTTGGCGACGAGCTGGCCTGCGAGGCCGAGTTCATGGCCATGTTCGACGTGCCCAAGGCATGAGCGTCGATTCCACAGCCCGCATCCACCCTTCGGCCGTGGTCGAGCCGGGCGCCGTGATCGGTGCGGGCTGTCAGATCGGCCCCTTCGCCCTGATCGGGCCCGAAGTGGTTCTGGGCGCGGGCGTGGTGGTGAAATCCCATGCGGTGGTGACCGGCTGGACCTCGGTCGGCGACGACACGGTGATCTTCCCCTTCGCCTGCGTCGGCGAGGTGCCGCAGGATCTGAAGTTCAAGGGAGAGCGGACCCGGCTGGTGGTCGGCGCCCGCTGCCGCATCCGCGAAGGGGCCACGCTGAACACCGGAACCGAGGGCGGCGGCGGCCTGACGCAGATCGGCGACGACTGCCTGCTGATGACCGGCGCCCATATCGGCCATGACGCCATCGTCGGCAACCGGGTGATCTTGGCCAATCAGGTTGCCATCGCCGGCCATTGCCAGATCGGCGATGACGTGATCGTCGGCGGCCTTTCCGGCATTCACCAATGGGTGCGGGTCGGGCGGGGCGCGATCATCGGCGCGGTGACCATGGTCACCAATGACGTGCTGCCCTATGGTCTGGTGCAGGGTCCGCGCGGCGAGTTGGACGGGCTGAACCTCGTCGGGCTGAAACGCCGCGGGGTGGAGCGGGCCGACATCACCGCCATGCGCGCGGGCTATCAGATGCTGGCGCAGGGCGAAGGCTCGTTCCTCGAACGCGCCCGGCGCCTGCAGGACGAAACCGAAAGCGCCTATGTCCGCGAGATGTGCGATTTCATCCTGTCGCAATCCGACCGCAGTTTCCTGACCCCGAAATGAGCAGGCTCGCCATCATCGCCGGGCGGGGCGGCCTGCCCGCTGCGCTGGTCGCGGCGCTGCCAGAGCGGCCCTTGGTCTGTGCGCTGGACGGTTTCCTGCCCGAGGGGCTGGTGCCCGATCAGGTGTTCCGGGTGGAGCGTTTGGCGCTGTTCCTGCGTGCGCTGGAAGATCAGGGCGTGACCCGCGTCACCTTTGCCGGCGCGGTGCAGCGGCCGCGGCTGGACCCGGCGCTGTTCGATCCGCAAACCGCGACCATGGTGCCGCGCCTGCTGGCTGCGATGCAGGCGGGCGATGATGCCACGCTGCGCGAGGTGCTGGCGATCTTTGAAGAGGCGGGGTTTCAGGTTCTTGGCACCGCCGAAATCGCCCCGCATCTGGTGCCGGGCGCCGGTGTGCTGGCGGGGCAGGTGACCCCGGCGGATGAACGCGACGCGGCGCGGGCCGAGGCGATTGTCGCCGCACTGGGCGCGGCCGATGTCGGGCAGGGCTGCGTGGTGGCGGCGGGCCTTTGTCTGGCGGTTGAGGCGCTGCCGGGCACCGATGCCATGCTGGCGCAGGTGGCCGCGCTGGGGGCGCCGCTGCGGCCCGGTAAGGGGCTGTTCTACAAGGCGCCGAAGCCGGGGCAGGATGCCCGCGTCGATCTGCCCGCGCTGGGGGTGCAGACAGTGGTGAATGCCGCTGCCGCCGGTCTGGCGGGGATCTGCTGGCAGGCGGGCGGGGTGATCTGTCTGGACTTGCCCGCGATGCAGGCCGAAGCGCAGGCGCGGGGCCTGTTCCTGTGGGCGCGTTAAGGTTTTTTCTGATCGCGGGCGAGCCTTCGGGCGACCGTCTTGGCGCGGCGGTGATGGCTGGGCTGCGCGCGCTGGCGCCGGGGGTGGAGTTCGCCGGGGTGGGTGGCCCGCTGATGCAGGCCGAAGGGCTGCAAAGCCTGTTCCCGATGGAGGAACTCTCCATCATGGGTCTGGTCGAGGTGCTGCCGAAGTATTTTCCCTTGAAACGCCGCATCGCGCAGACGGCAGAGGCGGCTCTGGCCGCCCAGCCCGCCGCGCTCATCACCATCGACAGCCCGGATTTCTGCCTGCGGGTGGCCGGGATCGTCAAGGCGGCGCGGCCTGACCTGCGCACCATCCATTATGTCGCGCCCTCGGTCTGGGCCTGGCGCCCCGGGCGGGCGGCGAAGATGGCCAAGGTGATCGACCATGTTCTGGCGCTCTTGCCCTTCGAGCCGCCCTATATGACCGCTGCGGGAATGACCTGCGATTTCGTCGGTCATCCGGTGGTGGCCGAAGCGCTGGCCACGCCGGCCGAAGCCGCAATGATGCAGGGCGAGGGGCCGCTTGTCCTGACGCTGCCCGGCTCGCGCCGGGGCGAGGTGGCGCGGCTGGTGCCGGTGATCGGCGCCACGCTGGCGCGGGTGAAGGCGGTGCATCCGCAGGCGCGGGTGGTGCTTCCGACCGTGCGCGGGGTTGAGGGGCTGGTGCGCGAGTTGTCCACGGATTGGCCGATCCCCGCCGAGATCATCACCGACCCGGCGCGGAAACGGGCTGCCTTTGCCGCAGCCGATGTGGCGCTGGCGGCCTCGGGCACCGTCTCGCTGGAACTGGCGGCGAACGGCTGCCCGATGGTGATTGCCTATGACATGCACCCGCTGACGCTCTGGCTGATGCGGCGGGCGGCGCTGATCGACACGGTGACGCTGGTCAATCTGGTGTCTGACAGCCGGGCGGTGCCCGAATTCATCGGCGAGAAATGCCGGGCGGACCTGATCGCCCCGGCGCTGCTCGATCTGTTGGCGCATCCCGGCGCGCAGGATCAGGCGATGCGCCTGACGATGGAGCGGCTGGGCAAGGGCGGAGAGCCGCCCGGGCTGCGGGCGGCGCGGTCGGTCCTGTCGGTCTTGGGGGATGGGCAGCGTGCCCGTCCTGCGGGGTCCGGTTCGTAGGATGGGCAATCTGCCCATCCCCGCCCTGAGGTTATTGGTCAGATGGGCAAATTGCCCATCCTACGGGTGCAATGGGTAGGATGGGCAGATTGCCCATCCCGATCATCCTTCAGCCGAACTGCTTTTCCAGCCACTTTTCCAGCCAGTGGATGTTGTAATCGCCGTTCTGGATGTCCGGCTCGGCCAGTAGCGCGTCAAACAGCGGCACGGTCGTTTCCACCCCGTCCACGATCAGCTCGCCCAGCGCGCGGCGCAGGCGGGCCAGCGCCTCGGGCCGGTCGCGGCCATGGACGATCAGCTTGCCGATCAGGCTGTCGTAATAGGGCGGGATCGAATAGCCGCCATAAAGCGCCGAATCCATCCGCACGCCCAAGCCCCCCGGCGCGTGGAACACCCGCACCTTGCCGGGGCAGGGGGCAAAGTTCGGCAGACGCTCGGCGTTGATCCGCACCTCGATGGCATGGCCGTTGATCTCAAGCTCATCCTGGCTGAACGACATCGGCAGGCCGGCGGCGACGCGGATCTGCTCGCGCACGAGGTCAACGCCGAAGATGCCTTCGGTCACCGGATGCTCCACCTGAAGCCGGGTGTTCATCTCGATGAAATAGAACTCGCCGTCCTCATACAGGAACTCGATCGTGCCGGCGCCGATATAGTTGATCTTGGCCACGGCATCGGCGCAGGTCTTGCCGATCTCGGCCCGCAGCGCCGGGGTGATCACCGGGCCGGGCGCCTCTTCGAAGACCTTCTGGTGGCGGCGTTGCAGGCTGCAATCGCGCTCGCCCAGATGCACCGCCTTGCCCTTGCCGTCACCGAAGACCTGAATTTCGATGTGGCGGGGCTTTTGCAGATATTTCTCGATATAGACTTCGTCATTGCCGAAAGCGGCCTTCGCCTCGCTCCGCGCGGTGCGGAAGGCGATCTCCAGCTCTTCGGCATTCTTGGCCACCTTCATGCCGCGCCCGCCGCCGCCGGCCGTCGCCTTGATGATCACCGGAAAGCCGATGGCCGCCGCCACACCGATGGCGGTCTCAAAATCGGGCACGCCGCCGTCGGACCCCGGCACCACCGGAATCCCCAGCGCCTTGGCGGTTTCCTTGGCGGTGATCTTGTCGCCCATGATGCGGATATGTTCCGCAGAAGGGCCGATGAAGGTCAGGCCGTGATCTTCCAGCGCTTGGGCAAAGCTGGCGTTTTCCGACAGAAAGCCATAGCCCGGATGCACCGCCTGCGCGCCGGTGATCTCACAGGCCGAAATGATGGCGGATTTCTTGAGATAGCTTTCGCCCGAAGGCGCCGGGCCGATGCAGACGCTTTCGTCGGCCATTCGCACATGCATGGCGTCGGCATCCGCCGTCGAATGCACGGCGACCGATTTGATCCCCATTTCACGGCAGGCGCGGATCACGCGAAGGGCGATTTCGCCCCGGTTGGCGATCAGGATTTTCTCGAACATGGGCCTACTCGATGATCAGGAGCGGCGCGCCGTATTCCACCGGGTGGCCGTCGGTGACGAGGATGCGCTTGACCACACCGGCGCGCGGGGCCGGAATGTGGTTCATCGTCTTCATCGCCTCGATGATCAGCACGGTCTGGCCTTCGGTCACGGCGGCGCCCACGGTCACGAAGGGCGCAGCGCCCGGTTCGGCCGACAGATAGCAGGTGCCCACCATGGGCGAGGTCACGGCACCCGGATGCTGGGCCGGGTCTTCCGGCGCGGCCGGAGCGGCGGCGGCAGCCGGGGCAGCGGCGGCGGCGATGGCCGGAGCGGGCGCGTATTGCACGGCGGGGGCGGCGGCAACCTGCACGATATTCGCCTGTTTGACGACGCGCACTTCCAGGCTGTCATCCTCGCCATATTCGCGCTTGACCGACAGCTCGGTCAGGTCGTTCTTGTTCAGCAGCTCTGCAAGCGCCGAGATGAAGGCCACATCCGCTTCGGAACTATGTTTGCTCATGCCGTCCTCTGTTGGGTCGTTCGCGGCGGTTTGGCCTGTGCCTCCGCCTTCGGGTCGCCCACATATACGGCAGCGGGGGGCCGGACAAAAGCCCCGAAGCGGTTTCAACCCCGATTCAACCCCGGCAGCGGGCAAAAACCCTGATTTTGTAAAATTTACCGTTTGATAAAAAAATGGACCTGTGCCAGCCTGATCTCAACAAGAAGCCAGCAGAATGCTCGCCACGGAGGTATGATGACCAACAGCCCGCTGACCCCCGGTGTCGTGCCGGGGCGCCTGCCTGCGCAGGCCTACCACGACAATTTCACCGATCACGAGCCGCCGCTGGACGGGCATGAGGCGCGGGTGGCGGCGGACCGCTGCTACTTCTGCCATGATGCGCCCTGCATGACGGCCTGCCCGACCTCAATCGACATTCCGCTGTTCATCCGCCAGATCGCCACCGGCACGCCCGAGGCGGCGGCCAAGACGATCTTTGCGCAGAACATCCTTGGCGGCATGTGTGCCCGGGTCTGCCCGACCGAGACGCTTTGCGAAGAGGTCTGCGTGCGTGAGGTGGCCGAGGGCAAGCCGGTGGAAATCGGCCGGTTGCAGCGCTTTGCCACCGATACGCTGATGGCCAAAGGCGTGCATCCCTTCACCCGCGCCAAGGCGACGGGCAAGACGGTGGCCGTTGTCGGTGCCGGGCCTGCGGGTCTTTCTGCCGCGCACCGTCTGGCGATGAAGGGCCATGACGTGGTGGTGTTCGATGCCCGGCCCAAGGCGGGCGGGCTGAATGAATTCGGGCTGGCCGCCTACAAGACCACGGGCGGCTTTGCGCAGAGGGAAGTCGATTGGCTCTTGCAGATTGGCGGCATCCGCATTGAGACCGGCAGGGCGCTTGGCCGGGATCTGTCGCTGGCCGAGTTGCAAAAGCAATATGATGCGGTGTTCCTGTCAATCGGTCTGGCCGGGGTGAATGCGCTGCGCGCGCCCGGCGAGGAGATGGCCCATGTCCGCCCCGCCGTCGATTTCATCGCCGAATTGCGCCAGTCGGCGGACCTTTCCTCCCTGCCGGTCGGGCGGGATGTGGTGGTCATCGGCGGTGGGATGACCGCCGTCGATGCCGCCGTCCAATCGCGGCTGCTGGGCGCCGAGACGGTCACCATCGTCTACCGCCGCGGGCAGGAGAAAATGGCCGCCTCGGGCTATGAACAGGACCATGCCACCAGCGCGGGGGTGCGGATCGTCACCCATGCCGCGCCGGTGGCGGTTCTGGCCTCGGGCGAGGTGGAGTTCGCCTATACCGCCGATACGCCCGACGGGCTGAAACAGACCGGAGAGACGTTCCGTCTGAAGGCCGATCAGGTGCTGAAGGCCATCGGGCAGACATTGACTGGCGTGCCGGAGGGGCTGGCGCTCACTAGCGGCAAGATTGCCGTCGATGCCGCCGGGCGCACCAGCCTCAAGGGCGTCTGGGCCGGGGGCGACTGTGCGGCAGGGGGTGAGGATCTGACGGTCACCGCCGTCGCGCAGGGGCGCGATGCGGCGGAAGATATTCATGCGGCATTGGTGGGGGCGTGATATGGCAAATCTGACTTCGAATTTCATCGGCATCAAATCCCCCAACCCGTTCTGGCTGGCTTCGGCGCCGCCGACCGACAAGAAATACAACGTCGAGCGCGCGTTTGAGGCGGGCTGGGGCGGGGTGGTGTGGAAAACCCTCGGCTCGGAAGGGCCGCCCGTCGTCAACGTTTCCGGCCCGCGCTATGGCGCGATCTGGGGGGCGGACCGCCGCCTGCTGGGCCTGAACAACATCGAGCTGATCACCGACCGCCCGCTGGAGGTGAACCTTCAGGAGATCAAGGAGGTCAAGCGCAAGTGGCGTGACCGGGCCCTGATCATTTCGCTGATGGTGCCCTGCGACGAGGATAGCTGGAAGGATATCCTGAATCGCATCGAGGATACCGAGGCGGATGGGGTGGAGCTGAACTTCGGCTGCCCGCATGGCATGGCAGAACGGGGCATGGGATCTGCCGTGGGGCAGGTGCCGGAATATATCGAGATGGTCACCCGCTGGGTGAAAAAGCACAGCCGGATGCCCTGCATCGTCAAGCTGACGCCGAACATCACCGATGTCCGCAAGCCCGCCGAGGCGGCCAAGCGCGGCGGGGCCGATGCGGTGTCGCTGATCAACACCATCAACTCGATCACCTCGGTCAATCTGGATGACTTCAGCCCCGAACCGATGATCGACGGCAAGGGCACCCATGGCGGCTATTGTGGCCCGGCGGTCAAACCCATCGCGCTGAACATGGTGGCCGAGATTGCGCGGTCGGCGGAAACCCGGGGCCTGCCGATTTCCGGCATCGGTGGCGTCACCACATGGCGCGACGCAGCGGAGTTCATGGCGCTGGGGGCCGGCAATGTGCAGGTCTGCACCGCCGCCATGACCTATGGCTTCAAGGTGGTGCAGGAGATGATCTCGGGCCTGTCGGAATATATGGACAGCAAAGGCATGACCTCGACCGCCGATCTGGTGGGCCGGGCGGTGCCCAATGTCACCGATTGGCAGTTCCTGAACCTGAACTATGTGACCAAGGCCCAGATTGATCCCGATGCCTGCATCAAATGCGGCCGCTGCTATGCCGCCTGTGAAGACACCAGCCATCAGGCCATTGCCATGTCCCCCGACCGGGTGTTCAGCGTGAAAGACGACGAATGCGTCGCCTGCAACCTCTGCGTCAACGTCTGTCCGGTGGACAATTGCATCACCATGCGCACCCTGCCCAAAGGCGCCGTGGACGAGCGGACCGGGCGCAAGGTGGGCGATTATGCCAACTGGACAACCCATCCGAACAATCCTTCGGTGAAGGCCGCGGAATAGGGGGCGGGCCGGAGGAAACCCCCGGCCCCTCTGGCGCGCGAAGAATTTTCATCCGAAAATTCTTCTGGTTGAAAATTCTTCGGACGAAGAATTTTCGGGCACCCCGGTCAGCAGTGAAACTGCAGATGGCCGGGGTTGCAGATCACGATGAACAGGCCGCCGCATTCGATCAGATGAAATCCACGCCGCCGCACCTCGCGCAGGAAGGCGTCGCGTCCGACCTCCCGCTCGACATCGCGCACTGCGCGGCGGATGATCCCGCCTTCGGCGATGGCCCTTGCCGAGAAGGCGGCGTCGATCCAGCCGGAATGTCGGGTCGGGGGGCGATAGTGCTGCATGCGCCAAGCCTCGCCGCGAATCGGTTAATTCCGGGTTAACGCCCTTCCGCTTGGCCGGTGTCATGCCTAGATTGCGCCCATGGAATATTCGCTGCTCGATCTGTCACCGATCCCTGAAGGTGGCACCGCCGCCGATGCCCTGGCCAACACGCTGGACCTTGCCCGCCATGCCGAGGGCTGGGGCTATCGTCGCTTCTGGCTGGCCGAACATCACAACATGCCCGGGATTGCCAGCGCCGCAACCGCGCTGGTGATCGGCCATGTCGCGGCGGGCACAAGGGCAATCCGGGTGGGGGCCGGGGGGATCATGCTGCCCAACCATGCCCCCTTGCAGGTGGCCGAGGCTTTCGGGACGCTGGCCACGCTTTACCCCGGGCGGATCGACCTTGGCCTTGGCCGGGCGCCGGGCACCGACATGGCCACGGCGCGGGCGCTGCGGCGGCATATGCAGGCCTCGGACCGTTTCCCCGAGGATGTGCTGGAGCTGATCGGCTACCTCGATCAGCCGGAGCCCGAGGCGCGGGTGCGCGCCGTTCCGGGCGAGGGCACGCAGGTTCCGGTCTGGATTCTGGGGTCCAGCCTTTATGGCGCACAGCTTGCCGCCTATCTGGGCCTGCCCTATGCCTTTGCCAGCCATTTCGCGCCCGACCATCTTGAGGAAGCCGCCGAGACCTATCGCGCGACCTTCCGCCCCTCGCAATGGCTGGCGCGGCCGCATTTCATGATGGCGGTCGGGGTCTGTGCCGCGGAAACCGATGATGACGCGGTGTTCCTGCGGTCGTCGCAGATCCTGGCTTTTGCCCGGCTGCGGCTGGGCAATCCCGGCAAACTGCCACAGCCGACCCATGACCTGTCCGAGGTGCCGCCGCCGATGCTGCGGGAGGTCGGCCATGTGCTGGGCTGTTCGGCGGTGGGCAGCCCCGCGACGGTGCGTGACCGGCTTGCGGCGCTGATCTCGCGCTTTCGCCCGGATGAGGTGATGGTGACCGGCATGATCCATGATCACGCCAAACGGCTGGAAAGCCACCGCATCGCCGCCGAAGTGCTGAAAACGCTGACCTGACCCCGTAGGATGGGCAATCTGCCCATCCCTAGATGGTCAATTGCTGGCCCAGTTCGATCACCCGGTTCGTCGGCAGTCGGTAGAAATGCGTGGCATCCGCTGCCGAGCGCGACAACATGCGGAAGATGTTCTCTTGCCAAAGCGGCAGCCCGCCTTTGGACGCCGATTTGAACGACCGGCGGTTGAGGAAGAACGAGGTCGTCATGATGTCGTATTTGATGCCCTTCTTGCGCGCGAGCGCGAGGGCCTTGGGCACGTTCGGCTCTTCCATATAGCCGAAGTTCAGGTCAACCCGGGTGAAACGGTCGGAAATCGGGGTGATTTCCAGCCGGTCGGCATCCTCGACATAGGGGCGCGTCACCATGTTCACCCCGACAATCAGGTTCTGCGCATGCAGCACCTGATTGTGCTTGATGTTATGGGTCAGGGCGGCGGGGGCCATTTCCGGGTCCGAGGTCAGGAACACGGCGGTTCCGGGCACATTCACCAGCCGCGACGATTTGGCCAGCATCGCCGCCAGTTGTTCGATCGTGACGGCGCCGCGCCGCGCCTGTGTCAGCACATGGGCCGAGCCGCGCAGCCAGCTCCACATCAGCAGAACCATCGTGCTGGCGATCAGGATGGGGATATAGCCGCCATCGAACACCTTGAGGGCATTGGCCCCCAGAAACACCAGCTCCAGCGCCATCAGCGGCCCGACCACCGCAATCGCCAGGGCCAGCGGCCATTTCCACGCCCGCAGGAACAGCATGAAGGCCAGCGCCGAGGTGATCACCATATCCCCCGTCACCGCGATGCCATAGGCCGATGCCAGTTCAGAGGAGGAGCCGAACAGGACGACCAGAATGACCACCCCGATGCAGAGGATCATGTTCACCTTGGGCAGGTAGATCTGGCCATATTGGCTTTCCGAGGTGTGCAGGATTTCCAGCCGGGGCAGAAGACCCATCCGCACCGCCTGTTTCATCATCGAGAAGGCACCCGAGATCACCGCCTGGCTGGCAATCACCGTGGCGGCGGTGGCAAGGATCACCAGCGGCAAAAGCCCCCAGTCCGGCGCCATCAGGAAGAACGGGTTCGATGCCTTGGCCGGATCGGCCAACACCAGCGCGCCTTGCCCCAGATAGCTGAGGGTCAGCGCCGGAAACACCAGCGCCCCCCAGGCAATACGGATCGGCAGCCGGCCGAAATGGCCCATGTCGGCATAAAGCGCCTCGCCCCCGGTCACCGCCAGAAAGACCGAGCCCAGCACGATCAGCGAGGCCCAGCCGTTGGTGATCAGGAATTGCCCGGCATGGACAGGGTTCAGCGCGGTCAGGATTGTCCAGTCATCGCCGAGATGCATCAGCCCCATGGCGCCCATCGCCAGAAACCAGACCACCATGATCGGGCCGAACAGGATCGACACGGTTTCGGTGCCGTGGCGCTGCACGACAAACAGCGCGATGATGATGCCCAGCGTCACCGGCACGACGTAATCGTCGAAATCGGGTGCCACCAGTTCCATCCCCTCGACCGCCGAGAGAACCGACATGGCCGGCGTGATGATCGCATCGCCGAAAAACAGCGAAATTCCGATCATCCCCAACCCCAGAAGCCAGCCGGGCCGTTTGTTCAGCGCCTGTTGCACCAGCGCCACCAGAGACAGCGTGCCACCTTCGCCATTGTTGTCGGCGCGCATGATCAGCACGACATATTTGAGCGTCACGATCAGCGTTAGCGTCCAGATCAGAAGCGAGATCACCCCGATCACATCGTCCCGCGTCAGCCCGTCATGGGCGGCGGCGTGCAGGCTTTCGCGCATCGCGTAAAGCGGGCTGGTGCCGATATCGCCATAGACAACGCCGATACAGCCCAGCGTCAACAGGCCGAGACTGCTTTTGCCGTGCTGACCGGCCCCCGCATGGGCGGCGTCCGGAACGTCGGAATCAGTCACGGCTGGACCTCCAAGGATCTGCGATCTGCCTACCCCCGCGCTCTGCGGAACGCAAGGTGATGCTCAGAGTGCGTCGAGGATGCGGCGCGCTTCGGCACGCGGCTCGGTCAGCGGGCTGCGGTCCTCGCCGGGGAAAAAGCGGGCGCGGGTCGCGGTGGGCATCGGTGCCGGGGCGGCGATCACCACCCGCGGCCCGGTGCGCCGGGTTTCGGCCTGCCAGCTTTGCGCCAGGGCGATCTGCGCCGCCTTGGTCGCGCCATAGGCGCCAAAGAACGCCGTGCCGCCGCGCGGATCGTCAAAGAACAGCGCGGTGCCGTCATGGGCGCGCAGCAGCGGCTCGACCATCGGGATCAGGCTGCCGGTTGCGCGCAGGTTGGTGGCGATCGACTTGTCGAGATCCTTGCCATCCACCGACGAGGCCGGGGCCAGCGGCGCCACATGCACCGCCGGATGCGCCCAGAGGCCGACGCCGCCCCAGCGGTCATGGACCGAGCGGCAAAGGTGGCGCATGGCATCTTCGTTGGTGATGTCCATGGGGGCCAGCGTCAGGCTGCCCGCGCCGGGCAGGCCCAGTGCCTTGACGCGGTCGTCCAGCTCTTCCAGCGCGCCCACGGTGCGGGCGACCGCCACCACATGCCAGCCGCGGGCCGCCAGTTGCTCGGCCAAAGCCGCGCCAAGGCCGCGCGAGGCGCCGGTGATCAGGGCGATCTTCTGGGACATCGGGTTGCTCCTTGGCCAGCCGCGACGGGGGCGCAGCACCCCCGAACCCCTGCGGGATATTGGGGAACAGGTGAAAGGGCAAGGGGGCGGAGGCTAGCCGCGGCGGCCATAGCCTGCGGCCAATTCGTCTTGCCGGACCGCCACGATGCGCGCGATGAGGCTGGCGGGCAGGGGCCGCTCCGGCGTGAAGAGGACGCCGGATTTTGAGGTTTTGAACGGAGTGCAGTCGATCTGCGGGATCACGCTGCCCGAATGCGGGTAAAGGCCAAGGTGGCGGGCAAAGGCGGCATAACCTGCGACCATCTTGCCCTTGGGGCCCGGCTGGCGAAAGCCGGGCATGGCGTAGCTGAGGCATTCGATATGGTCGGGCAGCAGCGCGCGCAGGGTGGCGCGCAGATCGGTCAGGGCGCGATGCTGATCCTCGGGCAGGGCGGCAAGATAGGCGTCAACCTCGGCGGACATCGGGGCAACCTCGGGATGGGCAGATTGCCCATCCTACGCGGGCCACCGGGCGCCGTATAGGGTGGATGGGCAATCTGCCCATCCCCCGCGATGCCTACTCCGCCGCCTTCATCTCGAAGCCTTCCTCGATCTTGTCCGAGGGGGCCACCGGGTAGTCGCCCGAGAAACAGGCGTCGCAGAACTTCGGCGCCTTGGGGTCGCGGCCCGCTGCCTCGCCCGCGGCGCGGTAAAGCCCGTCCAGCGAGATGAACTTCAGGCTGTCCACCCCGATCCAGTCGCGCATTTCCTCTTCCGACATGGTGGCGGCCAGAAGCTTGGCCCGCTCGGGCGTGTCCACGCCATAGAAACACGGCCAAGCGGTGGGCGGCGAGGCGATGCGGAAGTGAACTTCGGCTGCGCCCGCCTCAAGGATCATGTCCTTGATTTTGCGGCTGGTGGTGCCGCGCACCACCGAATCGTCCACCAGAATCACCCGCTTGCCCTTGATCAGCGCGCGGTTGACGTTCAGCTTCAGCCGCACCCCCATGTTGCGGATGCTCTCGGTCGGTTCGATGAAGGTGCGGCCCATATACTGGTTGCGGATGATCCCCATGGCATAGGGAATGCCGCTTTCCTGACTGAAACCGATGGCAGCAGGCGTGCCCGAATCCGGCACCGGGCAGACCAGATCGGCCTCGACGGGGGCTTCGCGCGCCAGTTCCACACCGATCTGGCGGCGGGTTTCATAGACCGAACGGCCGCCGATGATAGAGTCGGGGCGCGAGAAATAGACCTGCTCGAAGATGCAGAACCGGCTGGCGGCGGGGGCGAAGGGGCGCGAGGAGTTCACCTTGCCATCCTCGATCACCACCATCTCGCCCGGCTCGATCTCGCGGACGAATTCGGCGCCGATGATGTCCAGCGCGCAGGTTTCCGACGACAGCGCCCAGGCATTGTCACCCAGACGGCCCAGCACCAGTGGCCGCACGCCCAAGGGGTCGCGCACGCCGATCAGCTTGGTCCGCGTCATGGCGACGATGGAGAAGGCGCCTTCGACCCGGCGCAGCGCATCCTTGATCCGTTCGGCGATGCTCTTCTGGATCGAACGCGCCATCAGATGGATGATGCATTCGCTGTCGGAAGAGGATTGGAAGATGCTGCCGCGTTCGATCAGCTCGCGGCGCAGGGCGGCGGCATTGGTCAGGTTGCCGTTATGGGCGATGGCCGCACCACCCATCGAAAACTCGCCGAAGAAGGGCTGCACGTCGCGGATGGCGGTGGCGCCCTTGGACCCGGCGGTGGAATAGCGGACATGGCCGATGGCCAGCGGGCCGGGCAGGTCTTTCATCACCTCGGCCTTGGTGAAATTGTCACGCACATAGCCAAAGCGGCGCGCCGAGTTGAAGCCGTGGTCGGGATCATGGGCGACGATGCCGCCCGCCTCTTGGCCGCGATGTTGCAGCGCGTGCAGCCCGAGGGCCACGAAATTGGCCGCGTCCTTGACACCGAGGACGCCGAAGATGCCGCATTCCTCCTTCAGCTTGTCTCCGTCGTCGAGGGGGGCGAAGGGGTGGGCGGGGAAGCGGCGCATGGGCTCTCCGAATCCTGAAGGGGGTATGCGCCCCCCTTTAGGCCGATTGCCCGGCGCTGTCACCCCCAAGAAACCCCCCACGCCGCGCTGCGGCGCAGGGGGGCTGTGCGGCGATGCCCAGTTCTGGGCTCAGTTCGAGGCGGGCGCCGGGGCCGGCGTGGGCGCGGTGCCGGCGCAGGCGGCGGTCAGATCATTATAGCGGGTCACGATCCAGCCCGGCGCATCATCGGGCACGGCAGCGTCGATATTGGCCTGGAACGAGGCGAAAATCTTGGCCGAACGGCTGTCGTCCACCATCGGCACCGTATTGGCAGCGACGGCACGGTCATAGACGAGGAAGGCCACGCCAACCAGAACGATGCCGCGCAGCACGCCAAAGAGGAAGCCCAGCCCCTGATCCAGCCCCCCCAGCGCCGAGCGCTGCACCACCGAGGAAAACAGCGGCGTAAAGAGCGAAGCCAGGATCAGCCCCACGGCAAAGACCGCCGCAAAGGCCGCGATGATCGACAATTCGCAGCTATCGCCCAGAAAATCGCCCAGCACCGGGATTTCCTTGACCAGCGGCTGCGCCGTGGGCGCAAAGATGAAGGCCAGAATGGCCGCCCCCACCCAGCCGGCAATCGCCATAGCCTCGCGCACGAAACCGCGCGAATAGGCCAGCACCGCCGAGAGAACGATGATCACCGCAACGCCCGCGTCGATCAGGGTAAAACCTTCCATCAGTCGCCTCCGACGGGTCTCAGCCCGCTCCGAACATCTCACCAGTGAAGGCGGTCAGGTCGGGCATTTCCCGCACCGTCATGCCCTCGACCCGCACCAGCTTGGACCGGCTGGGCGCGATTGCCTGTGAGAAACCAAGTTTCGCCGCTTCTTTCAACCTGTTTTCGGTCTGGCCGACCGGGCGCAGGGCGCCCGAGAGGCTGATTTCGCCGAAAAGGACTGTTTCCGGCGGGATGGCCACATCCTCGCGCGCCGACAAGAGGGCGGCGGCCACCGCCAGATCGGCGGCGGGTTCGGTCACCCGCATTCCACCCGCGACGTTCAGGAACACATCCAGACCCGCGAAAGGAATGCCGCAGCGCGCCTCAAGCACCGCCAGAATCGTGGAAAGCCGCCCAGAGTCCAGCCCGACCACCGTGCGCCGCGGCGTGCCGAGGGGGGAGGGGGCGACCAGCGCCTGAATCTCGGTCAGGACGGGCCGCGTGCCCTCGATCCCGGCAAAGACCGCACTTCCGGGGCTGGCCCCTCCGCGTTCCGACAGGAACAGCGCCGAAGGGTTGGTGACCTGCGACAGGCCATTGCCCGTCATCTCGAACACGCCGATCTCATCTGCAGGGCCAAAGCGGTTCTTCACCGCGCGCAGGATGCGGAACTGATGGCCGCGCTCGCCCTCAAAATAGAGAACCGTATCCACCATATGCTCGACCACCCGGGGCCCGGCGATCTGGCCTTCCTTGGTGACATGGCCGACAAGGATCACCGCCACGCCGCGCCGCTTGGCAAAAGTCACCAGCTCATGCGCCGCGGCGCGCACCTGACTGACCGAGCCGGGCGCAGCCTCGACCGTGTCCAGCCACATGGTCTGGATAGAATCGATGATGGCCAGCGCCGGGCGCTCGGCATCCAACGTGGTCAGGATGTCGCGCAGGTTGGTCTCTGCCCCCAGCCGCACCGGCGCATCGGCAAGGCCCAGCCGCTGCGCCCGCATCCGCACCTGCGCCGATGCCTCCTCGCCCGAGAAGTAAAGGCAGCTTACCCCGCGCCGCGCGAAACTGGCGGCCGCCTGTAACAGCAGCGTCGATTTGCCGATACCCGGATCACCCCCCACCAGAATGGCGCTTGCCGGAACCAGGCCGCCGCCCAGAACGCGGTCCAACTCGTCAATGCCGGAACTGGCGCGGGGCGGGGCGGCCTCTTCGGTGGCCAGATCGGTCAGCGGCACCGAACGGCCCTTGGCGCCCAGCGCCTTGGGCCCGGCCGAAAGCGGCGCCTCTTCGATGATCGAATTCCAGGCGCCGCAAGCCTCGCAGCGGCCGGCCCATTTGCGCGCGGTGGCACCGCAGGCGGTGCAGGTAAAGGCGGGGGCGGATTTGCTCATGTCCCCGTTGTGACGGCAAAGCACGCGGGGCTCAATCCCCCGCGGTGGCCCGCTCTGTCCGCCACGACACCCAGAGCGAGGTCAGGATGCAGCCGGTGAACAGCCACAGCCCCCAGGCGGTTTCCACCGTCACCATCCCCGCCCCCTTGGCCAGCACGACATAAAGCGACAACAGGAACACATCCGCCATGGCCAGCTTGCCCAGAACCGCCAACACCGGCAGGGCGGCAGGCTTGAGCAGGTCGTAATGGATCAGCGCCAGCCCCACCGTCTTGGCAAAGGGCGCAAAGACCGCAAGGAAAGTCACCAAGAGCGCCAGCGCCGCATCGCTGCCCCACAAAGATTGCAACCCGGTGACCACCGAAATCTCGTCCATCCCGAACAAGGGCAACAACGCCGCCCGCATCAGCGGCGCAAACCACGACAGCGGGAACAGGACCAAAAGGCAGAGGTTCACATATTTCATCTGCCCTTGCTGACCCGGGCGGGGCGGGGCGTCAAGCCGTCACTTCCCCGGCTTGGGCAGGGCCACCACATTGGCGTCGCGGATGTCCTCGTGGTCGAAATCATAGCCGAGGCCGGGCAGGATTTCCTTCAGATCGGCCTCAAGCCGGCGCAATTGCACCTGCGCCTGCCGTTCGTCCGCCTCGATATCGGTCAGCCAGCGGCGCAGCTCGTCGCAGGTGCGCCGGGCGATGGTCAGCCGCTCGGTCAGGGCCTGCACCTCTTGCTGGCGCTGTTCCAGAAAGGTGCGGGCGCGCGCCACCCGCTCATCCGAATAGGTGCGGGCAAGCTCGCGGGTCTCATGGCTCATCTGGGCGGCCAATTGCAGCAGTTCCGGCTCCAGATGGGCAAGGTCGGGGTGCTTGCGCAGATGTTCCAGCCGCGCCCGCATCGCATCGAATTCGGACGAAAGGGCGAAAACCCCGGCGCGGTCGGCGGCATGGGCGTGGCGATAGGCGCGGGCCACATCCTCCATCCCCATCGCAAAGGAACGGTGGCTGCGTTCCAGCCGGGCCATCCGCAGATTGGCGGGCAGAAAGAACAGGAGCATCAGCATCAGCGCCGTCAGCCCCAGTTGCAGCCACATCCCCGCCTGCGGCACAGCCTGCCCGCCGAAGAACAGCGCCACCTGCGGCCATGGCAACCAGCCGAAAGCCGCCGCGACCGAAGCCAGAACCAGCCCCGCCGCCACCAGCCCGATCAGCCCCTGTGCCACGGATTGCACCGCGCCCCGCGCCGAACCCAGCGCCGCGCCCAGACGACCTGTCATCACCCACCCCAAAACAACCCCGGGGTCAAGATTCCGCAAGTTGGTGAAAATGCAAAGCATTTCCGTGGTTCGGTGCCGGAATCAGGTGCAGAATCGGGGGGATAACCGGCACTGTCCCCTATAGCGAAACAGTGCAGCAACCTTTGGTTGCGTCGCGCGGCGACTCACCTGACGGCGGCGATCGGCCCCTCGGCCCGGCCATGGATGAATTGCTGCACATAGGGGTCGGGCGTGGCATCCATTTCGGCCACCGGGCCGGTCCACTGGATCACGCCTTCATGCAGCATCGCCACCCGGTCGGCGATGGCGCGGACCGAGGACATGTCATGGGTGATGGTCATGGCCGTCACCCCCATTTCCACCACAATCTCGCGGATCAGATCGTTGATGACCCCGGCCATGATCGGGTCCAGCCCGGTGGTCGGCTCGTCAAAAAAGATGATCTCGGGTGCTGCGGCAATGGCGCGGGCCAGACCCACGCGCTTTTGCATGCCCCCCGACAGCTCGGCGGGGAAAAGATCGGCGGTTTCGGGCTTCAGACCCACCCGGCGCAGCTTTTCAATGGCAATCTCGCGCGCCTCGGCCTTGGGCCGCTTCAGCGGGCCGCGCAGCAGGCGGAAGGCGACATTCTCCCAGACCTTGAGCGAATCGAAGAGGGCCCCGCCCTGAAACAGCATCCCGAACCGGGCGAGGAAAGCATCCCGCTCGGCCCGCAGGGCATCCTCGCCCTCCACCGTGATGCTGCCGGCATCGGGCCGCACCAGCCCCAGAATGCATTTCAGCAGCACCGATTTCCCGGTGCCCGAGCCGCCGATCACCACCATCGACTGCCCCTTGGGCAAGGCCAGATCGACGCCGCGCAACACACGGTTCGGGCCGAAGGATTTATGAACGCCCAAAAGTTTAATCATGCGCTGCCGCCTTGGCTGTCGTCGGGCGGAGGGAGGCGCTTTACTTCGTCGGGGCGAGGGAGCTGATCATAATCTTCCGATTTCTCACGGGCGATTCCCATGATTTCCGTCATGCGGTCGACAAGTGGTTTGACGTCCTTGCCGAACTTGCCAAGCGTCTCACCGAAATCGCTCATTCCGCCGAGAATTACATCAAGACGGCCTTTAGGCAGGTGAATTTCGCGTTCAATGGATGCAACCCGGTTCAAAAGGCGTCGCTTGTGCGGAACATCAAACAATTTGCTACTCGAGATCGCGGCTCGAATCTCTGCGCAAAGACGGAAGACTAAAGCAGTCTCGGAAGGTGCGAGCGAGAAGGTCGGATCAAGTTCATCTTCTATCGTTGCACTCGACGCAGAGCTAGTTCTCAGCGAATCCGGGATTGCTTCATAGGCATCAAGAATTGCGTGAAGGGACGAGAACCTCACGTTATGATATCTCTTATATGTTAGATCCTCTTCGTCAAAAAGGACGTCCATAAATTGCTTCGGAAACACACTCTTACCGTAGCCTGCCAGAGTCCTGACGACCTCGACATCCGCCTTAGTGCCTGAACCCGAGGCCGGCATTTTCTCGCGAACAAGGTTGTAAAGGGCCTTTTCATCATCTGTCATTCGGCTCATCCTGCACTGAAGAACACCTCCGTCAGCACATAGTTGGCGGCCAGGATCATCACCGACGCGGCCACCACGGCGGCCTTGGTGGCCGCCCCCACACCCTGCGCCCCGCGTCCCGAGGTCATGCCCATATAGCAGCCCATCAGCGCCACGATGAAGCCGAACACCGCGCCCTTGACCAGACCGGAACCGACATCCCAGAATTCCAGAAAATCCAGCGTGTTCTTCAGGTAAGTGGCCGAGTTGAAATCCAGCCGCGACACCGCCACCAGCCAGCCGCCGGCAATGCCGATGCTGTCGCCCACCGCCACCAGAACCGGCACCGCCAGCGTGGCGGCCAGCACGCGCGGCACCACAAGGTATTTCATCGGATTGGTCGAAAGCGTGGTCAGCGCGTCAATCTGCTCGGTCACCTTCATGGTGCCGATCTCGGCCGCGATGGAAGAGGCGACGCGCGCCGCCACCATCAGCCCGCCCAGCACCGGCCCCAACTCGCGCGTCATGCCGATGGCGACGATCGAGGGCACCACCGCCTCGGCGTTGAACCGCGCGCCCCCGGCATAGATCTGCAAGGCCAGCGCGCCGCCGGTAAAGATCGCGGTCAGCCCGACGACGGGCAGCGACAGCCAGCCGATCTGCACCAATGCATGAAGGAACTCGCGGCCATAGAAGGGCGGGCGCAGCAGATGGGCCAGCGCCTGCCCGGCATAAAGCGAGACCCGCCCCAGCGCCGCCAGCGCCGCCAGAACCGGCCGCCCCAGCGCCGCAAGGGCGCCCGCAACGCTCATGCGCCGCCTTCAAGGTAACGGCGGCCATAGCGGGCACCTAGGCCGGTCAACATCTCATAGCCAATGGTGCCGGCAGCATCCGCCAGATCGTCCGGCCCCTGATGCGGACCCAGAATGTCCAGATGGCGCGGCACCTCGGCCAGATGGCTGATATCCACCGTGATCAGATCCATCGACACCCGCCCGATCAGCGGGCAGGGCGTGTCGCCATCCCAGAGGACCGCATTGTTCGACAACCCGCGCAACAGACCATCGGCATAGCCACCCTGCACCGTGGCGACCAGCGAGGGCGCTTCCGCCTCCCAGCCGCAGGAATAGCCGACAAACTCACCGGGGCCGACC
The DNA here is from genome assembly GCF_013328815.1 of Tabrizicola fusiformis. Taxonomy (GTDB): domain Bacteria; phylum Pseudomonadota; class Alphaproteobacteria; order Rhodobacterales; family Rhodobacteraceae; genus Fuscibacter. The sequence goes on from NZ_JABUHN010000002.1 coordinate 444,309, forward strand.
TCGCGGGTCTGGATCACCGGCAAGGACAGGCTGACCACGCGCAGCGCCCCCTCATAGGGCCGCCCGCCATAAAGCCCGATCCCGGGCCGGGTCAGGTCGAAATGATAGCGCGGCCCCAGCAGGATACCGCCCGTCGCCGCCAGCGACCGCGGCACGCCGGTGCCATCGGTCATGGCATGAAAGGCCGCAAGCTGCGCCTCGTTCATCGGATGGTCCGGCTCGTCGGCGCAGGCCAGATGCGACATCAGCAATTCAGGGCCAGCGTCCAGCACGAAAGGCGCCGCCGCCTCCCATTCCGCCTCTTCCATGCCCAGCCGGTTCATGCCGGTGTCCAACTGCACGCCAAAGGCATGGCCGGGCAGCGATTCCAGATGGCGCGTGACCTGTTCAAGGCTGTTGAGCATCGGTGTCAGGTCCAGATCGCCGATCATCTCGGTATCGCCCGCCATATGGCCGGACAGGATGCAGATTTGCGGCCCCGGTCCCAAAGCCTGCCGCACCGCCGCGCCCTCTTCCGAGGCGGCAACGAAAAATCGCCGCGCCCCGGCCCGCGCCAGCGCCCGCGCCACGCGACCCGCGCCCAAGCCATAGGCATCCGCCTTCACCACCCCCGCCGTCTGCACGCCGGAGGCCGAAGCCTTGTCGAGCGCGCGCCAGTTGGCCGCGATCGCGTCGAGATCAATTGTCAGGGTTCCAGTAGCCATGCCCGGGTTTTGACAGCCCCGTGCGCGGGGTCAAGGGGAAATCCTCAGAGCGGGGCGGGCTTGGGGGGCATCGAGCCCCCCAAGCCCGCGCTGCCGCGGAAAACCGCCGGGCCGTGGTGCGGGCGGTCGCTCCGCGGGGAGTATTTGGCAAGGTGCAAATGCCATGAGGTGGCCTCTTTGCGCCCGGTCCTGATTTGCACCTTTTGAAATACTCCGGGGTCCGGGGCGGCGCCCCGGGGTTGGGCGTCAGCGCGCCGCTCAGACGCCCACGTCGCCGCCGCCGCCCTGCCAGGGTTTGGCGAGGTTGCCGAAGCGGGTGAAGCGGCCTTCGAAGCTGAGTTCGACCGAGCCGATCGGGCCGTGGCGCTGTTTACCGATGATGACTTCGGCCTTGCCATGGACCTGTTCCATGGTGGCTTGCCAGGCCGCCATCTTTTCCAGCTCGTGATCGCCTGGCTTTTCGCGCTCCTTGTAGTATTCATCGCGGTAGACGAACATCACCACATCGGCGTCCTGTTCGATGGAGCCGGATTCCCGCAGGTCGCTGAGTTGCGGGCGCTTGTCTTCGCGGCTTTCGACCTGACGGGAGAGCTGCGACAGGGCGATGACCGGGATGTTCAGCTCCTTGGCGATGGCCTTCAGCCCTTGGGTGATTTCCGAAACCTCTTGCACCCGGTTCTGTTCGCTGCCCTTGGACGAGCCTTTCAGCAGTTGCAGATAGTCGATCACCAGAAGGTCAAGCCCCTGCGTCCGTTTCAGCCGCCGCGCCCGGGCGGCGACCTGGCTGATCGGCAGGGCGGGGGTGTCGTCGATATAGAGCGGGCAGTTTTCCAGCGCCTTGGCGGCTTCGACAAAGCGGCGGAACTCGCCCTCGGTCATGTCGCCGCGGCGGATTTGTTCGGACGGCACTTCCGAGGCTTCCGACAGGATCCGGGCGGCCAGTTGTTCGGCGCTCATTTCAAGGCTGAAGAAGCCGACCGCGCCGCCTTCGACCGCGCCTTCGCTGCCATCGGGTTTGCGGCCGCGGCGATAGGCTTTGGCGACGTTGAAGGCAATGTTGGTGGCCAGCGAGGTCTTGCCCATCGAGGGGCGCCCGGCCAGGATCAGCAGGTCGCTTTCATGCAGGCCGCCCAGCTTCTTGTCGAGATCGACAAGCCCGGTCGAAATCCCGGCAAGGCCGCCGCCGCGCTGATAGGCGGCATTCGCCACATTCACAGCATCGGTTACTGCCTTGAGAAAGCTTTGGAAACCGCGTTCGGCGACACCCTGTTCGCCCAGCTTGTAAAGCTTCTGCTCGGCTTCGGTGATCTGTTCCTTCGGTTCGTTGGCCACATCCACCTTGGCGGCCTTGGCGGCGATGTCGCGGCCAAGCGCGATCAGTTCCCGCCGCACCGCCAGATCATAGATCATCTGGGCATAATCGCGCGCCGCAAAGGCGGAAATCGCCGCCCCTGCCAGCCGCACCAGATAGGCCGGGCCGCCGAGTTCGCGCAGCCCCTCATCCTCTTCGAAGAAGGGTTTCAGCGTGACAGGGCTGGCCAGCGCATTCTTGAGGATGCGCGCGGCGGCCTTCTGAAAGATGCGCTGATGCACCGGGTCAAAGAAATGCTCGGCCTTCACCAGCGAGGAGATGCGGTCATAGACATCGTTATTGGTCAGGATTGCGCCCAGAAGCTGCTGCTCGGCCTCGATATTATGGGGCAGAACCTCGGCTTCGGCGGCGGGCGCCGCAGCAGCGGTCGTGGCGGGGGCCAGAGGCAGGGCAGGGCGCAGCGTGGCAATCTCGGTCATCTGATCCTCCGTCGGAAGCCGTGGGATTAGCCTCTGGTCAGGGCGCCGTGCAATGGCGAACAAAGCTGTGGACAAGGCCGGGAGGCGGGATCGTCCCCTGCACCTTGGCGGCTTCAGCCTACCACATCTTGCGGGCGGCGGGCTGGATATATCCAGCGCAGCGATTCGGACGGCGGGTTATCCCCAAACCGTCCACAGCCGCTTCCCCGGTTATTTTGCGCCGGTCATTTGGCGCGGGCCGCCTGCCAGGCGCGGGGATCGGTCAGGAACTTCTCCACCTCGTTCAGGGTGGCCGCGTCAAAGGCGCCGGACTGGCGGGCCTCGGCCAGAACGTCCCACCAGGTGCAAAGATGCAGAAGCTGCACGCCATGCGCCGCCAGCCGCTCGGTCGTTTCGGGGAAGATCCCGTAGTAGAAGATCACCGCCGTATGGCCGCAGGTGGCGCCGGTTTCGCGGATCGCATCGACGAAAGACAGTTTCGAGCCGCCATCGGTCGTCAGATCCTCGACCAGCAGCACGCGCTGGCCTTCGGTCATCGCGCCTTCGATGCGGGCATTGCGGCCATAACCCTTGGGCTTCTTGCGCACATAGGTCATCGGCAGGGCCAGACGTTCGGCCACAAGGGCGGCAAAGGGGATGCCCGCCGTCTCGCCGCCGGCGATATTGTCAAAGGCTTCCATCCCGGCGTCGCGCATCACGGTGACGGCCAGAAAATCCATCAATGTCGAGCGGATGCGCGGGTAAGAGATCAGCTTGCGGCAGTCGATATAGGTCGGGCTGGGCAGCCCCGAAGCCAGCGTGAACGGCGTTTCGGCGTTGAAATGCACCGCCTTGATTTCCAGCAGGGCGCGGGCGGTCAGGCGGGCGATTTCCTCACGCGGGGGGAAGGTCGAGGGGATCATGGCAACTCTCTTTCGCTTGGCGGTTTCATCTTGGCCCAAATATCCCCGCCGGAGGCTTCTGCGGCGGATGCCGGACGCTCCGCGGGGGATATTTTTGCCAAGATGAAATCAGCTTTCCACATGCCAATGCACCGGGAAGCCGGGGTTGAAGACGGTGACGGGCCCCGCCTCGGTGAAGATCTTTTCGGGAAAGCTTTGCGGCTGTTCATGCTTGACCAGCCGCAGACGGGTTTCATTCGCGGGCAGCCGGTAGAAGGCCGGGCCGTTGAGGCTGGCAAAGGCTTCCAGCCGGTCAAGCGCGCCTTCTTCCTCGAACACATGTGCCAGAAGGGGCAGGGTGTTGGTGGCGGTAAAGCAACCGGCGCAGCCGCAGGCATGTTCCTTGAGCGCATCGACATGCGGCGCGGAATCGGTGCCAAGGAAATAGGCCGGGTGGCCCGAGGTGGCGGCGCGGCGCAGCGCAAGGCGGTGCTTTTCCCGCTTGGCCACCGGCAGGCAGTAGTAATGCGGCTTGATCCCGCCGACGAGGATATGGTTGCGGTTGATGATCAGGTGATGGGTGGTGATCGTCGCGGCCAGATTGGCGCCACCGGCGGCGGCATAGGCAACGCCCTCTTCGGTGGTGATATGTTCCATCACCACGCGCAAGTCCGGCAGGCGGCGGCGGAGCGGGTCCAGCACGGTGTCGATGAAGACCGCCTCGCGGTCGAAGATATCAACCTCGGGGGTGACCACCTCGCCATGGGTGCAGAGCGGCAGGCCGATTTCGGCCATTTTCTCCAGAACGGGCATCACGCGGTCCAGATCGCGCACGCCGCCGTGGCTGTTGGTGGTGGCGCCCGCCGGGTAAAGCTTGACCGCCTTGACCAGACCGCTGGCAGCGGCGGCGGCGACATCGGCGGGGTCGGTCCCCTCGGTCAGGTAAAGCGTCATCAGCGGCTCGAACCGGGCGCCTTCGGGCAGGGCGGCCAGGATGCGGTCGCGGTAGGCGGCGGCTTGCGCGCCGGTGACGACCGGCGGCACCAGATTGGGCATGATGATGGCGCGGGCGAAGTGGCGGGCCGTTTCCGGCAACACCCCTTGCAGCATCGCGCCGTCGCGCAGGTGCAGGTGCCAGTCATCGGGGCGGCGGAGGGTGATTTGCTGGGTCATGCCCAGCCCCTAGCGCAGCTTTGCCCGCTTTTCCAGATGGCAGGCGGGGGATGGCGCGGAATCCTCGCGGGGACGCAAAGTTTGTTTGCTGCAATGGTCGCACTGGCGCCCGCCGCGACGACCTGCGTAAGCTTGGCCCTGAACAGGCACCGGACAGGCCCGGAACAGGACGGAGAAATTGATGCGCATTCCCGACATGCAGGACATGTTCCTGCCCGCGATGGAGGCCGGGCTGATGCTGGCCGAGGCGCAGGTGGTCATCGCCCTGCGGCTGGCGGGGCTGGCCGGACTTTGGCCGGTCGATCAGGATGAAGGCTTGATCATGGTGGCCGAAAAGGTCGAGGCGGGTCATGCCTCGGCCGCCGCGGCGCTTTGGGCCGGTATGGGCGGCGCCACGGCGGGCGAGGTGGCGCTGGCCGCCATTGCCCCCCTGCGCGACCGCACCCGCGCCAATGCCCGCCGCCTGATGGGGGAATGAGCTATGCGGGCAGCGGTCGTGTTGCTGTTTCTGGCCTTGCCGGCAGGCGCGCAGGAGGTGGATTGCACCAATGCGATGGCCCAGCAGGAGATGAATTTCTGCGCCGAGCAGGATTATCTCGAAGCGGATGCCGCGCTGAATGACGCCTACAAACAGGCCCGTGCCGCGATGAAGGCGCTGGACGCCGATCTGCCTGCCGGGGATCAGGGGGCCGAAGCGGCGCTTTTGGCGGCGCAGCGGGCCTGGCTGCCCTATCGGGATGCCGCCTGCGCCAGCGAAGGCTGGATGATGCATGGCGGCAGCGCCGAACCCTTGGTGGTTTACGGCTGCCTTGCCACGCTGACGCGGCAGCGCACGCAGGATCTGCTTTATCTGGTGGAAGGGTTCTGACGCCTGCTCAGAGGCTTTGCTGCCCGACCGGAGCCCCGGCCTGAACCCCGTCTTCAGCCTTGCGCAGCAGTTTCTCCAGCCGCCGGGCAAAACGCGGGGCGCGCAGCCGCCGGGTGACCGACCGGCAGACCGAAATCGCAAGGCCGCGCCGCCCCTTATCTTCGGCCCGGTCAAGAATGGCCTGCAGATAGGGCGCGAAATCGCGGCGGCGGCGCCAGAGGCGGGCAAAGCTGAACCGGCCCAGCTTGCCCTGCATCGCCAGATCGACCAGTTCGGGCAGCACCCCCATATGGGCCAGCGCCCATTCGATCCGCCCGCCCATCAGCGGCGCCTTGAGAACGGTCACCCAAGGCGCGCGGAACAGGGCGGCGTGCATCGCCTCTTCGCTGACCATGGGGTCGTGGATCAGCACCACATGCCCCGCGCCTTCGGTCATCTCGGGCGCATAGCCATAGCGTGAGGTGAAATCGAGTCGCCGCGCGCTGCGGTGCCGCTTGTCCCAACCCGCCTGTGCCGGGTCGAGCGTGGCGCAGGGGCTGATCGCCAGAACCTGCGCACCGGGGGCGGTGACGGCAAAGGCGCAGGCGGCATGGGCGCCCATGCCGGCGCCGTAAAACAGCACGCGGTCGAAATCCTCAAAGAAAGCCTCATCGACCAGCCGGTCGAAAAAGGCATAGACCGCCGGGTCGCGGAACCATGTCTCCCCCTCGGCGAGAAGCGACAGATGCGACCAGCCCTGCGCCTGCGCAAGGGGTTGGCCCAGCGGCATCTGGCCGGGGCGGGCGCGGGCGGAACCGATGGTTTCAAAACTGACCAGCAGGGTGGTGCCGGCATCGGTGAAAAAGGCGTAATGGTCGGGCCCCAGCGGTTCGACATAGCCTTCCTCGGCCGTCATCGCCTCAAGTGCGGCGATCCAGGTGCGGCGATCGGTTGCTTGGGATGCCAGAAAGGCGGGATCGGTCCGGGTCTGGACCGGCGCATCATGATCGGACATCAGGCAACCTTTGGCACAAAAACGTCAGGAGGGGCGGGCGGGAACTGTCTGTTAGTTTCGTCGCAGCCGCAGAGTCGGACAAGCGAAATTGTGTCGCAAAAGTGTCCCGCGCTGCGGACAGTCCGGCTGGATTGTTTCAGAAAATCCCGAAATGGCACAACTTTGATATGAATTTTTTGGATTGCGGATCGACTCTCTGGCGAAAATGCGGCGGCGCATTGCAGAAAAAGACAGGTTTAAGGAAGGCGCTTCTACCTATGCGTGCGGTCGCGGCAGGGCGCCGGATGGTGTGCACGGGGTGGGGCGGGGCCTCTGGCCGATGCCTCCGGCGGGAGTATTTGGCAAGGTGCAAATGCCGGGTCATGCTGCTTAGGTCGCAGAGGGCGCGGCCGGGATTGACCCTGCGCTGCGGCGCGGCCAGCATGGCGCAGCCTGAGGAGGAGGCCCCGCCGTGACAGTTCTTCCCGATACGATCGACGCCGTCGAGGCGCTTCTGGCGCGTGAAGGCTATGTGGCGGCGCGCTCGCTGGCTTGCGTGGTGTTTCTGGCGCTGCGTCTGGGCAAGCCGCTGTTTCTTGAGGGCGAGGCCGGGGTGGGCAAGACCGAGATCGCCAAGGTTCTGGCGCAGGCTTTGGGCCGCCGCCTGATCCGGCTGCAATGCCATGAGGGGCTGGATGCGGCGAGCGCGGTGGCGGAATGGAATTTTGCCGCGCAGATGATTGCCATCCGTGCCGGCGAGGCGGCAGGCATGGCGGAGGGGCGGGCGAGTCTTTTCACCGAGGACTATCTGATTGAGCGGCCCCTGCTGGCCGCGATGCGACCGCAGCCGGGCGGGGCGCCGGTTCTGCTGATCGACGAGCTGGACCGCACGGATGAACCCTTTGAGGCGTTTCTGCTGGAGGCGCTTTCCGAGTTTCAGGTGACCATTCCCGAGCTTGGCACCATTCGCGCGCCCGAGCCGCCCATCGTGATCCTGACGTCGAACCGCACGCGCGAGGTGCATGACGCGCTCAAGCGGCGGTGTCTGTATCATTGGGTGGATTATCCGGGCTATGAGCGCGAGCTGGAGATCCTGAACGCGAGGGTGCCGCAGGCGGCGGCGGAATTGTCGCGGCAGGTGGTGGCCTTCGTGCAGCGGCTGCGCGGCGAGGATCTGTTCAAGAAGCCGGGCGTGGCAGAAACCATCGACTGGGCGAAATGCCTGCTGGCGCTGGATGTGGTCACCCTCTCGCCCGAGGTGATTGCCGATACTTTGGGGGCGCTTCTGAAATATCAGGACGATATCCAGAAGATCTCGGGCCATGAGGCGGGCCGCCTGCTGGACGAGGTCCGCAAGGGGCTGGCGGCATGACCCCGGGGCTGACCGTTCTTGAGGTGCAGCCGGGGATTCTGGCCTTTTGGCAGGGGCGGGACGGCCTTCGTTTTGCCGAAGGGGAGAATTGGGTGGATGACGGGGCGCTGTCGCTGGGCATCGCCTCTTATGCGCTGACGGCGGGGGACCGGGGAATCGTCTATGACACCCATGTCAGCCCCGCCCATGGCCGCGCCATCCGGGCCGAGCTGGAGCGGCGGGGGGTGCGGCACATGACGGTGGTGCTGTCGCATTGGCATCTGGACCATGTGGCGGGGACCGAAGCCTTTGCCGATTGCGAGATCATCGCCAATCCGCGCACCCTTGCCCATTTGCAGGCCCATAAGGCCGGGATCGAGGATGGCAGCTTTCACGGTGCGCCGGCGATCTGCCCGCTGATCCTGCCGGAGCGGATCTTTGACGGGCGGCTGGTGCTGGAGCTGGGCGGCGCGCGGGTGGAATTGCTGACGGCGAATATCCACAGCGACGATGCCACGGTGATCTGGCTGCCGGAGCGGCGGGTGCTGCTGGCGGGCGACACGGTGGAGGATTGCGTGACATGGGTCAGCGAACCGGAGGGGTTCGCGGCCCATCTGGCCGACCTCGCCCGGCTGGCGGCGCTGGGGACTGGGCGGATGCTGCCCAACCATGGCAGCCCCGAGGTGATTGCCGCAGGCGGCTATGGCCCCGGCCTGCTGACAGCCACCGCCGACTACATCCGCCGCCTGCAAGCTTCGGGCGGTGATCCGGGTCTGACGATGGCCGAAGCCATGGCGCCGCATCTGGACAATGGCACCCTGCGCTGGTTCGCGCCCTATGAGGCGGTCCATGCGCAGAATCTGGCCCGGGTCGCCGCGCTGACATGACGGTGGCCGACCTGCCTGCCGAGGGCAAGCTTGCCCGCAACATCACCCATTTCGCCCGCGCCCTGCGCCGCGCCGGGCTGCCCATCGGGCCGGGCCGGGTGATCGAGGCGGTGCGGGCGGTAGAGTTGGCGGGCTTCACCGAACGCGAGGATTTCTACTGGACGCTGCACGCCGTCTTCGTCTCGCGTCCCGAAGAGCGGGCGGTGTTCCGGCAGGTGTTCCGGCTTTACTGGCGCGATCCGCAGTTTCTGGAGCAGATGATGTCTTTCCTGCTGCCGCAGGTCCGCGGCAGCCAGCCCGAACGCGCCGCCGATGCCGCCGAGAAACGCGCGGCGGAGGCTTTGCTGGACGGGGCCGGGCCGGAACCGCCGCCCTTGCCCGAAGGGATGGAGCAAGACGACGCGCAGATCGAGATTGATGCCACCGCCACCGCCAGCGCCGAAGAGCGGCTGAAGACGCTGGACTTTGAGCTGATGTCGGTGGCCGAGATGGCCGAGGCGAAGCGGATGCTGGCGCGGCTTACGCTGCCGGTGGCGCCGCTGACCACGCGGCGGCTGGCCGCCACCGCGCAGGGGCGGCTGATCGACGCGCGCGGCTCGATGCGCGCGGCGCTGCGGTCGGGCGGCGAGATGCTGACGCTCAAACACCTCAAACGGCGGCAGCGCTGGCCCAATCTGGTGGTGATCTGCGACATTTCCGGCAGCATGAGCCAGTATTCCCGCATGGTGCTGCATTTCATCCATGCCGTGGCCAACCGCAAGGGGCAGGGCTGGGCGCGGGTCCATGCCTTTACCTTCGGCACACGGCTGACCAACATCACCCGGCATCTGCGGGCGCGTGACGTGGACCTTGCGCTGAAAGCGGCGGGGGCAGAGGCGCAGGACTGGTCCGGCGGCACGCGGATCGGCGCCTGCCTGCACGCTTTCAACCGCGACTGGTCGCGCCGGGTGCTGGGGCAGGGCGCCGTCGTGCTGCTGATCACCGACGGGCTGGACCGTGACGATGCGGCGCTTCTGGCGCGCGAGGCCGAGCGGCTGCACCTGTCGGCGCGGCGGCTGGTCTGGATCAACCCCTTGCTGCGTTGGGACGGGTTTGCGCCCCGGGCGGCGGGAATCCGCGCGCTCTTGCCCCATGTGGACAGTTTCCGCGCCGGCCATTCCGTTGCCTCGCTCGAAGGGTTGGGGCGGGTGATCTCCGACCCCGGCGATGGCGGCGAAAAAGCCCGGCTGATGCGGTTGATGGGCGATAACCGGGCCGGATCAATCGGAGTTTAGCCGCTGATATGGCATAACAGGGCCGATCGGTTCTTTACCTTGCGCCGAAGCCCCGTGCATTTTGCATGTCATGGAATCGGCGGGGCCTGTCGGGAACCGGAAAGGAATTTCGATGCGTAAACTTCTCACTTCGACGGCGGCATTGTCGCTGGCTTTCTCTGGCGTGCAGCCCTGGCCGCTTCTGGCCCAGACCCTGACCGGCGACGGCAGCGTGGTTGCGGCAGACGGCACCGTGCTTTGCACCCCCACCGCCGAGGCGGCTTGCGATCCGGCCGATTACCACGATCAGGCGATGGCGATCGAAGATGCGATGCGCGCCGCCGAAGAGGCCGCCGCTGCGGAGGCTGCTGCGGCAGAACAAGCCGCTGCTGAGGCTGCCGCTGCGGAACAAGCTGCCGCTGAACAAGCTGCGGCGGAGGCTGCTGCCGCTGAACAGGCCGCAGCGGAAGCTGCCGCTGCCGAGCAGGCCGCCGCCGAACAAGCTGCTGCGGAAGCTGCCGCCGCCGAACAAGCTGCCGCCGATCAGGCTGCGGCGGAGGCCGCCGCTGCTGAACAAGCCGCCGCCGATCAGGCTGCGGCTGAGGCCGCCGCCGCCGAACAAGCCGCCGCCGAGCAAGCCGCGGCAGAGGCTGCCGCCGCACAGGCCGAAGCCGATGCCAAGGCTGCGGCAGAGGCCGCACCCGAAGAGGCCACCACCGAAGAACCGGCCCCCGAGGCGGTAACCGAGGAACCGGCGCCTGAAGCCGCGACCGAAGAACCCGCGCCCGAGGTGACCACCGAGGAGCCCGCCCTCGAAACGGCGACCGAAGCCGCCCCGGAGGCTGCCGTCGAGGAAGTCGTGCCGGAAGTGACCCCCGAGGCCGGCGCGCAGGCTACGACGGAAACCACCGCCGAAACCGCCGCCGAAACCCCGGCAGAGCCGGTGGCCGAGCCGACCCTGACCCTGCCCGATCCGGCCGTTGTCGAACCCGATCCGGCCGCCGGCCTGCGCGTGGCCGATCCGGTCCCCGCCGAAGAGGCCACCCCGGTCGATGCCCCGGTTCCGACCGAGGCCGAGGTCGAGACCCTTTCGACCATCCTTGCCGAACCCGGCGCGCTTGACCCCACCGCGCTTGAGGCTTCGGCGGCCTTTGCCGCCCCCAGCTCGGACGCCCATCAGGCGACTTCCGGCGCCGAGGCCGCGGCCACGACCGAGACCGACCCGAACGCCGCCACCCATCCGACGCCCGAGGTCCGCACCCTTGGCAGCGTTCTGGTGGAAACCGTCGGTGAAGACGGCACCCGCCGCTCGGATCAGGAATTCACCGCGCCGCCGGTGGCCTTGGCCGATGGCAAGAAATCCGGCCTGTCGAACCTTGAAAAGGTCGGCCTTGTCGCGCTGGGCGCGCTGGTGGTCGGTGCCATCATCAACGAAGGCCGCAAGGATGAACGCCGCGTGGTCTCGAACACCGGCGACCGGATTGTGGTGCTGAAACCCGATGGCACCTATCAGGTCTACAAGGACGATGACGCCACGCTGCGCCGCCCCGGCTCGACCGTGCGGACCGAAACCTACCGCGACGGTTCGACCCGCACCATCGTCGAACGCGCCGACGGCACGCAGATCGTGACGATCCGCGATGCCTCGGGCCGGGTGCTGCGCCGGGCGCAATATGACAGCCGGGGCCGCGAACTGGTGCTGATCGACGATTTCTGGGAAGAAGAGCCGGTCGTCGTCTCGAAACTGCCGCGTCCGAAGAAAGAGCGGGTGACCATCTCGGCCAAGGACGAGAATGCCGCGCTCAAGGCGGCGCTGGCCGCGAAAGAGGCCAAGAAGGCTGGCCGCAGCTTTACCCTGCGCCAGATCCGCGAAATCCCCGAAGTGCGCGCCCTTGCCGCCACGATCGACGTGGAGCGGATCACCTTCGACAGCGGCTCTTCCGCGATCAAGGCCGGCGAGGCAGAGAATCTGGCCGAACTGGGCAGCCTGATGCAGGATCTGCTGGATGCCAACCCCGGCGAGGTCTTCCTGATCGAAGGCCACACCGATGCCGTGGGCAATGCTGCGATGAACCTTGCGCTGTCGGACCGCCGGGCGGAATCGGTGGCGCTGGCCCTGACCGAATATTTCGACATCCCGCCGGAAAACATGGTGGTGCAGGGCTATGGTGAGGCGGAACTGCTGATCGACACGCAAAAGGACGAACGCCGCAACCGCCGCGTCGCCGTGCGGGTGATCACGCCCCTGATGAAGGTGGCCAAGGGCGGCTGAGACCGTTTGACAGACCAGACGCCCGCAGAGGAAACTCTGCGGGCGTTGTCATGTCTGCCCGACCTTTGGACAGTGGTCAGCCCACCCGCAATCGGGCAGGATGGCTGCGAATGGGGGGAGCCATGGAACAGGACCGCATTGCCGAAATCGCGCTGGACTGGCACCGGCAGGGCCGGGGGGCCGTGCTGGCGACCGTGGTGGAAACCTGGGGGTCGGCCCCGCGCCAGCCGGGCAGCCAGCTTGTGGTGTCGGGCGACGGGCAGATGATGGGCTCGGTCTCGGGCGGCTGTGTCGAGGGCGCGGTGGTGACCGAAGCCGGTGAGGCGCTGGCCGATGGGCAGAGCCGCCTTCTGACCTTTGGCGTCAGCGACGAGACCGCCTTTGCCGTGGGGCTGGCTTGCGGCGGCACCATCCGGGTGCTGGTGGAGCCTGTGGGCGCGGCTATGCCCGAACCGCTTCTTGCCGAACTTGTCGTCGCGCGGGCGGCACGGCGCCCGGTGGCCTATGCCGTGAACCTGACCGACTGGTCGCGTGCGCTGCTGGCGCCCGGGCAGGACGGTGCCGCAGACGCCCGGCTGCGCAGCGACAAGGCCGGACCGGAAGAGGATGGCCGCTTCATCGCGCCGCACAACCCGCCCTTGCGGCTGGTGGTGGTGGGGGCGGTGCATATCGCGCAGGCGCTCTTGCCGATGGCGCGGGCCTGCGGCTATGACCCGGTGCTGATCGACCCCCGCGGCGCCTTCGGCTCGGCCGAGCGGTTCCCGGGGGAGGTCATTCTTGAGGATTGGCCGGATGAGGCGCTGGCGGCGCTGGCGCCCGATCCGCGCATGGCGGTGGTTACGCTGACCCATGACCCCAAGCTTGACGATCCGGCGCTGCGGATCGCCCTGCGCTCGCCCGCTTTCTATATCGGCTGCCTCGGCTCGACCCGCACCCATGCCAAACGGCTGGACCGGCTGCGCGCCGAAGGGTTTGCCGAGGCGGAGCTGGCGCGCATCCATGCCCCGGTCGGGCTGGATATCGGCGCCAAATCTCCCGCGGAAATCGCGCTTTCGGTGATGGCAGAGGTGACCCGGGTTCTGAGGAAAGGCGCATGATCTTCGGCGCTGTGCCGCTGGAGCGGGCGCTGGGCGCCATTCTGGCGCATTCGCTGCCGCTCGCGGGTGGGCGGCTGCGCAAGGGGGCGCTGCTGGGGGCCGAGGATCTGGCGCTGTTGCGCGCTGAAGGGGTGGACCACGTCACCGTGGCGCAACTGGAGCCCGGCGATCTGGCCGAGGATGTGGCGGCGGCGCGGCTGGCGGCGGCGCTGGTGCCCGATCCGGCGGGGCAGGGGCTGCGGATCGGCCCGGCGGCCACCGGCCGGGTGAACCTGAACGCCGAAGGCCCCGGCGTGGTCGAGGTGGATGCCGAAGCGGTGCTGCGGCTGAACCGCATTCATCCGGCCATCACCCTTGCCACCCTCGCGCCGCTGACCCGGGTGACGGCGGGGACGCTGGCCGGAACCGTCAAGATCATCGCCTATGCCGTGCCCGAAGCCGCCCTTGCCGCCGCCTGCGACGCCGCCCGGGGCGCCTTGCGCCTGCGTCCGGTGCAGATGCAGACGGCGGGGCTGATCCTGACCGAAGTGCCCGGGCAGGAGGCAAAGCTGACCGCCAAGGGCCGCCGCGCGGTAGAGGCGCGGCTTTCCGCCTTGGGGATGGGTCTGGCCGGGGTCGCCGTGGTGCCGCATGACAGCGCCGCCCTTGCCGATGCGCTGCAAAGCCTGCCCGGCGACATCGCGCTGATCCTGACCGGCTCGGCCACCTCGGACCTTTACGACACGGCGCCGCAGGCGGTGCGGGCGGCGGGCGGCACGGTGGCGCGGTTCGGAATGCCGGTTGATCCGGGCAATCTCTTGTTCCTTGGCGCCCAAGGCGGGCGCCCGGTGATCGGCCTGCCCGGCTGCGCCCGCAGCCCGGCGCTGAACGGCGCCGATTGGGTGCTGGAGCGGCTGGCCTGCGGGCTGGCGGTCGGCGATGACGACATCGCGGCAATGGGGGTGGGCGGGCTGCTCAAGGAAATCCCGACCCGCCCACATCTGCGCGAACCGCGGCGTTAATGCCGGGCGCGCGCCTGCCGGATCAGTGACCAGGTGTAGATAACCAACGCCGCCCAGATCATCGGAAAGGCAATCGCCCGGGCGCGGCCGAACGGCTCTCCGAACAGGAAGACCGCCGTCAGAAAGATCATCGTCGGCGCGATATATTGCATGATCCCGATGGTCGAAAGCCGCAAGAGCTTGGCCCCGTTGGCATAAAGCATCAGGGGCACCGCCGTCACCACGCCGCAGCCCGCCAAGAGCGCCGTCACGCCGGCCCCGCCGCCAAAGCTGCTCTGCCCGGTCGCCACCAGCCAGCCGCAATAGCCTATGGCCAGCGGCAGCAACAGCATCACCTCCAGCGTAAAGCCCTGATTGGGCCCCAGCGGCAGCGATTTCTTGAAATAGGCATAAAAGCCCCAGGTCAGCGTCAGGCTCAGGGCGACGAGAGGCAGGCGCCCCTGCTCCCATGTCAGCATGGCCACCGCCACGGCGGCCAGCCCGATGGCCGCCCATTGCGCCGGGCGCAGCTTTTCGCCCAAAAGGACCGCGCCCAGAAACACGCTGAACAAGGGGTTGATGTAATAGCCCAGCGCCGCCTCAAGCGCATGGCCGGTCTGGATCGCCCAGACATAGATCGCCCAATTGACCGAGATCAGCGCCGCCGTGATCGCCGCCATCCCCAGAAGGCGCGGGTTGCGCAGGGCCGCGCGCAGATCGTCGGTGCGCCCCAGCCAGACCAGAATCGCCAGCGCCACCGGCACCGACCACAGGATGCGGTGGGCCAGCACCTCCAGCGTCGGCACATCGGCCAGCGCCTTCATGTAAAGGGGCAGAAAGCCCCAAAGCAGATAGGCGGCCAAGGCATAGCCAAAGCCCTTCAGGCTGTCGCCGCTGTCAGGAGAGGAAGGTTGCGTCATGCCGCCTGCCTATCCGCTGGCCCCGCCGCTTTCCAATGCAAAGTTGTGACCCGAACAATGCCGGTTCGTCATGCATCGGGCAGCGACCACCCCGGCGGGGCGAGGTCAAACCCGGCAAACCGGAACCCCGGCGAGACGGTGCAGGACACCAGCGTATAGGCGCCCAGCGACCGCGCGGCCTGCCAATGGCCGGCGGGCACCACAATCTGCGGCGCCTCGCCCGCCAGAACATCGGGGCCAAGGCGGTGATGCCGGGCTGCTGTCTGACCCAGCGACAGGATCAGCGGCGCCCCGGCGTGCCAGAGCCAGATTTCATCGGCATCGACGCGGTGCCAGTGGCTGACCTCGCCGGCCCGCAGCAGGAACAGAATGGCGGTGCCGCTGGCCCGGCCCGCAACCTCGGGGCCGACCCAGGTCTGCCGATACCAGCCGCCCTCGGGATGCGGCTGCAAGTCCAGCCGCGCGATGATCTCTTCTGCCCGGTCCATCCGGCCCCCTTCCGTTTGCCGCGCCAGAATGGCAGCATCGCCCCCCATGACAAGTGCGCAAACCATTCTGATCCTTGGCGCCGGGCTGATCGGTGCCACCCTCGCCTGGCGGCTGGCCCGGGCGGGCCATGCCGTGACCGTGCTTGATGCGGGCCTGCCCGCCGGGGCCGCCTCGGGCCGCAGTTTCGGCTGGATCAATGCCAGCTATTTCGCCTGCGAAGCGCATTTTCACCTGCGCCACCGGGCGATGCAGGCGCATCACCGGATGGTGGCAGAACTGGGAGAGACCGGCCACCGCTGGACCGGCTGCCTGTGGTGGGAGGAAGAGGGGGCGGCGCTGGACCGCGCGGCAGGCGCGCTGACCGCGCTGGGCTATCCGCTGCACCGCCTGACCCGGGCCGAGGTTGCGGCGCGCGTGCCCGCGCTGGCCGCACCGCCCGAAGCGGCGCTTTGGTTTCCCGGCGAAGGCGCCGTCGATGCCGCCGCGCTGACCCGGCGGCTGTTGCAGGCGGCGGCGGATCACGGTGCGCGGCTCTGGTCCGGTTGCGCCGCGCGGCGGCTGATCGTCCGGGGCGGGCGTCTGGCGGGGGCGATGACGGATCAGGGGCCGGTCATGGCCGATCAGGTGGTGCTTTGCACCGGCACCGCCACGCCGGAACTGTTGGCCCCGCTGGGCCTGACCTTCCCTATGCTGGGCCGCCCGGGCCTGATCCTGCGCAGCCGCCCGGTGGCCGCCCGCATCGGCCCGATCCTTGCCAGCCCGGGGCAGGAACTGCGGCAGGATGGTGCGGGCCGCCTGCTTGCCCCCGCCAGTGCGGCGCATCAGGCCGACAGCGCCGAGAGGATCGCCGACCTGCCCGGCGCGCTGGCCGAAGCGACTTTGGCCCGCCTGCGCGCCCTGCTGCCCGGCTTGGGCATCGAGCCGGAAGAGGTGATCGCCGCCGACCGCCCGGTGCCGGGCGACGGGCTGCCCGCGCTGGGACCGCTGCCCGGGCTGGAGGGCGGCTGGCTGGCGGTGCTGCATTCGGGGGTGACACTGGCGCCTTTGGTGGGCGAGTTGCTGGCGGGCGAAATCGCGGGGCAACAGGCCGCCGAACTCGCGCCCTTCCGTCCGGCCCGGCTGATGTGAAAGGGGCGCCCGCAGGCGCCCCCAAAATTCTTCGAAGAATTTTGCAAGGATTTTGGAAAATCCTTGGCCCTTCCGTCAGCCCTTCAGGATGCTGCGGCCGGCATATTCCGCCGTCTCGCCCAGCATTTCCTCAATGCGGATCAGTTGGTTATATTTCGCCAGCCGGTCCGACCGCGACAGCGAGCCGGTCTTGATCTGGCCGCAGTTGGTGGCGACCGCCAGATCGGCAATCGTGCTGTCTTCCGTCTCGCCCGAGCGATGCGACATCACATTGGTATAGCGGGCACGGTGGGCCATATCCACGGCTTGCAGGGTTTCGGTCAGGGTGCCGATCTGGTTGACCTTGACCAGCATCGAGTTTGCAACGCCCTTGCGGATGCCCTCGGCCAGACGGCGCGGGTTGGTTACGAAAAGGTCGTCGCCCACCAGTTGCACCTTGCCGCCCAGACGGTCGGTCAGCAGCTTCCATCCCTCCCAATCGTCTTCCGAGCAGCCGTCTTCGATCGAGATGATCGGGTAATCCGCCGCCAGCGATGCAAGGAAATCGACATTCTGTTCGATGGTCAGCGACTTGCCTTCGCCCTTCATCTCATACTTGCCGCCGCGGAAATATTCGGTCGCGGCGCAGTCGAGCGCGAGGTAGATATCCTCGCCGGGTTTGTAACCGGCCTTTTCGATGGATTTCAGAATAAAATCAAGCGCGTCGCGGGCAGAGTTCAGGTTGGGGGCAAAGCCGCCCTCATCGCCGATGCCGGTGTTGTGGCCCGCCGCCTGAAGCTCTTTCTTCAGGGTATGGAACACTTCGGACCCCATGCGCACCGCCTCGCGGATGTCTTGCGCACCCACCGGCATGATCATGAATTCCTGAATGTCGATCGGGTTGTCGGCATGTTCGCCGCCGTTGATGATGTTCATCATCGGCACCGGCAGAACCCGGGCCGAGGTGCCGCCGACATAGCGATAGAGCGGCTGGTTCGAGAATTCCGCCGCCGCCTTGGCCACCGCCAGCGAGATGCCAAGGATGGCATTGGCACCCAGACGCGATTTGTTCGGCGTGCCGTCCATCTCGATCATGGTGCGGTCGATGCCGACCTGTTCGGTCGCATCATAGCCGACCAGCTCTTCGGCCAGCTCGCCGTTCACCGCTTCGACCGCCGCCAGCACGCCCTTGCCCTTGTAGCGCGCCTTGTCGCCGTCGCGCTTTTCCACCGCCTCATGTGCGCCGGTCGAGGCGCCCGAGGGCACCGCGGCCCGGCCCATGGCGCCGCTTTCCAGAACCACATCCACCTCGACGGTGGGATTACCCCGGCTGTCGAGGATTTCGCGGGCGTGAATGTCGATGATCGTGCTCATGGGGGCTCTCCCGATCCAAAGGTCCGTTGCCCCCCGTTTAGCGGCTGAAAGACGCAAGGGAAAGGGCAAGCTGGGTCGCAGGCATGTTAGCGCCAACATATGGCGCTGGTGCAAGGATTGCAGGCTAACCGGCGCAGAAGACAGCAGCGTGACGGATCAGGGCCGGCCGGCCTCTTTCAGCCGCCGTGCGCGCTCGCGCGCAAAGGCGTAAAGACCCGATCCCACGACGATGGCGGCCCCGATCAGCGTGGTCAGGCTTGGCCGTTCGCCAAGGAAGATCATGGCGACCAGCAGCGCAAAGACCAGCCTTGTATAGCGGAAGGGGGCGACCACCGAAACCTCGCCCAGCCGCATCGCGGCCACCACCGCGTAATAGCCGAAAAGCCCCATCACCAGCGCCCCCGACAGGCCCAGCCATTGGCCCGGCGTCGGCACCACGAAGGACTGGCCCATCACGGCCATCAGCCCGGCCCCCGCAGGCACCAGCGCCAGATAGGCCCAGGTTGCCACCTGGAACGTGCCGATCCGCGCGGGCATGGCGCGGGTGGCCAGATCGCGCGCCGCCAGCACCACCACGCAGGCCACGGTAAATAGCCCGGTCGGGTCAAAGGCCGCATCCCAGGGCGACAGGATGACCATGACCCCGGCGAACCCCGCAAGGATCGAGGCCCAGCGTCGCCAGCCCACGGTTTCGCCCAGAAACAGCGCCGCCCCGGCGGTGACCACCAGCGGCGATGCCTGCAACAGCGCCGAGGTCATCGACAGGGGCGCAAAGGCCAGCGCGACGATATACAGCACCGCCGCCGCCGCTTCGGAGAGGTTGCGCAGCAAAGGCACACCGTGCAGCGCGTCAAGGCTGAGGATGGCCTGCCGCCGCGAGGCCGCCAGAATCCAGAACACCACCGCGCCGAACCCGCCGGTCAGCATCAGCACCTCGCCCGGCGGCAAGGCTTCGGCGGCGCGTTTCAGGAACAGGTCTTCGACGGCGAAAAACGCCATCGAGCCAGTCATCAGGGCGGCGGCGCGGGTGTTTTCGCGGCTGGTTTCGGCGGATGTCACGCCTTGTCCGCCTTGCTCAACGGCACCGCCAGCAGTTCAAGCCGGTGCCCGATCAGCCGGTAACCCAGCCGGGCGGCAATCTTTTCCTGCAGCGCCTCGATCTCTGGATCGACAAATTCGATCACGGCGCCAGTGGACACGTCGATGAGGTGGTCATGGTGGTCGCGTTCGGCATCTTCATAGCGCGCACGGCCATCGCCGAACTCCAGCTTTTCCAGAATTCCCGCCTCTTCCAGCAGCTTGACCGTGCGGTAGACCGTCGCCAGCGAGATGCGCGGGTCCACGGCGCTGGCGCGGGCATACAGTTCTTCCACGTCGGGGTGGTCGTCGGCCTCGCCGATGACGCGGGCCAGCACGCGGCGCTGGTCGGTCATGCGCAGGCCCTTGGCTTCGCAGCGGCCGATGATGTCGGTCATGTCTGGCCCCCTTGTCGTCGCCTGCCCCTTGCGCCCCCTTAGCCCAAGCCGGGGCGGCAGGGCCAGCGGTTTTCGCGCCCCGACTTCGCGGCTACGTCACGGCTTGACACTCCCGGGGGGCGGGCAAAGGGTGGCGCCGGATCGCGGGACAGGCGGGCAGGAACGGCGGGCAGGGGACGGCAATGCGCAAGGATCGGCTGGACGGCACAGGGTTTGCGGCCCTTCTGGGGGTGACGCTGTTGCTGGCCGTGAACCAGATCATCGTGAAAGAGGTCAATCAGGGCCTGCAGCCGGTGTTCTTTGCCGGGGCGCGGTCGGCGCTGGCCACGATCTTTGTCTGGGCCTGGCTGCGCCACCGCGGGCTGTGGGGGCGGGTGACACTGGCCGACCTTGGCCCCGGGCTGGCGATCGGGGCGGTCTTTGCGGTCGAGTTCATGGCGCTGTTTCTGGCGCTGGACCTGACGGCGGTGGGCCGCGCCTCGGTGATCTTCTATTCCATGCCGGTCTGGATGGGCATTCTGGGCCATTTCTGGCTGCCGGGCGAACGGCTGACCCCGATCCGCGCGCTGGGCCTTCTTCTGGCCTTTGCTGGCACGGCGTGGGCCATCCTGTCGCGCAATCCGCAGGGGCAGGGCAATCTCTGGGGTGATCTTTGCGCGCTGGCGGGGGCGATGGGCTGGGCCGGCACCGCCTTTCTGGCCCGTAAGACCCGGCTGCGCGAAGCCGGACCCGAGGTGCAGCTTTTCTGGATGGTCCTTGTCTCGACGCCGCTGATGCTGCTGGCGGCCCCGTTTTTTGGGCCTTTGCTGCGCGAGGTGACGCCGATGCATTGGGTCTGGCTGGTGTTTCAGGCTTCGGTCGTGGTGGCCGGAGGCTTCATCTCGTGGCTCTGGCTGCTGTCGGTTTATCCCACGACGACGGTGGCCAGCTTTTCCTTCCTGACGCCGCTCTTCGCCATCGCCCTTGGCCATCTGGTGTTTGGCGAGGCGCTGGTGCCCGGGCTTTTGGGGGCTGCGATTCTGGTGGGGGCGGGGATCGCCCTGATCAACCGCCGCGTGTAGGCGGGCAGATTCGCGGCGCCGCAGGCCACGGGCACTTCATGCGCCACCGCAGCCAAGCCCCGCAAATCTGCCGCTTCCATGGCAAATTGGCGCGGTTTGCCGCCGCGCATCCCGCCGCTTGCCCCTGCGTCACCCTCACGGCGGCGTTACACAGCCCGTAGACCGGCCTGCTGCGTCAAGCACAAAATCTGGTGGGTAAGTCTAAAAAAACCGTTGATGCCGTCCGCACTTTGCGACAGTTTGACGAAGCAGGCCGAAACCCCACAAGATATAGTAGGGCCGGGAGAGCAGACCACATCGCAACAGCGGCACCGGGCAACAGGTGCAAACCCCCGAGGGCGAAGGCTGTCGGGTGGCTGGCATGTGTCTGTCCTGCAAGGGGATTTTGATATCGGACGGGGCACAGATCCCCGCCGCAACCAAACGGAGACGGGGCAGATGAAGATCGAGCGCAAGTTCACCACCGAAGCTGCGGGCGCCTATGGCGCCATGGAATTCACCCGCACCACCTCGGAAATCCGCAACCCCGATGGCAAGGTGGTGTTCAAGAACGATGCCGTCGAAGTGCCCGCAGGCTGGAGCCAAGTGGCCTCGGATGTGCTGGCGCAGAAATACTTCCGCAAGGCGGGCGTCCCGGCCCGGCTGAAGCGCGTGCGTGAAGACGGCGTGCCGAAATTCCTCTGGCGCTCGGTCCCCGACAAGCAGGCGTTGCACGAACTGCCCGCCGAAGAGCGTTTCGTGGGCGAGACCAGCGCCAAGCAGGTGTTCGACCGTCTGGCAGGTGCCTGGGCCTATTGGGGCTGGAAGGGCGGCTATTTCTCGACCGAGGCCGATGCCCGCGCCTATTACGACGAAATGCGCTTCATGCTGGCCCGGCAGATGGCCGCCCCGAACTCGCCCCAGTGGTTCAACACCGGGCTGCATTGGGCTTATGGCGTCGATGGCCCGGCGCAGGGGCATTACTATGTGGATCACAAGACAGGCACGCTGACCAAATCCGACAGCGCCTATGAACATCCCCAGCCGCACGCCTGCTTCATTCAGTCGGTTTCGGACGATCTGGTGAACGAAGGCGGCATCATGGACCTCTGGGTGCGTGAGGCGCGCCTCTTCAAATACGGCTCGGGCACCGGCACCAACTTCTCCTCGCTGCGCGGGGAAGGGGAGAAGCTGTCGGGCGGCGGCAAATCCTCGGGCCTGATGGGCTTCCTCAAGATCGGCGACCGTGCAGCGGGCGCCATCAAATCGGGCGGCACCACGCGGCGCGCGGCCAAGATGGTGATCTGCGACATGGATCACCCCGATATCGAACAGTTCATCAACTGGAAGGTCATCGAAGAACAGAAGGTCGCCAGCCTTGTCGCCGGGTCCAAGGCGCATGAAGCCCGACTGAACGACATCTTCGCCGCGATCCGCCAATGGGACGGTTCGTCGGAAGCCTCGGTTGATCCGGCAAAGAACCCGGCGCTGAAATCCGCGATCAAGGCCGCCAAGAAGGCGATGATCCCCGACACCTATACCAACCGCGTGCTGCAATATGCGCGGCAGGGTTTCACCTCGATCGAATTCCCCACCTATGACACGGATTGGGATTCCGAAGCCTATATCACCGTCTCGGGCCAGAACTCGAACAACTCGGTCCGCGTGACCGACGCCTTCCTGCGCGCCGTCAGGGAAGACCTGCCGTGGGAGCTGATCCGCCGCACCGACGGCAAGGTGGCGAAAACCGTTTCCGCGCGTGAGCTGTGGGACCAGATCGGCCATGCCGCCTGGGCCTGCGCCGATCCGGGCATCCAGTTCCACGACACGGTGAACGCCTGGCACACCTGCCCGGAAGACGGGCCGATCCGCGGCTCGAACCCCTGCTCGGAATACATGTTCCTCGATGACACGGCCTGCAACCTGGCCTCGATGAACCTGCTGACCTTCTTCCACAGCGGCAAGTTCGATGCCGAAGCCTATATCCATGCCTCGCGCCTCTGGACAGTGACGCTGGAAGTGTCGGTGATGATGGCGCAATTCCCGTCCAAGGAAATCGCGCAACTTTCCTATGACTTCCGCACCCTTGGCCTTGGCTATGCCAATATCGGCGGCCTTCTGATGAACATGGGGCTGGGCTATGACAGCCGCGAAGGCCGTGCTCTTTGCGGTGCGCTGACCGCGATCATGACCGGGGTTGCCTATGCCACTTCGGCCGAAATGGCGCGCGAGCTGGGCGCCTTCCCGGGGTATGAGCGTAACGCGGCCCATATGCTGCGCGTGATCCGCAACCACCGCGCCGCCGCCTGGAGCCGCGATTCCTATGAAGAGGTGAACGTCAATCCGGTGGCGCTGGATGCCGCTGCCTGCCCGGACCAGACGCTGGTGACGCTGGCCCGTTCCGCCTGGGACGAGGCGCTGGAGCTGGGGCAGCAACACGGCTTCCGCAACGCGCAGACCACGGTGATCGCGCCGACCGGCACCATCGGCCTTGTGATGGATTGCGACACCACCGGGATCGAACCCGATTTCGCGCTGGTGAAGTTCAAGAAGCTGGCCGGTGGCGGCTACTTCAAGATCATCAACCAATCGGTTCCGGCGGCACTGGAAAAGCTGGGCTATTCCACCGCGCAGGCGGCGGAAATCGTGGCCTATGCCGTGGGCCACGGCTCGATCGGCAATTGCCCGGGGATCAACACCACCTCGCTGGTCGGCCACGGCTTTGGCGCCCGCGAGTTGGAAAAGATCGAGGCGGCGCTGCCCTCGGCCTTCGACATCCGCTTTGTCTTCAACCAGTGGACGCTGGGCGAGGATTTCTGCAAGGGCAGCCTCGGCATCCCGGCGGACAAGCTGGCCGATCCGACCTTTGACCTTCTGCGCCACCTTGGGTTCACCAAGGCCCAGATCGACGCGGCCAATGACCATGTTTGCGGCACGATGACGCTGGAAGGCGCGCCCTTCCTGAAGAAGGAACACTATTCGGTCTTCGATTGCGCCAATCCCTGCGGCAAGACCGGCAAGCGCTTCCTCTCTGTGGACAGCCACATTTATATGATGGCGGCGGCGCAGTCGTTCATTTCGGGCGCGATTTCCAAGACGATCAACATGCCGAACTCGGCCAGCATCGAAGAAACGCTGGCGGCCTATGAACTGTCGCATTCGCTGGGCATCAAGGCCAATGCGCTCTACCGCGACGGCTCGAAACTGTCGCAGCCGCTGGCTTCGGCGCTGATCGAGGATGATGAAGAGGCCGAAGAGATCCTCGCCACCGGCTCCGCGCAGGAAAAGGCGGCGGTGATCGCCGAAAAGATCGTCGAGAAGATCATCATCAAGGAAGTGATCCGCACCAACCGCGAAAAGCTGCCGGAACGCCGCAAGGGCTATACCCAAAAGGCCATCGTCGGCGGCCACAAGGTTTACCTGCGCACCGGCGAATATGGCGACGGACGGCTGGGCGAGATCTTCATCGACATGCACAAGGAAGGTGCGGGCTTCCGCGCCATGATGAACAACTTCGCCATCGCCATCTCGGTCGGCCTGCAATACGGCGTGCCGCTGGAGGAGTATGTCGAGGCGTTCACCTTCACCCGGTTTGAACCGGCGGGCATGGTGCAGGGCAATGACAGCATCAAGAATGCCACCTCGATCCTGGACTATATCTTCCGCGAACTGGCGATTTCCTATCTGGACCGCACCGATCTGGCCCATGTCAAACCACAGGGCGCGGCCTTCGACGATCTGGGTCGCGGCGACAACGAGGGCAAGCGCAACTTCGGTGAGGTGAGCGAGGCCGCGGCGTCCAAGGGGCTGGAAATGCTCAAGTCGATCTCTTCGACCGGCTATCTGCGCAAGCGCC
Organism: Tabrizicola fusiformis; assembly: GCF_013328815.1. GTDB lineage: Bacteria > Pseudomonadota > Alphaproteobacteria > Rhodobacterales > Rhodobacteraceae > Fuscibacter. The sequence goes on from NZ_JABUHN010000002.1 coordinate 468,800, forward strand.
TGCCGCAGGAATTGGTGGTGCTGCAAGGCGGCATGGGCGCCTCGGCGCTGGCCGGGGGTGGATTGGCCGGGGCGCCGGTGTCCGGCTTCTCCGAAGCCGCCGTCAGCTACAGCGCCACGGCAATTGCCACCGGCACCGTGTCGATGGACGCCCGCACCAAGGCCAAGATGCAGGGCTATGAAGGCGACCCCTGCGGCGAATGCGGCAACTACACGCTGGTCCGCAACGGCACCTGCATGAAGTGCAACACCTGCGGCGGCACGAGCGGCTGTTCGTGAGCCGGACCTGAACGAAACGCGAGGGGCGGCCTTCCGGGCCGCCCTTTTTCTGCCCGCCGGGCAGCGGAGCCTTCGAAGGCTCCGGCCCGATTTCTTCGAAGAAATCGGTCTTACCCCAACCGGAGCTTGGCGAAGGTGACGCAGCCGTCGATCGCCGCCTTCACCGCCTCGTCATCACTGCGCCGTGCCCAGTCGAGCCAGAGTCCGTCCAGCGTGGCAAGGATCAGATTGGCGACCTGCGGAATACGGTCGGCCTTCCACGGGTCGCACATCCGTTCCAGCAGTTCCGAGACCCGCGCCCGCCAGACCGCATTCAGCGCCCGTTCGGTTTCGGCCAGCACCGGATTGCCCAAGGCCGCCGCCCAAAGGTCGATCCGCACCCGCAAGAGTTCCGGCGTCAGGCTTTCCGGCGCGAAGGCGGCGCGCAGAAAGGCATCCAGCCGCTCGGCATGGGTGGCGCCGGGCAGGTTCAGCCGCGCCTCGGCCTGTTCCTGCATCCGCGTCATGGCAAGGCGGAAGGCTGCGGCAAGAACCTCGTCCATGCCGCTGAAATTATAGGTGATATGGCCCAATGACATCTGCGCCTCGGCCGCCACCCGCCGCGCCGTCAGCCCGGCATGGCCATGCCGCTCAAGACAGCGCAGGGCCGCTTCGGTGATCTCGCGGCGGCGGGCTTCGGTGCCCCGGGGCGGTGGCGTTTCGATCACGGGCGCGGCCCCCGTGTCTTAACCGCCCCTGCTGTGCCCGCCATCCGCATCCTGCCCCCCGTGCCTGATCCGACAAGACCAGAGCGCGACGGCCTTGCCAAGCCCCCAGTCACCCCCTTGGCAAAGCCCGGACCCGCAGGCATTAGGGTGCGGTTCCGCAACGGCGAAGGAGGGTGCAAAAATGGGCGCGACATTCGGCTTCACGCTGCAAGCCACCGACGGGCTGGCGCGCAAGGGCGTGATCCACACCCCCCGGGGCGAGATTCGCACCCCCGCCTTCATGCCGGTGGGCACCGCCGCCACGGTCAAGGCGATGCTGCCGGATTCGGTGCGCGCAACGGGCGCCGACATCCTCTTGGGCAACACCTATCACCTGATGCTGCGGCCCACGGCGGAACGGGTGGCGCGTCTGGGCGGTCTGCACAGGTTCATGAACTGGCAGCGCCCGATCCTGACCGATTCCGGTGGCTTTCAGGTGATGAGCCTTGGCCCCCTGCGCAAGCTGACCGAAGAGGGCGTGCGCTTTTCCAGCCATATCGACGGTTCCAAGCATATGCTGACGCCCGAGCGCAGCATGGAAATCCAGCGCCTTCTGGGCAGCGATATCGTGATGTGTTTCGACGAATGCCCGGCCTTGCCTGCCACCGATGAGGTGGTGGCGAAATCCATGCGGCTGTCGATGCGCTGGGCGCAGCGGTCGCGCGATGCCTTTGGCGACCGGCCGGGCCATGCCCTCTTCGGCATCATGCAGGGCGGGGTGAACCGCGAGTTGCGTGAGGAATCGGCCAAGGCGCTGCAAGGCATCGGGTTTGATGGCTATGCCGTGGGTGGCCTTGCGGTGGGCGAGGGGCAGGAGGCGATGTTCTCCGTCCTCGACTATGCGCCGGGCTTCCTGCCGGAGGACAAGCCCCGCTATCTGATGGGCGTGGGCAAGCCCGATGACATCGTTGGCGCGGTGGAACGCGGCATCGACATGATGGACTGCGTGCTGCCCTCCCGGTCGGGCCGCACCGGGCAGGCATGGACGCGGCGCGGGCAGGTCAACATCAAGAACCAGCGCCATCAGGACGACCCGCGCCCGCTGGATGAAAATTGCACCTGCCCCTGCTGCACCGGCTATAGCCGCGCCTATCTGCACCATGTCTTCAAGGCGCAGGAAATCATCGCCTCGATGCTGATCACATGGCACAATCTGCATTATTATCAGCAGCTGATGCAGGGCCTGCGCGACGCGATCGGGGCAGGGCAGCTTTCTGCCTTCGTCGCGGCCTTCCACGCCCTGCGCGCCGAAGGCGATATCGAGCCGCTGTAGCCATGTTCACCCCGCGCCCCGTGGTCTGGTCCTGCGATGCGCCGCTGCCCGAGGCGGAGTTGGCGGGCTATGCTTGGGACGGGGCCGATCTGATGATCGGGACGGGCGGGGCACAGGCGGCGGGACGGGTGCCGCCTTTGGGCGCCGACGGCTGCCACCTGACCTGCCGCAAGACCGCCACGGGCCATCTGATTGCCGCCGATTCGCGTGGGCAGGCGCGGCTGTTCCTTTATGCCGACCGGGGGCGCTGGGCGGTGGCCAACGGCTTTGCGCCCTTGGTGCGGGCGGTGGCGGCGCGCGGCTGGCGGCTGCGGGTGCGGCCTTGGGCGCTGGCGGCATGGTCTGCGCCGCAGACCGCCTTTGACCAATTGCCATGGACCGCCACCGCTGCCGCCGAAATCCGGCTGGTGCCGGCCTGGGCCGGGGTGGCCGTCACCGCAGGGCGGGCGCAGGTGGTGACCCTGCCGCGCCCGGTCCCGGCGACGCTGGACGAAGCGCTGCGTCCGTGGCTTTCGCGGCTGGTGACGCTGCTGCGCCGGCCGGGGCTGCGGCTGGCGATGGACCTGACCGGGGGGCTCGACAGCCGCTGCACCCTCGCCATGGCGCTTTACCTGCGCGAGAGCGGGCAATTGCCCGACCTTGATGCGCTGCGCTTTGTCTCGGCCCGGCATCAGGCGGGCGATCTGGCCGTGGCGGGCGATCTGGCGGCCCGTTACGGCCTGCGGCTGAACGTCGGGCAAGAGGGCGCGCTGCGCCCCCGCAGCCTGAGCGACCGCTTCGCCCTTTGGCAGGATGTCTCGCTGGGCAGTTTCGCGGGCCCCTATCTGCCGCTGGCGCAGGAAGAGGCGGGGCTGGTCACCGTGGGCGGGCAGGGCGGGGAATATCTGCGCAGCCTCGACTGGGTAAGCGAACTGGCCCCCCTTCAGGCCGAGGCGCCGCGCGGCTTTCTCGCCCGCCGTGCCTTTCGCGCCGAACTGGCCCAGGCCTGGGACATGGCGCAGGGCGCGCTTTTGCCCGGGGCGCCGCAGGCAACGCAATACCGCTGGGCCTTCCGGCTGCGGGCGCTGGCGGGGCATCATTGCCAGATGGGGCTGCGGCTGACGCCGCTGGCAGGGGCGGGCTTCGCGGGCTGGGCGGCAACGCGGCCCCCCGCCGCGCTGCAGGGCGGGCGCCTGCCGTTCGAGATTCTGCACCGCCTTGCGCCCGAACTGGTGGGCCTGCCGTTCCTTGACCCCACGCGCTGCGCCCCGCCCGATCTGGGAACCGCCGCCGCCAGCCTGCCGCCGCTGATCGCCGAGCCGGGGCAGGTCTGGGCAGAGGCGCCCACCACTGCGCCGCCGCCCGAAGCCGCCGATCCCACACCGCCCGCCACCGCCTTTGCCCATGCGCTGGACGCCGCCGAGGCGGTAGGGGCGGCGCGGCTGATCGGCCCGGCGCCGCTGAAAGCCGCCCGCGCCGCACTGGCCGCGGCGCCCGCGGCGGGCCTGCCCGACCGGCTGGCCTTCCGCCCGGTTCACCTTGGCCTGCTTGCCGGGCTTTTGGCCGGGGCGGCGCAATCGTGAACATCAGGTTGCCACAGCGCCGCCAATTCTTCGGGAAAGCCGCTTGCCCCCCGCAAGCCCCCGGCGCATGATCGGCCCGAACCACCGGAGCCCAGGTTGACACGCCGCGACCGCGCCCCCAGATAAACACTCCGATGGAGAGGGCCGTCGTGCTGCCGATATCCGGGGCCCGTGCCTTCCTGCCGATCAAGGAAACGCTGATGACGAACATTTCCCCCCAAAGCTATCCGGTGCTGCCGCTGCGCGACATCGTGGTTTTCCCGCATATGATCGTGCCGCTGTTCGTGGGCCGCGAGAAATCGGTGAAGGCGCTGGAAGAGGTGATGGCCGACGACAAGCAGATTCTGCTCTCGTCGCAGATCGACCCTTCCGTGGATGATCCGGCCACCGATGGCATCTACCGCATTGGCGTGCTGGCCAATGTGCTGCAACTGCTCAAACTGCCCGATGGCACCGTCAAGGTGCTGGTCGAAGGCAAGGCGCGGGTCAAGATCACCGAATTCCTGCCCAACCCCGCCTTCTTTGAAGCGCGGGCCGAAGCGTTGAACGAAACCCCCGGCGACAAGGACGCGGTGGAGGCGCTGCTGCGCGGCGTGTCCGACGAGTTTGAGCGTTACGCCAAGGTCAAGAAGAACATCCCCGAAGAGGCGCTTTCGGCGGTGTCCGAAACCCGCGAACCGGCCCGTCTGGCCGATCTGGTCGCGGGTCATCTGGGCATCGACGTGGCGCAGAAGCAGGATCTTCTGGAAACCCTCGACGTCGCGGTGCGGCTTGAGAAGGTCTATGGCCAGATGCAGGGCGAAATGTCCGTGCTTCAGGTCGAGAAGAAGATCAAATCCCGCGTCAAGACCCAGATGGAGAAGACGCAGCGCGAGTATTACCTGAATGAGCAGATGAAGGCCATTCAGAAGGAGCTTGGCGACGGCGAGGATGGCCAGAACGAGCTGAAAGAGCTGGAAGAGCGGATCAAGAAGACCCAGTTCTCCAAAGAGGCCCGCGACAAGGCCGAGGCCGAGCTGAAAAAACTGAAGTCGATGAGCCCGATGAGCGCCGAGGCGACCGTCGTGCGCAACTATCTCGACTGGCTGCTGGGCGTGCCGTGGGGGGCGAAAAGCCGCGTCAAGAAAGACCTTGATGCCGCGCAAAAGGTGCTGGACGCTGACCACTATGGCCTCGACAAGGTCAAGGAACGCATCGTCGAATATCTGGCCGTGCAGGCCCGTTCGGCCAAGCTGAAAGGCCCGATCCTCTGCCTCGTCGGCCCGCCCGGCGTGGGGAAAACCTCGCTTGGCCGCTCGGTCGCCAAGGCCACGGGGCGCGAGTTCATCCGCATCTCGCTGGGCGGCGTGCGCGATGAAAGCGAAATCCGCGGCCACCGGCGCACCTATATCGGCTCGATGCCCGGCAAGATCATTCAGGCGCTGAAAAAGGCGAAAACCACCAACCCGCTGATCCTGCTCGATGAAATCGACAAGATGGGGCAGGATTTCCGCGGTGACCCGGCAAGCGCGATGCTCGAGGTGCTGGACCCCGAACAGAACGCGACCTTCGTCGACCACTATCTTGAAGTGGAATACGACCTCAGCAACGTGATGTTCATCACGACCGCGAACTCCTACAACATGCCCGGGCCGCTTCTGGACCGGATGGAGATCATTTCGGTCGCCGGCTATACCGAGGATGAAAAGCGCGAGATTGCCAAGCAGCACCTCCTGCCCAAGCAGGTCGCGGCTAATGGTCTGAAAAAGGGGGAGTTTGCCGTTGCAGATGACGCCCTGACCCACGTCATCCGCTATTACACCCGCGAAGCCGGCGTGCGGAACCTTGAGCGTGAGATTGCCAAGCTGGCCCGCAAGGCGGTGACGGATATCCTCAAGAAAAAGGCCAAGGCGGTTTCGGTCGATCCCGCCAAGGTCGAGGAATATCTGGGCGTGCAGCGGCACCGCTATGGTCTGGCCGAGAAGGAAGATCAGGTCGGCGTGGTGACCGGCCTCGCTTGGACCAGCGTCGGCGGCGATCTCTTGCAGATCGAGGCTTTGCGCCTGCCGGGCAAGGGCCGGATGAAGACCACCGGCAAGCTGGGCGATGTGATGAAGGAATCGATCGAGGCGGCCTCCTCCTATGTCCGCTCGATCAGTCCGCAACTGGGGGTGAAGCCGCCGAAGTTCGAGGCGATGGACATTCACGTCCACGTTCCCGACGGCGCCACGCCCAAGGACGGGCCTTCGGCAGGGCTTGCGATGGTCACCGCCATCGTTTCGGTCCTCACCGGCATTCCGGTCCGCAAGGACATCGCCATGACCGGCGAGGTCACCCTGCGCGGCAATGCCAGTGCCATCGGCGGCTTGAAGGAGAAACTGCTGGCAGCCCTTCGGGGCGGCATCAAGACCGTGTTCATCCCCGAAGAGAACGCCAAGGATCTGACCGAGATCCCCGAGAACGTGAAGGCGGGGCTGACCATCATTCCGGTCACCCATGTCAGCGAGGTTCTCGCACAGGCGCTGGTCCGTCAGCCCGAGCCTGTCGAATGGGATGAGGCGGCCGAAGAGGCGGCTGCGGCGGCCCGCCGCGCCGGGGCCGATGCGGCGCCCAGCCAGACCGCCCATTAACGGCGATCCGAACCCGGAAAAGGCGCGCTTCGGCGCGCCTTTTCTTTTGGTCTTTGTGCAAGAATTGTCGCCAAATCTTCCGTTTCGCGGCGCATTTTGTAGATTTGTTTCCGCAGCAGCGATAATCATGGGCCAAACCGCTTGCAGAGGCCCCCATGACAACCGCTCCCGCCAAAAAGACGACTGCCAAGACCGCTGCCAAGGCCGAAAAACCGGCCAAGGCCGCCAAGCCGGTGCTGGTCGCCGCGACCGACCCGGTCGAGGGCGCAGAAACCGCCCCGGTGATGAAGCTCAAGGATCTGGTCGCCCGCGTCGCCGAGGCCACCGGCGCCAAGAAGCCGCAGGTCAAGGAAATCGTCGAGGCGGCGCTGACCCAGATCGGCAAGGCGCTGGATGGCGGCGAAACCGTGCATCTGCCCGCCCTTGGCAAGATCAAGGTCAACCGCACCCGCGCGCTGGAACAGGGCGCCATCCTGTCGATGAAGCTCAAGCGCGGAACCGCCGGAAAGGCCACCAAAAAATCTGCACCCGAAGCCCTTGCAGAGGACGGCGAAGACAGCTAAACCCCCCGCCAACGGGAGATTAGCTCAGCGGTAGAGCGCTTCGTTCACATCGAAGATGTCAGGGGTTCAAATCCCTTATCTCCCACCATCACAGCGAAAGCGCGCCACAACGGCGCGCTTTTTGCATTCCGGCGCGGGCGGGGTGGCACTCGGCGGAACCCAAGGAAAACCCGGTGCTTGCACCGGGCGCACCACTCGCGCTAGAAGGCGCGGGTCGGGTGGTTAGCTCAGTTGGTAGAGCGTCTCGTTTACACCGAGAATGTCGGGGGTTCGAGTCCCTCACCACCCACCATCAGCGTTTGACTGCCGGAATGCAGGGCATCTCGAGGCCCGCCATCAGATCGCCGCACAACCGGCGTGCGGCTTCGGGTTCGTCAAAGCCAGTCAGACGCAGCCCGTAGGAAAGCCAATTGGAATCCGGACCGCGATCAGGGTCATCGGGTGGCATGCCGCCAGCCCTACGGTGGTAAGAATCAGTATGGCGCGCGCCCACTTTCCTACAGGCTCCTCTTTGATGTCCAAACCCGCCTGATCTTCTGTGGCTGCAAACGGACGTCGTGGCCCAGCGCAATCCGAGATCACGCGCGTGGTATGACGGGTAAGGGACGGAGCCTGGGGTTCCGAACGACTATCCTCTGGTGGCTTGTAACCTCGCAAGTCCGGATGTGTCTTGCATCCGTATTGTGGTGCATGTGACGGCGTCAAATGGCTCTGTTGCACAAATCCCGTGAGGGATTCATCTCGTGAATCCAGCGTGGTAGCCGGCGTGCATGAGCAGACCCAT
>NZ_JABUHN010000020.1 GCF_013328815.1 Tabrizicola fusiformis
ATGACCGCATGGCCAAGGCCAACGCTCTAAAGCGTGGGCACTGGCCATGCGGCATAATCCTGATCCCGGCATAATATGCCTTATGCCGAATTCGGCATAAGGCGTATTGCATCCCCCACAGACCGGTCAGGCCGAACTCTTTCGCACAGCGCAGCACGAATTTGAGGACGTGCTCGGCGTCGCCATTGCCGCCATCGTGGATCCAGAGCCAGGTGCCGCCCTGCTCCGGCTGGATCGAAAGCAGAAACCCGTTGGCAGGCGGGTCCTCAGCCGCGTTCTCGTCGGAAAGCGCGGTGTAGAGTTCCAGCGCGCGGACAGCATTCTCGGAAGAGCCTATGTCGAGCAAGCAGGAAAAATGGGTGAAATAGTCGGCCATGGTGATCTCCAGACAGTATAAGGCCCGGTGCTGGACCGGGCCGGGGGGATGGGAAACAGGGTGATGCTCAGGCGGCCTGCGGCAGGCGCAGCAGATCGGCGGCAATCTCGCGCCAGGCAGGATCGACCAGCCGCGCCTCCAGCACCGCAGCGCGGTGGCGCAGGACGCAAGCCTCCACCGGGTCCGAGGCGCGGAACGCCATGCCGCGCAACCGGCTGGCCTCGGTCACGATCTGGCGGGCCTCGGAATCTGAAGCGACTGGCGGCTGCCAGAGGATGAGACCGGCGCGGATTTCGCCGGAGAGGACCAGGCCGTGCTCATGGTCCTGGATCAGCATGAGGCGCGGGTTGAACTGCCGGAAGCCGTCAGGCGCTGTGCAGATGTCGCCGCTCGACAGGTGCAGGGCTGCAAACTGCATCGCCTCCTGGGGCGACGAAGTTTCTTCGAGCAGGATCACCCGGTCAAAACTTTGGGCATCGTCACCATCATCATGGCTGGCCTGCCCAAGGCAGGAGATGCGCAGCGGCATCTTTTGCGCCTGCCGGAGCGCAGGCAGTACCTTGGTCGTAACGATCTGGCCAATGGAACGGAAGCTGTCGGGGCGGGCAAAGGTCATCGGGAGCACTCCATGACGGGCGCCGGAAAGCCTCTCTCTCCAGCCCTGAACCCGTCACGGCTGAACCACCCGACCTCTGCCTCACCCCTCAGTCGGGACCAATCTCCGCCTCCTGACTATTCCCGGCGCCTGCTGCCGCATGGGCTGCCAGCATCTGGCGATAGAACCGGCGTCGCGAGAGGCGCAAAGATGAATCCCGTCGGATCGAAGGGTGCATGGCCCGGGCGGCAGCACGCAGCACAGTGAACCTGCCCGCATCAGCCGAGACCCCGAGAACATCGTAAATGGGGTCCGTCTTAGAACCGGAGGCTGGAAGGGCTGGCTCCACCTCCGCCTTGATCTGCACCGTCCGCCCCATCCAGGGTGCGGGCTGGATCGCCCGAGCCCAGTCGGCGAAACTCGGGATATGCCGCAGATCCTCGCGGACATGCTGCTCACCGACCCACCGGGTCGGGATAACCCGCCCGGACGAGAGTGTGATCGTCGGGCCGAAGATCGTCTCTGCCATGAATATGCCCTCCGCATGATGGCGCAGGGCGCGATGCCGGAAGTCCGCCAGGATTTCCTTCGAGGCATCGAACCAGTTGTGAACCGGCAGGTAATCTTCGACCGCGCCGCCCCATTTCTTCACCGAGGACAGCGCATGATGATAAGGATGTGCCATGGTGCCCTCCCTCAGAATCGGTGGCTGTAGAGTTCGCTGCTGGTGAACCGCTCGTTGTAATCGAGCAGGATCGTTCCGGCCGCAGCGTCGAAGTGGAACTCTCCGAAGGCGCCATCGCAGTTCTCCCAACCGCCATGGCTGTCTGACAGGAGATCATAGGCGAGGGTCTCGACCGCCTCGGCCAGTGACATGGTGCTGGTTGCGATCTCGCTGATACCCCAACTGACGCGGGCAAGCGCAATCTCCCCTTCCGGAATCGGCACCACGACATCGCCCTGCCTGGCGTCGATGTCTTCGATTTGTCCGCTGTCACCGCCACCGTCGAAGGTCACGATGATCTCGGTGATGCCCGCAGCCCGCATGGCCGCAAACAGGGTCTCCTTGTTTTGCGCCACCGCGGTGGTGCTAAGCGTCTGATGCTCCATCTGCGCGGCCTCGAAACGCGCCATGGTGGCGGTCAGGCTGATCTCGGACTTTACGGCTAGATCATGGGTCATGGGGTTTCTCCTGAGAGCGAAGGGAAGGGCGAAGCCGACCGGCGCTCTCTCTGGAACCGGAAGGCTCGCCCGTCCCGGATCCCTCCTCGACCTCTCCTCCGCCGGATCCAATCCGGCTCCGTTGCCGGACGGCACGCAAGGCCGTGCGACCGGTCTCCGGGTGCGCAGTGCTGTCTGCGCACCCGGAAGGGGTGAGGCGCTTCTCGCGCCTCACTGCCAGGGGTCGATTTCGAGGGTGATGAGGCTCTCATCGCCATCGTATTCATCAGCGGGCATGGCGGCATGGCTGCCATCGCCAGCCTGAAACACGACGATCGAGACCATCAGCGTGGTGGCGAGGCTGGCGGCGAAAGCGGTGGCATCTTTCTTGGACATGGGACTGGCTCCTGTCTTTGGAGACGAGGGACCATCCCCCGCTCGACAGGCGCCCGAAGTGTCTGACCGGATCTGCAATCACCCTCGGGCGTTCGGACTCTTTCCGAATCCCCGAGGGCGGCACGCAAAGCGTCAAGCCGACCCCTTGCGGGTTGATTTCTAAGAGGCGGATCAGACCAAGGTTAGCGAATGGAAGCGGGAATGGGGCATTGCATCGGACAGGAGCCAGATCCCGTCACAGGATGCCGCAGCAGCCGCCAGTCCTGACACCACGCTGATCAGGGAGTCGATGTTTCGGGCCTGCTGGGGGCCATCCCACTTTGCTGTTGAATATGATGGAGGTGAAGCTTCCAACTGGCGATCCCTGGCATGGCTCATACGCAGCAGCCTCTTCCCCGGGCGCCCAGGCATTCCACCTGCCGATCTGGCAAAAGCACTAATAGATCAAGGCATTGAAATAATTTCAAAAAGTCCCATATAGGCTTTACGGGCAGAAGGCCCGTCACCCCCCGACCAGAGGTATGTCGATGAGCCGCTCCGGCTTCAACTTAACGAATATGCGCACCGAACAGGCGCATGGATCACCCCGGCTTCGATAGCCCGACCTGATGGCGGACGGCGAGGCCGGGGTTCTTCTCCCGTTCCAGACCCAGCCTGAAGGTTCCCACCATGTATCGCGCCCTGTTGCCTCCCGTTTGTCCCGCCTGCGGCGAGGATGTGCCCCGTGCCGCCGCCCATCGTTGTCCGATCTGCCTGATCCCCTTCGCGGGGGCATCGACCCAAATAAAGCGCCCGCGACCGATCCGGCCCTCACGGCTCGAAGCCGCAAGACCTCATCGGGCGGGGGATACGGAATGACAAAGGCAGAGGCACCGATCCCTTCGCTGAGACTTGTCGCATTGACTGCAGCACTGGCGCTGTTCGCTATGTTCGGGGAGCCGCTACTGCGCCTGCTTCCGGAAGGCGAGCGCTGGTGGTCGCTGTCGCGAAACAGTGCCATGGCGCTCGTGCTGTTCCTTGGCGCATATCTTGTCCATGCCGGTAGCGCCGCGCGGCTGACCCGCAGGAAGAAGGGTGTCCGGCCTGTGCCCAAGGTGGCGTTAGACCTGCTGCGTGTCGCGCTCTTTGCTGTGGCGACGCTGGCCAGTCTGTCGCTGTTCTTCCGTCACGATCTGTCAGGGATCCTGACCGGATCGGGGTTGGTGCTGGCAGTCCTCGGCTTTGCGATCCGCAATGTCGTGGCCGATACATTTTCCGGCCTCGCACTTGGGTTGGAGGCACCGTTCCGCATCGGCGACTGGGTCAGCATCGACGGGTTGGCTCAGGGCCGGGTGCAGGAGATCGGCTGGCGCAGCACCCGGCTGATCACCCGTGACAGTACACATGTCATCCTGCCCAACAGCCAGATCTCGCGCCAGAAGATCACCAATTTCAGCGCACCGCGCCCGGAATACCGCGATCATGTCGAGTTGACCCTGCCCGTGACGCTGCCGGTGGCTGAGGCCCGCAGCCAGATCGATGCCGCTTTGCAGGGGGCCGAGACCATATTGCCGGGCAAGAAGCCCGAGATACAGGTTGCGCGCTTTGGTCTGCAGGGCATCACGTTCCGGGTAAAATACTGGGTGCCCCGGCATGACCTGGAGGCAGCATGCCGAGACGAGGTCTTCAGCCGGATCGACGCCCGCCTGCGCGCAGAGGGTGTCGTGCTGATGGTGCTCCCCGAGGCTATGGAAACGCGGGTTCCCTGAGCGGGTGGGGAGTGGCCGGACGCGCCGCGACCGCCGGCACTTTGGCCAGATAGATGTGGTGGAAGGCGTCAACCCGTCCGCCGGGCAATTGCACATCCTCACGGCTCCAGTCCCAGCCATCCGCATCGAGACGATCCTCGAACGGATCGGAAATCTCGGCGGACCAGAACGCCGCGATCCCGCCGGGGCGCAGGGCACGCCGCACGGCTGCGAGCCCCGTTTGCGCATAGAGCCGAGTGTTGTCCGCCCGTACGGTGAAATCCGGCCCGTTGTCGGTATCCATCAGGATAACATCAAATGCAGCGGGGCTGACCTGCAGCAGGTCCATCACATCCATGATGCGCAGATCTGTGCGTGGATCGTCCAAGGGGTTGCCCGCCAGATGCGCCAGAGGCCCCGCATTCCACGCGCCAATCGCCGGAATGAGTTCGCAGACGGTCACGCGGGCCTCTAGCCCCAGCAGATCCAGCGCAGCGCGCAGAGTAAAGCCCATGCCCAGGCCGCCAATCAGGACTGAGGCTTCGGCATCGCCATGCCGCCGGATGCTGCGCTCGGCAAGGACGGCCTCGGAACGCCAGGTCAGGTTCGACATCAGTTCGATGCCGTTGAAGCGGATCTCATAGATCTCGCCGCGTTGTCGCAAAATGATGTCGTCCCCCGCCGCCATCATGGCGCGGTCCAGTTCGGTCCAGAGTGTCATGGCGTATCCCTTCAGCGCCCAAGGGGCGGCTGGTCATTGATGTCGTAAAGGATTGGGGCTGTCCGTTGCTTCAGTGCAGGGACAACCCGCGCACATGGCGGGCTCTGGATCCGATCAGCAGCGGGAAAAGTGCTGCGCGGCATATGCGGTCATCGGGCTGCATACGCGTATTATGACGCAACGTATGGGAGAAAGACAGATACGGTCACGAACGTGATCGAAATACGGTCAGCAACGATGGCAATGACCGATGAATGGGTCGCAACGTCACTGGCCCGCTGTGCTGTAAAGCCAGGGCCCCGGCCTTTTGGCCGGGGCCCTAGTTGGGGGGTCAGTCCCCCCGGCGGCTGTTGGGCCGCGACCAGATCAAGCTGTAGCTCTCGCCGTCCTCGTCATCGAAGAGGTTGGCGAAGATCGGATGCGAGAAGCTCGGATCGTCCAGCTTCAGGCCCAGATACTCGCGCCCTTCGTTCGAGCGTTTCGTCCAGGCGGCACCGATCTCCGCGCGGCCGACCAGGATCCGGTGCGAGGGCGCGTTCTCGCCATTGGCCCGCAGGTCGGGGACGATGCGCACGCCCTTGGCTTGCACGCTCAGGGTGACGATTTCGCCGGTGTAGTCGTTGCCGGTCTTCTTGAAGGTGCCGATGGTCGCCATTGTCTGTCTCCATTCTCTTGTGTTCGGGTCCGCTCCAGTGCGGCCTCGATGGCGATCGAAAGGCCGGAGACGACCGATGACGCACCCCCGCAGGGGGCCCGACAGCACAGGAGGAACTTTCTTGCTCCGCGCGGAATGGCGGCATCGCCGACAGGGGAAGAAAGTTGGGACGACGCTGTTGCGTCAAAGCGGTCGAAGCGCATAGCGCTGCTCTTCGGCCAGATCAGCCCATCACAGAGGACACATGCGAGCGGTCCCAACATCACCAGAGAGACAGGAGACAGCGGCGCCCCTGAAGGAACCGTCGGGAGGACCCGACAGGCGACCACAGGCGATGGCCAATCCAACTGCGAAAAGGCATGGTTGCGCCCATGCCTGACCGATCTGCGGCTTCGGTACGCGCCATATCACACCATACCTGATCGGCCGCGCGGAGAGCGGCACAGACCGCCGTAACGCTCAACCGGCAAGAGACAGTGGGCCTGATGCGCGATCAATGCGGGCCGCTGGCCTTCAGAACCACGATGGACATAGCCGGAGCGAGATCAGGCCTGATCTGGTCACTGCCCGCCAGCGCAGGACGTGTGCGAGGAGTACTCGACAGGTCTCGCTCGAAAGGCCGGGGCCGGATTCGCCCCCAAAGCCTAAAGAACGCCTTACACATCGACCTGCGGCGTGAGGCTTCGCCGGATCTCTTGCCCATCCCGCCCAGGTGGCGATCCAAACAGGCGGCGATACTCGCGACTGAACTGCGACGGGCTTTCATAGCCGATGGCATAGCCCACCCGCGCCACATCCGTGCCGTCGGACAGCAGCAGCCGGCGCGCCTCCTGAAGGCGCAACTGCTTCTGATACTGCACCGGCGTCATCGCCGTCACGGCTTTGAAGTGCCGGTGGAATGTTGCGGGGCTCATTCCCGCGACATCGGCCAGTTGCCGCACGTTCAACTGATCCGCAAAGCCCTCGCGGATGCAGGCGATGGCACGACCGATCCGCGCCATATGACTGCCGGCAAGGCCGATCTGGCGCAGCGCCGGTCCCATCGATCCGTTCAGCAAGAGCCAGGTGATCTCCCGTCGGATCATGGGCGCAAGGATCGCAGTGTCGCGCGGCCGGTCGCAGAGCGCCAGCAGGCGGCAGAGAGGGTCGACAAGCTCCAGCTCAAAGGCATGAACCGCCAGCGCTGCCCTGGCCGGCGTCTCGTCTGCTCCCCCCAACTCCAGCAGCAGGTCGGAGATCGTTCCGGGATCGAGGGCAAGGCTGAAGGCCAGATAGGGGCGGTCCGGCGTCGCGCGGGTGATCTCGGCCCGGATCGGCACTTCCATCGACGCGATCAGGCATTTCCCTTCGTCATAGCGATAGGCACGATCACCGAGCATGCTGGTCTTGGCCCCCTGCACCACAACACAGAGCGAGGGGCGATAGACCGCATGGATCGGGCCGGTCGGTGCCGTGACCGAGGTCAGCAGAAGCCCATCAATCGGGGTTTCCCGGCCATGCGCTCGCCACTGGCGGGCGATCAGGTCCTTGAGCGGCGAGATGTCATAGGTGTCCATGTCCCGCAATCTAGCCCTCGGATCTGCAAGTCGCACCCCGAATTCCACGCGAATGAGAGGATCGTGCAAGGATATGCGAGGATCCGCGTCGCTGCGCTGAGGAGGGCTGCCCTATCTTCGCGGTGAACCGGCGGCGTTGCGCCTTCGGTCACCATCGCGACGCGAAAGGAACACCTATGCGGTATCGCACTCTCGGCCCAAGCGGCCTTCTGGTCTCGGAACTCTGCCTCGGCACCATGACGTTTGGCGGGTCGGACGGCATGTGGGGCCAGATCGGCCAGTTGCAGCAGGAGGAGGCAGACGGGCTGGTCAAGGCGGCCATTGATGCCGGTATCAATTTCATCGACACCGCCAATGTCTATGCGGGCGGCGCGAGCGAGCGGATCCTGGGTCAGGCGATCCGCAATCTCGGCATCCCGCGCGACGATGTGGTGATCGCGACCAAGGTGCTCGGCCCGATGGGCGATGGCCCGAATGCCCGGGGCGCCTCGCGCGCGCATATCATGACGCAGGCCAAGGCCAGCCTGTCGCGGTTGCAGATGGACCATATCGACCTCTACCAGATCCACGGCTTCGACCCGGTGACGCCGATTGCCGAGACGCTGGAAGCACTCGACACGCTCATCCGGCAGGGCCATGTCCGATATATCGGCCTGTCGAACTGGGCGGCCTGGCAGATCGTCAAGGCCATCGGCATTGCCGAGGCCCGCAAGCTGGCACCGATCCTGTCGCTTCAGGCCTATTACACGCTGGTCGGCCGCGACCTGGAGCGCGAGATCGCACCTATGCTGCGCGCCGAAGGCCTCGGGCTGATGGTCTGGAGCCCGCTGGCCGGCGGCTTCCTGTCGGGCAAATACAGCACCGGCACCACCGCAAATGACGGTCGCCGGGCGAGCTTCAACTTTCCGCCCGTTGATCTGGATCGGGGCGATGCGGCGATTTCGCTGATGCGTGAGATCGCCTCTGCCAAGGGCGTCTCAGTGGCGCAGGTGGCCCTCGCCTGGTTGCTGCACCAGCCTGTGGTGACCAGCGTGATCGTCGGCGCCAAACGGATCGAGCAGTTGCAGGACAATATCCGTTCGACCGAAGTCGCCCTATCCACCGAGGACCTGGCCGCACTCGACGCGGTGACGAAACTGCCGCCCGAATATCCCGGCTGGATGCTGGAACGGCAGTCTCAGTATCGGGCACCCTTCGCCCCGCAGAAGGGCTGATATCCGCATATCGCCCCGCCGCATCTGTGGCGGGGCGGCTGTAGTATTCCGCTAACACCCGCGGCACCGCCCCCTGCCCTATCCTCCCAGCACCGTCAGCAAAGGGAGGATGCGAGATGGCGAAGATCCTGATGATCACCGGCGATTTCACCGAAGACTATGAAACAATGGTCCCGTTCCAGACGTTGCTGGCCTGCGGCCACAGCGTCGATGCGGTTTGCCCGGGCAAAAAGGCGGGCGACACGGTCAAGACCGCGATCCATGATTTCGAGGGCGATCAGACCTATTCCGAGAAGCCCGGCCACAATTTCGCGCTGAACGCCGATTTCGACGGCGCAGATGCTGCAAGCTATGATGCGTTGGTGGTGCCCGGTGGCCGTGCGCCGGAATATCTGCGGCTGAACCCGGAGGTTCTGGCCAAGGTCCGGCATTTCTTCGAAGCGAACAAACCCGTCGCGGCGATCTGCCACGGCGCACAACTTCTGGCCGCCGCCGGAGTTCTCGAGGGCCGCACCTGTTCGGCCTATCCGGCCTGCGCCTATGAAGTCACCGCATCAGGCGGCACCTTCGCCGATATTGCGGTGACAGAAGCCGTCACCGATGGCAATCTGGTGACAGCGCCCGCCTGGCCTGCGCATCCCGCCTGGCTGAAACAGTTCATGACGATCCTCTGACTTGGGCGAGAAGGGAGGCCCCGCGATGTGCGAACTCTTCATCAAGGCCGATGCCGAACAGTGGCAAAGCCGCACCCACAGCTTGCGCATCGACGGGGTCGCCACCTCGATCCGGATCGAGAACCATTTCTGGGACACCCTGACCGAAATCGGGGCGCGCGACGGGATGACTGTCGCGCAACTCATCACTCGGCTCTGGCATGAGGCGATGGATGCCGATCACGACCTCGGCAATTTCACCTCGTTCCTGCGGGTCTGTTGCAACCGCTATCATGCGCTGATCGCTGCGGGTGAGATCTCGACGGATCTTTCGGTGCCAATCGCGAGCCATCCGGCCCGTGAGATCCTCGCGCGTGAGACTGCCCGTCGTAACCTGCGGGTAAACTGAGGGGCGCTTGCTCCGACAGCACCATGCGTCGATACGGCAGCGAGCGGGTATCCGGGCACGATCTCGCGACTTGCAAAATCCACGATGCGTCGATAGAAGTGGAATAAATCGACACGATATCCATACCTGTCGATAGCATCGACACATCAGCTTTGTATGTCGATCAGAACTCAGGTGATCGACATGGCCTTCCATCCCGACCGTCCCTTCAATGACCTCCCTGCGCTTCCACCAAAGCAGGACATCGAGACCAAAGCGGTCCTGAAAGCCTGTATCGCGGCGCGCGCGGCATTGGCTGAACTGCGAGTCTCCGGCCAGATCATCCCCAATCAGGCCGTGCTCATCAACTCAATCCCGCTGCTTGAAGCGCAGGCGAGTTCGGAGATCGAGAATATCGTCACGACCACCGACCGCCTGTTCCGCTTTGCCAATGATACCGGCGGACAGGCCGACCCTGCGACCAAGGAGGCGTTGCGTTATCGCACGGCCTTACACCGGGGGTTCGGCATGCTGGAGCAGCGCCCGCTCTCGTCAGCCATCGCGGTCGAAGTCTGCCGCACGATCAAGGGAGTTGCGCTCGACATCCGCAATACACCCGGCACCGCCCTGATGAACGACACCACCGGCGCCGTGATCTACACCCCGCCCGAAGGCGAAGACCTGCTGCGCGCCAAGCTCGCCAACTGGGAACGCTATATCCACGAGGCCGAGGAGATCGATCCGCTGATCCGCCTGGCCGTGATGCACTATCAGTTCGAGGCGATCCATCCCTTCATCGACGGCAACGGTCGGACCGGGCGCGTACTGAACCTGCTCTATCTGGTCGACAAGGGGCTGCTGGATATCCCGGTGCTGTACCTCAGCCGTCACATCATCCAGAACAAGGCCAGCTATTATCGGTATCTCCTTGAGGTCACCACACAGGGTGCCTGGGAACAATGGCTGCTGTTCATGCTGGAGGCGGTCCGCACAACGGCGGAATGGACAACCGGCAGGATCAGGGCGATCCGTGACCTTCTGGAACAGACGGCGGCACAGCTGCGCCAGAGTCAGCCGAAGATCTATTCACGGGAACTGGTCGAACTGATCTTCGTGAACCCCTATTGCCGGATCAGCGATCTGGTCGATTCCGGCGTCGCCAAACGCCAGACAGCCGCCGTCTATCTCAAGGCGATGGTTTCTGAAGGGCTTCTGGAAGAGGTCAAGATCGGGCGCGAGAACCTCTATATCAATCCTGCATTGCTGGCATTGCTGTCAGAGCCGCAACGATAGCCCGACCCTGGCGTCTCGTTGCGGCGCCACTCGCCTCGACCCGCGATGCGGCGGAGTATCGCCGCAATAGGCCTGAGGGCCTGCGTGAGGATGCCTTTTCAGCGTGGAATGTCTTACCTCTGTGCCTTGCAGACCTCATGCAGGTCGAGGCACTGAAGGGATCCGGTCATGCTGCCATACCGCCGCCTCGTCATCGGCTTCGGCGCTCTTGTGCTTGCCCTGTTGGTGGCCTCCTTATGGCGCAGCCCTGCCCCCTCTATGCCGGCCATCCCCGACACGGCGGCAATCACGCCGCAGGTCTTCTCGCAGTTGGCTGCTCATCTCGAGGGCCAGCGCCCGGCCGAGCGCGACAGGCTGCTCGACGCGTTGCAGGCTGCGATCAACCGCGATCCCGCTCAGATGATCGACGCGCTGGACCAGAGCGGCGGCGCAGCACTCAAGGCCTATACGATTGCTATGGTTGCCGCAGATAGAGCCGACACTCTCGGCAGACAGGCATATCTCGTGCTGAGGGGCGGCGACCCGCAGGCTTCGCCCCTGACCGCACTTGCTGTATCGGAGAGCCGGGATGGCGGGTTGTGGTATCCGCTGGCCGATGCGGCGGGCACATTCATCGGCGAAGTCGGCGCGGCGCTTGCGCAGGCGTCCGAACGCGAGGCCGGGTTTCTGACCCTCGCCACCGCACTGCAAACCGAGCCGCCGCATGACCAGGGCCGCCTTTATCAATGGCTGTTTGACGCGGCGACAATCCATGACGGTATCCGGCTGCAATCAGGCGCACTCCAAGCCTTCGGTCTTTCCTATGACAAGGCCACGCAAGACAGCGTGCTGATGCGCTGAGAGGAAAAAGCATGAAACATCTTCTGCCCCTGACCGCCTGCGCATTGATCGCATCGACCGCAACGGCACTCGCCCAAGGCAACCTGCCCCTTGGCGATTGGGAGGTCACCGCCGTCCGGTTGCAGGATCCTTCGCAAAGGATCACCGCGATTGTCGAAGACGATCCCAGCTATATGGGGGTGGTTCTGTCCATCACAGACGAGTCCATGATCTGGCGACCGAACGGATCAGTGCCGGCAAATACTGCGCTTGAGGATTGCCCCGGGCCGATCATCCTGCCCGCGGCCGAGACGCCCGACCCGATCCATGTCGCACCCGGAGCATTGGCCGTGCTGTGCGGCGATGGACAGGCCTGGGGACCGGGGACGGTCTATCTGTCAACTGCGCCGGGCGTCATGGAACTCTGGTGGTTCGACCAGGCGCTTCTGACGCTGGAACGTGTTTCGAAATGATCGCTCGAGCCATGCGGCACCTGTGTCTCTGGCTCTGTCTTCTCGGCAGCCCCGCCCTGGCCGAGGAGATCCGGATTGACGGTGCCAGCCTGAATTTGCCTGCGGGCTGGGATCTTTCGGCCGATGGCACAACCCGGCAATTGACCCGCAGCTTTCCCGAGGCCGCGGATGAGCGCGGTTCGGGCATGGCGACCATTGTCATCCTTGGCCCGTTCAATGAGGCCGGGGTAGCTTTCGACACGAACTTTCTGACCGTGGTCCGCAGCGGCCTGCCTGACCTTGCAACGGAAGACCCCGATACTGCCGAGCAAGGCGTCACAACCTCTGGCCAGGGCATCCGCGTTGATGCGCGCTGCTGCACCCGCCGCGATGGGGTCAGCTTTGCCCAGACACTGGTCGGTATCCATGATGACCGGCGACAGATGTTTCTGATGCTGGTGACTGGCGGCCTGCGCGGCATCAACCGCGAGGCGGCCGAAGCAGATTTCTCGGGGCTGGTGCGGTCGCTGAAGCTGAACCCCGGCGATGAGGGTTTTGCTCTGATCCCGGCACCGGGCGATGGCGGGCTGGAGGGCGTCTACACCCATCTCAGTTCCGGTCTTCAGATCAATGTCTTCGGCGGCATGGATTTCGTGTCGGAAAGCGAGATCCTCGTCTTTGACCGCCGCGGCAGATTCAGCACGGAACTGCCCACCGGCGGGCGCACGGTGTCGGAATATTGCGTCGATGACCCACTTCCCTGTGGTCTCTATTCCGTGGCGGGTGATCGCATCACCCTGCGCAGCGTCGCCAATGCCTATGGTCTTCTCGAGGAAGAGGTTCTGCCCTTCGCCCCGGACGGAGATGATCTGCTGATCGACGGAGAGACCCATTTCCGCGTGCCGCCCTTTCCCGCCGGAACGACCCTGAACGGCACATGGACCCATCTTTGGGCCGCCAGCGGCAATGGGATCGGATCCTCGACCAGCATGGCGAGCCAGCGCAGTCTGACGCTGCGGCCCGACGGCACATTCAGTCGCGAAGGCTGGTTCGGCGCAACCACGACATCCGAGACCGGCGGTGCAACCGTCTCGGGCGACCGGCCCGCCGAACGGGGTCGCTACGGCCTCGAGGACAATACCCTGACGCTTGAAGGAGATGACGGCACCATCCAGATGCTGAGCATCTTCGCCCCCGATATCGGTTCCGACGAACTTCTGGTCATCGATGGGCTGAATTTTCTGAAGGAATAGGACGGCGATCACGCAATAGAACTGGAGTACAGCTATGCTGCGCCCTCCGGCACAGCATCTGGCACGATGTTCTGGCGGCGGCCGTGTCAGGCATCCATTCAACACCCGGGGCAGTTCAAGGGCATCATTGATCAAATCCGAAGCCGGGGGCCTCTGCGAAAACTGCGGCGAACCCGCTTCACTTCTGGCAAAGTCGTGTTAGGTGAATTGATCGGTGTAGTAGCGCTCACCGCAGGTATCGCAGCGAAAGCAGGAGATCTCCGTCATCAATTCCGGCTCTCCTTCGCTCGCGAAGTCGCGCCCTCTTAGGGCCGGTCCCTGTTGCCAGTATCGGAGGGAACTCTGTACCGCCACCAATGCGGCATGATCGGTTGGTGAACCAGTGAACACGCACCATGTGCCGCAGCATATCGGCCAATCAAAGCGCTGGAGGAAGAGCGGGATATCGGGGAGACGGTGGTAGGCGGCCAAGGCTGCCTTCGGATCGGTTGCGAAATGGGCGATGAGCCGACTAGCCTCGAAGTCGTCGTTCCGTTCGACCGCGCTGCTGTTGATGCAGTCTGCGCAAAGCTCGAACACTTCGGGGTCGGTGGTGGCGAGTTCGGGGTTGGCCGCGCGTGACGGATCGACGATCACGCCCGGATAGCCGAAGACAGGCACATCCGCTCGCTCACAATATTGGCACCGCGCGTCCGGGTCATCGATCACGCGTTCGGCTTTTTCGGCAACATGCTCAAACAAGCGGTTCATCGCTGCTATACTCCTGCTTGCTCGGCAACAAGCTTTCGCTGAGCCCTTGCATGATATGTGATCTGCATGATGCGGACCATGCTCAGGTGATATGCTCCCGCACCCTCCAGGTACCGAGCCCTGCTGAACGCATCAGTTCATACCAAGGCTCTGCGTCCCGTAGTGTGAGCAAGGCCAGCCGCATTTCCAGAGGAAGGTAGAAATCATCACCCGCCCATAATTCGTGCCATCCGCCAATCACAGCGTCGATGTCATCGTGTGCGAGATGGCTGCTTTCAGCATAATAATCCTCATATGCCTCGGCCTGCGGCTCACCGGTTGCCTCGATATACTGGTGCCGTTCCAGCCCGAGCGACGCCAGTGGCATGGGCGAGAGCCCATGATCGCCACGCACGAGCGCCTCACGTGAATTGATATTCGTACCCTGGGGCCTCTCATCCTTGAGCCTCGCTCACAGGCAACCGCCATGCGATCTGGTTCCGAAGCCCCTTGACCGTTTCGTTGCCCGCGACCAACATTTCAGGCCAGATCCCGACCTCCTGCGTAGAAGATTGCGCAGGAACTCATCCCCTCGACGAGTACCGCGCCAGTTGCAAGTGTCACCAGGATGCCGGCGATCACCCGAAGCGGCGGCCGGTCTCGGTGAAGGTGCAGTCGTTAGCAGCGATGGTCTCACCCGAGGACAGATAGTCGTATTCGCGCTCCAACTGGTGGTAGAGCCAACGGGCCAGATCGTGCAGTGCCTCGATCACCGCTTCTTCTGCGTCGGCCGTCATATCCTGATGCGATGCGCTGTACCGCGCCACCGAGATCGCCATGCCGTACTCGTGGTTATAGTGGCTTCGATGGCGGACATCGGCGCGCAATTGGTAGAAATTGCATCGCTGGGCCGTCTGCAGCGCATCGGCGATGCGGTGCAGTTCCGCGCCTTGCGGCGCGTACTCCCTGATCCGGCAAGGCGCGCCCTTCCGGTAAGAAAGGTATGCTTCGAAGCAAGCCCCGTCGCCTTGCGACCAGAAACCACTGAACCAGATGCAGGGGTCATGACGTGTGCCGCCGCCCATGAGGCGGGTGGGCCGGGTCCTGAGGTCAAGACCGAGGATTTCTGCGATGCGCTGGAAATCCTCATCGGCGGCGTCATACCAGCCGTGATCGAAGCCGCACTTGCGTTACTAGGTGCGGGCCCTGTCGATTGCCCAATCGACCATCATCACCCGCCTGCGGCAGTTCGAGGATGATGTGAACGCCTGACGAGATGTTGCCGCACTCGGGCATCGACTGGTACAATAAAGCCGAAGCCACCGGCCTTTCGGCCAAGGCACAGGCAGCAGATGCGAAGAAGCGGTTACTCCCGACCCCTGCCTGACAGGGCCAGGAGGCGAGCCTGCCGCTCAGACCTTTGTCCTAGATGCTTATGTGCTTGCCCAGCGACGGTGCAAATCATCGATAATCAGGTCGTGCCGATGTTGACCAGTTACGCCATGGTCACACAGATGCGGATGATTCTCGGGCAGTTCGGGATGTTCATGCACGAGATCGGATGGATCACCGGCCGGCCATAGACGTAGCGCCAGCAGAACGCCCCCGAGTCCAATCAAAGACAGGACAATAGAGGTCGACTGCAGGCCAAACGCCGCTCCGAAGCGGCCGGCAAGCGGGTAGGTTATCAGCCAGCACGCATGAGACAGCGCGAATTGTGCCGCGAAAATCGCGGGTCGGTCCTGGGCGTGAGAGGAACGCCGCAGCAGACGGCCCGAGGGCGTCTGCGCCGCGCTGTAGCCAAAGCCGATCAACAGCCAGAGCGCAAGCAGAACGGGATAAGACTGAACCACCGCTCCCAAAGCCGTACCCGCCACCACGACCGCCGCCCCGGCTATCATAACCGGGCGATCGGCGATCCGATCAAGTAACGGCGGCAGCGCAAACGCCGCGATCATCGAGCCTCCACCAAAGGCGGCAAGCGCAAAGGCAACCTCTGATTCAGTCAGGCCGAAGCCGGATTTCACGATCACCACAGTGTTCACGATGACCATGGCACCGGCCGCAGCAACCGCCAGATTGATCGCCAACAAGCCACGAAGGCGCGGCGTCGCCAGGTAAAGCCTGAGGCCACGCGTTGTCTTGTCCCAGATCCTGCGGCGCGGGCCGGGGTCGGGGGTCGGAATCCTAACACTAACGACCAGCGCCGCAGATACGAGAAAGCCAATAACCGTCCCGGCAAACAAGCTGTGAAAGCTGATAATTGTCAAAAGAGCTGCGGCCAAAACGGGAGAAACAAGGCTTTCCAGATCATAGGCCAACCGCGAAAGCGACAATGCGCGAGTATAGTCTTCCTCTTCAGGGAGGATGTCAGGAATGGCAGCCTGAAAGGTCGGGGTAAACCCGGCAGAGGCCGCTTGTAGCGCGAAAATCAGCAGGTAAATCTGCCAAATTTCCGTAACGAACGGCAGACAGATCGCCACGGCGGCTCGGACCAGATCGAGCGCGACCATCAGGGATCGGCGAGGCAAACGGTCGGACAGCGCCTGAGCGACGGGGGCAACCCCGACGTATGCGATCATCTTGATGGCCAATGCAGTGCCCAACACCGCACCGGCATTTGCCCCCGCCATCTCATAGGCAAGCAAACCGAGAGCCACCGTCATCAACCCCGTTCCGACCAGCGCAATCACCTGCGCTGTGAACAGATGCCGATAGGTGCGGTTCTTCAGGATGCCGAGCATCTGCGATCCTCTAGAGAAGTTTGGTGAGCGCTTTCATTTCAGCCAGGACCTCACCCGCATCGTGGTCCAGACAGTGATCAATATGGTCATGGATCAGCATCCGCTTAGCGGCAGTCACCGCGCTCTCGACCGCAGTCAGTTGGCGCGCGATGTCCAGACACGGCTCGCCTCCCTCGATCATGGCGATGACGTGCCGCATATGCCCTTCGGCACGTTTCAACCTCTTGATGAGGTCAGGATGGGTTGCATGGCGGTGCGGTTCTGTCATATCACAATGCGTATCCCCCCCGGGGGGATATAGCAAGTGTCGAATGAACCGGATCGATGACGCCAGGAAAGTCACAGAGCTCAGGCATGCGCGCAATCATGGCCAGATGGATCGTGATTGCGACACTGCTGTGCTTTGCACTGGCTCCGATCATTGTTTCTTTGACGCACGGCCCAGCCGTTGGCGCGGCATCAGCCGAAACCCTGGCCCACGGACATTCCCATATCGCTTCCGATAAGGCCGGTGGCCACGACGCCACAGATCACGAACATCAGCTTTCCGCGCTGGTGCCGCCGCCTGTCGCAAGCGAGAGCTTCAGAGATCGTGCTCCAGTCGCGCTGACAGAACGAACGGCAGGGCCTGACAGGCAAGAGGGGCTACGACGACCTCCGCGTATCTGAATGAAACCGCGCATCATCCGCGCTTTCGGGAAATTCGGATACAAAGGACCACTCAATGAAACTCGACTTCGGCAGGAAGTCGGCCACCAGGAGCATGGGGGCCAGGCTTTGGCCTGTGCTCGCTCTGGCTGTGGCCGGACTTCTGGCTCTCACCCAAACTGTGCTGGCGCATGGCGTCACATTAGGGGATCAGGGCTATATATCTGAAATATACGGAGTAAAAATACTCCCGTTCATGTATCTCGGGGCCAAACACATGGTCACAGGATACGATCACCTCCTGTTTCTGTTCGGGGTGATCTTCTTCCTCCACGGAGCGAAGCAAATCGCGGGCTATGTCAGCCTGTTCGCCATAGGTCACTCGACCACGATGCTCGCCGGGGTCTATTTCGGCATTGGCATCAACGGCTACATCATCGACGCCCTCATCGGCTTTTCCGTCGTCTACAAGGCTCTCGACAATCTGGGGGCCTTCCCGCTCTGGTTCGGGTTCCAACCAAATACCAAAGCAGCCACACTGCTGTTCGGCTTCATGCATGGCTTCGGCCTGGCGTCAAAAGTCCTTGACTACAATATTGCCCGGGACGGTCTGGTCCCCAATCTTCTGGCATTCAATGTCGGGGTCGAGATCGGACAGATCATTGCCCTGCTGGCGATCCTGCTGTTCATGAACCACTGGCGCGCGACCCGCGCCTTCGGCCGGCAGGCCTACACAGCCAATATACTGATGATGACCGCCGGCTTTGTTCTCATGGGCTATCAGATTACCGGATTTTTTGTGGCATAGGGGAAGAACATGAACCGTTTCAACATACATGAGGCCCCGCCGATCCCGCAAACCGGCGGCCTGCGCGCGGAACCACGTCACAGCAATGGCCGGAAATCCGATCAGCCATCAACTGACCTGCCATCCGGTATTTCTGGCAGGGGATTGATCCGTTCAACGTTGAAGGCAGGGGCCGGCGCCGCTGTGATCCTGGTCCTCTTCGTGCTGCCTGCAGAATTCGGGATAGATTTTACAGGGGTGGGTCGCGCTCTTGGCCTGAAGGAGATGGGCGAAATCAAGGGGCAACTCGCGGCAGAAGCAGCTGCCGATGAAGCTGCAGCGGCAACCAACCCGCAAATTGCAGCGCGCCTGGACGCAATTGACGCCCAGTTGAGCGACATAGCAGCACTGCTGATTTCAGCGCCATTAACTCCACCGCAAGTCGCTCCGGTAGTCGATCCCGCCGGGGCATCGGCACCAAATGCTGTGGCCACTGATGAGATGCCCCCATCTGCAAACGACGGAACATGGCGGGACGACCTTTCGGTAGTTCTTGCACCAGGGGAAGGAATCGAAATCAAACTGGCAATGACGGGAGGACAGATTGCCAGGTTCGAGTGGTCAGCAAACGGTGGCGTTTTGAATCACGACACCCATGGCGATGGTGGAGGACAGAATGTGACCTATGCACAGGGGCGGGGCATCTCAGGTGAGGTGGGCGAACTTACAGCAAACTTTACCGGAAATCATGGCTGGTTCTGGCGAAACCGGAGCGATGCGCCAGTTACCCTGACGCTGCGTACCGGAGGTCAGTATAGCCGGTTCATTCAACCGTAACCCCATCGCAGTCGGGATTTGCACCTCTCACGAGATGCGCAAACGCAATCCCGGATGCAAAGACGGGATGCCGCAACCGGCCCGGTTCCGAATTTGCGCACATCAGGCCCCGGTCTTTTCGACCGGGGCCCTGGTGGGGGGGTCAGTCCCCCCGGCGGCTGTTGGGCCGCGACCAGATCAAGCTGTACGCCTCGCCATCCTCGTCAGCGAAGAGGTTGGCGTAGATCGGATGCGCGAAGCTCGGATCGTCCAGCTTCAGGCCCAGATACTCACGCCCCTCGTTCGAGCGTTTCGTCCAGGCGGCACCGATCTCCGCGCGGCCGACCAGGATCCGGTGCGAGGGGGCGTTCTCGCCCGAGGCCCGCAGATCGGGGATGATGCGCACGCCCTTGGCCTGCACGCTCAGGGTGACGATCTCGCCGGTGTATTCGTTGCCGGTCTTCTTGAAGGTGCCGATGGTCGCCATTGTCTGTCTCCATTCTCTCGTGTTCGGGCCCGCTCCAGTGCGGCCTCGATGGCGATCGAAGGGCCGGAGACGACCGATGACGCACCCCCGCAGGGGGCCCGACAGCACAGGAGGAACTTTCTTGCTCCGCGCGGAATGGCGGCATCGCCGACAGGGGAAGAAAGTTGGGACAACGCTGTTGCGTCAAAGCGGTCGAAGCGCATAGCGCTGCTCTTCGGCCAGATCAGCCCATCACAGAGGACGCATGCGAGCGGTCCCAACCCCACCAGAGAGACAGGAGACAGCGGCGACCCTGAAGGAACCGTCGGGAGGACCCGACAGGCAACCTCCGGCGATATCAACTTGTTAGCGGGCAGCTACGGTTGCGCCCCCTTCACCGACCTGCGGCCCTAGCGGCGCAATGCCACACTGGACCTGATCGGCGGCCGGGAGGGCACAAGCCGCCGCAACGCTCGACCGGGAAGAGACAGTGAACCTGATGCGCGATCAATGCGGGCGACCGGTCCTCCGAACCCGTGATGGCCGAGGCCGGAACGAGGAAAGGCCTGATCCCTACCCGGCCACGGCGGCACGGTGCGTTGAATCCCCACCAGGGCCTCGGTTCGAAAGGCCGCGGTCGGCTCACCGGACCGCATCCCATAAGCCTTCCGTGATTTCGCGGGCAATCATCGCGCGGGCGTTCTGCATCACATCATCGCCGCTGGTGTCGATATGGCCGTAGAAGCGCGCCCGCCCAACATCGACCAGCCAGTCGGCATAGCGGCAGTATTCACGGCGTTCAAGGCGGAAGACCCGCAGATCCTCGGCCCAATGGGGCTTGGGTTCAATGACGACCGTGATGCCGTCGCGGCTCTCGATCCATGGCAGACAACGCTCTGCCGGTGGATTCATACGGTCTTCTGCGAAGATCGCGTCGATGGTGATCGTTCCGGGCATGGGCGAAAGCTCCAAAAGAAAAGCCCGGTCATAAGGACCGGGCAGACTGAGGGGTTGGGTAATCAAGCTGCGAGGCGACCGAGGCCGCCCCGCAGCTGAAGATCATTCCGCAGCGATGCTGTGCGGCGGTTCCTGCTCTTCTTCCTCGAGTGCATCGTCGTCCTCGCCATCGTCCGAGAGGAAGTCAGGCAGCGAATCGAATTCCGAGCTCTCGCCCGCGCCCGCATCCTCGGTGGCCTGAGCGCCGTCCATCCGCAGGGGCTCCGGCAGCCAGCCGCTGCCCGCAAGCAGGCGTTCGGCTTCCGTGGCCATCTCGCCCTTCTTGAGATGGCCGATCAACTCCACAGCCTGCTCGCCAACCCCTTCGCGCACAGCCTCAAGGATGCGGGCCTTGGTCACGCGGCCGAGGTAGTTAGCGACCGTTGGCCTCCAGCCCGCTTCGACAAGATCGAGACCCGTGATGCGCGCCAGACGATCCGCCTCCTGCAATCGGCGATCAAGACCATGTTGGCTGATGCCATTGCCGCTATAGGGATTGGGCCGCTCATAAAGCGCGTTGACCCCGAAGCTCAGGCAATGAGCCAGAAGCGCCTGTCGGCTGGCCTCATCCAGAGCATGCAGCCAATCCCAAAGCCGGTCATCATGGTCTTCGAGCGGGATATCCGCCCTCCAGGCCGTATGCCGTTCGTCGATAGCCTGCGCCGGCAGCGAGTCACCGAGATCCGGGGCCTGCACCGACAGATGCACGTCCTGAACCCGGGCCTGCAACGCATGGCCGGCACTGCGGATGCCGAAGCAGTCGAGGACAAGCCGGTGCAAGAGCGCCGTCATCGCGATGCGCGGATTGTTCGCCACCGCATCGCGCAGTGCCAGCGTCCGATGCGCCGTCAACTCGATCACCAACCGCTCGGGCAGCGGCTTAATCGCATCGGCGTCGTCTTCCTCCTCCTCCTCCGGCGGCGTGCTGGGTTCACCGCCAAGGGTGATGACCGTGCGTTGGTGACAGACATCGGGCTCCGCCCGTTGCAGCACCTCACCGGTCTCGGGGTCGACAATCTCGGGTTCCGGCTCCAGCGGCGCTTCGTCCTCGGCCCGCACATAGCCGCGCTCGATCAGCAGCGTGCCATCGACATCGAGACTGACGAAGACCCCGGCCCGCGCCATCTGCGCCGGCTCATAGGTCATCGGCCGCATCTCGAATGCGCCAAGGGTCTTCTCGATCTCGCCCAGGCGGGCATCAACCTCATCGGGATATTCCTCTGCCTCGGCATGTTCTGCCTCGAGACGGTCATATTCGTCGCGAAGCGCCCCGCGCGTCGCGCGCTCCTCCTCGGTCAGGTCGACCGTGGTGCCGATGATCTGCCGCATGCCGTAGGCGTGGCTGTAGGGGAAGCTGACCGCGACCTCGATCCATTTCCAGCCCTCGGCGGCGATGGTCTCGGCCTCCACCTTCAGTTTCTCGTTCACCAGCCGGTCGAGCAGCACCGGATCCTGCAGCCAGCCGCCATCATCCTGCTGGAAGAGATCGCGCAGCACATAGCCGCCCGCAGCCTCGTAGGCCTCAATGCCAACGAAGGTGACGCGCTTGTCGGAGGCCCGGATCGTGGTCTCGGTCAGCAGGCGGCGGATATTGTAGGGCTCCTTCGACCAGTTGTCCTTCACCGCGTCCCAGACCTGAACCTGGCGCTCATGGTCCGAAGAGATGGTGAAGGCCATCAGCTGCTCCAAAGTCATGCCGTCCTCGGCATAGATCTCGAGTAGCGCCGGCGCGACCGAGACCAGCCGCAGGCGCTGTTTCACCACCTTGGCGTCGACGAAGAAGGCAGCTGCAATCGCCTCCTCGGTCATGCCCTTCTCGCGCATGGCCTGGAAGGCGCGGAACTGGTCGACCGGATGCAGCGGCGCGCGCTCGATATTCTCGGCCAGCGACACCTCGTCGATCAGCACATCGTCGGTAGCGTTCGACACGATGCAGGGGACCGGTGCAGTCTTGGCGAGGCGCTTCTGTTTCACCAGCAGTTCCAGCGCCCGGAAGCGGCGACCGCCGGCGGGCACCTCGAACAGGCCGGTCTCGGCACCATCCTCGCCCAGAACCGGGCGGACATGCAGGGACTGGATCAGCCCGCGCCGCGCGATGGACTCGGCCAGTTCATCGCCCGAAACGCCGGCCTTGACGCGCCGGACGTTGGACTGGCTCAACACCAGCTTGTTGAAGGGGATATCGCGCGAGGACGACAGCGTGATCTTCTGAACGGCAGTGACCATGTCAGATACTCCAGGACGGGCGCCGGGGAGACCCTCTCTCCGGCTACCAACCCGTCATGGACCCCCCCTCCCCTCTCTCCCTCTCCTGGACGGAGATCTCGGACGGGCGTGGGTGAAGGATGCTGGACACACCCTGGCGTATTGATTTGTCGGGATTTCCTTGGCCCCCGTCCACGGCTGTGCGACAAGAAGACGATCCCGCCTTACACCAGATCTGCCCCGTCACTTGATAAGGAATGGTCATGTATCATCACATCCTGATCTCCACCGATGGATCCGAAACTGCCACCAAGGGCCTCGACCATGGTCTGACGCTCGCGAAGGCGCTTGGCGCAAAGGTCACCATCGTCACCATCACCGAGCCGTTCCCGGTCTATGCCGCAGCTGCAGGCGGCGCATGGGTCGCACCTATCGAGATGAATGGCAGCTATGAAGAGAGCCAGAAAGAACTGGCCGATGGCATCCTGAAGGCCGCGAAAGAGGCCGCCGACAAGATCGGCGTGTCGGCCGAAGTTCTGCATGTCCCGAACGGGTTTCCGGCAGAGGCCATCGTCGAGACCGCAAAGACCCGCGATTGCAGCCTAATCTGTATGTCCTCACATGGTCGGCGAGGTCTAGGCCGCTTGCTGCTCGGCAGCCAGACTGCCGAAGTTCTGGCCCACAGCCAGGTGCCGGTCCTGGTGGTCCGCTGAGGTACGGCAGACGTGAAGATCCTGCGAACCGGTCGGGTTTCCCGAGTGCCCCTGCTTTGGGAGCAATGCGGTGCCCGATGACCTTCCCTCATCATGGGTCGATCTTCTTCGCCGTGCCGAAGGTCGACCTGATGGGGTTCTGTCCCTGGTTGACGCGGACGGGAATCCGACCATCGACCAGATAGCTGAGCGCCTGACTGACCGCGGCTTCTTCAAGGTGGCCAGCGCAAGACGTTATCAGTTGACAGAGGCTGGTCGTGCAGTTCTCGCCGGTTTACCGGGGCTGAAGCGGCGCAAAGCGGCAAGTGAGAGTGGATGGCTGAGCCGCCTGTTTCGGCGGAGATAGTCGCTTATCGCCATGAGCGGCAACCGCCCATGGGCGACATGTCGCCCAGCCTCAATCGCAGATCCTTGCGAGCAGAAGACGCCATCCCTACCTGCAGGTCGGGCGACGATGCCAGCGACAACAAGAACATATGGGCATGCTGACAATGCGCTATCTGCTTGCATTCTATTCCGCGACCACCAGTCAGTGGCGGTGCCTCGACACCGCCCTGCTGTCTGTGCCAATGCCAGGTCCCGAGGACATCCCTCGGGTGCTTCACGCAATCCCGGACATCACTCTGCAGTGGCTACTGGAACGCCGGGAGCTTGGTCCTTTTGAACCGACCAGTGGCGAGGCAATCACAGACGCCGTTCTTGTCTACAGGTTGGAAGCCAGCGGCTCCCCGATCGGTGATGGAACCGACTATCTCGGTGCCTGGCTGGAAATGTTCATGCAAAGCCATAGGCCAATCGGCACGATCAGGCTTCTAGCCACCAGTCAGAGGGCGCAGTTCGAGAGTTTCGATGCGCTTCGGGGACTGGTTGCCGCACCCCTGCAAGCACGTGATGAGGCCTGTCAGCAGACGATGGACCTGATGAAAGATTACGTGCCCACTCCTGCCGAAGAGCGCGCAGACGTTCTCGAAATCCAACGCCAAGAATCTGTGTAAGGTTCTATCAGGCCTCGAATTTGACGATTCCGCTTCGCGGCCAAAGCTGCAATGGTCGTCACAATCCAACAGGAGTAAACTAGGATGACCACGATCAATGACATTGCGGGCAAGATCGCCGAAGAGAACGGCTTGACGAAATTTCAGGCCAAAGCGGCCGTCGAGGCTGTCTTCAAAGCCGTGACGGAAGCAGCCATCGCCGGCGAGGAAACCTCAATCCCCGGCTTTGGCAAGTTCAAGGTGAAAGAAACCGCCGAACGCGAAGGCCGCAATCCCGCCACCGGCGCCACCGTGACCATCGCGGCCTCGAAAAAGCTGACCTTCGCCCCGGCAAAGGCCGTGAAGGACGCGCTGAAGGCTTGAAGCGATCCGATAGCGGGGAGGCATGAGATCGGTTAGCGAAGGGCCATTGCCCCGCATCCCATATCTGGCCAACCCCGCGAGCGGTTACACCGACCGCACCGGACGGCACCTCCCCCTACCGTCCGGTGTATCTTTTGTCACGCGACAGCCGGCGCGGCCTCGCGCTGACGCGCTTGGCCTGATTGTTCTCCGTTTCACCAGGTGGTGATGTTGTGGCTGATGTTTTCCCTCTCTAAGAAAACTTGGATCTCATCGTAGGGATTGCCACCACCTGCGCTGACGGTGAACCTCTGAGCCAGGAGTGTAAGGGCATCGCGATCCGCGGCATCCTGTAGTTGGCAGGAAAGAGCGGATCTCATTAATGGCACGTCCTTGGCGGCAATGGTCATATGCCACTCAATCTTGCCGTCTCCGCTGATGATGCGGATGTCGCCGTTGCCGTCCAATCCCGCGTCTGTCCTCCACCATTTCCTGGTACTGGCAGTCGCTTCCTCACTGTAAAGGACAACACGATCCATCCGCATCCCCCGCCTTTCGCTATTCCGCCACCCTTGCGAACTGTATGTAATAGCTATGTCCGGATGTTTGATAGGGGATACCTTCCGCCGTCATAAATGCCCGAACGTCTTGATGCGGTTCCGCGTCGTCGAATTGCGCGGTGAATTTCTCCCGGAGCAGAACCAAAGTATCGGCGGCGAATTTGACAGGGATGATTGGCATATGGCGCAGAATTGCCGCGTTCAGCGCCGCGATATCGGCCTCAGCAATAACGGTATAGAACTGCTCCTTGTCTGTTTTATGAGTGATGCGGACGGTGTGGTCGGGTTCACGTGTAGCAATCGTTTCGAAAAACGGTAAAGCAACATCGGATCGGAGCGCAACGTAGTCCAACTGCTTCCCGTCGATCACCACGCGGGTCAGATCCGCATCGTTGGGATAGGTAAATATCGGGGTTTTCTCCATTTCCCTCATAACCTCGCCGTCCACCTCAACGGCGCTGACGAACGACAGACCATATTGGCAGCCCAGGCTCATGACGGCCCGCCAGTGCCACAGCCGTTCATCGTCCCCGGCGTCTTCGGCTTCCTTCATATGGGCCTCGCAAGTCTGCAAAAAGCCAAGGCATAGAGCATCGCCCGTTTCCTCACGAACCCGCAGGAACTCGAGCCACACCTCCCCTGTGACAACGAAAACCAAATCGGGGCGGTGGTCTCTCAGCATCACGGTTCCTCGTTGCTCGGAGAATGTAGCAGCGCAAGCATCCACGCCATGCCGATGATACAGAGCCGTCCCCTAGGTGTTTGATCCCACGGTTTGATGGTGCGATCCTTTCTCTGGAATGGAAGGATGCAGCATGGGACAAGTTCGTCACGGGAGCGCCACGACCACGCACGCCGTCAGAACTGCAATACAGCGATCGCAGGCTTCGCTCGCGCAGCTGAGCCGGGAATTGGGCATCAACCCCAAGACGGTCGCGAAGTGGCGCAAGCGTGCGACGGTCGAGGATAGGAAGACCGGGCCGACGGAACCGCGCTCAACGGTGCTGACCGAGGCAGAAGAGGCGATGGTTGTTGCATTCCGGCGCCACACGTTGCTGCCGCTGGACGACTGCCTCTATGCCCTGCAGCCGTCTGTCCCGCATCTGACGCGGTCAGCGCTTCATCGGTGTCTGCAGCGCCATGGAATCTCGCGCCTGCCGGATGTCGAGGGCGAAAAGCCCAAGCGGCAGAAGTTCAAGCGCTACCCCATCGGGTTCTTCCATATCGACATCGCCGAGGTGCAGACGGGTGAGGGCAAGCTCTATCTCTTTGTGGGCATTGACCGAACGGCCAAGTTCGCGGTCGCCCAACTCGTTGCAACGGCTGACAGAAAGACCGCCTGGGAGTTCCTGCAGCACATGCTCGAAGCCGTGCCCTACCAGGTCCACACCATTCTCACTGACAATGGCATCCAGTTCGCAGAGCAGCCGCGCAACAGGAACACCATCTATTCGCGGCCGATGCGTTTCGACATGATCTGCGAGGCCAACGGGATCGAGCACCGGCTGACCAAGCCGAACCATCCGTGGACGAACGGCCAAGTCGAGAGGATGAACCGCACGATCAAAGACGCAACCGTCAAGCGATACCACTACGACAGCCACGACCAGCTTCGAACGCACCTCGCGGATTTCTTGGCAGCCTACAACTTCGCCCGAAGGCTCAAGACGCTGAGCGGCCTCACGCCCTACGAATACATCTGCAAAATCTGGACATCAGAGCCGGATCGATTCATCCTAAACCCGATCCACCAGATGCCGGGACTGAACACCTAGCTTGCGACCCTGCTGCTCCAGTGCCGCGACGATATGAGGATGCGAATAACCCAAGGCGTTGACGGCAATTCCCGCGCCGAAATCGAGATAGCGTTGTCCATCGGTTGCCGTAAGCCATGCGCCGTCACCCTGCTCGAACACCATGGACGCCGGTTGGAATACGGCAAGAAGTGCGCTCGTCATTCGATGTTCTCCACCAGTGCGTCGATGACGCTGCCGAGCTGCATTTCATGTTCGCCCTCGGCGATGGTGCGCCCGAGGACTTCGAGAACCACGGCGGCAGCATTTCGGGCGGCCCCTACCAGATTGCGGCCGTGCGCAAGGTTGGCGGTTAGAAGCCCGGTGAACAAATCGCCCGTGCCGACCGGTACGATAGGCAGGCGGGGAGAGGTCAGGCGCATGAACGTGCCATCCTCAAACACGACATTTTCCAGCGAACCGGCCGGGGTGTCTGGGAATGTGCAGCCGGTAACAATGAGCCGCGCCCCCCGGATTGCCTGAACCTTCGCTGCCTCTGCTTTCAGTATCGGCCATGATGTCGGTTGGCTCTGTGTCAGCAAGCCAAGCTCGAACTGATTGGGGGTCAAGAGGTCGGCGAGCGGCACCAAATGGTCCAGCAGACATTCGATGACCTGCTCGGCGACGAATACCCCGAGATTGGAGTCGCCCATGACCGGATCGCAGATATAGGTGATGTCGGGATTGAGCTGGCGGGCGCGTTCCACGAACGCCGCGACCACCTCGCCATTGGCGCGCGAGCCGAGATAACCCGAAACGATGTAGCGGCTCGTTTCGATCAACCCCCGTTCCTCGACGCCGCGTAGCAGGTCGCCCACCAATTCCGGTTCCAACACGCGCCCGCGCATAGTCTCGAAATGCGGATTGTTGGAAAGAAGGGTTGTCGGCACCGCCGCCACGTTTAGCCCGCGCGCCTGCATGGGCAGGACGGCGGCGCTGTTGCCGACATGCCCATGAACAACCTGACTCTGGATCGAGATGATAGAGGTCTGCATGGTCATCACTCTGCCGCGCCTTCGCTGATCGCAGTTTCGACAGGCCGTTTGCGGGGAAGCTGTCCGTTCAGCACCATGTATGCGATGAGGCCGATCACCAGCCCCCAGAAAGCGCCTCCTACACCGAGCATGTTGATGTTGGCGGCCGAGGCGAGGAACGTAATGAGCGCCGCTTCGCGCGATGCCGGTTCCGCCATGGCTCCCGCGAGGCTGCCGCCGATGGTGCCGAGTAGCGCGAGGCCCGCGAGCGTGGTGATGAACGTGGCGGGGAACGCCATGAATACCGCCGCAAGGGTCACGCCGAACACGCCGACCAGAACATAGAAGCAGCCTGCCGCGATACCAGCGATCCACCGCTTCGACGGGTCTTCATGCGCTTCGCGGCCCGTAGCGATGGCGGCCGTGATGGCGGCGATGTTGAACGCATGGGAGCCGAAAGGGGCCATGACAAGCGAGCCAAGGCCGGTCACGGTCACGATGGGGTTGGCGCTCGTCTTAAACCCGTCATTCCGAAGCACCAGCATACCCGGCATATACTGGCCGGTCAGTGTGATGAGGAACAAGGGCAGCGCCACGCTCAATGCCGCGTTCAGCGTGAACTCCGGCATGGTGAATATCGGCATGGCGAACTTCAATTGCAGGCCCGACAGATCGACGCGATTCTGCAAGAGCAGAAACACAAGCCCGATTACGAGGATGCCGACCACGGCATAACGCGCGGAAATGCGTTTGAGCAGCACATAGGCAAGGATCAGCAGGCCAACCAGCAGCGGATCGACGCTCGCACCACCAAAGGCCCCAATTCCGAATTGCAGCAATATGCCCGCGAGCAGGCCCGAGGCGATGCCGGGCGGGATCAATCGGATGACCTTCTCGAAATATCCCGACATGCCGAGCAGAACGAAGGCAGCAGCGGAGATGATGTAGGCTCCGACCGCTTCCGCATAGGACGTGCTGGCAAGCGCCGTGACAAGAAAGGCGGCAGCCGGTGTTGACCAGGCCGTAATGATCGGCTCGCGGTAGCGCCAGCTCAGGAACAGCCCGGTCAGCCCGACGCCAATCGATACCGACCATACCCATGATGCCGTCAATTCCGGGCTAAGGCCCGCAACCCGCGCGGCTTGGAACACAAGAATGAACGTCCCGCCATAGTTGACGATGACGGAGATCAGCCCGGCGACGATGGGGTGGGTAAGATCATTCAACCGGATAGGCGATGGTGACGGACTGGACGACATGGTTCCGAAAATTCTCCAAGGCAGGGCGACAGGGCACGAGGCCGCGAACATGCCTTGACATTTAGCCGGTCAATGGCCTGATGTTCCCCGCCAATTATTTCCAGAGGATCAGACCATTTGTTCAAGCACTCACAGCTCGAATCCGTGAAGGCATGGCTCGCCCATCCTGCCCATTCGGCGATGCCGCTCCATGCGCGGATACAGCGGGCGATCCGGCAACTGATCCTTGACGGCGCGATTGGCCCCGGAAAGGCGCTCCCAGCCTCTCGCGCGCTTGCGGCGTCGCTGGGCGTTTCGCGCGACACGATAGAATCCGCCTATGCGCAGCTTCATGCCGAGGGCTTCATTGAACGGCGCGTCGGCAGCGGCAGCTTCGTGGCGGAAATGACGGAGTTCGCACCCGGACATCGGCGCTCCAAGCGCGACGCTCTCATGCGCAACCAAGCGCCAAACCTTAGTAAGCGCGGCGACGCTACGTTCCGCAGTGGTGGTGTGCGTGAGATACTCATGCCGCGCCCCTTCGCACCCGGAGTGCCGGATACGCGCAGCTTTCCCCTCCCGCTTTGGGAACGGCTGGAACGACAGGTGTTGAAGGAAACCGGCACGTTGGCGCTGCTGCATGGCGATCCGCAGGGGGCTGAGCCGCTGCGCCGGGCTATCGCCGACTATGTGAATCTCGAACGCGGGGCGCGCGCCACGGCCGACCGCGTGCTGGTGCTGACCAGTTCGCAACAGGCATTGACGCTCTGCGCGAACATGCTGCTTGATCCCGGTGATCGCATCTTCATCGAAGACCCGGCCTATTACGGCGCACGTAAGGCGTTCGACGCGGCGGGGCTGGAATGCGTACCCGTTCGTGTGGACCGACAGGGCATCGTCGTTGAGCCGATCATCGACGACCCGCGTCGGGCGAAGTCCGTTTTCCTTACACCTTCACACCAGTTCCCGACCGGTGTGACGCTAGCGCTGGATCGTCGGCTTGCGCTGATCGAATGGGCGGCCCGGCATCAGGCATGGATCATCGAGGACGATTACGACAGCGAGTTCCATTATGCGGGTAAGCCCACCGCCTGCGTTCAGGGCCTCGATCCGCATGATCGGACCATCTACATCGGCACCTTCACCAAGTCGCTCTTTCCGGGCTTGCGGATCGGCTATCTCGTGCTGCCGCCGCAACTGGTCAAGCCGATGACGGTCGCACGCACGCTGCTTGATGGTCACACCGCGTCCATAGCGCAACTTACTCTCGCACGTTTCATGGAAGGCGGGCATTTCGGCGCGCATGTGCGGGCTATGCGCGGCATCTATGCGCAACGGCTTGATGCGCTTTCTAGCTTGGTCCGCAAACACCTTTCCGATTTTGTCGAACCTCGTGTTCCTATCGGTGGTTTGCAGATGCCCTGCGTTCTGACCTGCGACATTCCCGAGCGCGTGGCCGTGGATGCCGCGCGCCGTGTCGGCGTGGAGTTGTTGGGACTGTCGCCGCTACATGCCACGGGCGGCGGCAAGGCCGGTTTCCTGATGGGCTTTGCCGCATACACGCCGGCGGAGCTTGAGGTTGCAGTCAGAAAACTGGCGAACGCACTCCAGTCGGTGAGGATGCCTACCTAAATGGTCTGGATATGATCCCATAAGTGGATGGGAATATCAGACCACTTTCGTGATAGGGACCGGCAAACCGGCTTCCGCATGATGCCCATGTGGTGAGCCGCTCCCTGCCTGAACCTTGAAGGAGATCAGCGATGGCAACATCGACAGCCTACGCCCCGAGCCAGCCCCTTGCCGAAGGAAGTGTTGGAAGCATCAGTCTGTCGGGTGGAGATAGTCCGGTATTCGCCGCTATTGCTGATGAACAGAACCGCCAGCGTAATTGCATCGAACTGATAGCCTCGGAGAACTTCGTCAGCCCCGGCGTCTTGGAAGCGCAAGGTTCGATCCTCACGAACAAATATGCCGAAGGCTATCCGCACCGGCGCTATTATGGCGGCTGTGCCAATGTCGATGTGGTGGAAGACCTCGCCATCGAGCGGCTGAAGCAGCTTTTCGGCAGCGCCCATGCCAATGTGCAGCCGCATTCGGGCAGCCAGGCCAATCAGGCGGTATTCCTCGCGCTCCTCAATCCCGGCGACACGATCCTCGGTCTCGACCTGAAGGCCGGCGGGCATCTCACCCATGGAGCGCCGGTCAACATATCGGGGCGATGGTTCAACGTGGCGAGCTATGGCGTAGAGCCCGACAGCCACCTCATCAACATGGACCGGGTCGCAGAAGCGGCACGCGAACACCGCCCCAAGCTGCTGATCGTCGGCGGGTCAGCCTATCCGCGCGAACTCGACTTCGCACGGTTCCGTGAGATCGCTGACGATGTCGGCGCCATCCTGATGGTCGACATGGCCCATTTCGCGGGGCTGGTCGCTGGTGGCGCCTATCCTTCGCCAATGCCCCATGCCGATATTGTCACGTCCACCACGCACAAGACGCTGAGGGGCCCGCGTGGCGGCTTCGTTCTGACCAATGATGCCGGGATCGCGAAAAAGATCGACTCTGCGGTGTTTCCCGGCCTTCAGGGCGGCCCGCTCATGCATGTGATCGCGGCCAAGGCGGTGGCTTTCGGCGAAGCCCTGCAACCATCCTTCAAGATTTATACGCAACGCGTGGTCGAGAACTGCCGCACACTTGCGGAAGTCCTGATCCAGGGTGGTCTGGCAATCACCACAGGCGGCACCGATTGCCATCTCGCTGTCGTCGATCTGCGTCCTCTGGGTGTGACCGGCAATATCGCCGAGAAGGCGCTGGAGTCGGTCGGCATCACGCTCAACAAGAATGCCATTCCCTTCGATCCGGAAAAGCCGATGGTGACCTCCGGCATCCGTGTGGGAAGCGCTGCCGGCACCTCGCGCGGTTTTGGTCCCGATGAGTATCGCCAAATCGCATCCCTGATCCTCGATACGCTTCACGGCGTACGCGCAGGAACGCTCGATTCCGAGCGCGGGCAGATCGCCGGCCGTGTGCGCCAACTGGTCGCGCGTTTTCCGCTGCCATATTGAACAGCATGAGTGAGGCCAGCACTTAAATGACCGCCACCCCGATGCCGGATCTTTCGCCAAAGGACATCGCCCGCTTCGGCGACGATCCCGCCAGTCGCTTCGCCGCCAATTTGAAAAATGTTCAGGAGCGCATCGCAGCCGCCAGCCTGCGCAGCGGTCGCAGCGCCGATGCGGTGCGCCTGCTGCCCGTCACCAAGACGGTTCCGGCCCATATCCTGCGTTTCGCCTTCACCGCCGGGATCACCGATTTCGGCGAGAACAAGTTGCAGGAGGCGCGTGACAAGCAGGCTGCGCTGGCCGATCTGGCGATCCGCTGGAACATCATCGGCCACCTTCAGACCAACAAGGTGAAATACCTTGTTCGTTTCGCGTCCGAGTTCCATGCGCTGGACAGTATCCGGCTGGCCGAGGAACTGAACCGCCGCCTTGACGCGCTGGACCGCAACCTCGATGTCTTCGTGCAGGTCAACACCTCGGGCGAGGAGAGCAAATTCGGCCTGCATCCCGATGATTTTCTGCCCTTCGTCGAGCGACTGGTCGACTATCCGCGCCTCAAGCCACAAGGGCTTATGACGCTGGCGGTCTTCAGCTCCGACGCCGAGCGGGTGCGGCCGTGCTTCCGCCTGCTGCGCGAGTTGCGTGACCGCGCGCTGGCTGTCCATCCGGGGCTGACCAGGCTGTCCATGGGCATGTCGGGTGATTACGAACTGGCCATCGAGGAAGGTGCGGATGTGGTGCGCGTCGGTCAGGCCATCTTCGGCCCGCGTCCGACCGATGATGCCTTCTACTGGCCGGGCGCAATACCACTCTCATAGCCCTCTACCCAGGGGCCACGATGCCGAGCACCCTGCACGTCGCTCGGTCTATGCTGGCTGACCGGATCGAATCGCGGCTAAAATCGGTCCGCCCGAACCGATCGTCCCATTTCGCTGGCGAGCGACAGCAGATTGTGAAGCGCGGTGCTGCGGTTGAACGGCGACCAGACGGCGGTAAAGGCAACCGGCTCCAGCTCGTCGGATAACGATCGGAAGGCGATGCCGGTCGTCGGCAGCAGTGCCGTGGCTGCCCCGACGATGGTGATGCCGAAGCCCTGCCCAACCATGGACAGCAGCATGCCGCGCCCTACGTCGAAACGCAGGATTGGCGGCGCAGGCCAGCGTCCGGCGAAGCGCAGCATAATGTGGTCATGAACCTGCGGGCCAGTGCCGCCATGGCGGACGAGAAAGGTCTCGCCCACCAGATCGGCCCATGTAATTGCCGATTGCCCGGCAAGACGATGCTGTTCCGGCAGCACCGCCACCAGCGGTTCGGTCCAGATCGGGCGGGTATGGCAGTCGGGCAATTCAAGCTTGCCCGCGACGAACACCACATCCAGCCGGTCGGCGCGAAGCTGGATGACCGCATCGCGGGCCGTGCCTTCGTTCATCTCGACCTCGATGCCGGGATGGGTTTTGCGATACTGCGCGATCAGCTCGGCGAGGAAGCTGCCGGGGATCAGGGCATGGATGCCGATACGGATGCGACCACATTTCCCTGTCGCTGCCATGCCTGCTGTCTTCACCGCATGGTCAAGATGATCGACGCCGGCAGCTATCCGCTCGACGAAAAGGCGTCCTGCCTCGGTCAGCCTGACGCCGCGTGCGTGACGCTCGAACAGAAGGATGCCAAGGTCTTCCTCCAGCGCCTTCACGCGGGCGCTGACGCTGGATTGCGCTACGCCGAGCGCATTGGCGGCGTGGCGGAAGTTCAGATGTTCGGCGACGGCAAGCGTCTGAATCAGTGACGCGAGGGGAATGCGACCGCCGAGAATTTGAGACGATCTATCCGGATGCGCATTTTTCAGACGCCGCCGTCGCATGGTGGCAGGCTACTTTTTCGTTGCCACGCCAGCGGCGAAGATGCCTAACAGGGTAAGAAGCGCGATGCCGAGCGTAACATAGCGAGCGGAATCCACCGCAGATTCCCCGCCTGCCGCCATCAGCGTGCCGGCGAGCGCAGAGGTGATCGAGAAAGCAATAAGTTGTGTGATGGTGATCGCAGCGGCAGCCTTACCCCCTTCGGCGGAGTCGTGGGTACTGCTCATCGCGGCCACACCGAGCAGCGGCCATGCCAGTCCGATGCCGATGCCAGCGAATGCGAGGACGGCCGCCCAAATCAGCACCATCGCAATATCGGCACCGGCGACCTGTAGAAGCCCATATCCGATCAGCCCGGCCGTCAGCAGCAATGGGCCGACGCGGATAGCCCGGCGGCGGCCGCTCTCACTCTTGACCGACACCACGAAAAGCTGAGCGATGACCCACGCCAACGAGAGAACCGCGCCGAGAAATCCTGCGATCAGCGGGGAGAGGCCAGCCAATTGTTGGCCGAACAGCGGAATGAAGTTCTCCACCATCACGCCCGCGCTCAAGGCAGCAACCGTGAGATAGACCCATTTCAGGGAGTTGCCGCGCCGATAGGTGATGTGCGGAAGGATGGTCTCTTTTGCCCGCCGCTCCACGACGACGAACAGCCAGAGCAGCACTAGACCGATCCCGACCATTGCCAGCGTCGGCCAGCCTATCGGCACGATGGCGCTGAGGCTGATAGCGATGGTGGCAAGGACAAGCGGAATGAGAGAGGCAACGGGAACAGGCGAACGATGCCCCGAGCCGGCCATGCGGCCGAACGCGCGCTGAGCGATGATTCCAAACAGCAGCGAAACCACCGCAAGCGCACCGTAGGACCAGCGCCAGAGTCCGAGTTCCGCGAACACACCGCCAAGGGCCGGCCCGAACAGCGTTCCCAAGCCCCACATGGCTGACACGACGCCGGTTGCTCGCGCCCAATGGCGTTCGGGGAGTGCGGCACGGATCACCGCGTAGCCAAGCCCTGCCAGCAAACCGCCGCCCAGTCCTTGCACGACGCGACCGACGATCAGCAGTTCCATCGTTGGGCTGGCGGCATTGGCCGCTGCGCCGAGCGCGAAGACGACGAACGCCGTAACATAGGCAAGCGCCGGCCCCTTCCAGTCGAGGATACGGCTGACAAACAGCGAGGCTACGATTGCCGAGATAACGAACGCAGTCGTCACCCACGCATAATATTGCTGCCCGCCAATATCCGCG
Organism: Tabrizicola fusiformis; assembly: GCF_013328815.1. Taxonomy (GTDB): domain Bacteria; phylum Pseudomonadota; class Alphaproteobacteria; order Rhodobacterales; family Rhodobacteraceae; genus Fuscibacter. The sequence goes on from NZ_JABUHN010000020.1 coordinate 35,441, forward strand.
ACGATGGAGGGCATCAGTGCGGCGGTGAAATAGAGGTTCATGGCATAGAGCAGCACGCCGCTTGCCATGACCAGAACAATGGCGAGGTGGCGGCCGGACAGAAGATCGGACCATCCGTCCAGATGCGCCGCAGGCGCATTTGCGGGATCGGCCGAACCGGCCGGAGTAGGTGAGCTATTCATCGGGGATTCTCCGAAAGGGGAAGGTTCAGTCGGCTGCGCGCCGGACGGCCAAGGACAGGCCCAGCACGACCAGCGAGACGAGCAGGACAATGCTGGGAGCGACTGCATGGCCGTAATCGGCGTTCACCAGTGTTGTGAGAGACGCGGCAGCCATCACTATCGCCCCAAGCCCGGCTCCATAGGGCCGCGAGCCAGCGCGAATCAGCAACAGCCCAGCGGCCAGCTCGAGAATGGCGGTGATGTAATGGAACCAGTCGGGGTAACCCCAAGCCACATAGGCCGCCGCATTTTCCTCTGAGATGAAGATGTTGCCGTAAGCGCCGAAGAGAAAGAAAGCCGCCAGTAGCCAAGCCAGGCTGGTCGCTATGATCGGAAGGGGTCTGTTCATGTGGCCTCGCACCTTGGAAATCGGACCGGCTGAGGCAGCATAGGACTGGACTCACCAGCCGTTCCGACATAGATTGAATGCTCACTCTAGTTATGATCGGCGTGCGGTCAAGATATATTAGAGCGATCATTCTATCTTTATGGAGGTCCCATGGTCCGCAAGCGCGTTCCCGAGCAGCATGAAGGCAGACGGCAGGAGATTCTCGCAGCGGCACATCGGTGCTTCCTGCGCCATGGTCTGCAAGGCGCGTCGATTTCGATGATCTGCAAAGAGGCGGCAATGAGCCCCGGCCACCTCTATCACTACTTCCCTAGCAAGGACGCGATCATTGAGCAGATGGCGGATGATTACCTTGCCAGCCTCCACAGCCATTTCAGCGGCCACCCTGAAGGCGAACAGACGGCAACTGTTCTGCTATCGGAATTGTGGAGCATGAAGGGGTGGGATGATCTCGGTCATTGCCGCATTCTGTTCGAGTTGTTGGCAGAAGCGGGACGCAACGAAAGAATCAGAGCCATCCTCAAAGAGAACACCGATGGTGTTCGAACATTGCTGACAGAAGCGCTGACAGCCGGCCAGGCACGTGGCGAAGTCGATTCCGGTCTTGATCCAAAGCACACGAGCGCGGTTTTGGTGGCGGTCCTTGATGCCGCGCCGATGCTGCCGTTGATGACAGCGGACCTTGACTTCGAGGAGAGCCGCAAATTGATCACGACCATGGTCGGCCGATTTCTGAAGCCTCAACAATGAGGCGGATCATGAAAATGGAGGATGGCGGCCGGTCGAAGCATTGGTGCCAGTCGCGCCAAAAACTTCCTTTTGACGTCGCGGATCGCGTCAAGTCATGACAGATGTTTCACAATTAACCGCGCCCAACTTGTTCGGCTTGCAAGCATTTCTGGCGCTGTGTCTCTACACAGCCGTAACATCGGTCACGCCCGGACCGAACAACATGATGGTGCTCGCATCCGGTGTTAATTTCGGCATTCGGCGGACATTGCCACATATTGCGGGCATCAGCATTGGTTTCGCCGCGATGGTCGTCATCATCGGGATGGGCCTTGGAGTGATTTTCGAGGCGTATCCCATGCTCAACATCGTCCTGCGGTGGGTAGGCGGCGCCTATCTTCTGTATCTGGCATGGAAGATCGCCGGGGCCGCAGCACCGGAGGATGCAGAAAGATCGGCTGCCAGACCCTTGGGCTTCATTGGCGCTGCTGCGTTCCAATGGTTCAACCCCAAGGCATGGGTCATGGCGCTCGGTGCCGTCGCCACTTATCTTCCGGGTTCCCCCTCGCTGTCGTCCGTGGCCGCAGCTGCGCTGCTGATGGCAGTGATCAACGCGCCCTGCGTCGGCATCTGGGCGGCGTTCGGTGTCGGCCTCCGCCGGCTTCTTACGGAGCCTATGAAGCTGCGCGCCTTCAATCTCACCATGGCAACGCTGCTGGTTGTCTCACTCTATCCGATCTTCGTGGCATAGATGACAAATGCTGAACACATGATCGTCGTGACTGGTGGTCCCGGTTCCGGCAAAAGCAGTCTGATCGATGCCATGGCACAGCGTGGCTTACGCACCATGCCCGAGGCCGGCAGGGCGATCATTCGAGACCAGATCAAGATCGGCGGTAAAGCTTTGCCTTGGGCGGATCGCGCACTCTTCGCCGAACTCATGTTGGGCTGGGAGTTGCGTTCCTATCAGGACGCTCTTCAAAGTGATGAGCCTGTCCTTATGGATCGTGGAATACCGGATGTTGTTGGTTATCTCACACTCTGCGGGCTACCTGTGCCTGCTCATTTCGAAGCGGCGGCCAAAACCTACCCTTACAATAAGCGGGTTTTCCTCGCCCCGTATTGGGACGCCATCTTCACGCAGGACACTGAGCGCAAACAGGGCAGGCAAGAGGCCGAGGCGACCGCCAAGGTTATGGCAGAGACTTACAGCAGGCTTGGCTATCAGATAGTCAAGCTCCCGCTGGTGGGGGTCGAGCAGCGTGCCGACTTTGTTATCGATAATCTACGAACCTTATGACCTGACGTTGTCATGCGCCAGTTTCCTGAAACTATATTTTGACAGCTATAATGAGAAGGATGAGCTGTCACTTCTCTGTCTCCCCGAAGTGGTCTTTCGTTACAGCGAAATCCCCCTCTGCCGGCCCAACTGCCACGACACTGAACCGCCCTGCACGACGCCCATGACCTCGCGGCCGAGCTGGCGGTCGATGACCGGCCGCCACGGGACTAAAGTAAATTCATGGGATTTCTCGACCACGGCAAACTTGCCACTTGATAGCTGCACGGTGCCTGTGAACTTGCCGCTGACGTTCTCGCCGTCCGTGGCGGCGCGGAACGGCAGCCCCTTGCTCTCGGCCATCTCTGCGCCGACGCGGGCAACCTCGCGCTCGCGCAGAGTGGCGAGAAGGCTGCGCCGATAGAAGATGCGGCCGTTCCGCGCTCGGGTGGCGTCGCCCTGTTCGATATGATGCTCGCGGCGCTGGTCCATCGCTTCGCGCACCTGCTGGCCGAAGCCGGTCGGGGCAAGGTCGGCCGTCTCGCCATGGATCAGCCGCCGGTCCAGCCAGGTCGCGCCGTCCGATCCGATCTGCTTGCCTAGATCAACCGGGGACAGGACGCGAACGCTGGCCTGCCGGTCGCGGCCGGCATCGTAGGCGGCGGCGCGGTTGACCAGATCATCGGGGATGCGCCATTGGTCTGCGTCGATCCGTTCGACGATCCCGGCCCGGCGCAGCGCCTCCAGTCGGCGGACATGGGCATCGACATAGCCCTCACACACGCTGTTCCTGGCGAGCCATCCCGGCGTCATCGGGACGGCGAACTCCGTCTCGCTGTATCTGCTCAACCCTCGGGCAAACGGCGACGTGATGGTAACGGAAATGCTCTATGTTAAGCCGACACGTAGCATTCTGGTCGTCACCTCGATCTCGGTGCATAACCCCCTCGGTGCCAGTCGGGCCGCCAAGTTTCTGGCCTGGAGCGATGAACCAAGCACCGGATTGGTCAGCTCCGCATTGAACCCGGTCTTGATGGGTGTGGCGCTGCTCGGCACCCCTGCACTGTGCTCGATGTCCTGAACTGCCCCGGAGAGGTTGCGCCGCGAATAGCGGCCGCCAGACGGTCCGGATCTCGTGATGCGATCCGTTCACCGAACGCTTTCAAGGACCTCATCTTCGCTTCGACCCGACTTTCGGCATGACATCCTGTCCAGCGTCTACAGGCGGCTCGACCCAAGCGTAGGATCGGGCGGAGGATATCGTTGCGAGCAGCGGCGGCGGGGCAACCCTATCCGCCAACTCGAAGGCCAACCAGGTCGGAAAACGATGGTGGCAAAACGGTACATTTCAATAAGGAGAACGACCGATCAAGGTCGGCTCACCCTATGTGATTGCGCGTTGGCGGCAGTTCTCTGACCAACCGGCTCCCTTGAACACTGCGCGGTGATTGGTATTGTATCGCTCGGGTCGCACCTCACGTGCGGCTCGGGGCGTGAGAACCCCTTCAAGACAGCGGCTCTCTGTAGTGCAGCCGTTACCCGCACTCCTCGACCTCTTCGGTCGGGGAGGCTTACGCGCATGTCCAAGGCCTCGCGGCCCAAAGGTGTAAGCGGTCTTTCTGTCTTGAAGACTTCTCAACTCCCCGATCACAGATCAGGGGAGCGAAATGGCAAACCGTTTTCGCAGCATCTACCCGATCAACCAGATGAGCGAGGGCATGCACAGAGACATCGACATCATATTGGGCGAGCAAATCCGCGATCTTCGTCGTGCACAAGGGATATCGCTTGCAGATCTGGGAGACGAAGTCGGTGTCAGCTACCAACAAATGCAGAAATATGAAGCCGGGGTTAACAGCCTGAGTGTTTCAAAATTTGTTCAAATTTCGAAGCTTTTCAGCCAGGAGCCTTCGAAGCTGCTCAAGCTCACTTTGGCTTCGCCCGATACCCGCTGCGATCCTTTAAACCGCAGCTTCGTTTCTGATCAACACATGTGCGGAGAAAGAAGTCGGCTGAGAGAGGCCTATTTCGCACTGGCTTTGAAAACGCGGCTGACATTCCTCCACCTTCTGGAAGCCGTTGCCCGGCCTTAGCGCTGCATCAGAAGCGCGTGTAGCTTCTATCTTGCCTGAGCACGCTGTTCGTCGCGCAAGCGGTCCCTCACCTGCTCGTAGATCTCTGTGACCCCGGGCATTGCGATGGTTACGGCCAGACCGAAGGTAACAGGTTCATCCAACCGCTCTCCCTGATCCGGTTCGCGCTGTATCCAAAGCGGGATGGTCATATCTGCCGTTACAATCGCCGCTTTTTCGCCGCGCCAGGAGCGAGTGTACACAGTGCCGCGGTTGGTCTGGTTGAAATCTGGCTGATCCGGGTGCGCTTTTACGCTGAGCTGCGCAATCCCATCCGGGTCCAGTATCTTCATCCTGACAGACCGGTAAGACCGGCGCGCCGCAGCGACGGGCGTAAACCACGCCAGCGTGGCTGAGAATGAGTGCGGCCTCGGTTTGCCGCCGTATGCTGCCGGTATAGGTATCGAGATCGGCACCCTTTGCTCGGGCCCGACTTCTCCTGTCGCCCAGAAGGTTGCCCTATCTCCCGCACAGGCCACTGCTTCATCTGCGTCAACCGGACCGTATCCGTAAGCGTTTCCTGGGCGGCACCTTCCCAGTTTTTGCCTGACCTGCGACTCCGCGCCTGAATGATATCGGGCAGGA
>NZ_JABUHN010000021.1 GCF_013328815.1 Tabrizicola fusiformis
TACGACCGCTGCCCGATCCTCTTCCTCTCCGCCTGCGCCCTCGCCGCGACTGTCATCTATTGGTTGTGAGTCCTGACCCTAGCTGTCCGGCAGCGGGGCGTATTCGGGCCGGGCGGGGGTAAAGACATCAAGGTTGATCACCTCTTCGTCGCCCACGACAACCGCATGGTGCATCACATTGCCCGGAATCACGATCAGGCCACCCGGGCCAAGCCGGGTGACCTGCCCGGCCACATGAAAATCGGCAATGCCGGAGACGATATAGGCGATCTGCTCATTATCATGCTTGTGCGGCTTCGGCTCGTGGCCCGGTTGCAGCCGGTGCAGGGCAATGGTCGCTCCTTTACCGGAAAACGCCTTTTGCTCAACGCCGGGGCGGATGGTCTTCCAGTCCAGTGCCGACCAGTCGATCTGATGGATATTCATGGTGCCTCCATTGGGTTCAGGCATGGGCAGCGGTCATCAGCCGCCGTGCCCCGCCAAGGATCAGCCCCTGATCAGAGCCGCAGACGAATAGGGTGATGCCGCGTGCCGCATGGCTGGCGATGCTGGCCGGATCGGAAACGAAAAGGCCCGCCGCCTTGCCGGCGGCCCGGGCCGCAGCGGTAACGGCGTCAATCGCCGCGGCCAGTTCCGGCGCGTCGGGCGCGCAGCCAAGCGACAGCGCCAAATCCTGCGGGCCGACGAACAGCACATCCACCTCGGGCACCGCGGCGATGGCATCCAGCTCTGCCATGGCCACGGCATCTTCGATCTGCGCCAGAAAGACGCTGCCCGTATCCGACTGTCGGCGATATTCGGCGGGTGGCAGGGTGCCGTAACCGCCCGCCCGGCCCGAGGGCGAAAAGCCGCGTCCGCGCGCATATTTCATCGCGTCCGCCACCTTGGCCGCCTCTGCCGCACCGCGGATATGCGGCACCATCACCCCGGCGCAGCCCATATCCAGCGCCGGCCAGATTTCGTCAGCCTGCGCATTGCGCGAACGGATCAGCACCGGCAGGTCAACCGAACGGCCCGCCATCGCCATGAGGTCAATCGTCTGGGTGCCGATCGGGGCGTGTTCGCGGTCGGCAACCACGAAATCCAGCCCGCCCAGCCCCAACACCTCGACCACCTGCGGCGCGGGTGTCTTGACAAAACACCCGACCAAACGCTCCCCCGCCAGAATGCGGGCACGCAGGTTCATACCGCCAGCCCCACCAGCTCGGCCGCGACGGTGGTGGTCATCAGCCGGATCTGCCCATCGTCATAGCCAAGGCGGATCAAGAGCGCGATGATCGCGCGCATCCCCTCGACCGGGGTGGGATTGTTCTTTTGCCCAAGGTCCGAGCCGAAGAACGTATTGCCGATCCCCGCCGCCGCAATCACCTCTTGCAGATGGGCATCGTCGAACAGATGGAAGGTCGAGGGGATGAACATGCAGATCGAATGTTCCATCTTGACGCCCATCGACACCAGCGAACGCACATCCTCCATGCTGCAATCATTCACATAGGTCGGATGGTTCAGAAACAGACGCCTCACGCCGCGCGCCTTGGCCTCTTCGTAAAAGGGGAAGCATTCACTTACATGGTGATGGCCGGCAGAGACGACTGCATCCGCTTCGGCGATCAGATCAAGGATCAGTTTCACCTCGTCGCGCACCACGCCTGCGTCATCGGTCAGCGTGGCGGGAATGGCAGCGACGGTCTTGCGGCTGTTGACCGGAAACTTGTTCTTGAAATCGACGTCCTTTGCTTCGTATTCCAAGTGGTTCCTGGCATGGGCCGTCGCCATCCAGACGACCTTGGCCCCCTGTTTCAGCGCATAATCCACTGCCGAAGGATTCAGCCCGCCCACCGGATTGTTCAGGACGACCGCGCCGATGGCTTCGGTCCGGCAACCCAAATTGTCGTTCATCAACCGGGTGATCGGCATGGTCGGATAATAGTGATCCTTGATCAGGATGGCCCGCATCCCTGCCGCATCGGCCGCGCGCAGCACCTCGATGTGATCAACCTTGCGCGGATGCAGAGAGGGGCCGGAATGGATATGCAGATCGACCGCGCCCTGCATCAGCGCATCAATCCGGGGGGTGGCATCAGTCATCTTCGTTCTCCGTCATGGCCCCGCTCAGGGGGGCTGGGATGAAACCTTTCCAGTGCTGATCCAGCACCGGCATATCGGCAAAGCGTTTGCGGGCATCGGCGGCACGCCCGATCAGATCGGCCACAGTCAGGTCTTTGTCGCGGCAATAGGCTTCCAGCGTGGCAAGCGCCTCCTCAAGCACCGACCAGCCGCGCAGCATCACTTCCGAAGACAGGCCGACGGCCGATGCCCCGGCCAGAAGCATCCGCGCAACATCGGCGCCGTTGGTGGCGCCATTGATGCCGATAAGGCTGTGGCCCGGGCCCAGCGCCGCCCGGCTGGTGGCAAGCCAGTGGCAGGTCAGCGGCAGGTTCCACCAGCCGCCGATGCCGCAACTGGTGCCCAGCACCGGCGCCATCGTGTCAAGATCGGGCAACAGGCCCAGCGCACGGCCCGCCATGACAACGCTTTCCGCCCCGGCGGCAAAGGCTGCGGCGGCAAGCTCTGGCACCCGCTCGCTTTGCCCGGTGATCTTGACCCAGACGGGAATTTCCACCGCCTGCACCATCATCCGGGTCAGCTCGCCGACCCGCGCGGGGGACAGTTCCGTCGCAACAGCTCCCTGCGCCGCCTGGCTGGCATAGGGGGTGCCGATGTTGAACTCCAGCACCCGCAACCCGGCCGCCTCCACGGCCTTGGCCATGCGGACGGCGGGTTCCGGCGCAGCCAGGATCAGCGAGGGCACATAAAGGCAGTCATGCCGCGCCGCGAAGCGATCCATCGCCACGCATTGCGCCAGCCAGTCGTCGAACCCCAAAGGCGTCAGACCGGATCGGGTCAGGAGGGTTGCCGGCGGGGCATCCGGCCCCCATGGCACCGGGCGCCAGTCCGGGCCCAGCGCGACATATTCCGCCCGGGTCAGTTGGTCTTTTGCCGCTTCGGATTCGTTGGTCGATTTGCCCACCACGGCCCCTGCACCGGCAAGAATGGCGGAACGGATGCCCGCAGCGTCGATCAGATGTTCCCCCGCCGCGGCGATCACGGGGTTTTTCAGCCGAAGCCGCCCGATACGGGTTTCAAGACATGCCGACCGGCCGCTGCCGCGCTGGTTCCCGCTGTGCATGGCGTAGAATCACCTTCTTAGTTGTTCTCCATTAGAGAACGATGTTATCTATATTGAAGCCTTGCCAAGACTTGTCAATCTTCCGATGAAGGTGGGCAAATCCGCATCGGGCAGAGAGGGGTCGGCAAACAGATGGGCGCAGCGGATGGTGTCAAGGCGGCCGATGTCTGCCTGAGTATCCTTGAACTGGTCGCTTTTCAGGCCGAAGGCGCAGGTGTCACCCAGATTGCCGACCGCATCGGCATTGCGAAAAGCGCCGTGTTCAAGCACCTTCAGACGCTTGCCGATCACGGCTTTGTCACGCAGGAACCCGGAAACGCCCGCTATCGGCTGGGTCCGAAAGCCTGGCTTCTGGCGCGTCATGCCCCGGACCTGAACGATGTGGCCGCCAATGCCATGCCGCTGATGCTTGCGGCGCGCAACGAGCTGGGCCTGGCGGTGGTTCTCAGTTCGCCCACCCCGCAATCAGTCTTTGTGGTGGCGACGGTTCCCAGCAATCAGCCCATCGAAATCGGCATCCGGCCCGGCGGGCAACTGGCGCTGCACGCCTCGGCACAGGGCAAGGTCTATCTTGCCTTCGGACCGGCAGAGGTGCTGGAGCGGGTTTGCGCAGAGCCGCTGGCCGCAATCACGCCTCGGACGGTGACGGATCCCGGGCAGTTGCGGCGCGACGTGGCCGAAATCCGCCGCTTGGGCTATGCCATGGCACCCGAGGAAAGCCTTCTGGGCATCAATGCCATTGCGGCGCCGATCTATGACTATCGCGGTGCGCTGGTCGGCAGCATCGGCCTGATCGGCAGCGTGCAACACATCCCGGTGCCGCCCGACCCGGCCCTGATCGCGCGCCTTCTCGGCCTGACCAAGGCCGTCTCCACCGCGCTCGGCGCCCCGCCCGACAAAACGAACGGCTGTAGAGGGGTGGTAGCTTCTGGACAGAGCCGGAAACCCACTTAGAGCGGGTTAAGATGTTGGGATCGCGTGAAAATCCTGACATTATGGCGCGTGGTGGCGATGCAAGTTGGCGGGTGAAAATGCGTGAAAAGCCGTCACCGGGCGCGCAGGTAATCGACATCTGACCTGCATGTGATCGACATCGGCCCGCGTCGGCTAACGTATTGAAGCGGAAAGGCTTCATCAGCGTAGAGGGGATGCAAGAATGCGTTTCGCGCAGGCTGGCCGATAGCTTGGGGCCGGCAGGTTTCGGAAATCGGTGCCGAAACCTACCAAGGCGGCCGACAACAAGGTTAACGCATCGGAAATAAACGAAAATAACCGATATGCCTGCGACGCACCGTAGCGCGAGGTTTCGGAACTGCCGAAATGTCAGGATGCGGCAGGCGGCTGCGGTTTCTGACGGCGAAGCGGAAGTTGGTGAGCGCCTAGCAGTTGACCGCAGCAACAGTGTTATTGTCTTGGTTTCGAGTCGAACCGGGAGCAACCTTGCAACCAGTAACCGCCTCGATAGCTCTTACGTTCTTCGCCCAAATGCCTGCGTCATAGGCGACCATCCAGCTAAGGTCAGGATCATTCGGCAATGCTTGGTAAGTTCCGGGAGAAATTTCGTGAACAAGATACTCTTCACCGTCAATCGTGGTTGTCTTTCCGTTCGGAAAATACTGCTCCATCTTTGTGCAGGCCAAAAGGAGAAGCACACACATGAAAGGTGGGAATTGTCTGAAAGCGATCATAGCGCGGCCTCGTGTTCCATGAATGCGACGATACGCTCGATCTGGTTATGATCGAGCAACGAGAGGTCGCCATGTCCAAAGACCGAATGGGCAAAGCGAAGGTGGTAGTCGCGCTTGCCTCGGATCTTTAGCACTTCATTGCTAGCGGCGATGCGGGAAAGAAGTATTTCCCGCCTTCTGCCTCGTATGGCTGGGTGCGGAGCCAGTTCTACCTTGGGCTGTTCCAATGCGACCTCCGCCGTCGGCTGGGGCGCCATGGACATGTGGATCTGCACCACGTTAGTTCCGCCGAAGAAGTTGATCCCGCCCTGAGCGGAACCGGGAGCGGGTGCAGCTGGTATAGCGTCCCTTATCAGCCTGGAAATCGCTTCCTTCGCCTCTTCCATCTGCATTCTATGCCCCCTTGACCAGCCGTATGACCTGGGCGCGGTTCTCATCCGTCGCCGCCGCTAACAGATGGTAGGCTGCGATGGTTAATTCGGCCTTAACGGATGGGGCAACATTTCGGCCTGCAAGGCCTTCTTCGACGGCCTCGATGGCGGCTGCCAGTCGTACCTGATCCGGGCCGGTTTCAGCGTGACGCGGGGCCAATACGCGAAGGGTTTCAAGAGCGGACACCTTCTCGACGGGAGGGCCAGCAAGGTCGGCAGCAATACGTTCACTGATGATGTCAGCAACGGAATTGAACATCCGGCCATCACCCGTGATCAGCCAGTCCAGGTTAACTGAGAATTCACGTTTATAGCGCGTCAGAAACTGCTGGTCCGGAAACGTGTCACCCCGCTCGTATCCCCCAAGCGTGTCCGGGTGCATGTTCAGCTTCTCGGCAAATGCCTTGCGTTCCTTGTATCCAAGCGCCTCGCGAACAGCCGTAAGCCGTTGCGAAAATGGTGTTTTTGCGACCGAGGGTCGTGCCATTCCAATTAACGGAAATTCTCCGTTTACAAAACGGAGATACTCCATTATCCCTATGCGTAGGCAGTCAGCTTGCGCCGCCTGCTGTTGAGCCAAACGAACCAACAAAAAGCGGGTGTTACCAGCACCCGCCTCCAGTCGGAGGAACCCGATGACCAAACAGGAGCCTGCGTTGGATCACCCCGGCATTATTGCCGAGATCCACCGCCGCGGCATGACCCTCACCGAACTTGCCAAGCGGAACGACTACAACCCGAACGTCTTCCGCCAGGTGAAGAGCCGCACCCTCTTCAAGGTGCAGAAGATCATTGCCGACTTCATCGACCGCAAGCCCGAGGAGCTGTGGCCGTCCCGTTATCCCAAGGGGAAACCTCGCATCCTCGATACCGCGAAATATCCGCCCATGGCGAGTCAAAATGCGGATGCGCCCGCAGACAAGAGGGCGGCGGCATGAGCCGGATCCTGTCAAAACCGGCGCTGCCCTTTGACATCTCCTCGGTGTCGCTCCGGGGCGCCGCCGCCGATCTCGGGGAGGCGCTGGCCTTTCTTGCCGGTGGGGTTACGCCGGAGGCCGAGACGCGGTCGCGGCTTTGCCAGGCGCTCCGCAGCCTGCAAGGCCACCTGCTGGCCGAGGCGCGGGAGCAGGCCGGGCGGGAGTCGATCGCCGAGGAGCTGGGACTTCGCGCCGTGCTGGGTGCGGGTCAGGTTTCGCTGGTGCCACCGTTTCAGCCCGTGCTGGCCGAAGCTGCCGTGCATCTGGCGAGGGCGCACGGGTGAAGGGGCTTCGTTTTGACGACGTGATCGGCGGCATTGCCCTATTCCTGCTGGTCTTCGGCGGGTTCTGGGCGGCGGCTGGGATGGGCCTGCCGACTGGCGCCGATCAGTTGGTGCAGGAAGTGCCGTGATGCCGCGGGGCAGAGCCGAGGATGCGGACCGTTCCGCCTGAGATTCCAGGGCCGCCACGCCGGCCTGCGAGCAGCGAAGCGGTTTTCCCGCAGCGTGGACATCGAAAACCTCCGGCACCGGCACACGGGCAGGAGGTCAGCCCTCCGGCGAGTGGCAGCTTCGCCGGGGGGCACCCGAAAATCGCAGAAAACAGGCGCATCATGACATCACTTACCATCCTCGATCTAGCGATCAGGGATATCGACGTGCCCGACAATCGGGCGCGCGACTATGATGAGGCGGACGCCCATATGCTGGCGGGCGTCATTGCTGAACAGGGTCTGCACCATCCAATCCGGGTGCGGCAGATCGGCGACCGCTACAGGCTGATCAGCGGTCTGCGCCGCCTCCGCGCCTTTGAGTTGCTGCAGCGGGACATGATCCCGGCCAGCATTTCGACCGCCGAAAGCGACGAGGCGGCGCGGCTGGAGGAGGTGATGGAGAACCTCGGCCGGGCCGAACTGATCGCGCTGGACCGCTGCCATCATCTGCATGAGCTGAAGAAAGCGTGGGAGGCGGCCAAGGTGCGCCCGCTCGTCGAGGTGTTGACCGAGGAAGGTGGAAAAACTCTTTCCACCTCCGACGATAAGCCCGAAGTTTTCGGTTTCGCGCGGTCCGTCGCAGAAAAAGTTGGCGGTGGCAGTCGGCCTCGCGCAGGTGAAACCAGTGGGAAAAGTTTTCCCACTGGCGATGAACAGTCTGAAATCTTTGGGTTCGCACAGGACATCGCCGAAAAAATCGGTCTGTCCAAGCGCGCGATCAACATGGCCGTCAAAATCTGGACGGACCTCTCCCCAGCTTCGCGCCTGCGCCTGGTCGGCACGAAGCTGGCGACAAAGCAGACCGAGCTGAAGGCGCTGTCCGAGGAGCCTGCCGCCCGACAGGTGCGGATCCTTGATCTGATCCTCGGCGGTGAGCATAGCGAGATTGAAAATGTCGCGGCCGCTCTGGCTTATCTGGAGAATGGCATCCAGCCCACCGCGCTGGAGCGCAAGTTCCGCGCCCTCAGCGAGGGGCTGAAAGCCCTGCCGGAGGCCAGCCTCGACCTCCTGCTGGTCGAGAATGAAGAGCGCATCATCGCCTCGCTCAAGCGGCGGGGCCGCATCTGATGGCCCGCCACCGCGACCCTCTGACCAAAGACCTGTTTGCCTGGGAGCCGCCCAAGGTTTCCGTCGGCTACAGCGCCGAGGTCACGGGTCGCGGTCCCCTCGACAACCGTATCGCCCGGATCATCGGGCAGGCCCTGCGCGACGCCCGGGATGACGGGTTCAGCCGGGCAGAGGTTGCGCGCCGGATGTCTGCCTACCTGCATCGCCCGGTGTCCGAGGCGATGCTGAACAAATGGTCTTCTGAAGGGTCCGAGGATCACCGCATCCCGCTCGATGCCTTCATTGCCCTCGTCCACGCCACCGATGCCCGTGATCTCCTCGGCTTTGTGCCGGGCGAGTTCGGGATGACGGTGATCGACTCGGAATATGCCGGAATGATCAAGCTGCACCTGATCCGCGAGAAAAAGCGTGAAATCGAAGCGATGGAGCAGGCCCTCGAGCGCGAAGTGATCGCGCAAGGGAGGGCGCGTCGATGAGCATGCTTCCCGTCAGGATCGCTCCCGCCGCATGCGGATTTCGTGAGTTCCTGACAGCCCGAGAAATTGCCGAAGTTGCGGCCAGCCGCGGTGGCGACGGTTTCCCGACATCTGAGCGGGGCATCCGCACGCATGCCGAAGTGAGGGGCTGGAACGGGTTGCCGGATCACCTTACGCGTTGGCGCCCCGCTGAGGCCAAGGGCGGCCGCCCGAGCCGTGAGTATCACGTCACCTTGCTGCCCGACTATCTGCGCAATGCGCTGGCGGCCAGTGAGATGCAGGCCAGCCTCGTCAGGCAGCATCGGAAAGAGCAGCTGGTTGATCAGCGCAGGATCGACGCCTTGCGCGTGGCTGCCCTGCCGGCAGGGCGTCGTGATGTGATGCTGGCGCGGGTCGAAATCCTACGGTCGATCGAAGGCTTTGCAATCGCGCAGCAGCAAACGCGGGCCTGGGCGATTGCCCGCTTCCTCGAAGCTCAAGAGGGATGGATTGCCCGCAAGGATGCCGAGCGTCGCCGCGATGCGGGCCTGCGTCTGACGGACCGTGAGATCGCCGGGCTGGCCCTGCGTCTCGCGCTGACCGCGGATGACGGGTTTCAGGTCGATCCTTCGATCATCGCCAAGGCCAATGATCGAAGGAACAAGGCCGGGATCAGCCGCGCGACGATCTACGAGTGGTTCAAGGCCCGTGACGAGCGCGGGCTCCTTGCGCTGGCACCGATCCCGCCGAAGCAGGCCGAGCCCATTCCGCAGGCATTCTTCGAGTTCATGAATTTCTATGCGAATCCCCGAAAACCGTCGATCGCAGATGCGCATCGGAAGTGGCTGGAGGCGGCTGAGGTCCGGCAAGGTGTCCAACCGATGACGCTGAGCCTGGATCAGATCACCCGTATACTGCGCACTCGACTTAACAACATCGAGAAGAATGTCGGTCGCGAGGGCATCCTGACCCTCCGGGCGCGCATGCCTTATGTGACCAGAACGACGGACGACATGTGGCCGACGACCGTCTACACGGCCGACGGAAAGACCTTCGACTCCGAGGTGGCAGATCCGGTTTCCCGCAAGCCGATGCGGCCGGAAATCACCTCGGTCCTTGATGTCGCCACCCGCAAATGCGTGGGATATGCGGTCAGCCGCAAGGAAAACACCATCGCGGTGACCGAGGCCCTGCGCCGGTCCTGCGCGACCAATGGCATCTGCGCTATTTTCTACACCGACCGGGGCGCAGGATACAAAAACAAGACCTTCGATGCTGATGTCGGCGGCCTGATGGGCCGTCTCGGCATCACCAAGATGCATGCGCTGCCCTACAACAGCCAGGCCAAAGGCATTATCGAGCGATTCAACCACGTCTGGAATGACCTTGCCAAGCGCCTGCCGACCTACATGGGCCGCGACATGGACAAGGAGGCCAAGAAGGCAATCCATCAGGAGACCCGGCGCGAGATCAAGGAGTTCGGTCAAGCTCGCCGACTGCCCAGTTGGGCAGAGTTCATCGCTGCGGTCGAGAAGACCATCGCCGATTACAACGACCGCGAACACACCGGGTTACCGCGCTACGAGGATCCGGAAACCGGTCGTCTGCGGCACATGACCCCGAATGAAGCCTGGGCGCTGCACGTCCAGAACGGGTTTGAACCTGTCAGGATCGACCCGGAGGAAATGGACGATCTGTTCCGGCCCTACGAGGTCCGCACGGTCAGTCGCGGCCTCGTCAAGTGGAATACCAACGACTACTTCCACCTGTCGCTCGAGGCCTACCACGGCGAAGAGGTGGCAGTCGGCTATGATCTGCATCAGGCCGATAAAGTCTGGGTGCGTGAGCTTGATCTTGAGAGCGGGCAGCCAGGCAGACTGATCTGCGTGGCCGAGTTTGGCGGGAACGCACGGCGCTACCTCCCGCTGACCGCCGAGCAAAAGGCCGTCGAAGACCGCAATCGCACCGCCCTGAAACGCCTTGATCGTCGCCGCGACGACAAGCTGGCCGAACTGGACGCGCCGTTCCAGCTGGAGCAACAGGCAGTCGAGCTGGCGGAGTTCATCGACCTTTCGCCCGCCCGGCCAGCCGAGCCGGTCACGTTGGCGGTGGACAATACCGCGCCAGCCTCCCCCGATGCCCCGCGCCGCCGCGTCTTCCGATCGGATGAAGAACTCGCAGCCTGGGCAATTCAGCACCCCACGGAACTTACCCCTAACCAGCTCCGCGTTCTGCGGGACTGCATCAGCAATTCGACGGCCAGAAAGGTCCTCGAAATGGCCGGCATCGACACGGAGGTGCTTCGAACCCTCCTCCGCGCCGCTGCCTAGCCAAGAAACGTCAGGAATGAGGAGAGCATAGCATGAAACCGACCTTTGTCGAGACGACCAATGTCCGCGAGTTCTACGGCGCCTTGAAGCGGGTGAACGAGCGCGGAGCTATCGAGGCCTGCCTCGCCGTCGTCGATGGGCTTCCCGGCCTCGGCAAAACCACCACCATCCGCCACTGGGTGTCCCAGACGGGCAGCATTTATCTGCGCGCCCAGAAGGGTTGGGATTACTCCTGGCTTATTCAGGAACTGCTGACCGCGCTGTCGATCGACGCCAAGAGCATCCGGGGCAAGCGCGAACGCTTTGCGCGGGTTCTTGATGAGCTGGCGGACCGCTCGGAGCGCGCCATCTTTGAAAACCGGACCTTTGGTCTGGTGATTGATGAATGCGACATGGTCTCGACCCGTGGCGAGATCATGGAGGCCATCCGGGGGATCTCGGATCTGCGCTACCTGCCGACCATCCTCGTGGGGATGGGCTCGCTGCGTGATAACCTCCGCCGCTTCCCCCAGATCGAGAGCCGGGCCGGTTCGAACAAGATCACCTTTCGCCCCGCGACGTTGGATGATGCTCGTGCCCTCATCGCCGGGCGCTGTGAACTTCCGGTTGCCGAGGATCTGACAGAGTTCGTCTGGCGTCTGTCGAAGGGGTTCAACCGCGAGATCCTCGAAGCCATCGCGCATATCGAGCGCTTCGGCATGCGGGCCGACATTGGCGCCGCAGGCATCACCATGGCAGACATGGCCGGTCAGGTGCTGATGAACGACCGCTCGACTTCGAAGCCGATCATCGTGCCGGGGGCGGTCTGATGGTGGATCGGCATCACCCGGGCAAGGCCCCGACCGCCTTGCTGCAGAAGCTGTCAGGCGGCCTCTGCCTGACCATCGATCAACTGGCTGAAGATCTCGACCTCACCAACCGTCAGGTTTCTGACGCAGCCGCCAACCTGCTGCGCCGGAACTACCTCGAGCGGATGGCCGTCGGCTGCTATCAACTGACGCCCGAGGGGCTTGCCGCAGCAGCAGCTGGCGAGGTGATCAAGTCGGGTCCGAAAGGTCCGCGACAGAAGGTTCCGGAGTACAAGGACACGTTCCGCCAACGGGCTTGGTCCTCGATGCGGATGCAGCGGATGTTCACGGTTCCTTCCATCATCCTTGAGGCTGCAAGGTCAAGCGACCGCAACCCCGAAGACAATCTGCATCGATATCTGCAAGCACTCGTGCGGGTGGAATATGTGGCGGCCTCCCCTCATCGCGCAGCCGCGCCTGCTCCGACCAGCAACGGCTACAAACGCTTCCAGTTGCGGATCAACACGGGACCGAGGGCACCTGTCGTTCTGTCAAAGGCGCCCGGCATCCGCGATTTCAACACGGGGGAGGATGTTCTTTGCACCCCTCGCTAAAGCTCGACCTTCCCGACCCTGAATGGATCCTGCTGCTGAGGTCGCAGGTTGAAAAGGGCAAGTCCATCAGCCAGATCGCCCGTGAGACCGAAATGGCGCGTCCGTCGGTATCAATGCTGATCTCGGGCACATATCCGGCTCAGAGCCTCGATCTGGTGACCGCAAAGCATGCCGCCAGGGTGTTCGCGATCTACCGAGATCAGGTGCTTTGCCCTTTCTTGCGCATAGGCCTCACACCGGATCGGTGCCGCAGTTTGGCAAGTGCTCCGATGTCCACGTCTGACCCGGAACAGATCACTCAATGGCGAGCCTGCCGCCGTTGTCATCTCAATCCGCTGAAATCGGAGGCTGCAGATGGCTGACGCTCTTCGCAGCGACCGCGACATCCTCATCTCCGCCGCCCGCGCCCTTGGCCGCGTCGATCTCTATGGCAACCGGGCCCTGACGGGCCTCAGCACCAACCAGATCGAGGACATGGCGCTGGCGCTTGTGATCCTCGGCCTCGCCCCGATCCCGCCCCTGCAACTGCAGGCGCCGGACCGGCTCGTTTTCCCCCGTCTCAAGGAGTTCTGAAATGTCCGAACATCAATCCGCCTTCACGCCGGCCACGATCCCCGACGGCAAGGTCACCTTCAACGGCAAGACCTATATGTCGGACGCCAAGGGCGCGCTTTTGCCGATCGAAACCATCAAGCAGCAGCACTTGTTGGAAGACCAGTTGGTTCGGGATCAGTTCGGCTGGTTCCTTGCCCTGGTCGATCAGGTGAACCGCTTCCGCGGCCATCTCTTCGCCGATCTCGGCGCCTTCGATGCGCTGATCGCCGAGAAGTATGGCGCCGAGAAGGGCGGGCCGAAGGGCAACCGCACCTATGCGACCATCGACGACTGCTACCGGATCAGCATCCGCGTGCGCGACACGCTCGACTTCGGGCCGGAACTGCAAGCTTCGAAAGCCCTGATCGACGACTGCCTGCGCGATTGGTCGGAAGATGCGGCCGCCCCGCTGCGGCTGATCGTGGCCGGCGCTTTCAACGTCGACAAGGAGGGGCGGATCAACAAGGCCGAACTCTTCAAGCTGCTGCGACATGACATCACCGATCCGAAATGGGTGGCTGCGATGGACGCGCTGAAGGACGCGATCCGGGTCACCGGCTCGCGCACCTCGCCCGAGTTCCGCATGCGCGCCGAAGTCGGCGGCGAGTTGGTTTCGGTCAGTTTCGGCCTGGCGCGGGGGTGATCATGCCCGAACTGCCCAACATGTCTGCCTTGGCCGACCGAGCCTCGGTCTATCGTGTCTGTATCGACGGGACGCTGGTAAATCTGGGCGAAACGATCGCGCAGATTTACCAAATCCTGACCGACACCGAGGCCCGTGTGCAGCAGTTGCAGACGCTACTGGCTCGCAACTTGGTCTTCGATTGGGGCAGCGCTGAAGAGGCCGCCGAAGCATTGGGCGGCCTGCCCGAGGTGTTCTGGCTGGTCGAGCAGTTCCACCTCAGCCGCCCAGGACACACCTTTTTCGGAGAGCCGTCATGATCACCTATACCTTCGCCCAGCGTTTCGTGCCGCTGATCTCCGCCGGGGTGATGCAGCAGACTTTTGAACCGCCCCGGCTGCGTCATGCGCGGGTCGGTGAACCGATCCGGCTCATGGATCAGGTCAATCACCGTCAGATCGTCGAGGGTGCGATCTGCACCGCGGTCGAGCGGATGGACATCCTCTGGACCGGCAACCGCATCACCGGCATCCGCGAAAGCAACATGCCGCTCCTGCGCCTCGAGGGCTGCGCCAAGCGGCTCGGTTATGCCGACCTCGAGGACATGGCCACCGATTTCGCGCGGCTCCACGGCCCGCGCTACATCGAAGGCTATATGATCGAATGGCGCATCGCCGCCACCGCCGCCCTCGAACTGGAGGTGGCGTGATGTTGGATCGTGCAAAAGCGATCGAATTGGCCGGTCAGGTGGAAAGGCTTTTGATCGGCGCGACTGACTGGTCGATGGATCGGACAGGATATGACCGTTCGATTGCCGCGATCACCGCTGCCTTCGAAACGGCTGGTGGTGCCGCATGGGGCGACACTCTCGGTTGGGTCGTCCGGGCCCACGGGTTTAGGGCGACCTCGACCTCTGGCCCCGTCAGCGCCTGCCGGAACTGGATTTCGCAGGTCGGGCAGAAGGGTGCCCTTCTGCTTCCCCGCCACCCCGCAACGAATATCGGGGAGTGATCATGACGCAGTCGATCCCTTTCTGGACGCTCGACGGCACGGTCGATCTGGCTGCGCTTCAGCCCGAAAACCTGACGGCCGATGCGATCGGAAACACTCTTGCGAAGATCAACCGCTTTGGTGGCCGCACGCGGGAACCGTGGTCTGTCGCGGCGCATTCGGTGCTGGTCGAGCGGCTTTGCCCGCCTGACCTGCGGCCTTGGGCGCTGCTGCATGACGCCCATGAGGCATTTATCGGCGACATGACCGGTCCGGCAGTCGATCTGCTGTGCCTGTGTGGGACGAGGTCAGCCGTCGAACATGCGGTCGCAAATGCCAAGGGACGGTTGGATCGCCTCATCGCCGCCGCCTGGAAGACCCCTGTCAGGTCGATGAATGAAGACATCCGTCGCGCCGATCATGCCGCCCTTCTGGCCGAGGCCTGGTCGTTCATGGGCATCCGTCCGCAGATCACCGACCCGGCCCTGCGTGATGCGGTCAACCGCGCCATGACGCAACTCGATCTTTGGGGCGCGACGGCCAGCGACTGGCGTGATGCCGCCGGTCTCTGGCGGAAGGGTGTCGAACGCTATGCGGGCCTGGGGCTGCTTTACCCGCCCCGGACCCAGCCCGATCCGTCCAGCGCTGTGCTGGCCGGTTAACCCCAGCAGGAGAAATATCCATGGGAACTGTCAACAAAGACGCTCTGGTCCGCACTGTTGCCGAAGCGACGGGCCAGCAGCTGGCCTCCACGAAGGCAACGATCGAGGCGTTCATCGACGCAGTGCGTGCGCGCACGGCGGGCGGCGACACCGTCAAGCTGATCGGCTTCGGCAGCTTTCAGACCAAGACACACAAGGCCCGCACCGCCCGCAATCCGCGCACCGGCGAAACCGTCGACGTGCCGGAAGGGCAGCGCCTGACCTTCAAGGCTTCGAAGGTGGCGTGAGGTGCTGGCCATGTCGGAAGAAGAGATGAAGCGCCTCGTCGAAATGGTGCGAAACCGTGCCGAAGTGCCTCGTGTCCGGTCGAGCGAGGTCCGCAGGATCATCGAAGTCCTTCAAGCCATTGCCAATGAAGGGATGGTCGATCGCGCAGTCGCTGAATCCGCCTGATGCGAAACCTGCTCCGGCCTTGCGCCGGGGCACGGTCGGCCGGGCGTGGTGGCCCGGCCCTGATGAAGCAGCCCGAGGTGCAAGATGAGCTATATGTTGCGAGACCGGTCCGACGGGCAGGTCGAAATCATCCTCTCCAAGCCGATCCTGATCGGCATCTTCCCGGAACGCGATGTCGCGCAACGGGTGTGTTCCCTGTTGCAGGAAGAGGCGGTCGATTGGCCGGAAGAGCAGCCGGCTGGCTTCGCCACAGCGGCGGCGGACGTTGCGGAAGCCGAGCGCGAAGCCCTGTCCGAGGTGGTTGAAGTGCTGCCGGGTTGGCGCAAATCGCGCGCCCGGACCGTCAGGAATTTGCCCGTGGTGGTGCCCGAGAAGCCGGTTGCCCCGGTTTTTCTGACGCCTATGGCCCCCGAACTGACGGACGCTCAGCGCGATATCGCATTCCGGCGGATCGCCGAGGGCGAAAAGCTCGGTGCCGTTGCCGCCAGCTTCGGACTGCCGATGGGCGTCCTGCGTGGCATGTGGGGCAATCACAAACGCCAGATGCAAAAGCACCTGTCGGAGGGTGGAAAGATCGCGTGCCAGACCTGCCAGCGCCCCTTCGTGCCGTCGATCAGCAACCCCGACACCTGCGCGCGGTGCAGCCATGGGTGAGTTCATGACCGCCAATCTGTTCCGGCGCCGTCAGATCATCGAGGACGCGCTGGCTGAGTGCCTGAAGCGCCTTGGTGACATCACCCATGATCGGAATGGCGAACGTTGCCTCGCCATCACGGTTCGCCGGTGCGAAGGCGCCATCGAGCAGGAACTCCATTCCATTTTCAGTCTCGCCCGCGAGATCGAGGTGAAGCTGTCATGATCATCGACCTTGAACTGGAAGAGGTCGCCCGCCGGTTTCCGCTGGATCAGCGTGTCCGGTATTTCCCGATCGCCGGGGAGATCGACTTCGTTACCACCGCCATCCGCTCCAAGACCTGGCGCCTCGGGCACGGCGCCATTGTCATCAAGATCGTCGGTCGATCCGGGGGCGTCCATGTCGGCCATCTGGAGGCGATCGCATGAACACCATCGCCATCATCAACATCGCCAAGGCGGAACTGGGGCTGGACGACGATACCTACCGGACGCTGCTGGTCCGGGTCACCGGAAAAACCAGCCTGCGCCAGATGTCGGAACGCCAGCGGATCGACGTCGTCGAAGAGATGAAGCGCAAGGGCTTCAGGATTCGGGCGTCCCGTGCCGCAAAACCGCTGCCGAAAGCGTTTCAGCCCCACAGTCGCCTGATCCACGCTCTCTGGAAGAACTGCCACAGCCTTGGAGTGATCGAAAACCCCTCGCGCGAAGCGCTGCGGGCCTTCTGCAAGCGGTTCGTGGCGCATGGGCTGGATCACGTCGTCGTCGATCCAGACCTTCTGGACCGGGCGCAGGCGACCC
This sequence comes from Tabrizicola fusiformis, assembly GCF_013328815.1. Classification (GTDB taxonomy): domain Bacteria; phylum Pseudomonadota; class Alphaproteobacteria; order Rhodobacterales; family Rhodobacteraceae; genus Fuscibacter. Next base: position 16,790 of record NZ_JABUHN010000021.1, read on the forward strand.
CGATCATCGAAGCCTTGAAGAAGATGGAAGCCCGCGGGAAGGCTGCCCAGTCTGGGGCCGGGCAATGACTCAGAACCGCAGTTCGGCTGTGATGCAGCAGCGCCGCGAACCTCACGACAGTCTGGACGATTTTCCGACGCCGCCCTGGGCGACGCGGGCGCTATGCCATCTGTGCGAATGGATTGGTGGCGCCCCCCCCGATCAACTGGAATGCCGCGACCCTGCCGCCAATAGGGGCTACATGGTCTACGCCCTTCGCGAATTCTTCGCCAAGGCGCATGCCGCTGATATCCATGACTATGGCGCAGGCTTTGCGGTTGAAGACTACCTCTTCGGGCCGCCGCCTTCGAAGGTTGACTGGACGATCACCAATCCCCCGTTTCGCCTGGCAGAGCAGTTCATCGAACGCGCCTGCGAAACCTCGACAGTTGGCGTAGGGATGTTCGTCCGGACGTCGTTTCTTGAGGGTGAGGGGCGGTTCAAGCGCCTGTTCCGCAAGAACCCGCCAACCCATGTCCTCCAGTTCGCTGAGCGCGTCGTGATCCACAAGGGCCGGATCGTTGATCCCGACCTGAAGGAGCGGATCTGGAGCGAGAAGAAGGGCGACTGGATCGCGCGGAAGCCCTCCACCGCAACATCCTATTGCTGGCTGGCCTGGGAAACCAACAGCCGTCTGTCCCCGAGGTTCGGCTGGATCCCGCCGTGCCGCAAGCGTCTGACGCTGAATGGCGACTACAGCCTGCCGGTGGGTTGTCGGTAATGTCAGCACCCGCCGCCTTGCCTGAATCGCTCATTGACCTCGCGGAGACCCTTGGTGTCCGCGTGGCTCTGAAGCTCATGCAGGAGTTCGGCGGACAGGATCTTCGGGTTCCGAAGAACCCCAAGCCTGACCACCCGATCATCAAAGCGCTTGGCGAAGAGGACGGGCGCGCTGTATGTCATTTCATGGCGGATCAGGCTGTCTACGTTCCGCATGCCAGGGCTGGCGCGCGCCGTCTATCGGTGCTTGAACTGACAGCGGGCGGGCGGACCAGAGCGGAAATCGCCAGACTTCTTGGTGTTTCCACCAGACACGTCAGGCGGCTGGCCAAAGCCACCGACCCTCGCCAGGACGATCTTTTCCGAGACTGAGCCCATCCGGGCGGACCTATGTCCGACCTTTTCCGCGCCGCCGCAGGCGATTGTCCGCCCGAACAATCATCGGGCACCCCATGCAACTCAGCGATCAAGGCTTCGACGTCCTCGACCAAGAGGAAGGTGATGTGCTGCGCACCTACCGCGATGTCGCAGGCGTTTTGACGATCTCTCGCGGTCTGACGGCCGCCTCAGGCGTCGTGAAGCCGGTGCCGGGTATGGTCATCACACAAGAGGAGTCCGATCGGCTGACGCGCCTCGCGCTGGCGCGCAATTATGAGCCGGCTGTTGAAATGGCCATGAAGCCCGGCAATCCGAAGCAGCACGAGTTCGATGCTGCTGTGCTGTTTCATTGGAATACCGGCGCCATCACGCGCGCTACATGGGTGCGGCTCTGGCTGAAGCGGGCCTGGGCCACCGTCGAACCGGCCTTCAAGTCCTGGAACAAGGCTGATGGAAAGGTCAACGCGGTGCTGGTTCGGCGCCGTGAGCGTGAGTTCATGATCCTTCGCTATGCGCAGTATCCGGCGGTCTCCCGGAAGCCCTCTCCACCTATGGGTGATGCTCGGATCGTCGCACCCGTCACTGTAGCAGAGTTCCCCAAGCTGCGTGCGGCGTTGCAGGCTCTTGGCTACGAAGTCGGTTCCAGTGCCGATGCCATTTCTGCGGCGTCTCTGCGCCAGTTCCAGAAGGACCACGGGCTGACCGCCGATGGCATCCTTGGGCGCGCCACCGCTGCGACCATCCAGCGACGTGTCGATGCGGCGGCCAAGGCGAAGATCACTGCCGTCGCGGGCGGCACGGGCATTGCAGGTGGCACCGCTGGCCTCATGACCGAGCCTGTCAGCAATATGGTGCCCTGGCTGGGTCCGGTGCTGATCGCTGCCTGTGTCGGCATGGCGGCATGGCGGGCCTGGCAATACCGCGACGCCATCGCCGCCAAGGTCCAGCACCGCATGCCGCGCCTGGCGGCCTACCTGAGGAGCATTTGATGTCCATCGCTGCTATGGCCGCGCAGATCGGCACTCCGATCATTGCCAAGATCCTGAATGATCAGTTGGGCGGCTATGGCGGTCTTGCTGTCGATGTGCTGCAGGCCGTTGCCAAGGCCGCCGGGGTGGCGGTTGAAGATCTCGATGCCCTTGCCATCGACAGCCCGCCCAAAGCCGTCGACGCGCTGCGCGTTGTGGAGCGGCAGTCGCCCGAGCTTGTCGCCCTCTATGCGGCCGGGCTCGAATACCAGACTGCTGCGCTGCAGGCCGAACAGTCCGACCCGCTCTGGCAGCGTGCCTGGCGCCCGGCTGGCATGTATCTGATCGGGCTCATGTGGTTCTGGAACATCGTCGCCCTGCATGTGGCCAATGCGGTCTGGAAGATCGCCCTTCCGCAGACCCCCTACGACGTGCTGATCCAGCTGACCGGCATCTATGCCGGCCTCTACATGGGCGGCCACACCATCAAAGACCTGGCCGAAAAGTGGAAAGAAAAGACGTGACCGACCTTGCAAACTTCCATGTCGAGCGGATCAACCAGGCGCATCAGCGCCTGGACGAGCATGATCATCGCCTGAAATCGGTCGAGACGCACGCGGCCGTCGCGACCGAGCGGACGAAGAACATGCAGGACACCCTTGGCGAGATCAAAGGTGCCCTTACCGATATCAAGGGAACGATTACCTGGGTGACCCGCCTCATCATCGGCGGTCTCATCATGGGTGCAGTCGCGTTTGCGCTGGCAGGAGGCTTCAATGTCCAATGAGGAACTGAAGCGAAAGGCCCGGTCGGATTATGTCTATCGCCGCATGATGCAATCAACCATCGCTGCGGCCTATGGCATCTCCGAGGCCACTGTCGGGCGGTGGAAGAAGGCAGCGAAAGAGAAGGGCGACGACTGGGATACAGCCAGAACCGCCCATGTCATCGCTGGTGAAGGCGTCGAAGTCGTGGTTTCGACCGTCGTCGAGGATTTCATGATCCAGGCGCAGGCGATTCTGGACGAGATCAAGAACGGCCAGCACACCACCCAAGAGAAGGTCGGCATGCTGGTTTCGCTCTCTGATGCGATGACCAAGATGGCCGCCGCGGCCAAACGCTTCGCGCCGAAGGTCAGCGAGTTGGGTGTGGCGCAAGATGTCATGGCGAAACTGCTGGAGTTCGTTCGCGAGAACTTCCCGCAGCATTCCGCCACAATTCTCGAGATCATCGAGCCCTTTGGTGAGCACCTGGCAGGGACTTACACGACATGATCAAGCGGCCGCAGCTGAAAGCCGCGGTCAGCAAGAAGGAGTTCGCGCAGAACATCGCCGAAATGGCGGCAACCTTCTCGCGCAACATCGAGCTGAGCGTCGAGGCCTTCCCCTCCGATCCCGCCGCCCGGGCCGAGCGCCTGCGGCGGGTTCAGGATTACGGGGGCAAGGGCTTCGAGTTCTTCCTGAAAACCTACCTGCCGCACTACGTCAAAGGCGAAGACAGCCTGTTCCACCTGGCGATCTTCGAGCTGGCGCCAAAAATCCTGACGGCTGAGACCGGCAAGCGCGAAATGCTGATCGCGCCGCGCGGCTCGTCGAAGTCCACGCATATGTCTCTGGGCTTCGCGCTCTATTGCATCGTCATGCGCAGGACCCGCTTCTGCCTTGAGGTGTGCGATGTCTATGCTCAGGCTGCGCTGCTGATCGAAGCGATCAAGGCCGAGTTGACCACCAACCCGCGCCTGCAGACAGACTTCCCGGACGCCTGTGGCGAGGGCCGTGTCTGGCGCGAGGGCGAGATCGTCACCCGTCAGAATATCCGGGTTCGCGGACTTGGCGCCGGCCAGAAACTGCGTGGCTTGCGGCATGGGCCGCACCGGCCTGACCTGATGTTCTTCGATGACATCGAAAATGACGAGGCAGTCCGAAGCCCTGAGCAGCGCGACAAGCTCGAGGCATGGATCAACCGCGCTGCGCTGAAGGTGGGCCCCCCCGACGGATCGATGCATGTCTTGTGGGTCAACACGATCCTGCATTGGGACGCCGTTACGGTGCGCGAGTCCAAGAAGCCCGGCTGGAACGTTACCAAGTTTCAGGCGATCATCCAGTTCCCTGACCGGATGGACCTCTGGGAGGAGTTCGAAGAGCTTTACCACAACGAAGGTGAAGCAGCAGCCCGCGCCTTCTATCTCGGGCGCAAGACCGAGATGGACGCGGGCGCGATCATCAACTGGCCCGCTCTGCAACCGCTGGTCTGGCTCATGCTGCAGCGCGCCGGCGGGCATGACAGCTTCGCCACCGAATACCAGAACCAACCGATCAGCGAGGGCAACCCCTTCGCCAAGCTGGTGTTCTGGACGATGCCCATGCGCGAGTGGATCCATTTCGGGGCCATTGACCCATCGCTTGGCGGCAAGAAGAAGGGCCGTGACCCGTCTGCCATCCTGATCGGCGGCTATGACCGGCTGTCAGGAAAAATGGATGTGGTCGAAGCGTCGATCCGCAAGCGGCTTCCCGATCTGATCATTTCTGACACCATCGCTCTGCAGCGCGAATACCGCTGTCTCCTGTGGTTTGTCGAAAGCATCCAGTTCCAGGAGTTCTTGCGGACGTCGCTGATGGTTGAGGCCGCCAGACAGGGCGTTGGCATCTCGGCGGTCCCGATCGTGCCACAGGCCGACAAGAACCTGCGCATTGAGCGCCTGCAGCCGCCGATCGCGGCCGGGTTGATCCGGCTGAACCCGACGCAGACCACGCTGATCGAGCAGCTGCAACAGTGGCCGAACGGGGCACATGACGACGGGCCGGACACTTTGGACATGCTTTGGCAGAACACCCTGTACTACGCCGGCGGCGGTGCGGCCGGGCAGATGCAGACTGCCTCGGCCCCGTCGGGCGGGGATCGGCTGGGCGGCTATCGGTTAGGAGGAAGGCGGTGATGCGCTGGCTGTTCTGGTCGTTCATCCGGTGGCTTGGGGTCAGGATCGGTGATTTCGGCTTGTGGCTCTACTGGGCCGGAAAACATGGGCAACGGCGGAACAGGCAGGCGAAACATGGACATCATTGAAGTGTTCTCTATCGGCGTTGTCATCGTGCTGATCGCTTTGCCACCAAGGCTGGACCCTGCAATCCGCTGGAAAGAACGCAACGAACGTCGAAAGGCGCTGAGATGAGCCGGAAGAAGCCCAAGCATCGCCAACAAGCCCACCCGGCCGCTTTTGCGGATGCGGGCCGCAAGAACCTGCCGGTCGAGCAGCGCAGCCTGATCGCCTCGGTCGCTAATGACATCACCATCCCGTTCTTCAGCGGGGCGTTGCAGAATGCCGACGACACACTGATCCAGCAGGGCGGCGGCAAGGGACTGGCGATCTACGACGAGATTGAGCGCGATACCCATGCCGGTGCGATGCTGGACAAGCGGCGCAACGCCCTGGTCAGCCGTGACTGGGAGGTCGAGCCCGGCGGCGACCGGCCGATCGACAAGGAGGCCGCCGACCTCGTAGCCGAGATCATCGACGCGCTGCCCTTCGATCAGATTTGCCGCGACCTCTTGAATGCCACGCTGAAGGGTTTCGCGGTGAGCGAGATCGTCTGGGCCCGGATCGGCAGTCAGATCAGGCCCGTGAAGATCAAGGCCCATGATCAGCGCCGCTTTGTCTTCGACCGTGACTGGCGGCTGCGGCTCTTGACTTGGACGAACCTGACAGAGGGCGAGCAGCTGCCCGAGCGCAAGTTCATCGTCCATCGCGTCGGAGTGCGCGGCAACAACCCCTATGGGCTCGGGCTCGGCTCCAGCCTATTCTGGCCGGTGCTGTTCAAGCGCGAGGGCATCACATTCTGGCTGCATTTCCTCGAGAAGTTCGCAGGGCCGACCGTGGTCGGCAAGACGCCCTATGGCATGCTTTCTGATGAACAGCAGCGGCTTTTGAACACACTTATGGATATCCGCACCAGCTCGGCCGTGACCGTGCCGATCGGGACGGATGTCGAGTTCCTGGAAGCCAGCCGCGGCGGCACCGTCAGTTACCAGGACTTCTGCGCCTATTGGGATGCACAGATCTCGATCCGCGTCACCGGCGAGACACTGACCACGCAGGTCGGGGCCAATGGCGGCAACCGCGCCTTGGGCGAAGTTCACCAGAACCAGCTGGACGTCCTTGCCGATTCGGATGGGGATGCGCAGACGGATACGCTGCGCGACACGCTCTGTCAGTGGATCGTCGACTACAACCTGCCCGGGGCGGCCGTGCCGGCGATCAGGCGGGTTCGGCCCAAGAACGAGAAGGCCGCTGCAGAGACCCGCAAAGCCAAGGCTGAGGCCGCAAAGGCCGCGGACGAGGCGATCACCGCCATCGTCAAGCAGGCGGCGAAGTTCGAGGATGATCAGGTCGCGCGCGAGTACATCGTCAGTTTCGACGTCACCGACGGGCTTTCTGACAAGACCATCGACGCACTGGTTGCCGCTCGGGCAGGGTTCGTGAGCGCTCCGACGAATGAGGGCGTCCAGCCGGACCCCTTCGATTCCAATGCAGTTGCGGCCTTTTCAGCGGCTTGGCTCAAAAAAAAACACTGACGCATCGGCACGTCTGCTTTTCTGAAACCGATGGTCCGGTCGATCGAATTGTCGGACAGGCGATATCCCAGGCCGAGAGCCACTTCACTCGGCGCCTTGCAGCCATTCGCCGCGTGATCTCTGAAGGGCCTGACCTCCCGGCGATGCTTGGCGGCCTGCTCGATCTTGCGACGCGCTGGTCGCCGGCACAGTTCGCCGACATTCTGTATCAGGCGACCGAGCTTGCCGCTTGGGAAGGTCGGGAGGCGGTATTCAGGGATGCCGAAGGGCCTGCATTTGCCATCGAGGGCAGCCGGCTGACCTTCCGAGAGCAGATCGACTTTCTGCGCCAGAAGCGCCCGAAGCCCACAAAATCATGGCTTGATGCGCTCAATGGCGAACACGACCGATCCTTCGTGGTGGCGGGTGTCACAGACAGGGCCATGCTGGAAGAGTTTCAGGCCGCCATCATTGCTGCGGCCGAGCAGGGCCTATCAGAGGAGGACTTCGCCAAGGATTTCGATCACCTGGTCGAAAAATACGGGTGGGAGTATCGCGGCGAGCGGAACTGGCGGATCCGCACCATCTTCGAGACCAACATCCGCACCAGCTTCATGGCGGGACGCCTGCGCCAGATGCGAGATCCGGATGTCGTAAAGCTTCGGCCTTACTGGCAATACCTGCACGCAGACTCGCGCATCCCCAAGATGCCTCGCAAAACCCATGTCGCGTGGAACGGAATTGTCCTGATGTGGGACGATCCATGGTGGAACACGCATTTTCCACCCAACGACTGGCTCTGCAGCTGCGGCGTTCGAACCTTGTCAAAGCGCGATCTCGTCCGTTTGGGGAAGACCGGGCCTGACGAGGCACCCAAAGACGCGCTGCTGCCGGTGATCGACAAGGCCAGCGGCGAGTTGGTGATGCAGCCCGCCGGCATCGGGCAGGGCTGGGACTATATGCCGGGCGATCTATGGGAGCGCGCCTTCAGGAGGGAGCTTGTCGATGCTCCGGCGGTGCCGGATGGCAGCGGGCCGCAGTTGCTGAAGATGACCGGCAACGACAAGCCGGAAGCAATGGAAGACCTGCGGGCTCGTTCCAGGCCGTTCACCTCATCGGTCATGCCGGACGATCTCGCGCCGGAGGACTATGCACGCGCGTTTCTGAATGAGTTCGATCTGGCGCCCGGGGAGGCGGGTCTTTGGACGGATGCTGCGGGCGAGCGTATTCTGATCGCCGATGATCTCTTCAGGCAGCGCGATGGAGAATGGAAGGCTGTCAAGCGTGGGCACGGTGACCATGCCTTGCTTCTGGCTGAGACCCTGAAAGACCCCGACGAGATATGGGTGGACTTGCGCTCGCTGCCCGACCCGGACCGGCGCGGAGAGTTCATCCATGAAATCGTTCGCCGCTACATTCGGGTCGATCCGGATAACGCCATGTTCGTGCTGTTCGAGTTGGGGCGGCGGATCTGGTTTCCCGTCACTGGCTACGGGGCATTGAATAGGGCCAAAGCCGACTTCAGCTATCTGAACAAGCAACGTACCGGAAAACTGGTCTGGAAAAGAAAATAGCGGCCCGGGTGTTCGGGCCGCCGCACCGGCAAGGGTTTGAGGGCACACACCGCCTCCCTTGCCGACAGGTCAAAACTAATCTTCGCCAGCGGGAAAATCAATGACGGGTATCACATTCACGGTTGAGATTGCGGACGACGAGGCCGCGGCGCGCCTTGCGGGCATGGTTGACCGCATGACCCGCCCGATCGGCTTTTACAAAGGGGTCGGCGAATACCTCACCGAGGTGGCCATTCCGCGAAACTTCAAGGCAGAGGCGTCACCGGATGGCACGCCCTGGGCGCGGCTCCGGTCTGCGACGATCAAGCGCCGTGAAAAACGCGGTCAGACCCCGCTGACCATCTTGCGGTCCAATTCCGGCACCAGCCAGAACCTGTCAGCGTCAATCATCTCGCAGTCGAGCGAAACCGGTGTCGAGGTCGGCTCGCCGCTGCCCTATGCCGCGATCCACCAGTTTGGCGCGGCGCAGGGACAGTTCGGTGCCTTCATGGGCAAGGACAAGCTCGGCCGCGACCACTTCCACCATCTGCCTTGGGGCGATATTCCGGCCCGGCCATACCTTGGCCTGTCCGGGGAAGATGAAGCCGAGATAATCCGGATCGCCGAGGATTGGATCGAAGCCGAGCAATAATCACACAGGGCGGCCAGCAGTGCCCAGGCGGGCCTCGGGGCGGGCGATGCCCGTCAGAACGGCCCGCGCCCTGTTAGGCCCCTGTTAGAATCGCTGCTGGGGGCAATTCGACCCGACCTGTCCCTTCGACAAGACGCTTGACCGGCGAGGGGCGACGGAAGCATGGTGCAGCTAACCGGTTAATGGCGTGCTTGGCGGACCTATGTCCGACCTATCGGCCATGCGGTCATGCGACATCGGTTCAGTGCTCGAACTGAACCGGATGCCGCTCTCGATGCCCCAAGAGAAAAACCTGACCGCACGTATTGAAGTGTTCCGCCCCGGGACCTTCCGGCCGATGTCGGGTGATCCCATCACCTATTCCGCCGCCGACCTGAAGGCGGTGGCGGATGCCTATGACGCCTCGACCGCCCCCGCGCCCATCGTCGTCGGGCACCCGGAAACCGACGCGCCGGCTTATGGCTGGGTGCAGAGCTTTGACTATGACAGTCAGGCGGAGCGGCTGTTTGCCAATCTTGGCGAGATCGAGCCAGCCTTTGCCGAACTGGTGAAGGCAGGCCGCTACAAGAAGGTCTCCATGGCCTTCTTCAGCCCCAACCAGGACCACAATCCGGTGAAGGGGGCCTGGTACCCCAAGCATGTCGGCTTCCTTGGCGCCGCCGCACCGGCTGTCAGTGGACTGAAGAATGCGGCCTTTGCCGGCCTCGCCGGCGCGACCTTCACCGCCTCGTTCGGTGTCGCGACGCAGTCTGCCTCGATCTTCCGCCGCCTGCGCGACTGGATCATCGACCGCGACGGGCTCGAGGCGGCCGACAAGCTGCTGCCCGCCTGGGAGATTGATTGGCTGGACGAGGCTGATGATCCGCAGTTGCCCCGGTTCACTGCGGCCCCGGACCAAACCCCCGAACCCCCACCGAAGAAGGAGCCCCCCGTGGCCAATTCGCCCGATCCGGCTTTCGCTGCGCGCGAGGCCGACCTGAAGAAGCGCGAGGATGAGATCGCTGCGCGCGAAATCAAAGCTGCCCACGAGAGCCATGTCAGCTTTGCGGAGCAACTGGTGACCGAAGGTCGCCTTCTGCCCGTTCTGAAGGACAAGGTTGTCGCAATTCTCGACGCGCTGCCCGGCCATGCCTCGATCGCCTTCGCCGAAGGTGGTGACAAGATCGCCGCTGGCGCTGCTCTGAAGGAAGTGCTGCAGGCGCTGCCGGTTGTCGTGAAGTTCGGCGAGACCGATCTGGGCGACGATCCGGGCGTCTCGACCAAGGGTGCAACCTTCGCAGCCGATGGCAAAGCCGTCGATCCGGCAGGGCTCGCCCTTCACAACAAGGCGCTGGCCTATCAGCTCCAGAACCCCGGCATCGAATACCTGGACGCCGTCCGGGCCGTTTCCTGAGGAGAAATCATGTTCCAGGACATCTTCACCGACACCATCATCACCACCGGCACCTTCGAGGCCTATGACCTTGTCAGCTTCGCCGGCGCGAAGATCACCGCTGCGGACGCCGTGGTGGCGGGGGTGGCCAAGAGCCCGAACAGCGTCATCGGCGATCCCGCCCCGATCATGAAGCTGGGTGCCGTGCGGGTGAAAGCCGTCGGTGCCATCTCCGCCGGCGGCAAGGTCGTCTCGGCCGCGGCTGGCGGTGTCCAGGCCGTCGGCGCCGGCAGCAATCCGTTCGGTCGTGCTCTGCACGCCGCCGCCGATGGTGAATTCGTCACCATCACCTTTTCCACCATGAACTGAGGCACTCCCCCATGGCCCCAATCAACACCCGCCAGGCTGCCGTCATCGATCCGATCCTGTCGACGCATGCCCGTGGCTACCGCAATGCCGAGTTCATCTCGACCTTTCTCTTCCCGCGCGCGATGGTACCGAACCGCAACATGCGCCAGCTGAAGTTCGGCAAGGAAAGCTTCCGGCTGATGAACACCAAGCGGGCGCCGGGCTCGAATGTGAAGCGCATCCAGTATGGGTATGCTTCGGACCCGATCTCGCTTGTCCAGGATGCTCTGGAGGGCGTGGTGCCGATCGAGCATCAGCAGGAAGCCGCATCTGTGCCGGGTGTCGATCTGGGTCAGGGCGCCATCAACATGGTGCTGGATGTCGTCGATCTGGGCCTGGAATTCGAATGTGCGACCATGGCGCGCAACGCGGCGAACTATGCCGCCTCGAACAAGGTGACGCTGACGACGACGGCGCGCTGGACGCAAAGTGCGTCGACGCCGATCACGGACATCAAGGCGGGCAACGAAGCCATCCGGCGCATGACCGGCCGCTATGCCAACACCTTGATCCTCGGGCCCAATGCGAAAAACGCGCTGACGGGCCATGCCTCGATCAAGGATCAGTTCAAGTACACCAGCGCCCAATCCATCACCCTGCAGATGCTGGCGGCGCTGCTCGAGCTGGAAAACGTGGTGTGCGGCAAGGCGGTCTACCTGCCCGAGACGGCGGCCGACAGCGTGGCGGCCACCGACGTCTGGGGCGATGACGCGATCCTCGCCTATGTGCCCAAGGGCGGGAACTATCAGGTTCCGTCCTATGGCTACACCTATGAGCTGTCCGGCTATCCGCAGGTCGAGCAGCCCTATTACTCCCGCGAGACGAAGTCGTGGATCTATCCGACGACGACCGAGCGCCGCCCCTACATCGTCGGCGCCGATGCGGGCTTCCTCTTCACTAACGCGGGGCAAGGCTGATGTCGGGTGATCTGATCAAGGTCCGCCTGTCGGGCCCGGCCAAGGTCGGCGGCCGCTGGCTGAAGGCGGCTGACGAGGAAGTCACCGCGGAGGAGTTTGCGGCGCTCGAGGCCGAAGGGCTGATCGACCTTGGCTATGCGAAGCCGGTTGCCACTGAGGCAGCGGTGGCGCAGACCTTCACGCAGGTCGAATTCGAAGACCTCGTCGCAAAGACGGCCCGGCTGCTGGCGGAGGGCTTGGTCGACGCGGCCGTCAGCGAGGTTGTGAAGCCTCTGGAGGCACGTCTCGCTGCAATCGAGGAAGAGCGCGACAACTTGACCGAATTGGTCGCCTCCTTGCGCCAGGTGAATGACGAGCTGAGCGCACAGCTGAGTGCCCGCGTCAATCCGACGCCAAATGCTCCGGGCGAAAATGCCCCGGAGCCCACCGAGGTGGATATGGCCCAGCCGCAAAGCGGTGCCACCTCGACCGAACGGAATACCCCCCCGAGCGAGAAGGCCGCAAAGACCGCCCCGAAGAAGGGCGCAGCGGCCACCACCAAGGGCTGATGCCCCCCGCCCGGGGCAGCAAGGCTGCCCCGGGCACCCCCACCTTCAAACAAGGAACGCTGATGCGCATTGTTCTTCGACCGATGATCGCACTTGCCCTGTCCACCTTCGCCTGGGCCACGTCCCTCGCGACCTTTGTCTGCGATCTGGCCTTCAGCCTCGGCAGTTGCTTCCGCGAGGCTCTGATCTGGTCCATCGACTTCATCCCGCGCCTCGTTACTCATCTGCAGCCCATGCGTCGGATCACGATGGCGGCCACCGCCCTCAACGCCCGGCAGGTCGGCGGAGTGAAAGTTCACGGCTTTCTTGGCCACCCCGCCGTGCGGACGCTGACCGGCTGACCCCGGTATTGGCGGGGCGGTCTTAGGGCCGCCCCATCTCCCGCCCTTTGATGGGAGCATCAGATGGCCAGTCAGGCCAGCGGCAGATGCTCCCTTTCAAGTGCAGGTTCTCAACTGTCAGGATTTCCAAGATGAACTCGACCCTTCAGGACGGCGAAAATCTGGCGGCTTCGGTCCAGAAGACCGCGCACCGGATCACCCTGGATGATCTTCGGTCGAAGGTGGCCAAGGTCGAATACATCAATCCCCAGTTGATGCCGCACCTGACCATTTGCCTGCTCGTTCTTCAGAATGGTTTTTCGCTCGTGGGCAAGTCAGCGCCTGCCGATCCCGCGAACTTCGATGCCATCGCTGGCCAGAAATTCGCCTATGAGGATGCCTTGCGCCAGCTCTGGCCCCTCGAAGGGTATCTCTTGCGGGAAAGGCTGGCCGGGTAATGAGCTACGCCACGCTCGAAGACCTGATCGCGCGCGCCGGCGCGGACGAAATCCGGCAGGTGGCCGACCGCGACCGGGACGGTGTGCCCGATGCCGATGTCGTCGCAGCGGCGCTGGCAGAGGCGAATAATGTGATCGATGGCTATGTGGCGGCCAAATACGCCCTTCCACTCGCGGCGGTGCCACCGCAGGTCAACACCTGGGCAGTGTCGATCTCCCGCTACCGGCTGCACCGAAATGGCGCCCCTGACTATGTCGAGCAGGACTACAAGGATGCGATCTCGGCCCTGAAGGACGTCGGGCGCGGGCTGATCGCGCTGCCCGTTGCCCCCGACGCTGTCCAGCCTGCGGCAACCGGCAACACAGTGATGGCCAGTCATCCGACGCAGGTATTTACCCCCGAAAAGCTGAGAGGGTGGTGATGCTGGAACGCATCTATGATCGACTGAAGAACTCCGGCCAGTTCGGCGACGTCCTGGTCGTCGAGAGCATCGAAGCGATTTCTTCAAGTGCGGTCACCGCTGCCGAGGACGGGAGCCTGTTCCTGACGCCGTGGCGTGAGCGGGCCAAGGCGCCGCCTTATGCCACCGGCGGCCATCGCCAGACAGTCGACTTCCAGTTCGTCACCGCGCTGGTGTTGCGTCGCCACGACGATCCGCGCGGTGATGCGCGCGCGCGCCAATTCGATGCGTCCAAGGCGCTCGTGGAGGTGCTGCTGGCTGGCTGGTCGCCGGAGCTTTCCGGTTTCCCCGTCTTCCTGATTGGCGCGGAGGGCACCGGGCTCGGCAACGGTGTCAGCATTTACGCCCAGACCTGGCAAGTTTCCCGTTTCCTGACAGGAGCACCCACATGACCACCCCCGATCACCCGCTGCCCCAGGCGGGCGGCAGCTACATCCGCCAGCCGGATGGGCAGCTGCAGTCCGCCGCTGCCCCGGCACCCGATGCGGCCTCCGACGAGCCCGTGAAACCCACCGTGAAGGGGGCCGTCAAAGCCCCTGCAAAGGAGGCGTAAATGCCGAGTTTCTGGCGCTTGCAGGCCCTGCTGGCCAAGATCGAAACGGTCTACGGGACCGACCCGACGCCCACCGGCGCCGCCAATGCCATTCTGGCGGAGGACGTGCGCGTCATGCCGATGGAGGGGCAGGACACTACCCGCGGGTTTGAGCGGCCCTATATGGGCGCCCGTCCCACCATCGCGGCGGGGTTGCATGCCAAGATCAATTTCAAGGTCGAGGTCAAGGGTTCGGGCACAGCGGGCACCGTCCCGGCCATCGGGGTGCTGCTGCGGTCCTGCGCCATGGCCGAAACCATCGTTGCCGCGACCTCGGTCACCTACAACCCGGTCTCGTCGGCCCATGAAAGCTGCACGATCTACTTCGTGAACGATGGCACGAACTATCTGTTCAAGGGCGCGCGCGGCACCTTCAAATACGTCATGTCCGCCCAGGGCGTGGTCTATCTGGAGTTCGAGTTCACCGGGCTCTTTACCCAGCCCGCAGCACTGGCCATGCCGACGGCGACCTACGGCACCCAGTTGACGCAGATGCCCCAGGTGGCGAGCAGCGCCAATACGCCGACCTTCACCATCGGTGCCGTAAACCCGGTGCTGCGGTCCTTCAGCCTCGATGCGGGCAACAAGGTGACGCCGCGCATGCTGGTCCGGTCGGAGAGCATCCTGATCACCGATCGCAGCGAGATGATCGATATGCAGATCGAGGCGGTGCCACTGGCCACCTACAACCCGTTCTCGCTGGCGGCCGCGGGCACCGCGCAGGCCCTCAGCCTGATCCACGGCACCGGGGCGGGCAAGATCTGCACGCTGTCGGTGCCGGCCGCGCAGGTGCAGCGTCCGACCGGCCTGACGGAGCAGGATGGCATCACCGAATGGCCGCTGAAGTTCGTGCCCGTGCCCACCTCGGGCAACGACCAGTTCACCATCGCCTTTACCTGACCGGAGTCCGCACCATGAAGATCGTCAAAAACCGCCAGTTCAAAGCCAAGGTCACCGTCGATTTCCCGACTGATGAAGACACCGTCGAAACCCAGAGCTTCACGGCGCTGTTTCGGGCGCTGTCGGTGCCGGAACTGGCTGAACACCATCTGCTGGACGCCGCCGGGCAGGATGCGTTTCTGGCCGATGTGCTTATCGGCTGGGATGGGCTGACCGATGACCGCGACGGCGAAGATGTGCCGCTGATCTTCAGCCCCGAAGCTCGGACCATGATCCTGACGGATGTCTTCGTTCGCCGGGCGGTGATCGACACCTACCAGGCCCAGCTTGTGGGCGCCAAGCGGGGAAACTGACGGCCGCCGGGCGGGTCTGGGCGCGCGGCGACCGTGGCGGAAGCCGCGACCTCGACGGCGCCAAGGAGGACGCAGCCCGGATGGGGCTGGTCCTGCAGCTGGACGAGGCCGCGCAAGACGAAGGCCTCTGGCCCGAGCATCTGCCCGCATGGACAGCCTGGTGCGCGGTCTCGGGCCAGTGGCGGACGGAGGCGCTCTCCAGCCTCGAGGCGACCCGGCTGCTTTGGCTCGGCCTCGACTACACCGCCGCCCGCGCCGGGCTTGATCTGGCGGGCATCGAAATGACCCCCGGCCTGTGGGCGGAGGTCCGCGACATCGAATCCGGGGCAATAGAGGAGCTTAACGCCCGTGGCCGGTAATCTGCGCGTCAGCATGCTGTTTGAGGCCGAAACCGGTCGGGCGCGCTCTGCCATCGCCGGGCTGCGTGGCGAGACGGATCAGCTTGGGGCTGCCGTGGCCAAGGCCGGTCAGGGCGCCAGGACCGGCGGTGCGGGCATCTCGGCTGCGGGCGAAGCCAGTCACGTCACTGCGGCAGCCTTCGTGGCTGCCACCCGCAGCGCCGACGAATTCACGGCCATGACGAACATCATGCGGGCAGCGGCAAATCCGCTTGTCGCCATGTTCCAGGAGAATGAGGCTGCCCTGCGGGCGATTTCAGTGGCCGAGGATCTGGGGGCGCTGACGGCCCGTGAAGCGGCGCTTGCGACTGACCAGCTTGCCCGATCGCAGATCCAGCTTCAGGCGGCGATCTCGGCCGGTGGCGGGGCAATCGAGGCAAACACCCGGGCCGTGGTCCAGCATGAAACAGCCCTTCAGCGTCTGATCGCCCAGACCACCAGTCTGACAGTCGCGACAGAGGGCAGCATCGCAGTCGAACTGCAACGGGGCTACGCGCTGGATGCGACCCGCGCAAAATTCGATCCGCTCTTTGCGGCCTCGCGCCAGTATGAGATGCAACTGGAGGAGATTGCCGAAGCCGAGCGGATGGGTGCGCTTTCGGCCCTTGGGGCGGCTCAGGCCCGGGAGCGGGCGGCGCAGGCCATGACGCCTGTCATTCGGCAGGTCGGGCAAACCGCAGCTGCGTCGAATGCCCACCTCGCCAACCTTGGCTTCCAGGCCAATGACATCTTCATGATGATGGCCGCCGGCCAGAACCCGATGATGCTGGCGATCCAGCAGGGCACGCAGGTCAGCCAGGTCTTCGGGATGATGCGCAAGGAAGGGCAGGCCCTTGGCCCCGCGATCCGGTCTGCGCTGATGGGCATGGTCAGCCCGATGTCCCTGGTCACCATGGGGGCGATTGCACTTGGCGCATTCGCGGTTCAGGCGCTGATGTCGACGGGTGAAGCGGCGCTGACCTTTGAAGATCGGCTGAAAACGCTGACTGACACCATGTCGAGCCTTCGAGAGAATTCGAAGCTTCTGATCGACGATAGCGTTTCTGCCAAATTCGGTGCCATGCAGCAGCAGGCAAGGCAATTGGTCGACGCGCTGGTGGCGCTGGATCGTGCGAGCGAGCTGAAGCAGCTGCGTACAACGCTCGACGCTCGCTTCGCCCAGGATATCGAACCGTCGTTCCTGCAGAAGTACTCTTTGCTGCTTGCTCAAGGCCAGGCTCCGAATTTTCCGAATGTCGACCTTGCCGCCGAGAATTTCAATGAACTCGGCACCTCGATGTCCTTCGAGGACTTCAAGCAGCTGCGCGCCGAGATCGATCAGCTGGCGGCAGATGGGAAGATCGAGGAGGTGACGGCCAAGATCGTTGAACTCGGCTTGGCCATGAAGGGCGACGGCCAGTTCAGCGCATTGGGCGAAGGCGCCCAGGGGCTCTTTCGCGATCTGGCCAAGCTGGCGCTCGGCACGGCCGAGACCGAGGCGATCTTCAACGGATCGGCGCGCCGGGAAGCGGGCAATACGCGGGCCGACGAGTTGATCGCCGCTGCCGGTCGCGAGAACGAACTCGCCCGCCTGAAGCTGGCCTATGGCGAGCAGAGTGCCGAGGTCCGTGCTGAAGAGGCTCGTCAGGCGAGGGCCGCTCTGGAGACAGAGATCCAGCGGCTGGGCATCGGAGAGGCGAGTTCTCGCGCTGAACAGATGCGGGCCGATCTCGCCGAAAGGTTGGCGCTGGCCGAAGATCAGCGGCAGGCCAATCGTCAGACCGCCGCCGACCAGATGATGGCGCAGCATCAGCAGGAAGCGCGCATTGTCGAGCTGACGGCCAGATGGGGCGCTGACAGTCTGGAAGTGGCTTATGCACGGGCGGCGGCCGAGCGGCAGGTCTATGAGGCGCAACTCGCGGCGCAGGGGATCAGCGGCGAGATGGCGGCTGATTTGCTGGACGCCTGGGACGCGGCGCGCGGTGTGGCCTCGGTCAACATGGCGGCGGGGATCGGCGCTGCGGCGGCCGAAGCGCAGTTGCTTGCCTCGATGCTGGGTGTCTCGCTCAATCAGGCTGTCGCCCTCATGGGTCTGGCCGGAAAAGCCACCAAGGCTGCCGGAACCCCTGGGCGGCTTGGATTCGGCATCGCCGGATCCGCAGCCGACGGCTTGGGCTTGGGGCCTTCCGCCGGTTTGAGCTGGGGTGACAATCCCGGAGCGCATCAATCCACGGCCGAGGAGTGGCGGCCTTACCGATCACTCAAGGAACCAAAGGGCGGTGGCGGCGCGAAGAAGGAAGCCGATGCACTGGCCGAACTGATCCAGCGCGAGCGCGAGCAGATTGATGCCTTGCGCATTCTGGACCCCGTCCAGGCCGAAATCCTGAAGAACCACGAGGCGCTGAAGGGCGCGACCGATGCAGAAAAGCAATCGGTGGCCGACCTGATCGCGGAACGCCTGCGGCTGGAAGAAATCCGCGACCGGCTGGATCAGATTGGGGAGACTGGGCGCAACGCGTTCCAGCAGCTTCTGAGCGGGGCCACCTCGTTCGGCGGGGCCTTGGCGATGGTGCTGGACAAATTGGCCGAGATGCTGGCCTCGGATGCCTGGGATATGATCTGGGGCGGCGGCGGGCTGAACCTGGGCGGCTTGATCGGCGGCCTGTTCGGGCTTGCTCCTGCGAAGGCTGACGGTGGCAAGGTGACCGGCCCGGGCGGTCCGCGCGACGACAACCTGCTGCACTGGCTCTCGAATGGCGAATTCGTCGTCAACGCCGCCGCGACCCGGAACGCGCAACCGCTCCTCGAGGCGATCAATGCCGGGGTGCCGGTTGACCGCCTGATGGATATCATTGGCGGCCGCCGCCCGGGTTTTGCCGATGGCGGACTGGTCGGTTCCAGCGCCCCTCGCGGATGGCGTATGGCAACCGACAGCGGCAGCGCCGGTTCTGGCCCGGCCTCGACCGGCGGCGCTGGCGGCAAGATGCAGCTCGATATCCGGATCGGCATGGACCGCGACGGCAACTGGCGAGCGGCGGTGCGCGATATTGCCTCCGATGTTTCGCTCGAGGTGTCACAGATCGTGGTCGATGAGTGGAGCCGCCAGGCCCTTCCAGGGCGCGTGGCCGAGATCGACAGCAATCCGCGGGTCAGGGGGTGATATGGCACTTCTGACATTCCCGCTGACCCTTGCACAGTTCTACGACCTCCTGCCCATCGGCAAAGCGGAACTGGACCTGCCCGAGGCCCTCGACCTGAGCCAGACCACGGGTGGCGAGGTGCTGACGGCAGACTTGGGGTCATCGCTCTGGGCCGGTCGGATCGACCTTGCTGTGATGACGCATGACGAGGTCTCAGCGATCCGGCCGCTCATCAACATCCTGCGGCGGGCTGGCAGTTCGTTTCTGGTGTCGGATCACACCCGGCCTTGGCCGCGGCTCGATCCGAATGGCACGATTCTCGGCGCTGCAACTCCGACCATCCTCGCGGTCGGCGGCAGCATGCGGGAGTTGAGCCTGACGGGCCTTCCGGCCGCCTATCCGATCAGCCGGGGCGATCTGATGTCGTTCACCTATGGCAGCCCGTCCCGCTATGCGCTGCACGAGGCGGTCGGCGCCGCCGTTGCCAACGGCGCTGGCCAGACCGGGCTGATCGAAGTCACCCCGCCGATCCGGCCCGGTGCCGCTGCGGGTGCCGCAGTCCAGCTGATCTGGCCGCGCTGCAAGGCCCGGCTCGTTCCCGGCGAGAACTCGACCGGCGTCACCTCTCACACCATCACGTCCGAGGCGAAGCTCGCCTGGACCCAGACGCTGAGGTAGCAATGCGCAGCTATGCCCCCGCAGAGCTGACCCAGCTTCAGGCCCGTGACGGGCTGCGCCCCCGCCTGCTTGTCTGGATCATCGCCCGCGACCGGACAACGGGGGCGCCGGAGCCCGCCGGGTTCTGGAACGGTGCCGACGACCAGGTGATCAACGTCGGCGGAGTTGACCGCACCTATCACGGCGCCGGTGGTCTTTTGGGCATGGACGATCTGGTGATCGAAACCGGACTGACCGTGCGCCGCATCTCGGTCTGGCTGGCCACTGCCGCGCCGGAAGTGGTCGATGCCGCCATGGGCTATGACCTGCGGCTTGCCCCCGTGGAAATCCACCGGATGCTGACCGACCCGATCAGCCACCTGCCGGTGGCGGCTCCTCATCGCATCTGGAAGGGCTGGGTTGATGGTGCACCGCGCACCGTCCCGGCCAAGGGCTTGAGTGCGGGCCGGATCACCCTGACCGTCGCCTCGGCCGCCATGGCCCTGACCCGGGGGCTGACCGCGAAATACTCGGACGCCGCCATGCGCCAGCGCGGCAGCGACGACCGGCTGTTTCGCTATGCCGATGTCAGCGGCAAGGTCCCGGTCTACTGGGGAGAGAAGCGTTATGAGGCGCCCGCGCCGGGTGGCGGGTCCGGGTCGGGTCTCGGCGGCTGGAAATCCGGGGGGCACGCATGAGGCTCCCCGACTGGCGCAGCCGTCTGGCGGACTATGTCGCGGCCACGGCCCGCGCGCCGTATCGGCCGGGTCGGCATGATTGCATCCTTTTTGCAGCTGGTGGCCGGGCGGCGCTGACCGGCGTCGATGTGATGGCGGATTGGCGGGGGCGTTACACCACCGTTCAAGAGGGGCTTGAACTCGCCCTTCAACACGGTTGCACCGACCCTTGGGCGCATGTGGTGAGCGGCCTCGAAGAGGTGCCCGTCGCCTATGGCGCGGTCGGCGACATCGCCCTGCTGGACGGGGCTGACGGCTTGCCCGCCATGGGCATCATCCAGGGCGAGATGATCTACACCGTCCATCCGCGTGGCGCCGCTCTGGTGCCGCTGACCGAAGCGCGGAGGGTCTGGCGGGTATGAGGTGGTATCTTGCCCTCTGGCTGACCCTGTCGCTGGCCACTCCGGCTGAAGCGGGGCCTCTGGCCACGGCGATCGGCGGATTGATCACGGCAGTCAAAGGGTTCGCGGCGATAAACGCGCTGACGGGCTGGTTGGTCAAGACAGTCGCTTCGATCGCCCTGTCCCGGCTGGCGATGGCGCTGCGCGGCACGCCGCGCCAGCCCGGCATCAAGACCGAGATGACCACCACCGGCGGCACCACGCCGCAACGGATCATGCTCGGCCGCTATGCCACCGGCGGCCAGCTGATTGCCCCGCCGATGAGCTATGGCAGTGCCGGCAAGACGCCCCGCGCCTGGCTGGTCTACACCATTGCCCTCAGCGTGGTGCCGGGCTGCACGTTGGCCCGGGTGGTGATCAACGATGACTATGTCGCACTGGGCACGGCCGATCCCAGCTGGGGCCGTCCGGTGACCGGCGATCTGGCGGGCTATGCCTGGATCGATTTCCGGGACGGGACGCAGACCGTCGCCCATGCCGATCTGCTGGCCGCCTTTGCCGCCGACCCTGACCGGCCCTGGGCCAGCGACATGATCGGTCCGGGCACCGTCTACGCGGTCTGCCGTTTCAAATATGACCGCGAGCGCTTCAACGGGCTGCCTGCGCTGCGGTTCGAAATACTGGGCATTCCGCTCTACGACCCGCGCGCGGACAGCACGGTCGGCGGCAGCGGGGCGCAGCGCTGGTCCGATCCCGCAACATGGGCGCAGTCCGAAAACCCGGTTGTCATGATCTACAACATCCTGCGCGGCATCGATGTTGGCGCGGGCATGATCTGGGGCGGCGAGTGCGGTGCCGATGATCTGCCGCTGGCCAATTGGTTTGCCGCGATGACCGAATGCGATGTTCCGGTGACGCTCGATGGTGGCGGCACCGAGGCCCAGTACCGCGCCGGAATCGAGATCGACCTCGACATGGAGCCTGCTGGCGTCATCGAGGAGCTGCTGAAGACCTGTTCCGGCGCCCTGGTCGAGGTTGGCGGCATCTGGAAGATCCGCGTCGGCGCCCCGGCGCTGCCAAGCTATTTCCTCACGGACGAGGATGTGATCGCCAGCCAGGCGCAGGAGTTCGCGCCGTTTCCGGGTCTGGCCGACACCTACAACGGGATCACCGCGACCTATCCCGAACCGGCCTCGCTCTGGGAAGCCAAGGATGCCCCGCCGCGCTTCGATGCGGGCTGGGAAGCCGAGGACGGCGGTCGGCGCCTCGTGGCCAACCTCAGCCTGCCCGCCTGCCCGCATGGGATGCAGGTGCAGCGGCTGATGACCTCTGCCATTGCCGATCACCGCCGGATGCGCAGCCACCGCCTGGTGCTGCCGCCCGAGGCCGCGGTGCTGGAGCCGCTGGAAACGGTCGGCTGGACCAGCACGCGCTGGGGCTATTCCGCCAAGACCTTCGAGATCACCTCGCTGACCGACAGCCTGATGTCGATGCTGCAGGGGCTGAGCCTGCGCGAGCGGGATGCGGCGGATTTCGCCTGGGATGCCGGCGATGAGATTGCGGTGGATCTTCCGGCCACCGCCACCAGTGCAATTGCCGCTCAGACGGTTCCCGGTTTCGCGGTTGCTGCGGTGGCGCTGGCGGATGGCGCGGCGGCGGATCGGCGACCGGCGATCGAGGTGACCTGGGATGCCGATGGCGCCGATGACGCCACGGGCCTGCAATGGGAGGTCAGGCCCGCAGGGGCGGCGGGTGTGCAGATGGAAGGCACATACGGCGCGGTCCGCAGCGGGCGGCTCACCCTGTCAGGATCGATCCTGCCCGGCGAAACCTACGAGGTGCGCGCGCGCATGATCGTCGATCGCGCCACCGACTGGACCGATTGGGAGGCGGTGACGACTGACGACATCCTGCTCGGGCGCGTGGATGTGAACGGCACCCA
>NZ_JABUHN010000022.1 GCF_013328815.1 Tabrizicola fusiformis
CCAACTCCCGAGCAAACCTGCAAACCCCACAGAAAAATCGGCGGAAATCCCCCGTTCCAATCATGGGAACCGTTGATTCCAGTGAGCGGGCAATGAAACTGGAAATGATCAGCTTGCCGGATCCTGACTGCTAAAAGCAGTCAGGGGCAGTGAGACAGCACGCGGAAGAAGTGGCTTCAGAAAAAGCGAAGCCTCCGGTCATAATGAGGAGCGAGCCATTGACCTCAAAACACCGACAGGCCGAGATCTACAGAATGGTGATGCCGGGTCACATCTGCCCATATGGCCTCAAATCGCTCGACCTGCTGAAACGCAATGGGTTTTCCGTCAGGGACCATCATCTGACGAGCAAAGCAGAGACGGAAGCCTTCAAGGCAGAGCATGGCGTTAAGACAACGCCACAGACCTTCATTGACGGAAAACGTATTGGCGGACATGACGATCTTGTCGAATTTTTGGGTGGAACTACGGCCACCAAAGACACCGTCACCTACCAGCCGGTCATTGCACTTTTCGGGATGGCAGCACTCATGGCACTGGCGGTCGGCTGGATCGCCGAGGGCCGCATTGTCCCGGTTCCTGCCATCGAGCGTTTTATCTCCACCGCCATGTGTCTTCTGGCGCTGCAGAAGCTGAAAGATGTCGAGGGGTTCTCGACGATGTTCCTGAACTACGACCTGCTCGCGCAGCGATGGGTTCCTTATGCGTATATCTATGCCTATGCCGAAGCTCTCGCAGGTCTGCTGATGCTGGCAGGTATCATGATGTGGCTTTCCATTCCGCTTGCGCTCTTCATCGGAACGATTGGTGCCGTTTCCGTTTTCAAGGCCGTTTATATCGACAAGCGCGAACTGAAATGCGCCTGTGTCGGCGGCGACAGCAATGTGCCATTGGGTTTCGTGTCGTTGACCGAAAACCTGATGATGATCGCCATGGCTGTGTGGATGCTGTCGAAAACCGGGATGGCGATGCCTTGACCAGAATGCAGGCTCTTTCTCTGAAGGAGTTCTAAAAGAACCGTTTGTCCCGAAACGTCGCCACGTCTCCGGGCCAGAAGTAGATAAAACAGACAGAAATCGATCAGTGTTTCTGAGTCATCCAGAGGAACGAGCATGGCAGCGCAACACGATGATGAAGACGGTCATGATCATGGCCAGACCGTAACCTCCGACAACGAACGCCGGATACGCTTCGTCTTCATCTTTACCGCAGGCTATGCGGTGGTTCAGGCCATCGGAGGCTGGCTGTCCGGGTCTCTTGCTCTCATTGCCGACTCTGGCCACATGGTTTCCGATGCGGCGGCTCTCCTCCTGGCCCTGATTGCCTATAGGGTTGCGCGACGGCCGGCCGATGGCACCCGGACTTATGGCTTCCATCGGGTGCGCGTCCTGGCGGCTCTGGCAAACGGGGCTACGCTCTTGCTGCTTGTTGCCTGGATCACCTGGGAGGCCATCCAGCGCTTCAACCAGCCGGTCGAGGTGCTGGCCGGACCAATGCTGATCGTTGCTACAATCGGGCTTCTGGTGAACCTTGCCGGTGCCTGGATCCTGTGGTCGGGCAACAAGGGCGATGGCAACCTGCGCGGCGCCCTGTTGCATGTGATCGGCGATCTTCTAGGTTCGGTTGGGGCCATCGCCGCTGCGATCGGCATTATGCTCACCGGCTGGTCCTTCCTTGATCCGCTGCTATCCGTTCTGGTTGCGGTGCTTGTCGTCAGGTCAGCATGGGCGCTGGTCTCGGACTCGATCCGCGTCTTGCTGCAGGCTGTCCCCAAAGGTCTGGATGCAAGAGCGGCAGAGTTGGCGCTGGCAGAACTCGATGAAGTTGACGAAGCCGCGCATTTTCATGCGTGGACACTCACCGACGACACCGTCGTTGCTACGGTGCATGTCACTCCGGCTACAGGAGCAGACACTCTTTCTTTGCCTCGGATTGTCGCAGACTCGCTCAAGAAGAAATATGATATTGATCATGTAACTGTGCAGGTGGACCCGCCGGGCGAACTTTGGCGGGGTGAAAACCTGTAGAAATAAGTGCCAACCATTTTGCGGCAGTTGTGGCTGGCTTCTGATCGAGAAACGGGGCCGTAACCTCGCTTGGGAGGGCCTAGAGGTGGCCCTCTCAACTTGGAGCAGTTCGCGCGTCTTTTGTTCAATTGCCGTCGAAACGGCGGCTGGCCGATCGAGAGCTCCGCCTGTCGTCACTAACTAGTCCGGCTAAACTATCCCACGCTCCCATGGCCTGCCGCGAGATTCAGCCCTCCTGTCTGCCTTGGAACAGTGCGCCAGCAACTCAGTGGGGTGATATCCATCCTCGAGCAGCGAAGCGGCTTCGCGAACCATAGCGATTGGCTGGACCATAGCGCAGGCCATCCTCTTCGAAATACGCCAGAGAGCCCAAAAGCCAGGCTCGATGCCAACGCGACTGCGCGAACAGCTTTCGCAGCCAGCGCGGAAAGACATAGCCCGTATAGCCTGAAAGGTAGAGGTGCAGTAGTACCTCTCCTGCCAACTGTTCAGTGCCGGTTGGATAAATCCTATGCATCCTTGCCGGTCGGCACGACAGCAAACCGGTCGGCCGCGAGCGAAGTCTCATAGACGGTCTGCCCGTCTTTCTCATAGTTACTTTCCGCGATCCGTCCCCGGACATGCACCAGATCACCGGGCTTCAGGTTTTCCTTCAGCCAGGCAAAACCTGTGGTGCTACGTTCAAAGAGAGTGACGGTGTTCCAGTCGGTGCGCTCGCGCAACTCGCCGCTGTCCTTGTCGCGCCAGCTGTCGGTGGCCGCGATGCTGACCTTCAGCACCTTGCCGCCTCCGAGTTCGGTCCGGCGCCCCACATAGCCCTGAATCTGGAATTCGGCATGGGTGTACAACATCTCTGTTCTCCTCGTTACGATACTGATTTCAAAGGCTCGCACCGCGGGCGGTTCTATTTCCCGAGACGGCGGGCCCTTTCGGCAACCCGCACGATCTGACCACCAGCGGCCATGGCGGCGGTTTTCACGGCGGGGGCGTTTTGGGCGATCTGGCGGCCAACCATCTCTCCGGTGCTGAGACTGCCCGTCCTCTCGCGCGCTCGGACGCCCGGGGTGTTCATCATCCCGCGTGTCATCGCGGCGGTGCCCGCTGCCACCGCCGGCGCAGCAACCACCATGAAATTCCCCGAAAGCCCACGCACGATCAGAGGCGTCGCAGCGACAAAGCCCTTGGCGAGGAAGACGATGACGAAAAAAGGCACCAGCGATCCGATATTGGTCGCCGAAGCCGGATCTCCCATCTGCGTGAGCAGCGCGTTCGCCATCCCAACCACAGTCGAGAACATTGCGGCGATCACAACCGGATAGAAGGCATAGCTGACAGTGGTCGAGACCCAGCGATGGAAGAAGTCCTTCGTCGCGTCAAACAGCGACAGCGCGATCATCACCGGCGCGAGGCCCAGCATCAGCGAGAGCATCATTTTGGCGAAGATCAGCACGATCCCGGTCATAAAGCCGAGCAGGCTCAGAAGGATCAGCCCGATGCCACTCAGGATCGCGCCGGCCATCCAACCGAGATTGTTGCCGATCGCGTTCAGATAGCCGGTGAACTGTTCGATCAGATTGTCGAACTCCGCCGCAAAATGCGTTGCGCCTGCGCCACCACCGCCAACCGAGGCAACCAGCGCACCCGCAATGTAATCCAGACCGCCGATCACCGCATTGGCAACAGCGTTGAAATGGGTCCAGTTGAAGGCAAAAAAGCCGATCAGGGTCAGCTTCAGCAGGTACCAGAAGAAAGTGGCCCCATCCATGCTGCGATACTGGAAGGCCATGTTGATACAGAGCCCGATCAGGGACAGGGTCACCATCAGCAGGGTGATCGTGCCGATATTGCCCGCCACCGCCCCGAACTGCGATTCCGCAGCAGAGGCGAGAAAGCTATCGGCGGAACCGACCATCCAGCTGACGACGCCCATTACCAGTTGCCCTGGGCTTCGCAGATCGCCTGGACAGCATGGCGCAGATCATTGGTCTGCCGTCGGAGGGCGCGTTGCGTTTGCGTGTGCTCCGGCGCAGAAATGTCTGCGAACCGCTCGGTGTATTCGGCGGCGGCGGCCGCCCAGTCCGGGAACCGGATTTCACAGGAGCAATCCTCGCTCTGCACAATGGCCTCCCAGGAGCGCAGCTCATAGAGGCCCATCAGGGTCAGGGCTTTGTATGCCTCGCGCGGATTGACCTCTTCGACCCAGATCGGTCGCGCGGGCCGGTCATTGCAGATCCGGTATCGCTGCGGCTCCATCGTCACCGTCAGATCATTGGTGATCGGAGTCTGGGCGAGCGCCGGAAGCGCGGTGGCCGCGAAGACAGCGGCAATGCAAAGATTGCGCATGGGATTCCCTTTCATCATTCGGCGACAAGGCGGGTTCGGGTGGCTGCCTCGCCCGTGCCGGGCAGGTAGAATTCGGTGATGCCGCGCGCGCCTTCATGGCGGCCTGCCTGGATGATCACGTCGATCGAGCCCTCGATATAGGTGATCATATCGGCATAGGTCATCGGCAGGTCGGTCTTCAGGGCAGCAATGGCAAGGCGGCGGACCGCGAGCTGCGGGGTCTCGGCATGAAGGGTGGTGAGCGATCCACCATGGCCGGTGTTGATCGCCTCGAGGAAGGTGAGGGCCTCCTTGCCGCGCACCTCGCCCAGCACGATCCGGTCGGGCCGCATCCGCAGGGTCGAGGTCAGCAGGGCATCGGCACTGCGCATCTCTGACTCCCGGTCCGAGATCAGCGTCACCACATTCGGCTGCTCGGGCCGCAGTTCGGCCGCCTCCTCGATGGTCAGAATGCGCTCTTCGACTGGAACAAGGGAGAGGATCTTGCGGGCCGCGACGGTCTTACCGGTCGAGGTGCCGCCCGAGACGATCATGTTGAGTTTATTCTCGACGCAGAACCGCAGCGACGCTTCGATATCGCCCGAGGCGACGACCGTGCGCAGCGCGAGATTGCGTTCCTTGCGCAACCCCTCAAGGCTTCGTTCACGCCCGTAGAGAAACCCGAAACTGATCTTGTCCAGGGGCAGGGAGGAGAAGAAGCGCAGCGAAATGGAAAATCCACCCTCGACCGCTGGCGGCTGGATCACCTGCGCCCGGATCGGCCGGTCGCCCCAGGTGATGCTGACCGAGACGATGGGCTTGCGGGCGCTGAGCGTGGTGTTCGCAGCCGAGGCGATCTGATTGCCGAGGTCGCGGATTTCCGTGAGCGAGAGCGGGCGCCCGAGATCCCGCATAAAATGATCGCCCTGGAACTCGCCCCAGATCCTTCCATCGGGGTTGATGCAGATCTCGATCAGATCCGGGCGGCGGATCGCGTCGCCGAGGCGGGCGAGGGAGGCTTCAAGATAACTTGCCGCCATCAGAGGATCTCCAGATCGTGGTCGACCATGACGGTAATGCGGGTGCCCTGCGGCACGCGGATCACCGGGCGGATCGACAGGTAGTCCTGCATGACGCTGCGGCTGGCATCGCGCAGATCGCCCGCAACATCGCTCGCAGCTTCCGATGTGGTCTCGCCGTCGATACTGGCCGCTGCCGCTGCGGGCACCGCTCCGATCAGAGAAATCAGCGCCGCCGAGCCGAAGCGCTGGCCAAAGCGGGTGTCGACATCGCCGGTGACACCGGAGCGCCCGAGTTCGTCCCCGCCGAATGCGCTGATCGCAACCGTCTGGTTGTCGGGAAGAATGATGCGGTCCCAGCCGACCATGACACGGGACTGCGCCAGCGAGACCTCGGAGCGGTAGCGCCCGATCAGTTGCGCGCCGCGCGGGATCAGCACACGGGTGCCGTCAAAGGAATGCACGTCCTCGGAGACCACGGCGCGGATCACGCCCGGCAGGGTGCTGTCCATCGCAGTCTCCAGCACGGCCTGGATCATCGTACCCTGCACGACGGTATGGCCTGGATTCACGATCAACTCGGCACGGGTCACCGGCGCAGGCGCTGCGCCGCCGCGGACAAAGGCCTCATCGGGGCTGAGACGAGCGGCTTCGACTGCCGTTTCGCCTTCAGCCCCGCCGCCCATCCCGGACCAGGCCAGCATGGGCGAATTCACCCGCGCTTCGCGTGCGGCAGCCTCCGCGGCGCGACGACGTTCCAGCTCGGCAAGTCGCGCATCTTCCTCGCCCTCTCCCTGCGGTCCGAGGCGTGCGATTTCCAGATCCATGCGGATCCGCTCCAGCTCGCGATCCCGCTCGACCAGTTGGCGCTCTAGGGCGGCGCGTGCCTCCGCTGAGCTCGCTTCCAGTGCCGCCATCTGTGCCGTCAGATCGGTGATTGCCGCCTGCGCTCCAGGATCCCCGGTCTCTACCGGGCGTGCACGAAGCTCCTCGAGTTCGCTCTGAAGTCGGGCAAGGGCTTCGCGCAATTCGAGTTCGGCAGCACTTGGCCCTTCCGGAACCGGGGCAGGGGCGGGCGCAGGTTCCGGGGCCGGCGTTCGCGGGAACTCTCCAAAGCCCGAACCCGCCGTCTGGAATTCTTCAGCGGCAGCAGTCGGCATACTGGGTTCTGACTTTGGCTGCATCAGCATCCAGCCCAGACCACCGACGGTCAGGATGGCGACACTGCCCAGAAGAGCCGTGAAGAGGGAAGGGCGGGCGCGGGCTTTGCGTTTGCCGGTTGACGCTTCGATGGCTGCAAGGCGGGCGGAGAGATCGTCGGGCTCGCTGCTCATGACGCGGCTCCGTTCTCGGCATCCGACATGTCCTGGATGCAGATCACTTCCTCACCGAGACGCAGCACCCATTGGCGGTGGACTCCGGAGACGCGGATCACGCCTTCGTCCTGCGCCACCGAATTTACCGTGCGCTCGCGGCCGCCCGTCCAGCGGAAGATCGCCGGGATCGGCGTGTTCCGCGGGAAGCGGAAGTAGGTGAAGGTGCCGTCATCCCAGACTGCGGTCGGCGTAAACTCGGTCTGGCTGCTGGCCGCATAGTTGCTGTTCGGCGCGCCGGCAGCCACGGCATTCGCCACTGGCGTGGTGCTGTCCGGATAGCGGAACTGAACGACATAATGCGGGGTCTCGCGCACCTCGACCACGTGGAAATAATAGGAGCGCCGGTTGGTGTAGACGGTGATATTGGTCGCCACCCCGGAGGCCACCGGCTTGATGGCAAAGGCCCGGCCGCCCGGAACACCGTCAAACTGGAACCCGGCGGTGTCGCCGGCAATGATCGAGCGGATGGACTCGCCCTCGCCGAACTCGACCGAAGTGACCCGGGTCAGGTTGGTGACCACCCGGTAGACCTGACCCTCGGTCCAAGTGGCAATCCGCACCCGACGGTCATGACCACCCGGGCGCGGCGTGGTTTCCGCGAGAGCGGGAAAGGCAGCCATGGCAATGAGTGCCGCGGCCAGAAGCCGGGAAGGCGAGGTGAGGCGGGGCAGGGCGCTTGGCCTGAAGCGGTTCATTCCGACCGGTCCGATCTGATGGCATATTGGGTCACGGTGAAGCCGAAGGGGTTCTGCCAGACATCATCGATGCTGCGTGCCCGCTCGGGCCGGAACTCGAACATCAGCGTTGCGGTGAAGAGGCCGACCTGACCGCCCTGCGGGCTCGTCAGACGTTTGCGCAGCCGGATCTGCGCCCGGTTCTCGCCGATCAGGGTGATGCTGGCGATCTCGACTGCCATCTCAGCAGTGGGCCCATAGCGCGTCGGTGGGAAACTCTCCTGCCCGCTGGTCCACATCGCCCGCATGCCGGCTTCGGCCGCACCCGCCGATTGCGCCAGAACCCGGTTCACCCGCAGATCATTGTCGAGCTGGTTGTAGGTCTCTCGATCCAGAATGTAGCGGTAGATCTGGGACTCGATCACCGCCGGGCGCTCGGATAGCCGCACGGCCTGCACCGTGGCATTGGGCAGGGCGAGGCCGCTTTCCGGATCATAGGGCACAACGACAGGCAGCGGGGGTTCCACAAAGATCGCGACAGCGGCGGCCGCCAGACAGCCGAGAACCCCAAAGCCCGCGCCCGCGATCCCGATGACCCGCCACTGCCGTTCCCGGCGCAGAGCACCATAAACTAGCTCTTCCTCGACCACATCCCGGATGCTCATCGTCGGATCCGCCGCGCTCACTCGAGGCTCGGCATGGTGAAATCCATGTAGCGCCGCTCTTCGGCGATGGTCGCGGCATCGACCACGCCCGCATTGCCCGCACCGATGGTCTGGATCGCCTCCAACTCCCACATGCGTGTCATGGCAATCGCGAGTTCCGCTGTGACACGGGTATTGTGGTCCATCGAGGCCTTCAGATCCTCCATATCGGGAATCATCGCGACCAGACGTTCAACCCGGGCGAGCGACTGCGCGGCTTCCTCGTGACTGTTCTGGGCCGCCGCCGAGAGCACGGCACCGGTGGTTGCCCGCGTGGCGATCCCCTCGGCACCGGGATTGCCGCTGGTTGCGATCTCGCGCAGGGAATCCTCGTCAAACCCCGCACTTGCGAGCGCCGCCTGCATCTGACTGCGCATCGGCCCGGCGGTCACGCCGAGCAGGTTGCTCCAGTCGCCTTGCTGGATGCCACGGATCAGACCGGGGATGTCCTCGAACTTGGCCTCAAGCAGCTGATCGAGGTCACCGCCCATGAGTAGACCAAGGATCTCGCGCGGCCCGGTCAGCGAGGTATACATGGTCTGGAGCTGGTCGAATTGCTGCTGGAGCACATCGAGTTGCTCGAGTGCATTCTCGAAGATATCGCTCTGGATGCCAAAATCCTCCAGCATCTGCTGCAGCTGGCGGATCTCCTGGGCGATGTTCTGGGTATCAACCGTGGGCACACCCTGCGCGGAAGCACCGGTGGCGAGGCCGAGGCAAAGGGCAGTGCTGATCAGCAGATATCTCATCGCAGATCCTCCATTGTAAAATCCATGAACCGCCGCTCGGCCGCCTGGGCTGCGGCCAGTGCCAGCTGTTCATCGCTGAGGGGTTGGGTTTGCGCCGCCTTCAGGCGGGTGCGGATCGCGACGATCCGCGCCAGTTCGGCGCGCGCATAGGTGTTGAGGGCGAGGGATTCCTGTACGTCTTCCGTTTGGCTGATAAGACTTATTATGTCATGCAAGCGTTGTGCCGCGGCCTGAACTGACACCATCGAGTAGTCGCCATAGACGCCGGATCCATGCGCCGAGAGGCTGAAACTCGCGTTCGCCAGCAACACCGGATCGATGGTCCCGAGCGCATCCGGACCGCCGACCATGGCGAGGTAGCGGTTGTACTGCGCCGGGATCACCACGACATAGTTCTGGGTCTCGGCGAAGGGCGGCACGCCGCTGTATTGCTGCACGCGCCCCGGCCCGGCGTTGTAGGCCGCGAGCGCATGGATGATATTGCCATCGAACATGGCGAGCATCTGCGCCAGATAGCGCGCGCCCCCGGTCACCTGCAGGTAGGGATCGTCGTAGTATTCCGGATTGATCCCCAGATCGCTGGCGGTGCCGGGCATGATCTGGGTCAGACCGAACGCACCCACAGGGGAACGCGCTCCGATCTGGAAGCGGCTTTCCTGCCAGATCAGCGCCTGCAACAGGCAGCGCCATTGCACTGGTGTCAGGCCGGCACGCGAGACGCCGGAAAGAGAATGGGTGTCGCGGGCCGCGCGGATGATCAGTTCCTCGACCGTCTCCCGAGCGTCCCCGAAGAGCCGGCTGGCGGCAGGATTACCGTCGTCAGTTGCATAGACCGCCACCGCCGCCGTCTCTCCCCCATTCCCGGCCTCCAGTGCTGCCACCGTCGCGCGCACGGACGGGCTAGCACCTGTGGTCACCGCGCCCAGAATGCTCTCGAGCGAGACGAGCTGCTGACGCTCGATTTCGGCCAGCTCCTCTTCCCGGGCTAGTCGGTCCCGTTGCAGGGCGATGTCACGATCCCGCTGCGTGATGGTGGCCGCAGTTCGGGCAATCGCCTGAGCATCAACCGTGGGCACGCCCTGCGCCGCCAGGGGCTGCGCCAGCGACATGCCGATCAGAACCTGTGGCAGAAGCCTGACCATGGCTTCAGTCCACCGCGCCGAGCAGAGTAAAGGAACAAGGATCTGATGCCCGCGCGACCTCGCCGCCCATGGTCGAGACCGTGACACCAGTTGGGTGCTCCGCAAAGCTGAAGCAATTGGCCCGTGGGGCCTGCCCGCCCGCGCAAGCGGCGAGGAGCAGGAGACTGCCGAGGACGGGAAGATGGGTAAACCGGAAACCATTTACACGAGACATCACACTACACCTTCCAGAAATCAGGGCGGTCGCGGTAATCCGCCCCCACGAGTTGCTCGCCCTTCTCCATGCCGCCAAGGACGGTCACGAGAGGGCCGAGGGCTGAGAGATCGGCGTCGATGACGACCGAGCCACGGTCGTCGCGCACCAGCGCCAGTCGCGAGGCTGTGCCGACGCCCAGAAGGACATCGAGTTCCTTTCCGCTGAGACCCAGCATGGCATAGTCGGCCGCGCTGGCGCGGATGTTCGGCAGCAGGATCTGGGTCGGCACCGCTTCGACGATGGTCTTGCCGGTCCGGGTGCGCTCCAACTGGCTAGCATACTGAGTCATCATCACGACGACGGCGTTCTGCTTACGGGCCGTGACCAGCCAGTTGCTCAAGCGATCCGCAAAATAGGCATTGTCGAGCGCCTTCCAGGCCTCATCGATCAGGATGACGGTCGGGCAGCGGTCCTCGATCACCCGTTCCACGCGCCGAAAGAGATAGGAGAGCACTGCCATCCGCTCTTGCTCGCTTTCGGAATCGAGGATGCCGGTCAGATCAAAGCCGGAGACTTCGCCGCCGAGCGAGAAGCTGTCTTCCGCATTGGCGCCGAAGATCCAGCCGTAGCGGCCAGTCTCGGTCCATTCCTGCATCCGCTCGAAGAGATCGCCATCATCATCCGTGGACACCAGCAACGAAGCAAAGTCTGACCAATTGCGCAGCCCGGCGTGATCGGCGCCGGCGTTCTGGCGCACCACCTCCTGCAGCCGATTGGTTTGCACCGGCGTCAGGGGCCGGTCGCGACGTTCAAGCAATGTTGCGAGCCAGTCTGTCAACCAGGCCTGACCGCGATTGTCGATCTCGGTCTGGAGTGGATTCAGCCCGGTGGGCTTGCCAGCGCGGACGGTTGCATAGCTGCCGCCAAGCGCGCGCACGGCCATTTCCATCCCGGCGCGGTAGTCGAAGATGAAGAGGCGTGCCCCGGCCCGCCGCGCCATGGTCATGAGGAATGCCGCCAGCACCGACTTGCCGGAACCGGGACGGCCGAGGATAAGGGTATGCCCCCCGGTTGGCTCCTTGTCCGGCGATCCCTGTTCGTGAAAGCTGAACCGAAACCCGCTGCGCTCGGGCGTCGGGAAGAGGGCAATCGGTACGCCCCAGGGCAGTTCCGGCCCTGTCTTGCCGAGTGGCGTGCGGTGGAAGGTCGCGAGATCTGCAAAATTGTGGTTGGTGATCGCTGCCTTGCGGCTGCGCGCACCGGTGTTGCCCGGATGCTGCGCCATGTAATGCGCACGCGACCCGAAGCCTTCCGAGATCAGGTTTATGCCGGAACTGGCCGAGATGTTGCGGATCTCGGCGCAGACATCATCGAGATGGGCGCGGCTTCGGGCATAGACCGCCACGGTCATATGGTGCTCGCCAAAGATCAGGCGCTTCGATTCCAGATCGTCCTGCGCCAGCTCCAGCTCTTGGGCCAGACTGACCGCGCCGTCATTGCTGGCCTGCATCAACCGCAGCTGGCGCTTGATCCGGCCCGCCATGATGTTCGAGTTGATCGGTACGAAGGAATGGGTGACGACCATGTCGACCGGCAGGTTCAACTCATCGAGCATCAGGCTGTCGGTCTTGGCTGGATAGTTCTTCACCGCGAAGATCGCGCCGAACTTCTCGCCCACTGCCCCATCGGTGAGGTGGATCTCCGCGCCACGGAAGGTCACGCGGGTATTGGCGACGTCTTCGGCGAGGATACCGAGGCGCGAGGCCGGGAAGAGCGGGTGTTCCTCGCCGGTGTTGAGGCTGCCGAGGAAACCGAGCAACTCGCCGCTCTCGGCCGAGAGCAGACGCGGCTTCAGGTCGGCGAAGCTGGACAGGAGGAATCCCACCACCTCATCGAGCTTGCGCAGGCGGCGTGCCGTGTCGGCGGCAAGGCGGCTGCGGGACAGGTTTGCCGCGAAAGGAATGCGACTGCCGGGATCGGGGCGCTTCAGGACAGAGAGGGTCAGGGTCTTGTCGCGCAGGCCGCCTTTGGCCAGGTCTGACTGCCAGCGTGCATCGACCGCCGCCGCAAAGCCCTCGCCCGGAATGGGTGGCAAGCCGGTCTCGACCGCCTTCGAGACCTTGTGCAGAAAGAAGGAGAACTCGGTCCCGACCTGCGCCACCACTCCGGCAAGAATGGCGCCGATGCGATCCAGATGGCTGTCCTCGGTGGTGGTGCTGTTGACCCCTTCAAGCCGGAGGCATTGCATCAGCTCATTGCCCCGCGTGCGGATAGTGGTGGCGTTCACCAGGCTGACATAGGGCAGCATATGCGCCAGCCGCCGCTCCTTCCCGGCCCACTCCGGCAAAGCAGCAAGCGGGTTGTCGGGTAGGTCGATCTCGGCGGACCGAACGGCAATCGTGTCACGGGGCATAGCTGTCACCCCCGTGCTGCTTGCGGTTCCGCGTCGGCGGCGTTTCCTGCAGAGTGATCACCAGCACGTCGAGGAAATGCGGATCCCAGTCTGCGGCCTTCCACAAGAGCGGCCAGGAGATCCCGGCCGCCACGGCGATGATCCAGTTCTGGATCCAGAGGAACAGCATCGACGAGCCGAAAAGCCAGACCATGGCATACATGATCGGCAGCCCCAGCAATTTGGGGGGCCGCAAAAGGCCGATGAAGACGCGCGATTGTTCCGCCATGGATCTTACCCCTCAAGGCCTCGGGGAGGGTGTGGTCCAGATGGCTGCAACGATGGTCGGTGCGGCGGCAATGCCGGCGATCGCCACCAGCACCCAGAGTGCCTGACGGAAGTCGAGAATACCAAAGAGCCAGGACAGGAACACGCCGATTAGTGCCAGCGTGCCGATCACGATACCAAGAGGGCCGGTGATCGCGGTGACGATGCCCTGCAGGAGGGTTTGCACCGGCGAAAGATCAATACTCTGGGCAAGAACCGGGCCGGCCAACACCACAAAGGCCATCGTCATGATGGCGGTGACAGGCGTGTACTTCATGAACTCGCTCCTCTCAGCCGCGCATAGACGGCCTGCACACGGGCCACATGGCCCTGGGTCTCGGTGTAAGGGGGAATGCCGCCGTGGCGGGTAACCGCCTCGGGCCCGGCGTTGTATGCGGCGAGCGCCAGTTCCGGCGTGCCGAAACTCTCCAGCATCATCAGGAGATAGCGGGCCGATCCGTCGAGGTTTTGCCGCCAGTCATTCGGATCGACCCCGAGGAAGCTGGCGGTATCCGGCATCAGTTGACCAAGCCCGATGGCGCCAGCATGACTGAGCGCTGACGGATCATAGGCGCTCTCGACCTCGATATTGGCGCGGTAAAACAGCGTCCAGTCGGTGACGCTCATGCCGGCGAGGCGGAGCGCGACATGGCCGCCATACCGCAAAGCCGTGTCCTCGATGCCTTGCAGAACTTCGGCGCTGGCCACCGCCGAGCGCGGCGGGGCCACTATCGCCCCTGTCCCGTCTTCTTCATCGGTTGGGGTGGAAAAGAGAAACAGGCGCTCCGGCGTCTCGGCGCCTAACTGGCGCATGAAGCCGGGTTCCGATGATACCGAGGCCAGCTGGCCATCCGATGCCATCGCGAAGATGAAGCCTTCGGCCCTGACCCCGGTCGCACCGAGCGCCGCCAAGGTCAGAATTGCCAGTAGGCTGCAGGTGGACTCAGTCCGCCTGCGATGTCTCGGGCAAAGTGTGGCGGGCGCGACCACCTTCTTCCAACGGAATATGCGCCGTGCGCATTCCGAGATCGGAAAGGAAGCTGACAAGGCCAACCACGGTCTTGAACTCGCGCGCCTTGATATAGCTGCGGCTGGTGACGACGATCTTCTCGTCACCGCCGTTCGGTCCGATGGCGCGGACGATCCAGAGCCCATACCAGGCATTGAGCCGCTTCTCGGCAGCCGATCGGCAGATGACCTCGGCGGCATAACCTTGGGCCAGCAACTGGCGCAGTCCGTCTTCTGTAACCACATTCGGGGCGTCTTCTAGCATGGTCTCCCCGCGGCTCCTCTCCATAGGATGGCTCGGGCCGAGGTGAATCAAATCACCTTAGCCGTATCATTACACTATCATTGCTTGCAATGATTATTTATTGTCTTGACGACAGACCATCGCTGCACAAAGCTGGATAGCCCAGATCTGTGACAAATCAAAGCAATGAAGGGGCTTCGTGCAAACCGTGGTGGCAAGAAGCATTGCTCCATACGCCGTTGCGATCATGGTGATGTGTGGATCTGCATCCGCCACCTGCCTGCCACCGGAGCGTCCGTGGCTGCCATCCGACGCGACTGACGTCCGCGCTTACGCCGACCTGATCCGCGAGGACTTCGAGAGCTACATCGCCGACGTGCAGGACTATTTCCGCTGCCTTGATGCGGAACGGGCCCGGGCCTTCCTTGAGGCGCAGGAGGTCAGTCAGGACTACGGGCGCTTCCAGGCCATCGTCAGCAATTGACGTACTGCGCAGTACGCGTGCAGGACTCGGCGCGCCGAATCAAAGCAAGATCATTGCAATCAATGATAGTGCATTGTAGCGATAAGGCGTAACTGAGTGAGTCGCCTTCATGTATTCTGCCTTCAAACACAGACTTCTGACAGCCTCTCTGGCGCTCGCCGCTGCCGTCGGGGCACCCCCTCCAGCGTTGGCGCAGAGCTATCCGATCGACTGCGCCATCCTGCTTTGCCTCGCAGGCGGCTGGCCCGCTTCCGTGCCCTGCGCCCGCGCTCGGGCGGAGTTCATCCGTCGCATCACGCCCTGGCCGGTCGAGCCTCCACTCCAGATCTGGCGCTGCCCAATGGGCGCAGCCTTTGATAGGCCCTCGCCTCTCAGCCCGATGGAGCGCCTCTACGACATTGCGTTCCGGGAAGAGCGGGAGATTGCCGGAACCGGTCAGAGCGCCGCAGCAGATCTAACCCTGGTGCAGGCACAGGAGCGGGCCGATATCGACATATCCGATGATGCCTTCGACTTTGTCCGCAGCATCCGGGTCTATCACATCCAGTTCAGCCAACATCAAAACCGTGATGGTGATTGTATCCGCAGCGATGCCACAAGGCTGGGATCCTACGGCCTCCAGGGCGACTACGCGTGGGCGCGATCGTCAGTCGCCGCTGTCCCTGATGCCTCTGATCTAGCTATTCCCCCACATTGCAGCAGCTATTCTTGGCGCTCGGTCTTTGTGGACTGGCGCGATCATGCCGGCAACTACGGGTCGGAAGAGGTTCGCTACTGAGGAGCCGCCGGGGCCTTGCGGCCCCGGCTTCGTTTACAGCCCGGGGATCACCGATCCCCCGGTAAAGCGACATTCGGTCAGAGACAGAACACCACCCACCCCAAAAGGCTAACACTCACCTAGCCAGAGTGGTCTAGCCGATGGGGCGAGGTAGTGCAAGCAATAATGTTCTATTGATTGCACTGGTGGTGTTTTGATCCTGAATCCGGATGCTCGCCCGGAGACAACCATCATGGAACTCACCACCGGCGCCATCCTTCGTTGCATCACCAACACCAGCCTGTCGACAGCCGCGCACAAGCTCGCCACCCTCATCCTCGACGGCATTGCCTGGAAGGATGGCTACAATGGCCTTCCGCGCGGGACCGCAGCCTTTGCGCTCGTAGATCTCGCCGAGAGGATGGATGTCTCGCGCCAGTATCTGCACACCTTGCTGAATGAGTTGGCAGCTTCAGGGCTGCGCCTCGTCCGCCACAGGGGGCGCGGGAACTTGGCCCCCTGGCTCTTCCGCTTCGCCGGCTGTGATGAGACTGACCGCGAGGAGAAGGTGTCAACCACAGATGACACCGCTCTATATAAGGAAGATTCAAACAAAAATGTATTCTTCGGAACGATAAGGGTGTATTGTGAAAAGCAAGCCACATCGCCTCGATGGTTGGCGCTGATCAGTAAGGCTAAGGCCACCCTGCCCTGCCACAGCGCAGACAGTCGCTACATCTGGGACAGGTTCCGGGAGTTCAACCGGCGGCGCGGCTATGAGGCGGTGCCGGCAGGCTATCTGCTCGGGTTCATGCGGAAATGGCGGGTGCAGGGAATGGGCCACACACCGGTAGTTGTAGAGTGCTCGGTGCCGGGCATCAGCCCGCTCCAGCAGGAACTACAAAGCCTCATCGCTCGGGCACCCTTTGCCAATCGACATTTCCACGAAATCGATTTGAAGCGAATGATCGGAGAGAAGCGATACCACGCACAACTTGCGGAGATCCGAGAGAGATTTAGCTGCTCAGAGTTCCAGGCGAGGCTCGCTCTTCATGGAAAAGCCGTCGCGTCCGCAACCATATCCAGATGAATCTGCGGGCACATACCCTCGCCCTTCGGCAAGGCCAAACTCATGCGTTCGACAACACAACAATGAGCGAGCCCACTCGATTGCAAACGACCGAGTGCCCTCTGGCGGCAAAGGCATTATCGTGTTGTCATTCCGGCATTGGCCTGTCGCCGGGCCAAGCCATCATCCGCTCACGTCATCGCCAAGGCCGGCGATATGCTCGGCGAGTGTGGCCTCGACGTCATCGAGAAACGTGATCCATGCGCCTTCTTCGTCGATGCCATTGATCCGCATCAGGAACAGCCCTTCAACCGCCAGAAAGGCCACGCGCGCCGCCCGCGCCCGGTGCGAGGGGCCGTCAAGGCGGCCGAACATCCCCTGATACCAGTCCCGCGTCTCTTGCTGATGCACCGGATCTTTGAGGGAACTGATCAGCAGGCCCGCCATTTTGGCGTTCATCAACTGCTGCGAGGCCCGGGTGGCCGCTATGTAACGGCGAACGAAGTCAACCGGGTCGTCCGGTAGCGGCTCTGCCAACAGAGCATCGAACTGTTGGTTCCAGCGGTCGACCAGGCTCCGCACCAGATCTTCCTTTGAGGTAAAGGAGTACTGCACCCCGCCTTTGGAAATGCCTGCCGCTTGGGCCAGCGCGCCGATGGTCAGCGCCGGCGCGCCGCCGCTGCGCACCAGTTCCTCGGCGATATCAAGCAGCTTTTCACGGGTGATCGTCGGCTTTCTGCCCAAGTTCCCTGGCCCTCGCAGATTCTTGTTGAAAACAATACGACCGTATTTATATGAGACCTGCGAAGTGAAGCCAAGGTGAATCATGTCTGTCCGTCAACCCGACCCGAAACGCTGGCTGGTGCTGCTGGCGGTGATGCTGGCATTCCTGCCGGTCGTGCTGGACATGACAATTCTGCATGTCGCTGTGCCCAGCCTGACCCAGGCGCTGGCCGCCTCCAGCACTCAGGTGCTGTGGGTGATCGACATCTATCCGCTGCTTATGGCTGGCCTTCTGGTGCCGATGGGGACCCTGGCGGACCGGATCGGCAACCGGCGCATCCTGCTGACCGGGCTGGTGATCTTTGGCTTCGCCTCGGCTTTCGCGGCCTTTGCCCCCAATGCGCCGGTGCTGATCACGGCGCGGATGCTGCTGGCGCTCGGCGGCTCGATGATCATGCCCTGCGTACTGGGGATCATCCGCCGCACCTTCGAGGATGAGAAGGAACGCGGTCTGGCACTTGGTCTCTGGGGCACGGTCGGCGCGGCGGGGGCGGCGGTTGGCCCGCTGATCGGCGGCGCGCTGCTGGAGCATTTCTGGTGGGGTTCCGTCTTTCTGATCAATATCCCGGTGATGGTGGTTGTCGTGGCCGCCTGCTGGCTGCTTCTGCCCCGGCAAGAGGCAACTACCCCGGGTCACTGGGCTATCGGGCAGGCGCTTTTGCTGATTTTCGGCATGATCGCCACGGTTTACGCGATCAAGGCCGGGTTCGGTGCAAAGCAGTCGCTGCCTGTCGTGCTGGCGGTGCTGGCACTCGGGTTGGGCCTGTTGACGCTTTTCGCCCGCAAGCAGATGAACGCCGCCGAGCCCATGCTGGATCTGTCGCTGTTCTCGCATCCGGCCATTCTGGCGGGGATGGTCATGGCGATGGTGGCCAGCGGATCGCTGGCAGGGGTCGAACTGACGCTGGCGCAAGAGCTGCAATATGTGCTGGACAAAACCCCGCTGCAGGCCGGGATCTTCTTGATCCCGATCATGGTGGCGGCGGCAGTTGGCGGACCGGTGGCGGGTTGGCTCTCGGCCCGGTTCGGCCTGCGCGCGGTGGCCAGCCTGTCGATGGCGGTGTCGTCAGGCGCGCTGGCCTGGCTGGCGCTGAGCGACTTCCACACACCGGGGCTGGCGGTACCGATGGTGTTGGCGGTGCTGGGCCTCGCGCTCTCCATCGGACTGACAGCCTCGTCCATTGCCATCATGGGCTCAGTGGAGGCCAGCAAGGGCGGCGCGGCAGGTTCGCTTGAGGCGACCGGCTATGAACTGGGCACCGGACTGGGCATCACCTTCTTTGGTGTCTTCATGTCGGTGGTCTATGGACGGCATTTCGATGCCCCTGCGGCGCTCGCGGCGGAACAGGTGGCACAGGCGACCCGTTCGATCGGGGACAGCTATCTGGTAGCCCGCGATCTGGCACCGGGTCAGGGCGAGGCGGTGATTGCCGCCGGCAAGGCGGCATTTTCCGCCACCCATTCAGTGCTGCTGCTGACCGCTGCCGCGCTGATCGGTGCGCTGGCGGTGCTGGTGTTCGTCCTGCTGGCAAAGGTGAAAAGCGGCGCTTCGAACCACTGATATCTTATCAGCGGGGGCGCATTCTGCGCCCCCGCCCGACCAATCAGTCCGCCGCCGGCAAATCCGCCGAGACGCAGTCTTTGAGGCTGCCCTCTTCCAGCTCATCCTCAAGCGTCGCGGTCTCGCCCTTTGACCACCAGACATACGGGCCCGAGGCATAGCGCGCCCCCGAGCCTGAGACGACATTGACGAAGATGCGCTGCTCGCCGTCGATGGGCAGCAGGGCCAGCGCATTGGCCCCGGCATTGACATATTGTACCTGAAACGGCTCGCCCCCGGCGCAACTGTAGGTCGCCGTGATCACCGTGCTGGTCGCGCCGGTTTGCAGCGGGATCGACAGCGAGACCTCCGCATGAGCGGTGCCAGCGATCATTGTCGCAACGAGGGTCGGAATAACTGCGCGCATTGTCAAAACTCCTTACACTGCAGCCGGGCTTATGGCACCGCCCCGGCTGCCCACAAATCACGAACAGCTGTTCGCGGCGGCGACAATATAGCTGCCGACCTGCTTTGCGGCGATTTCTGCCTCACTTTCCAGCCGGATATGACGGCGCAACTTGCCCTTGCCCTCAAGCACCGTGAGGGGATCCGCAAGTGCATGACCTGCACTGAATTCGACCGTCACATGCGATCTATAGGCGAAGATGCCGCAGAAAGGGCGCGGCGCGGCAAAAAGAATACCGCCATATTTGAATTCCTCGGAAACGCTCGGCCCCGCTGCCAGCGCAAGTTGCCGCAAAGTGCGGACAATCGGGTAAAGCTCACCGGCAGTCAGGCGCAGATCTTCCAGATACTGTGTAATCTTGTCCATGATGCGCTTTCAGGTGCTCTCGTCTGGCCAATCTGGTGTGCCGGATTGCGCCAGATCATTGCAGCGGGCTGACCCGCGCTGCAAGGTTGGCATTGAAGGGGCACATCCCCTTCGCCGCTGAAATCATACGGAAGGCATACAGGATGGCCGTTCCTCAGTCCCGGGATACGTTGCTCGCCGCCATAGATACGACGTTCGAGAGACTTATCACCGATCTCAAGCGTGTGCCGCCACCGCTGGCCCGCGACGCTTCGCTCGACGGGCATGTTACGGGCACGCGCATGAGCCCGGCCGATCTGGTGGCCTATCTGATCGGCTGGAACGAGTTGGTGCTGAAATGGCTCGACCTAGATGATCGAGGCGAGGCACCAGATTTCCCGGAGACCGGATTTCAATGGAACCAGCTTGGACTGCTGGCGCAGAAATTTTACGCAGATCACGCCGAAGCAGACTGGCCAGCACTGCTCTTGCGGCTGAAGGCGGCCAAAGTGCGGCTGTCCGCGACGATCAAGGCGCGCTCGAATGAGGACCTTTATGGCAGGCCGTGGTATGGCAAGTGGACGAAGGGCCGGATGATCCAGTTCAATACGTCCTCTCCCTATACCAATGCGCGTGGCAGGATACGCAGTTGGATGCGACAACAGGACTGAGCGATGACACGCGCCTACAACATTGGGAAAGCTTTCGCCCCTTCGCGTGAGGTGGGCGTGGGGCTGGAGCTTGTGATCGCAACACCGCCCGGCAATGGCCCCTTTCCGGCAATGATCTTCAACCATGGCTCCACCGGGCGCGGGCTGAATGAGGCCGTCTTCCGGCGCACGATCAGCCCTGCCGTGATCGCGGGATACTTCGCACAGCGCGGCTGGATGACGATTTTCCCGCAGCGGCGCGGCAGGGGGAAATCCGGCGGCGCCTATGGCGAAGGACTGGCCCCCGCTGGCGGCTATTCCTGTGATGTTGCTGTCGCCCTGGCCGGGTTTGAGCGCGCGGTCGAGGATATAGACGACGTGATGGCGCATCTTCCTGCGCTTGCGCGCGCCGATACGGAGCGGCTGGCTATCGGCGGGGTGTCGTGGGGCGGGATCCTCGCCATTGCCTATGCGGGTATGCGGCCGGGGCTGTTCAGGGCAGCGATCAATTTCAACGGCGGCTGGCTCGGGCGGGCCTGCCCGGGCCATGAGGTGTTGAACCCGCAGCTTTTTCGCCGAGGTGCCAGCGCCGGCATTCCGACGCTTTGGCTGCATGGCAGCCAAGACCCCTATTACAGCATCGGCCATTGCCGCGAAAACCATGGGCAGTTTCTGGCGGCTGGTGGACAGGGCCAGTTCGTCGCGGCCCGGGCCGGTCATGGGCTGATGTTCAAACCTGCGCTGTGGCAGCTCCATCTTGACCACATGCTGAACGCTCCGACCGCGCATTGAGCGCTTGTTAGGTGTCGCACTCTTGCCAGAAACTCCCCAAGCGCGAACAGGGCAGACAAGGTCTGGATGAAAACGACGATTGCCACGCCGAAGGCCCGGTAACGATGACACACCACTCCGCAGGAAAAGTCGTTCAGAAGGGCGTGCAGTGTGACGCAACAGCCCAGCCAATGAGCTAAAGAAACAAACTCGCTGTCGCTAGCACCAAACCTCACCGCATCTCCCGCAATGTCACAAAGGGCTGCAAGCGGGATGGCGGAAGCACGGGGTGGCGGCCGCCGCGAACCTAAGAAAGAGGTCAGGCATGCCTATCGCCGCGTACCGTTCTGTCGCTTCGCTTTCGAAGAGTCAGACAGAGATAGATATTAAAGCGAGAAGCTCCACCTCCTGGATTTGCGGCGGAGATCCTGCTCGAGTGCTACTTCTGCAACGACGTTGGCGACAGATCTTGCCTCGATTTTACGGTTGCGATTCCATCCCGCCTGTGCCCCCATCAGACGTCAGGCGGCGTAGTTTCATTCGGCGATCGTCACGGCCGGGAAGCCTGAAAGGGTCCGCCGACGCCATATCAGAGGGAGACCATGGCACCCCACTATCGGCGCATTGTCGGCTGTGCTCGCGCAGCGCCAGGTTCCCCTTGAACCGATTGTCAGGTTACTGGCCGTCGCGGAGCATTTCATGTCTTGCCGCTGGCTGAGTTGGAACGTCCGGTCAAGCTCATAAGAGGCAGCATAACCGGCTTGGATTATGGGAGGTTTGAGCTTGCAACGGGTTAGATTTCAGCACAGTTATTCGGCCTGCTGCACCATGAGTAGAAAATCAGTGGAGAGAAACAGAGGTCGCATGCGAGAAGGCCCATTTGCCAATAGTTGACGATTAGTCCTATCCTCACTTTCAAAGATTCACTTGAGATAGGGTCGACCTTAATGATCTTCGTAGATCGTGGCGCTGTTCCAAATCCACTTCTAGATTCGCCCCTTGCTGCTCAAGCAGCGCGCGAGCTTGAAAGGGCGCGGGCGGTAATATCCACTGGCTCACTCCAGCGTCGGGTTGAATTTTCGGCTTATAAACACCCGACGATCAAGGCCGCGCTAAATGTTCTTTTCCACGAGAAATGCGCCTATTGCGAAACCCCATTGG
This sequence comes from Tabrizicola fusiformis, assembly GCF_013328815.1. GTDB lineage: Bacteria > Pseudomonadota > Alphaproteobacteria > Rhodobacterales > Rhodobacteraceae > Fuscibacter. The sequence continues at coordinate 22,207 of NZ_JABUHN010000022.1, forward strand.
TCAGTGCGATGGGCGACATCGAGCAGTTCCGACCGAAATCCGGAGTATCCGAAGCTAACGGTCATCCCGGTTATTGGTGGCTCGCCGTAACGTGGGAAAACCTTTTAATCGCTTGTCAGTACTGCAATCGCTTGGCGAAGGCGGAAATAGGTGAGGGTGGTCGCTCCGAGTCGATCGGCAAAGCGAACCGATTTCCACTCCTCGACGAAAATAAGCGAGCTCGCGAGCCTGACGATGATATCAACCTCGAACAGCCCTTACTGCTCGATCCCACGCTTGATAACCCGTCCCCGCACCTGACCTTTGCAGAAGATGGCCAAGTCTTCAGTGAAACGGAACGAGGGAATGCGACCATCTCGATCTTGGGCCTTAATCGGCTCAGTCTTCTTCAGCAGCGACGTGGCACTGCGGCGCGATATCGTTCTCTCTTCGCCTACGCGCTTTCGTCGTTGTCCAGCGGCGACGGCGAGGCATCCAGGCTCGTCCGAGAGTTGATTGAGATGACTTCGAGCAGTGCGCCCTACGCGGGTATGGTGCGCCAGTTCCTGCAACGCGATCGAGCGCAGTTGGAGACGAAGCAGGTTGTCATCCCTATCCCGAGCTCTGTGGACCAAGGGTCTTTGGCAGCGACGTCTATGAGGGTGAAGCGTGCGGTTCGATCGACCAACGCGTTTCGTCAGCGAATGGCCAACTACTCGCTAGCCGACGATGAGGGCGTCCGCAAATATAAGTCACAGCGACGCGCAATCGAGACAATTGCAATCCGGAACGTACGTGCGATCAGTAGCTTCGACATAAACTTGCAGGCCCTCGGCACGGGGGCTGGTAGGTGGCTCATGCTGCTTGGTGAGAACGGCACGGGTAAAAGCACGGTACTTCAAGCAATTGCATTGGTGCTTGGTGGATCTGAATATGTCTCGAAACTTATCAAAGAAAATCGAATGTCCATCAGCGACCTCGTTCGGTTTCGATGCCGTTCCGGTGAGGTCGCCGTTAAGCTGAGTGGCTTTGATGTTCCTCACCGCCTCAGAATATTTAGAGATCGTCTGGAATTCATTAGTCCAGGGAAGAAAGTTGTTACCATCACTGCTGATGGAGAGATCGCCGGAGCCAGCGGAGCACCTCAGACCGTCATCGCTGGATATGGAGCGATCCGCCTGCCATCGCGACGTCAAAATGACGTCGCATTCGGCGGTGAATTCTCTAGGCTGGAAAACCTCTTTGACCCATTCGCCCCGTTGATAGATGCACAACGTTGGCTGAACGGACTCAGCCGAAAAGATTTCGATCATACAGCCATTGTTCTCAAGGACTTACTCTCGATCGATGTCGAAGCGAAGCTCGTAAGAAGCAAGGGGCGGGTCGCAGTGCACACATCCGGGGCAACGGTGTCCCTTGCCAATCTCAGCGTTGGCTATCAAACTGTAGTCGCGCTGGCTGCGGACATACTCGAAATCCTCTCGCGAGTTTGGCCGAACCGAATGGACGCCGAAGGCATAGTGCTGATCGACGAACTCGACGCCCATCTTCATCCCACGTGGCAGATGCAGATCGTTAGTTCACTGCGTCGGGCCCTGCCGTTCGTTCAATTCATCAGTACCACCCACCAGCCACTTTGCCTGCGCGGCCTCTATGAAGGTGAGGTCGTGGTCATGCACCGCCGTCAGAATCATCAGATCGAAGTGATTACCGATTTACCGTCTCCAGCCGACTTTAGGGTCGACCAACTCCTGACCTCGTCCTTCTTCGGTCTGAGTTCCACCGTCGACCCCAACACAGAACGGCTCTTTGATCGCTACTATGCGCTGCTGGCCTTAGACGTGCGCACCGACACCGAAAAGGCAGAGCTTGCCCAACTCACCTCCGACCTAGCGACACGAAAACAATTCGGGTCCACGCTTAGAGAAGGGCTCTACCTTGAAGCAATTGATCAAGTTTTGGCACGGAGAAAGGTAATGCCAGAGATCTCGACCGAAGAGGTACGAGAGGAAGCGGTTAATGAAATCTCAGCGATCTGGCACCGCCTCACTTCGGACGTCGTATCAAGCGGTGGAGGCACGGCTTGATTTCGATAGAGCGAACAACCGACGCTGCGGCATTGGCCTGTTACGCCGTTGCCACCGTCTACGACCTCGGCGGCGCGGCGAAGGTTACGCGTCACGAGCGTGAGCGCGAATTGGCTATCCAGTTCTTCACAAACCCAGCGAACTATTTCAACAATCAAAAGCTGGCCTCTAAATCGTTTGCGTTCAAGGTCTACAAGGACAAGGAGCTGGCTAAGGTACTGTCCCGCGAATTCTGCAAGAAATGCGCCTACTGTGAAAGCAAGTTCGCCGCCGTCACCGCGAGTGACATCGAACACTATCGACCGAAGTCTTCGGTCGGCCTCGGCGCGACAGAGTTAAAACCGGGCTACTACTGGCTTGGAGGTGATTGGGACAACCTTCTTATTTCATGTCCGGACTGCAATCGCGTTCGTACCCATGAAGTGCCAGGGCAGAGCAAGGGAATCGTTCTAGGCAAGGGCACTCAGTTCCCGCTTACTGACGAAACTAGGCGCGTACGTAGCCACAATCAAAATATCTCGACCGAGGATGATGCTCGCCTATTGCTCAATCCTTGCATCGACAAACCTGAGGATCATCTGACCTTCGACGAGACCGGTTTGGTTCATGCTATTTGTAATGGCGTCGCGAGTCAAAAAGGCAAAATTTCTATCGACGTGTATGCTTTGCAACGCAAAGATCTCGTTGAGGCTAGGCTAGATGAAGTTAACGAGCTTCGATCGAAAGTCGAAGACCTTCAAAGGTTGGTGCGCCAACACAATACCTTGAGTTCGCTGGGGAGCGCGACCTATCATGCCCGGGCAGACAATCTCGATCACATCGCGAAAGTTCTCAATGGGATCAAGGCAATGATGTTGCCATCGGCAGAATATGTCGCAGCCAAGCGGTCATGGCTGCGCGTCGCGCAACAGCGCGGTGAGTTCGACACGATTCGGAAGTTTGGCATCAAGCTCGAAGTCTTCCAGAGCCTCGCGGCCCAACCCACAGCGTGAACGTTGGGCACCCCATCCAATGACGTGAGACTCGGCGAGCCGATGGCAACACGTCAGTCATTGGCTGAGTTGCCTGCAGGGTGAAGAATTTTCTTGAACACATGAAGCATTCTGTATCTGAAGCACCCTAGGAACTCAAATAACGTTCAAAGTACTTTTGCCGACTAACTCATCATCCTATAGTTGCCATGTATTGCGTTATGGCAAGGCTTAGGCGAGCGATGAATTTGGGCGACTGGGGGTCAAAAGCTACGTTGCTTGCGCATGCACGAGCCGCTGCGCGTATGCTCGCGGAGGTCGCCTCCAGCGCTCAATCGCGCGCAGACATCTGTCTCGGCATGCTCTATCATACCGACGAGGATCTTTGCCGAAGCAAATTCCAGCGCATGCTGCAGGCACTGCCCATCGACGAGCGGCACTACTGGATCGGAACACTGTATACGCTTCTGCTTCCAACAAAGCTACGCCGCTCCCAGGCGACCTACTTCACTCCGCCAACTGTCGCCGACGCCGTCGTAGACTTATCTATTAAGGCGGGCTTTGACCTTGGAGCGGACACCGTGCTTGACCCAGCGGCCGGTGGCGCAGCCTTCTTGTCTACTATTGCAGGTCGTATGGTGAATGCCGGACTGAATGCAGAGGAGGTCGCCTACCGCCTGAACGGCATCGAGATCGATACCGGGCTGTCAGCGCTCTCCAACTGCCTCATCGCCCAGAGACTGGGCAAGCCTCTCCCCCGTGAAGTAATCATCACAGGCGACGCACTGAAGGTGACGATTCCCGGCTCCTACGGCCTTGTGATCGCTAACCCGCCGTATGGCCGTGTCGCGCTAGAAGACGTGCAAGATAAGGCTTGGCGCAAAGTTGCCCACAGTGGCCATATAAACAAGTACGCCCTGTTCACAGAGCTCTGCTTCAGACAGGCAAGGCCCGGCGGCATTGTCGCGCTTGTGATACCGTCCAGTTTCCGAGCAGGCCCTCTCTACGACCGAATGCGTGCCTTTATTCGTTCTCAAGCCGAGGTGCTCGCGGTCGGATCAATCGCCGGGCGGGATGGGGTATTCATCGACGTAGCGCAAGACATCAGTGTTCTGATCGCCCGTAAAGGCAAGGTTCACGTCGCTAGTGCACCCGTCAGCTTCCACATCGTGGGCCTTGTGCCATCGACCAGCCAAGCGATTAAGCAGCTGTTGCCCGCAGAGCAAGGTGGTGCCTGGCCACTGCCAGCTATCGATCCAGCGCTTATCGGTGGCGCTACACTGGCCGATTACGGTGTGACCGTTCGCGCGGGATACTTCGTTTGGAATCGGGAAAAGGCGCGGCTCTTTAGCAAGCTCCAGAGCAAGCAGCATTGTTACCCACTCATCTGGGCGCAAAATATAAAAGCGGGAGAACTCTGTAGGCCAGCGGGCAAGAAAGGCCAGGGTGTTGACTTCGTTTCTTTCCCTAGTAGCAGCACTGCGATCATCATGGGCGTCGCGGCCGTGATGCAGCGAACCACAAACGACAAGCAGCCACGCAGGCTTGTTGCTGCTATGGTCGATCCATCCGTAATTTCCGCATGGGGAGGCTTCGTGAGTGAGAACCACACTATCGTGTTAACCTGTGAGGACCCCAACAGACTCGCTCTCGCAGTGCGCCTTCTAAATACCACTGCTGTTGATCAGCGCTACCGTCGTGTCTCGGGAACAGCTGCAGTGTCAGTGACTTTGCTGAGGCAGCTCGATCTTCCCTCGCCGACCGCCTTCGCTGCCGCCCTCGCCGTGAGCAATGACGATGCAGAGGCCGCCGCCGCTGCGGCATACCGGTCCACCCAAGAGGCGATTGACGCCTAATGGCACGCAACCCTTCATTCCCGAAACCGCTTAGGGCAGATTTGGACGACCGCGCCGAGCAACGTCGCGCGGCTTTGGATAAGAGACAGTCGTTGCTCTCGAAGATGGCAAAAGCCAGTTCGGACCGAGCGGAAGTCACGTCCGCTATGCAAAGTAAGCAAGCGATACCAAAGCGCACAAGGCGCGACGTCGAGCGCTATATGGCAGCCCTGGCTGCTCAGCCGTTCCACCAACTCGGCCAATCCGACACGGCGGTATTAACTCCATCATACGCTCTTCTGGTGCGATCCGCCGCCGAGGTTGCATCAGACGGATCAGTTCAGGTCGTTATGCCATGGCCACCGGTCAAGGTTTCGCCTTCAGCGATCACCGGACTGCTCACGATAGCTGCGATTGGTAGCGCGGAAGTGAAGCAGTTCATCATCCAAGGTGCCACCGAGACAGGTCGCCGCCGATCCGACGAAGTGCGAGCACTCGTGTTCCCCTACGCGCGAGGCAGTCATGCCCAGGCCCGACAGGTTCAGGTTGACCGGAAAGTACTCGGCACCGTCAACTTTGAGCATGTTAAGCGATACGTCAAAGGCGGTGACGACGCCGCCAAGGACTTCCATCAGGTTCTCGCCCGGGTCCGCAACCTTACAGGGCGCGCGTCCGACGGTCGTGAATACGCCGAGTTCGAACACCCGATCCTTGACGAGATTGTGCCGCATGGCTCGCCACGCGGTGAGCGCTCGGCTAATAGCAAACTCCTCTGGAGGACGCGCTCGAAGACTGACATTGTCAAGCAGAGCAGATCGGGCGACGCTGACGACCCGTCGAAGGCCGACTTTTTCCTGTACACGCTTCGTGTTGGCGACCAGATCAGCGCCGATCTGCGGGCTATTAAGCGAAGTCCCGATCTGCTTATCCTCGACCTCACACGAAATGCTCGCACCCGGTTAGGCTGGAATTGGGTGGACAAATCGACCGAATTTGTTGCCTCCCTGCGCGAGGTCCACCCTATGACAGGTATCCTCGCCATCGCCGACGATCCCTGGACCTACCGCACCGCGCGGTTCGATGTCCTGGGCACTCGGAAGCCAGGGCGAGGCGGCAAGGTGATACCAGCGATCGGCCACGTTGCTTATTCCGAGGTGGCTAACATCGTCAGCCCCGTGGCAGCCGAGGCTCCCTCGTTCGAAGGAGCCGATTGCATTGATGTCGACGGCTTCTTCGGTGAAGTCGACCAAAACATCGAGACCCTTCGGCGCCTGGCGAACAGCCTCGACGACAAGGGTGACCTTAAGGGAGCGATCGTCGTGCGCAACCTAGTCGCGACGGTTCGCCGCACAGCCTCTCTGCCGGGCTCGCTCGCTGAGTTGAGCAGATTTCTGGAACAGGAGACATCAACCGCAGCAGCCAACGATCTGCTTGCGATCTACCGTGTTACAGCCGATCTCGCAACCTTGGAGGATCCGCGCGGCCTTGCCAATCAGGTCGACGCCGAGACCGGCGCGCTGGCGACCACGCGCGAATTGATGCGCAACTTCGGCAGCGCCACACCGATGACCACGCTACTCGAGGCGGCGATATTGCCCGCGCTCAGGTCCAGCTCGAAATCCGTGTTCGTGTTCAGGTCGGAACTGGTCGCAGAGTTTGCAGTTAACCGGCTTGGTATCTCCCATCCTAAACTGGCCGCGCGGCTCGAATCCGGGTTCATTCGCTTCGGAGGTGAACGGACACTCAGAGGCGTGGCTGACCTGCCACGGGTTGCGCGTAACCAGTTCAAGCGGGTCGTGCTCGTGGCGCCGACGCGGACCTCTATCCTGACGACACTTACCCAGCCGTGGCTTCCGGAGCACGTAACCGTTCTTGCCGACGCCGACACCCTCGCATTCGCCGCGCGCGACGCCGGGCGTCTCGCGGACGAAATCGACATCGCGCCATTGGCAGTCCGGCTGCGAATGTTTGCAAGAAAAGCTAATGAGCGGGTGGAGGAGATCGGTCGGCACGTCGTGCGGTTCGAAATGCCGCCGGACGACGTCGAATTCCCCAATGGCTCAGTGGTTGACCTGAGCGGCGGCAAGGGCGAACGAAACCTCGTCGAAATCGAATTAAAGAACGGCCAGCGCATTATTGCTCGCCGCAGCACCGAGATTGTGTTGCGCGACGACGGCGCGGCGACGACCTCGTTCGTCGAGCGTCCGGCATCGCAAGTAAAGGTGGGCGACGAGGTTTGCGTCATAGGCCACGGCTTCATTGAGCGGGCACGCACGTTGGTGAACATCCGCGCAACCGCCGCGGAGGAGATCCGCGACTACCACCAGTTGGTGTCCGATCGCTTCGCTGCGATGCCTGAGCCGACGACGATAGGGAAGCTGCGGTCACTTGTTGCCACGATGGGCGAACCCGCAGTGGCGCCCGAAACCGCGCGATACTGGATCGACCTCGGCGAAGAGATCGAAAAACCTCTGCACGACGTCGTTCCGCACGCGCCGCAGGATCAGGACACGTTCATGCGCTTCACCGCCGCCCTCGGCATCAGCGAACGCATGGCTGGCAACTTCTGGAGGTGGGCGGTGGTCGCGCAGCGGTCTCACCGCATCCGTTACGGAAACGTCTTCCACGATGCCTTTCGCGGAATTCTCACCGATCCGCACGCGGCCATAAGCAGCAATCGCGATCGGGTCGACCAAATCCGCATGTTAAGGTCTATGGCGGAAGAGCATGTTGCTATCGTTGACAAGGTTCGGAGCTTTACGGCGCGATGAAGGGAAAGTCGAACAGCGAGCTAACGGCGATTGACGTCGAACTAAAGGAAGCCGTCTGCGACGCGCTGACATATTCGCTGGTGCAGCGCGTCACCGGTGCGGACGAGCGCGGCCGCAACTTGCTCGGTAGTTCGCCTCGCAGGGGCATTTTCGCCAGCCAGCTCCTCCCGCGCTTCGACACGTCGGGACAGGATGATGAGACGACAGACATCCGCATCGCGGCGGTGGGCATTGACTTGATTGCGGTGGCTGGCGGAGGTGGGCCGATACGCGTCACGCCCCGGTTCTCGGTCTATCTCCGAGTGATCCCCGACTGGCTGGACCTTGCGCCCCACGGCGAACTCGAGTTCGACTTCCGCCTGCAGAGGAACATCCAGCAGCAGATCGACGATGCGATCCGGGCAGAGCGCGTGCCCGCGCTGCGAGCGGCGGGCGTCGAAAAGCCTGACTGGAAGGCGATGGACGAGACCAAGCGTTCCAAAGTCAGAGCGACGCGAGCACAGATCCTCACCGAAGTCCGGCGCAAAGCATACGCCGCACACGGCATCAAGCTAGTCTCTGGCGATGCAGATCCGGACGATGCGGCAAAGGTGTCGAGAGATACGTCCGACATAGATCCGAACACGCCTGACGACATCAAGCCAGCGGTACTGCCCATCCCGCGTCTGCTTCGCGATCAGCGAGAGCTTCCGCTCCACCTCGTCGATCCAGCGCCAATCCCGGGGAAGTGGACACGGCTGGACCTCGAAATGCCAACCCTCGAGTTCAACTATGATGCGCCCGACGAAGACCTCAAATCTGCAGTCGAAACGTATAACCGTGCCTTAAGCGGCTCGGTTGCCGCGCAAATCGAAGCTTGGGTCAACGGGCCTGGCGCCTCCACGGCATGGCGGGAGGTGACAGTCCAACCCAGCGAAACGCTGACGGAAGAGAAATGGCGTGCAGCAATGGCTGCGATCGCCACCCGCCCGGTGGATCGCAACCGGGTCGTACCCGACCTCTCGCGCGTCGTAGTCAAAGTCGAGCGCCAGACCGACTTCCTCAACCCGAGCGCTCTATCGATGCGCATCACACTCGACAATCAGTCGCTTGAGCAGTCGCCAATCGACGCGCGCGGCCGCTGCAACACGGTCTTCGATGCCGGCCTTACAATCGAGCTGCCATCGGCTGCGCACCGCCCACTGCGCCTCGACCGCGTCGAGCCATCCTATCGTTTCCGCGAGCACCTCGACTATCCGGCTATAGGCCTCAACTGCGGAGTCGAGGCCCATTGCGAGGGAGCGAACTTGCACCTGCGCACGACGTGCGCGCCCCGCTTCGCCCAGCCGCGGATCGTCGCGCGCAAGCTCGACCTGCCCTATCAGTTTGCCGTCTTGAAGGATCCAGATTTCGATGCATCTAGGCTGCTCGAACTGCCTTGTGAGTACAGGCAGTGGATCGACGGTCAGGAAGCGAGGCTCCGGGATACGGTCACGGCCGGGCTGGAACCCGCCGACGCGGCGATCGAGGCCGAACGCCTGCGCAAGGACATCGCGGCACAACGCGACGAGGCGCGCTACATTGAGCGTGGCGTCGAACTGCTGATCGCGTCCAAGAAGGCAGCGGACGCGCTTGCCGCCTGTGGTGGCGGGGATAACCAAGCCCTCGAGCGGCGTGCCGCGCCTTGGCGAGCTTGGACCATGGCGAACGAGGCCTTTGCGTCGCGCGATGTCTCCGACCCCGGCCGGGGATGGCGCCTGTTCCAGATGGCTTTCATACTCGCCCACGTGCCGGTGTTCGCTTCGAGGATGGACGAGTGGCGCGAAACGCACGACCCTCGACTCGACGAGGAAGGCGTCAGCCTTCTCTACTTCCCGACCGGCGGTGGCAAGTCTGAAGCGTTCTACGGAACACTGCTCTTCGCGATGTTCCTCGACCGGCTGCGTGGCAAGGACCGCGGCATCACCGCGATGATCCGGTATCCCCTGCGGCTGCTAACCCTCCAGCAGGCCCAGCGGCTCCTGAAACTTATTGCCAGGGCGGAATTGGTCCGCAAGCGTCACAGCGTCGGCTCATGGCCGTTCGAGATGGGCTTCTGGGTCGGCAGCCAGAACACGCCGAATAACTACGGGGCCTTCAAATCGGACATCCCGCTTACTACCGATCATGACCATCCGGACGACAGTGGCCTCGATGGCGAGACCGGCGATGACCAGGAGCGAGATCGCGGCCGGCGCTACCTTGTCGCCCGCGAGGCGTACGATAAGATCCCGGACTGTCCGGTCTGCGGCAAACCAACCGGCCTCAGACGCGACGAGACCGATGGTCAGTACGGCAGGCGCGCCGCGATCCTCTGCTTCAACGACGATTGCGATTGGAACAAGGAGCATGGTGGTCGCCACCCACTGCCATTCCTCCTCACGGATGACGCCGTCTACGCGCGCGCGCCATCGATAGTGCTGGGCACCGTAGATAAGCTGGCAATGCTAGGGCAAAACACCAGCACAATCAGCAAGGTGCTTGGCATGTTTGGCCTGGCAAGGCGCGTCGATCACCGCGGCAACCTCAGCAACCCGCGCAGCGAGGCGGACCTCAAACGCGATCCCGCCCTTGACCGCTGCGCCAATGTCTACCCCGCGTACGCGAGCGGCAGGCACATCTTTCACGACCCCTTCCCATCGCTTATCATTCAGGACGAGGCGCATCTGCTGGAAGAGAGCCTCGGCACGTTCAGCGGCTTGTTCGACACTTTACTCGACACGATGCTAGAGGACATCGCCGACATGGCGGGCGACGCACTGGGCGTTGCTCGACGCTGGACCGGCGTCGGTTGGGGTCCGCCCCGAATGCCGAAGATCATCGCGGCGACCGCCACTATCTCAGCACCCGAACGGCAGTTGGAGACGCTTTACCAACGCATCCCCCTGCGCTTCCCTTACCCCGGACCTGACCTCTACCACTCCTTTTTCGCCGAGCCAGCCGCGCCACCGGAAGAGAATGAGGACCGTGTCACTCTCGCCAAGTCGCTCCCATTCGCGCAGGTTCCAGAGGCGACCGCGCCGTGGATGCGCCTCTACGTTTCGCTGTTGACGAACGACGCTACCCACACCGTCACGACGGTTGGAGTCCTCGCCGCCTTCCACGGCATCGTCACATCTCTGTGGGACGGCATGCTGGACGGCGCGCAGCGGGTTCAGACGATCGCCGCAATCCGAGCATCGGTCCCGCCAGGTCGCGCGGGCGACTGGCACCGTGCCGCCATCGATCGCGCCGTCGAGCAGGGTCGTGATGCGGAGATCATGGCGCTCGTGGACCTGCATCGCATCGCCCTCGCGTACGTTACGAATAAGAAGGGCGGCGACCAAGTCATCGACGCGCTGAGCGCAGCGGTCGAAAAGGAGCACCGCCGTATCGGCCGCGCCCATATCGCTTTCGACAGCCGCCTTATCTCCGGCGGCATTGACATGAAGGATATACAGGCGGTGATGGAGGCCGCCGACAGGTCGTTCGTTGGAGCCGACTATCCGGATGTGGCCGAGACCGTGCGCAACATCGTGGCGACGTCGGCGATCAGCCACGGCGTCGATGTCGACCGCTTCAACAGCATGTTCTTTGCCGGTCTTCCCTCTGACATTGCCGAGTACATCCAGGCATCCAGCCGCGTCGGCCGCACCCATGTCGGCTTCGTCATGCTGCTGCCCACGCCACAGAACCGACGCGACCGCTATGTGGTCGAGACTCATGACATCTTCCACCGCTTCCTTGAACGCATGATCGCGCCGCCGGCGGTTGAGAGATGGGCGGAAAACGCGATCAAGCGGACGATGGCTTCGTATGTCCAAGCCTGGGCGATGCTGCGCGAGGCACGCGAGTTCATCGGCAAGGATGACGCCCGTAAGTTCGAGGAGGCACACATGGACCAAGTCAGCCGGCTGGCAGCCCTGGAAAAGCGCGACCACCTCCGTTTCACAAAGGAACTCGTCTCTTTCATACTCCGAGCGAGCGGTTTCGCCGGAAAAGGTGCTTTGCACCTCGGGGCGCCGTACTACGAGGAATTCTATCGCGGGCTCGTCGACAATCAGGTCGAGAGGTTCGCGCGGCACATTTCCGGTCTAGCCACGATATCGAGCCTACGTGACTACTGGGGCGACGTCCCGGTCTTCAAGCCTCCGATGACGTCGTTGCGCGACGTCGACGAAGCCGGTTACATCGTCGCTGCGATGCGCGACCCGCTCGCGCGCGGCAGGTCATCGGACGTCGACCGCCGCGACCTGGCTAAAGTGATGAAAGCTATAAGGACCCAGCGCGGCAGTGCCTCGGAGCTGGACGCGGATGGGGGAAAAGATGGCTGATACAGGCAAGAAAGACTGGCGCGCCCCTTCCGTCCGAAGACCCTCATCGTTCGGCGTCGGCCACGCCGACCCCGATCCGCTGGAGCCGCCCACGATGTTGCGCTCGCGGGTCCAGATCGCCGGCTCTTACGCGCCGGGCGTGCTGATGACATGGGAGGGCGGCAAGGGCATTTGTCGCTCCGTTCCCCTCGCCAACGAGGCGAAGGACCTCAACCCGACGACTGTCGATCTGATCTTCGAGAATCTGAGCCACGCAGTGACCACCTGGCGCAATCGCGTGATGAAAGTGCTGCCCGACGCACTGCCGGAACTCGTCCTCGACACCCCGTTCCGAGACTCGAAAACCGGCGAGGCGCGGGTGCAGCGCGCCGACTTCCAGATGACGAGCCCTGACAAGGTCGGCTACGTACCCTATCCGCTCCTGTACCGCTGCGGGATATGCGGATCGACCCGCGAGTTCGACAGCGTCGCCGATCAGGCGCGACAGCCACTACCCAGGAAGTGCAATGGCCACGAGGCCCGTTGGACGCAGGTTGACGTGGTCTACGCCCACTGGTCGGGCGACATCGAGCCGCTCAGCCCCTTCAACTACAACTTTGACTCGCAGACCGGTACCGCCAAGCAGATCAGGATGTGTACCTGCGGATCGTCGAGTTTCAAGCTGCGCAACACAGCACCTGTGTTCTCCGAATGGCGCTACGTCTGTGAGGGTTGCGGCGAGACAAGGTCGCTCAAGAAAGCCAACCCCGATGTGCTTACGCGTCTCCAGATCCAGCAGAACGAGGGCGGCCGCCAGTTCCAGTGGATCGAAGTCAACATGCTACCGGTTTCATACCGGGCAAACTCGACCTTCTATGTTCAGCGGACCAGCTTCATTGTGTTCAAAGACAGCGCAGTGGTCGAACTAATGAGCCCCAGACGCCGCGACGGGCTGATCGCCCGGCTCGCCCAGATTCACGAAATCTCATTCGCCGAGCCGTCCGGCGATCAGATCCGCAAGAGCGTCGAGGCCGACCAAACGCGTGCAGGCGAGTGGGACGAGTACGAAACCTACCTTGATATGGCGGAGAAGGCGGAAGGTTCCGGGCGCGCCGACGCGGCGCGCCGGCACCGCGACAACGCGAGCTCGCTGCGCGAGGGCTGGTTCGCTAATGGTATCGTCGAGCGCGGCCAGCTCGGCAGCCAAGCGATCCTGCAGGCGATCGCGATGCGAGAGGACTGGACGCAACGTTACGACCCCGTCCGGCTGACGATCCAGCACGACGCATTCGTGCGTGAGCATATCGAGCAGGCGATGACGGAGCACAAAGCGGTCAACGTCATGTCCCCGGACGTCGTACTCACGGATGTGGTCAACGATCCGGCGCGCAAGGTGAAGTACCAAGAGACCATTGGGAGGCTGCTCGGCCATCTTGGCGTCGATCGCCTAGTACTGATCCGCGGCCTTCCGATCTGCGAATTTAGCTTCGGCTATACGAGGGTCTCGGCCACTCCGATCTACCAGCGCGAGCATAACGGTCAGCGTGTCGAGATGCCGGTCCGGCTGAAGGCGTTCGACCAACTGCCTATCCCCGACAACAAGCGGCCGATCTACGTCACGCAACAGCTCAACGAGGCGCTATACTTCAAACTCGACGAGGGCCGAGTCCTGCGCTGGCTTGAGGCCAATCAGGTCGTCGACGTGCCCCGCGAACACGTCGGCCGCGCCTACCTAGAGCGCTACGATGACTTCGGGCCTTTCCTTGAAGTGTTCAAGGATCGCGAGGGCATGGGTGGTTACCCGCGCACCCTCCCAGCCTACATCTACCTGCTGCTGCACACATTGTCGCACCAGATGATGCACTCGCTCGCGGACACATCGGGCGTGGACAGGGATGGTATCGGGGAACACATCTTCCCCGCCGACCTCTCTTTCGTCATCTACCGCAAAGGAATGACGCCCGACTTGGGGAACATCTCCGCGATGTGGCGCAACTCCGCAGAGGCGTTTTTAAAGCGGGCTCTCGACCCGAGAACGCTGCGCTGCGGATCGGGTAGCCTGTGTGATATCCGCGGCGGCGCGTGCCCGGCATGCGTAATGGTGTCCGAAGTTAGCTGTATCGCATCTAACCTGCTGCTGTCGCGGGCCGCGCTGAAGGGCGGTAGAGGCCCGGAATGGGAACCGCGGACCGCTCCAAATCTTATAGGCTTTTTCGATACCTCGCATCAGTCATCAACATCTAATCCCAACGCGTGATCGATTGGAGGGAACACGGGGCTCAGGCCATCGGCTACAACCCGATTGCTTCCGACATAATCGAGGCCGTTTTCCATCGAAGTTGAAGGAGGAACGCCTCCTCATGCAGTAAAGTTGCTTTCAATCACTCAAACGACTCGCTTACATCCTCGGCTTCAATTTGCCATAGTCGCGAGGTTAGGTTGCGACCATCGTTGGACACGGAAGCGAAAACCTGCTATCGTTCCCCTTACGTTCACATAGGAGCGGAGGCCGCCTGAGACGGAGAGTAATGACACAACTGGATTTCGGTGCGCTAGATTTCGCAGCACGGGCTGTTTCGCCGTTCTTGGAGCTTGGGGCATATGAAGCCCTTTGGGACCAAGACAATGCCAGCTTCAAGACCATCGCCGCACGATTCGCTAGGGTGCCGGGAGCGCTCCCGTCCGATTTCATCGCCCCGGCTCAATCGACGGAGTACGCAAACGCGGTGCATCGCGCCCTCGTTGGAGCAGGTGTTCGGCATTATGGCGTACGTGTACATGGCGCCGGAGAGTACCCTGATCGCCTGCGGGATGCAGAGCATCCGATTGAACTGCTCTACTATCAGGGCTGGTGGGAACTGGTGAATTCGCCCAGATCCGTCGCGATTGTCGGAACGCGCAATCCCTCCGAAGACGGGATCCGGCGCACCCGCAAACTAGTGCGTTCTCTGCTAGCCGATGACTTCACCATCGTGTCCGGACTGGCGAAGGGCGTGGACGCAGCCGCGCACACGGCTGCGATCAGCGAGGGCGGCCGCACCATTGCGGTTCTCGGTACTCCAATTTCACAGACATACCCGAAAGAGAACGCAGCGCTTCAAAGGGAAATCGCAACCAATCATCTGCTGATCAGCCAGGTTCCCGTGACGCGTTATGAGCGCGCACCGAACCCGACCGCGAACCGACATTTCTTCCCCGCACGCAACGTCACCATGTCCGCACTAACCGATGCGACGGTGATCGTGGAAGCCGGTGAAACTTCCGGAACGCTGGTGCAAGCCCGCGCAGCACTGAAACAAGGACGCAGACTCTTCATTTTAGATAGCTGCTTCCGCAATCCGAAGCTGACCTGGCCACACACTTACGAAGAGCGCGGCGCGATCCGCGTCCGGGATTACGATGACATCCGACAACAGCTCATACCCGGAAAGACTCACTAAGGTCGACGCGCTGACGCGCGGCGATCACTCCTACCTACACGAAGAAGACAACTGCCTCTTCCTCGGCGAGTACACCGCGCGCAAAGGGTTCTCCTACAGTGCAACCAACAATCTGATCATCAATTTCAAAAAACCGATGGATCGCCAAGGACGCCCAGAATGGTCCCACAAGGCGCGTAACATCCGCAAAGCCGCCGCAGCGCTTCACAAGGCCTTCGGAAACACCGATCTGCGGCGTTACACCTTCGTACCGGTCCCCCCTTCGAAGGCCAGCACCGATCCGATGTACGATAATAGAATGATGGAAATGCTGGCCCATCTGAGTGCCCATGTACGGCGTTCACACGGCTACGACATCGATATCCGGGAACTGGTCAGCCAGACCCAAAGCACGGCTGCTGCGCATGATACGGATGCGCGACCCACACCCGCTGAGTTGGTCGCACTTTACCGGCTCGAGCAAGGTGCGCTCGCCGGAGTCCGTGAGGGGATATTGATCTGTGATGACGTCCTCACCACCGGCTGTCACTTTCGGGCGATGGAGGAAGTACTGTCCGCAGCGCTGCCAGGACGCCCCTGCTACGGCGTGTTTCTCGCCAGGCGCGTTCCCGAGGCAATCGATATCGAAGACGTCGATTGGTGAGTAAGGCACTCACACCTTCCTCAGCATGTTAAAGGCCCCTTCATCCTGAATCTGAACACGCTTTAGCCAGTCCGCATGCGTTCCAGCGTAAGCGGTCGCTGGCCACCACGGTCAGCTTATCTTGACGGCTTGAAGTTCCAGGGCAGCAGGTCGTCGATGCGGCT
>NZ_JABUHN010000023.1 GCF_013328815.1 Tabrizicola fusiformis
GCGGGGCTGAAGCTGATGAAAGACGAGCGCCAGAGCGGCAAGCAGATGGGCCTGAAGAACGCGGTCTACAGCTGGACGGTGCTGTGGGAGCTGCTGATGGCGATGGGCTGGACGCCCCGTTCCCCGGCCTCTTCCCTCCCCTACCGGGTGCGCTTGCGGAGTGGGGAGACCGGCTCTTCGATCGGCCAGACCTTAAACCCGCAATTCAGCGATTGGTTGATGGGGTGGCCACCGGGCTGGACCGAACCGCTGCGGCCGGTAACGGAGTGGTCCCGCTGGCTGCAGCACGCGCGTGGCGCATGCTGAAGGTTCATGTGCTCAAGGGCTGAAACTTAAGCGGCCTAGGCATCACCCGGGCCGTTTTTTTTGTCTCGCCAGAATAGAAAAAACCTTTGACTATGGTGCCGCCTTTTTCTTCAAGTGCGGTGTTTTGCCTATGACCAGACTCAGAGACCCCGACGGAAGCGGCCACACTTTTTTGCACGGCGATTTGGAGGCTCGGTACTGCGCAGAGGTGAAGCAGTACAACGGGCTTTGCCAGCATCCGGTGAAAACCCGGACGCTGCGCGGATCGAACGTTGTAGACCAATGCAAAATCTGCGGCGAGCAGAGTGGAACCCCCTTCAAGAAACTTCCAGGTTTTGAGAGCCTACCCTTGTTCCAAGACGGATTAAGGGAAGAGTATCAGGCTAGGCGAAACGAGGCGAGGTTGGAGATCGACCGCCGTTACTGGGCCGAGAATGCCGAATCAAAGGCTAACCTGTCCGCCACAGCTGAGCCGCTAGCAAAAGAGTATGCGGCCTACCTTAGAACTCCGGAGTGGCAGGTTAAACGCCTCAAGGTTCTGAAACGGGCAAATGGGATCTGCGAAGGCTGCCTCGCATGTGAAGCGACCGAGGTCCACCACAAGACTTATCGCCACGTTCAAAATGAATTGCTCTTCGACCTCGTGGCGCTTTGTCGGCAATGTCATGAGAAGGCCCATCCTGAGAAGTTCGACCACGACGAATTCTACGAAGATTTTGCGGTCTGTGCCTCGTGTCGCTGGGTAGCCAGCGGTTGGTGCGCCAAGTTTGAAGTCGACATCTACAAAGCGTTCCAGACTAGTGGCATGTGTTTTCCGGCGGGCGCGGGATTTGAACCGCTGAAGTAGCAAACAGGTTGGTGTCGTCAGTCTGGTGCTGTGGGGCGGAGCTGATCGAGCCTTTCGGTGATGCTCCCCCCGGACCCTCTTCTAGCTGTGAGGATTTTTTGGCGGCGGCACAAAATTTTCCATCCAGAAGCTGCCGCACGGTTGTCCAGAAGCTGGCGCGCCGCCACAACGGCGCAAGAGGCTGACCGGAAAAGATTCCCGCCAGCCTGAAGGAGATCAACAGGCAAAGGACCACCGCCGCGCGGCCATGGCGGCGCGCCCCAACGCACACGCGCGCGATAATCTTCAGAGATTTCAAGGGTAAATGGCGGACCCGGAGCGATTCGAACGCCCGACCCTCAGATTCGTAGTCTGATGCTCTATCCAGCTGAGCTACGGGTCCGTCTTGAGGGGGCGTTTAGCTGGCCCGCTCGGGCTTGGCAAGGGCGAAAACGCGAAAACCTCAGCTTGGCAATCCGGCCTTGGGCAGACGGATCAGAAACTCGGTGCCTTCCGCGTCGGATCGGGCAAGTTCCAGCCGCCCGCCATGGCCGCGCACCAGTTCGGCGGCGATGGCAAGGCCAAGGCCGGTGCCGCCCTTGCGGGTGCCGCCCTGAAATGCCTCGAAAAGATGCTCCCGCGCCTTTTCCGGCAGGCCGGGGCCGCTGTCGCCGACGCGGATGCGCCATTCCTCGGGCCGGTCCTCGCCGGAAATCTCGATGGTGCCCCCCTCGCCCGCCGCTTCAATCGCCTGCCGGGCATTGCGCACCAGATTGGACAGCACGCGGAAAAGCTGCTCGCTGTCGGCACGCACCTTCAGCCCCTCGGGCATGTCAATCAGGCAGGCGACGGCGGTATCCTCGGCCAGCCCCTCGGCCTCGGCCACTTCGGCTGCAAGTTCGGCCAGCGCCACCTCGCGCAGATCGGGCGCGGCCTCTTCGGCCTTGCCGAATTTCAGCGTCGATTCGCACAAGCTCACCGCCCGGCTGATCGAAGAGACCAGCTTGGGCGCCGCGCGGGCGACGGTGGGGTCGGCGCTGCCCTCAAGCCGGTCGGCGAAAAGCTGGGCGGTGGTCAGGATATTGCGCAGATCGTGGCTGATCTTGGCGACGGCGCCGCCAAGCTGGGCCAGCCGTTCCTTCTGCCGCAGGCTGCCGGTCAGTTGCTGCTGCATCTTCTGCATGGCTTCTTCGGCCTCGCGCAGTTCCTCGACCTGCGCCATGGGGGCGATCACGCGGCGCACATCCTCGGGCGCTTCGGCGTAAGAGGCCATGTGCCGCGACACCCGCCGGATGGGCTGCACGATCAGCCTCTGCACCGCAAGGAACAGCAAAAGCGCCGTCACCGCCGAAATCAGCGCCGAAAGCAATAGGATGCGCAGCCCGTAGTCCAGCATTTCGGCGCGCAGGGGCGCCTCGTCCATGGTGACCTCGATCAGGAGCCCTGCCTTCTGCACCGGATTGCCGATGACGCGGATGATATCAGCCCCCGGCGTCAGCAGGCAGGCAAAGGCATCACGGATTAGGTCCCATGGCCCCGCCTCGCGCAGGTCATAAGTCGCGGAAATCGGGCGCGGGATGGGCGAGGACAGCACAAGCTGGCGCACCTCGTCGCGGCGTAGGACGATGTTGTAGACCTGCGCATTGGCCAGAAGCTCTGCCTCCAGCTCGGGCGAAACCATGTCTTCGGCGGCCAGTTGCGACAGCGAGGCGATCTGCGCCTTTTCCAGCCGGTTCATCAGAAAATCGGCGCGGAACCGGGCGATGGAGGGCACGAAGATCAGGATTTCGGCCAGCATGACAAAGCCGACGGTCAGCATGAGGAACCGCCCCGAGAGGGTATTCAGGAACCGCCCCCGCCCCGATGTCAAACCCTGCCATCCCCTTTGTCGCAACGCCGCTCAGGGCAGCAGCCGTTGCACCAGCCGAACCACCCGCCTAACCGCAGGATTATCAAAGAGTCGGGCCGAGAAATAGGCCCCAGCGGCCCGCTTGCCGATTTCCGCCCGCGTCGGATAGGGCAGGATCATTCCGGCGATGGTGGACAGCTTTACCCGGCCCGTAAGCGCGAGTTGCCAGAAGGCAATCGCCTCGCCCGCGCCGGGGCCGACCAGCGTTGCCCCCACCGGGCGCCCCTTGACCACCATCAGCTTGAGAAACCCCGCCGTGCGCCCCTCGGTTCGGGCGCGGTCGTTGCCCGCGAAGGGTTGCCGCAACACGGTCAGGGCGGCGCCATGGGCAGCGCGGGCCTCCGCTTCGGTCAGCCCGGCCTGTGCAAGTTCGGGGTCGGTATAGGTCACGCGGGGCACCCGCTGCGGGGCCTTGGCCGGCAGGCCCAGCAGGATCTGGCGGATCACCACCCCGGCATGGGCGCCCGCCAGATGGGTGAACTGTGCCCCGCCTGCCGCATCGCCCAAGGCATAGACCCGGCGATTGGTGGTTGAACGCAGGCCCGCCCCCACCGTCACCCCCTGCGCGGTATGGGCCACCCCTGCCGCGTCCAGCCCCAGCCCCTCCAGCATGGGCTTGCGTCCGGTTGCGGCCAGAAGGTGGCTCGCCGTGATCACCTCGCCATCGGCCAGAACGGCCTCGACCCCCTCGGGCAGCGGGCGCAGGCGGACCACCGCCTGCCCCTGCCGCAGCATCACGCCTTCGGCCGCAAGGGCGTCGGTCACCACCAAAGCCGCCTCGGGGTCTTCGCGGGACAGAAGCTGTGCCGCCTCGATCACCGTCACCTTGCAGCCCAGCCGCCGGTGCGCCTGCGCCATTTCCATCCCGATCGGCCCACCGCCTAGGATCAGCAGGTGTTCAGGCGGCGCGCGCAGGGCAAAGATCGTCTCGTTCGTCAGGACCGGCACCCGCGCGATGCCGTCGATCGGCGGCAGCACGGGCCGCGCGCCGGTGGCAATCACAAAGCGGCGGGCGCGGATCAGATGACCGCCCGCCTCCACCTCACGCGGAGAGGTAAAGCGCGCCATGGCGCGGATCACCGTCACGCCCAGACCTTCAAAGCGTTCCTGACTGTCATGCGGGGCGATGGCAGCAATCACGGCATCCACATGGTCTTTGGCCGCGGCAAAATCCACCGCAGGCACCTCGGGCCGCAACCCCATGCCACCACGCCGCCGCGCCTCGGCCGCAGCGCCCGCCGCCAGCAGCGCCTTTGACGGCACGCAGCCATGGTTCAGGCAGTCGCCCCCCATCGCAGCGCCCTCGATCAGCACCACCCGCGCGCCCATCTGCACCGCCCCGGCCGCCAGCGACAGCCCGCCAGACCCGGCGCCGATCACGCAGACATCGGTGCTGATCCGCGTCATTTCCCATCCTCCACGCCGGGCCGCAGCGCCCGCCACAGCACCGGGCCCGCGACAAGCGCCGCCAGCCCGCACAGCCCCAAAACCACCTGCGGCGAAGTCAGCAGGCTGAGGTCAGGCGCCTCGCCTCGCGCCAGAACCTCGGCCAGACCGCTGCCCAGCGTGGTCAGGATCAGCGCGCCGGGCAAGATGCCCAGCACCGTCGTCGCCGCAAAAGGCCAGAGCCGCACCCCCGCAAAAGCGGGCAACAGATTGGCGGCAAAGAAGGGAACCACCGGCAAAAGCCGCATCACCAGAAGCGCAGGCCATGCGTTGCGTTGCAGCCGCTGCAACAGCGCCGCCCCCCGCCCTTTGGCCAGCCGGGCCGCAACATCGGCGCCAATTCCGGCGCGGGCCGCCAGAAACACCCCGACCGCGCCCAGCGAGGCGCCGGTCACATTATAGACCACCCCCGGGAACAGCCCGAACAGCATCCCCCCCGCCAGCGTCGCCAATGTCGCCCCGGGCAGCGAAAGCGCCACCATCCCCGCATAGCCCAGCACGAATGCCCCCGCCGTCAACAGCGGGTGGGTGTCGCGCAGCGCGGTCAGCGCCCCGGCATGGCGGCCAAGCGCCTGAAACGACAGGTCATCGCGCAGGAAGATCACGCCGAACAGCGCCGAACAGGCGATGATCAGCAGGGGCAGGCGGCGGATCACTCCGTTTCGGGGGCTGGAAAGGTGCATGGCCCAAGGATGGCGTCCGGGCGGGCGGCTGACCAGCCCCTTCACGCCGGGTTGATGGCCGGACCTTCTGTCTGCCCTTGCCGGGGCGCGCAACCTGCGAAATGTTGCAGAAATCCCGCGCCGCCCACGTTGACAGGGCCTGAAAGCGCCCGTAAAGACCGGGCTTCAAGTTACCGCCCTCGAATCCCCGCGGGTTCGGGACGCCGTCTGATGGAGAGCCGCGATGAAGCGCACTTACCAACCGTCGAACCTGGTTCGCAGCCGTCGCCACGGCTTCCGCGCCCGCATGGCCACCAAAGGCGGCCGTCTGGTGCTGGCCGCCCGCCGCGCCAAGGGCCGCAAGGTTCTGTCCGCCTGATTTCCTTGACGGCCTTCGGGCCGGAGGATGATGCGATGACACCGCCGGAAACCACGGGCCAAGGCATGGATGCCGAAGCGCCCGTTGCGTCTCCGGCGGTTTCGCTTTGCCTTGAGACACTGCGCAACCGCCCCGACTTTCTGCGCGCCGCCTCGGCGCGGCGGCAGGGCACCGGCGGTTTTCTGTTGCAGGCCCGCGCCCGGGACGATGACAGCACCGTGGTGCGCGTGGGCTTCACCGCCTCTAAGAAGATCGGCAATGCGGTGGCACGCAACCGCGCCAAGCGCCGCCTGCGCGAGGTGGCCCGCGCCATTCTTGCACATGCGGCGCGGCCCGGCTGGGATTATGTTCTGGTCGCCAAGCCCGGTGCCACCACCACCCGCGATTTCGCCCTGCTGCTTGATGATCTGACCGCCGCCTTGCGCTCGGTCCACCGGGGGCGGCCATGACGCCGCTTGCCCATCTGGTTGCCATGCCGGTGCGCGCCTATCGGCTGCTTCTCAGCCCCTGGGTCGGCCATGGCTGCCGGTTTCAGCCCACCTGCTCGGCCTATGCGCTTGAGGCGCTGGAACGCCATGGCGCCGTCAAGGGCGGCTATCTGATGGTTCACCGGCTTTGCCGCTGCCATCCTTGGGGCGGCCACGGCTATGACCCGGTTCCCGGCGCCGATCCCGACTTTGACCGCGCGCATCACCCGTAACCGCCCGCCCCGTCCCGCCGTTGACGCCTCCGGCGGGAGTATTTGAAGAAGGGCAAATGCAAGGCGTGTTTTGCATTACCGGCAGCGCTCTGGCATAGCAGGCCATCCGAGAGGGACGATCATGTTTGACGACGATGACGCCGACGACATCCACCCGCTGTTCTACGGCGCCCCCAAAAGCACCGAGTTCCGCAAGCTGCGCAAGCGGCTGGTGCAGAACGTGCGCGAGGCGATCGAGACCTATGGCATGGTGCGCCCCGGCGACCGCTGGCTGATCTGCCTGTCGGGTGGCAAGGACAGCTATACCCTTCTCGCCGTGCTGACCGAGCTGAAATGGCGCGGCCTTCTGCCCGCTGACCTTCTGGCCTGCAATCTGGATCAGGGCCAGCCCGGCTTTCCGGCCACCGTCCTGCCCGAGTTTCTGACACGCATGGGCGTGCCGCACCGGATCGAATATCAGGACACCTATTCGGTGGTGATCGACAAGATCAAGCCGGGCGGCACGATGTGCAGCCTGTGTTCGCGGCTGCGGCGCGGCAACCTTTACCGCATCGCGCGCGAAGAGGGGTGTTCCACCGTGGTTCTGGGCCATCACCGCGACGACATTCTGGAAACCTTCTTCATGAACCTGTTCCACGGCGGCAGGCTGGCCTCGATGCCGCCGCGGCTGGTGAATGAAGAGGGCGATCTGTTCGTCGCCCGCCCGCTTGCCTTTGTCTCCGAGGCGGATTGCGAGAAATTCGCCCGCGGCATGAATTACCCCATCATCCCCTGCGATCTGTGCGGCAGTCAGGAAGGGCTGCAACGTGCGCAGGTGAAAAAGCTGCTGGATGAATGGGAGACCCGCAGCCCGGGGCGGCGGCAAGTGATGTTCCGGGCACTGATGAACGTGCGTCCTTCGCATCTGGCGGACCCCGGTCTCTTTGATTTCGCCGGGCTGATGGCGGGAAAGATCGAATTGTCGGGAAATCCTCCGCAACTGAGGGATGTGGATTAACAGATCACTCAACCTGATTCTCTAGGCTGACCCTGGCCGGGATGCCCGGTTTGGTCGGAGAACAGGTCATGCCCCAGCGGTTTCCCGATGCGCTTGTCGCCCTGCGCTGGCTTGGCGCGCAGTTGCGGCGTCCCGAACTGATGGTGTTCCTGCCCGCGCTGACGCTTGCTGCCTTCTGGCTGGGCGGGGAAGAGGTGCTGATCCTGACGGCGCTGGCGGCGCCGCTGATCTTTACCATCGCCGGTGCCTTCCGCTTTGCCGATCCGCCGCCGCCCGGCCCGCCCGATGCGCTGGGGGGGCTGGCGCTGCGGCCCCATATCCTCGCCGTGCTGGACCACGCCTACCGCGAGGCGCCGATCACCGGCGCAACCACCGCCTGCCTTGTGGTGCAACTTGACGAGGTTGAGGAACTGGCCCGCCGCCACGGCCGCGCGGCCCAGACAGAGGTGCTTGCGCGCACGGCCGAGCGGCTCTGCGCCGCGCTGCGCAGCGGCGATGCGGTTGCCCGGCTGGAAGGCGGCGGTTTTGCCGTGACGCTTGCCCCGGTGCGTCGGCTTGACCTTGAAACCGTGGTCCAGATCGCGGCCCGACTACAATCGGCGGTGACCGTGCCGGTCAGCCTGAACGCCACGCGGCTGCATCTGACCTGTTCGGTCGGGTTCTGTCTGGCGGTGCGGGCGCCGGAACCCTCCGGTCAGGCGCTTCTGGATGCCGCGCTGATGGCCGCCGATGAAGCCGCAGCAAACGGCCCCGGCGCCATCCGCGCCTATTCGCCCGAAATTTCGCAGCGCCGCGCCAGCCGCAGCGCCCTGCGCGAGGAGTTGGAGACTGCGCTGGATGAAGGCCAGATCCGTCCCTATTTCCAGCCGCAGATTTCCACAGATACCGGCGCCATCACCGGGTTCGAGGCGCTGGCGCGCTGGCATCACCCGACCCGCGGCCTGATCCCGCCTGCCGAATTTCTGCCGCTGATCGAGGACTCGGGGCTGGGGGAGCGTCTGGGCGAAGTGATCCTCTACAGCGCCCTTTCGGCTCTGACCCGCTGGGACAAGGGGGGGCTTGAGGTGCCCAATATCTCGGTCAACTTTTCAAGCGCGGAACTGCGCAACCCGCGGCTGGCCGACAAGCTGAAATGGGAGCTTGACCGCTTTGACCTTGAGCCGCGCCGCCTGACCGTGGAAGTGCTGGAAACCGTGGTCGCGGAAACCGCACATGACGTGATCGTGTCGAACATCGCGGCGCTGGCGCGGCTGGGCTGCGGCATCGACTTGGATGATTTCGGCACCGGCCATGCCTCGATCACCTCGATCCGCCGCTTTGCCATCCGGCGGCTGAAGATCGACCGCAGCTTTGTCACCCATGTCGATGAAGACCGCGAACAGCAAAAGATGGTCTCGGCCATCCTGTCGATGGCCGAACGGCTTGGCCTTGCCACCCTTGCCGAAGGGGTCGAGACGCCCGGCGAACATGCCATGCTGGCGCAACTGGGCTGCGGCGATGTGCAGGGCTTTGGCATCGCCCGCCCGATGCCGCTGGAAGAAACCTTCGACTGGATCGCCCGCCACCGCGCTGCACAGACCACGGCACCCCGCATCGGCCACCGGGCGCGCTGACCCCGCACACCGGATGCGCTGACACCCGCATCCCGCCCTCTCCGCCAAGGCGGCCCGGGGCACCATGAACGGTGCCCCGGGCCGCCTTTTCGCGGAAATCCTCTTCGCAGGCCCGCCCGGCCCCGCGATGGGGGGAAAACCGCTTGACCTTTGCCCCCCCCTTCTGTTGAAGCACCGCTGACCCTGAACGGAGTGGTGGTGGTCCGATGGACGATCAAAACAAGAACCTCATCCTCGCAACGATCCTCAGCTTCCTCGTGATCCTGGGCTGGTTCGTTGCAGGCCCCATGATTTTCCCGCAATGGTTCCCGACGGAAACCACGCAGGAAGCCACCGCCCCCGATGCTGCGGGCCAGCCTGCTGCCACGCCGCCCGCCGCGGGCGAGCCGGCCGCCGGCGCTGCCACGCTGGAAACCGCGCCGCTGCCCGAGGCGCCGCGCCTGACGATCGACACGCCCAAGCTGGCCGGGTCGATCTCGATGCTGGGCGGGCGGATCGACGATCTGTCGCTGAAAACCTATCGTGAGACGCTGGAAGCGAATTCGCCCAATGTCCGGCTGCTCTCGCCGGTGGGGCAGGCTTTCCCCTATTATGCCGTCTTCGGCTGGACCCCGGGCAAAGGGCTGACTGCTGCCGACCTGCCCGATGCCAAATCGCAATGGACCGTCGCCAGCGGCAGCACGCTGGCCCCCGGTGCGCCCGTCACCCTGACCTGGACCAACGGCAAGGGCCTGACCTTCACCCGCACCATCGCGGTGGACGAGGACTTCATGTTCACCGTCACCGATGCCGTGGAAAACACCAGCACCGCCGAGGCCCGCCTTGCCCCCTATGGCATCATCGCGCGCCACGGCCTGCCCAAGTTGCAGAACATCTATGTCGTGCATGAGGGGATCATCCGCCGCACCGACGGCAAGTATGAAGAAACCGACTACAAGGATGTGACCAAATACGATCCCGTCGAGGCCGAAGGCGCCCCGGCCGAGATTGCCGAGGGCACGACCGACGGCTGGATCGGCATCACCGACCACTACTGGATGACCACGCTGATCCCCGAGCAGGGCAAGCCCTACAAGGCGGTGACGAAATACGTCCCCGGCGCCGACATCTATCAGACCGAAGTGCGCCAGCCGGTGCTGGCCGTTGCCCCCGGCGCCAAGGCCGAAGTGACCACCCGGCTTTATGCCGGGGCCAAGGAATGGGCCACGATCCGCGATTATCAGGACAAGGCCGGGATCGCAGGCTTTGTAGATTCGATCGACTGGGGCTGGTTCTATTTCCTGACCAAGCCGATCTTCTCGGTGCTGCACTGGCTGCATGGCATCATCGGCAACATGGGTCTGGCCATCATCGCGCTGACCTTCGTGCTGAAGGTGCTGGTGCTGCCGCTCGCCTATAAATCCTATGTCTCGATGGCGCGGATGAAGGAACTGCAACCCGAGCTTGAGGCGCTGAAAGAGCGCGCGGGCGAGGACAAGCAGAAGCTGCAAAAGGAAATGATGCAGCTTTACAAGGAGAAAAAGGTCAACCCCGCCGCAGGCTGTCTGCCGGTGCTGATCCAGATTCCGATCTTCTTCAGCCTTTACAAGGTGATCTTCGTCACCATCGAGCTGCGGCAGGCGCCGTTCTTCGGCTGGCTGAAAGACCTGTCGATGCCCGATCCCTCGTCGCTCTATAACCTCTTCGGCTTCCTGCCGTGGGACGCGCCGATGGCGGGCACGCTGACCCATACCATCTTCATCGGCGTGCTGCCGATCCTGCTGGGCGTGTCGATGTGGCTGCAGCAAAAGCTGAACCCCGCGCCCGCCGATCCGGTGCAACAGCAGATCTTTGCCTGGATGCCTTGGGTCTTCATGTTCATGCTGGGCAGCTTTGCCTCGGGGCTGGTTCTCTACTGGATCACGAACAACACGATCACCTTCATGCAACAGTATGCGATCATGTCCAGCCACGGCCACCGGCCCGACCTCTTCGGCAACATCCGAAAGACGTTCAGGAAAAAGCCGGCGCCGGTGGCGGTGCCCAAGCCCGAGAAGGTGCGCAAGAAATGACAGGACGGCTGGCGCATCTTTTCCGCCACCCGATCAAAGCCCACGGACGCGAGGAACTCGCGTCCGTTGTGCTTTCGGCGGGGGCCGCCCTGCCATGGGACCGGCACTGGGCCGTGGCCCATGCCGCCTCGAAATTCGACGCAGGCGCCCCGGCCTGGACGCCTTGCCCCAATTTTCAGCGCGGCGCCCGCACGCCCGCGCTGATGGCGATCACCGCCGTCTTTGACGAAGGCACCGGCGAGATGACCCTGCGCCACCCCGATCTGGCCGAGCTGCGCTTTCATCCCGAAACCGAAGGGGTCCGGCTGATCGACTGGCTGGCGCCGATCAGCCCGGACGACCGCTTTGCCCCGGTGGCGCTGGTCAAGGCGCCTGGCGTGGCGATGACCGACAGCAATTATCCCACCGTGTCGATCAAGAATCTGGCCTCGAACGCCGCCTTGGCGGATCATATGGGCCAGCCGCTCTCGATCCACCGCTGGCGGGGGAACCTGTGGGTGGACGGATTTGCGCCCTGGGCCGAGTTCGGCTGGATCGGGCGGCAATTGCAGGTGGGCGAGACGCGGCTTGAGGTGCGCGAACGGGTGGGCCGCTGCAAGGCGACCAGCGCGAACCCCGAAACCGGGGTGATTGACGCCGACACATTGCGCGGGCTGCGCGACGTGGTGGGCGAACAGGATTTCGGCGTCTTTGCCGTGGTGCTGCAAGGCGGGCGCATTCAGCCCGGCGACAGGGTAGAGGTGATCTGATGGCGCTGCAATTCATAACGGCCCCCGAGCCCGAGGACGAGCCGCGCGAAAAGGGCCGCCTGATGTTCGCGGGCCCCGTCGATTTCGTCAAAGGCGTCACCACCATGGCCGCCCTGCCGCCGCCCGACCGGCTGGAAATTTGCTTTGCCGGGCGGTCGAATGTGGGGAAATCCAGCCTGATCAATGCGCTGACCGGGCGCAAGAACCTTGCCCGTGCCTCGAACACGCCGGGGCGGACGCAGGAAATCAACTTCTTCGCGCTGGGAGAGGTCCGCTATCTGGTGGACCTTCCCGGCTATGGCTATGCCGAGGCGCCGGTGGCCATCGTCGCCAAATGGCAGGCGCTGCTGAAGCAATATCTGCAAGGCCGCCAGACGCTGCGCCGCGCCTTCGTGCTGATCGACACGCGGCATGGGGTGAAGGCGGTGGATGAAGAGATTCTGACCTTGCTCGACAAATCCGCGGTCACCTTTCAGGTGGTGATGACCAAGGCCGACAAGGTGAACCGCGAAACGCGCGAGGCGAATATCGCGCAGGTCAAGGCGGCCTTGGGCAAACATCCGGCGGCCTATCCCGAGATCATCGTCACCTCCTCGGAAAAGGGCGAAGGGGTGGAGACGCTGCGCGCCATCATCGCCACGCTGGAATAGCCGGAGCGACAAACTGGGGCTGGCGCCCGGCGCGCGCTTGCGGCAGGTTGCGGGCAGGAGCCCGCCATGCCGCCCCCGACCTCGCCTCTGGCGCCGCTGCGCCACCCTGCCTTTCGCCTGATCTGGACCGCCACGCTGGTCTCGAATCTGGGATGGCTTATTCAGGGGGTGGGCGCGGGCTGGCTTATGGCCGAATTGACCCCCTCGCATGACATGGTGGCGCTGGTTCAGGGTTCGACCACGCTGCCGATCATGATTCTGGCGGTGGCCGCCGGGGCGCTGGCCGACAATTTCGACCGCCGCAAGGTGATGCTGGCGGCCCAGCTTTTCATGGGGGCGGTTTCGGTGCTGCTGTCAGTGGCGGCATGGGGCGGTTGGCTGGGGCCGTGGAGCCTCTTGTGTTTCACCTTCCTGCTGGGCCTTGGTTCGGCGCTGCATCTGCCGGCATGGCAGGCGTCGATGCGTGATCTTGTGCCGCGCGAAGACCTGCCTGCCGCGGTCACCCTGAACTCGATGAGCTTCAACCTCATGCGCTCGATCGGCCCAGCCTTGGGCGGGGTGATCGTGGCGGCGGCGGGGGCAGCGGCGGCCTTTGCCATCAATGCGGTCAGCTATCTGGCGGTGATCTTCGCCCTCTTCCGCTGGAACCACCGGCCCGAACGCGGCGACCTGCCGGCAGAGCGGCTGCATTCCGCGATCTGGGCCGGGCTGCGTTATGTGGCCCTGTCGCCCAATCTGATGCGGGTGATGGCGCGGGCCTCGGTCTTTGGCCTTTCCGCCGTTGTCCTGCTGGCGCTTTTGCCGGTGGTGACGCGCGACACGTTGCAGGGCGGTGCGACGACCTATGGGCTTTTGCTGGGCGCCTTTGGCCTTGGCGCCATCGGTGGCGCGCTGGCCAGCCCGCAACTGCGCCGCCGCGCCGGGATCGAGGCGATTGTCGCCTGCTCTTTCCTTGCCTTCGGGGCGGGGACCGTGCTGGTGGCGGTTTCGACCACGCTCTGGCTGGTGCTGCCGGGGCTTTTGATGGCGGGGGCGGCCTGGGTTTCGGCGCTGTCGCTGTTCAACGTCTCGACCCAGCTTGCCACGCCGCGCTGGGTCGTGGGGCGGGCGCTGGCGGTTTATCAGACCGCGACCTTTGGCGGGATGGCGCTGGGAAGCTGGCTCTGGGGCTGGATTTCCGAGGTGGGCAGCCCGCAAACCGCGCTGCTCATCGCGGCGGGCGTCATGGTGGCCGGCGCGGCTCTGGGGCGCGTCCTGCCGATGCCGGACTTTTCCGACGTGAACCTCGATCCGGCCAACCGCTTTCACGAACCGGCGCTGCGGCTGGACCTCAAGGCGCGGTCAGGGCCGATACTGGTGATGATCGACTGGGAGATTCCGCCCGCCAATACCGATGCCTTCCTTGCCCTGATGGCCGACCGGCGGCGCATCCGGCTGCGCGACGGGGTGGGGCAATGGGCCTTGCTGCGCGATCTGGAAACGCCGGATATCTGGGTGGAAAGCTATCACGTTCCGACCTGGGTTGAATATATCCGCCACAACCAGCGCCGCACCCAGGCGGATTCGCAGAACTGGGACCGGCTGATGGAATTGCACCGTGGCCCCGAACCGCCCCGCATCCACCGCATGATTGAACGCGAGACGGTGCCGCTGCACGACGATCTGCCGATTCTGGAAAACCCCAAGATCCTCTAGACGTGCTGGGCGCCGTTCACCTCGATCTCGGCGCCGGAAATATAGCTCGCCTGATCCGAACACAGGAACCAGATCGCATCTGCCACTTCCGAGGGCTGGCCAAGCCGCTGCATCGGCAGCTTCTCGACGATCTTGTCGGTGCCGGGCGACAGGATTGCCGTTTCAATCTCGCCCGGCGCAATCGCGTTTACCCGCACGCCCAAGGGGCCGAAATCATGCGCCATCTCGCGCGTCAGTGCCGCCAGCGCCGCCTTTGACGTGGCATAGGCCGCCCCGGCAAAGGGATGCACCCGGGCGCCGGCGATGGAGGTGACGTTGACCACCGCGCCCTTGGCCGCCGAAAGCTCGTCGCGCAGCCCGCGCGCCAGCACGATCGAGGCGAAAAAGTTGACATGGAACACCTGCCCCCAGGTCCGCAGGTCGGTCTCCAGCGTGTTCAGCCGCTTGCCCCCCGGGCCTTTGGGCGAAATCCCGGCGTTGTTGACCAGCGCGTGCAGCTTGCCCCCGATCTTGTTCTTGATCACCTCAATCGCGGCAATGGTCTTGTCGGGGCTGGCAAGGTCGATCTCGATATGGTTCTCGGCCCCGTTGGGCCAAGGGCAGCGCGGATCGAAGGGCTGGCGCGAACAGGTCAGCACCCGCCAGCCTTCACGCTCAAACCGCTTCACCGTGGCATGGCCGATCCCGCGCGAGGCGCCGGTCAGCACTAGGGTCTTCTGCTCGGGGGTCTTCCGCTCGGACATGATGCCCTCCATTCTGGCGCCGACCTTACGCCGCGCATGGCCAAGCGCAAGCCAATCGGCGCTTGGCAGGGGGGGGCAAAAGCCTTATGGGGCGGGGAACCGGAGGCCCCCATGAAACAGCAGACCCTGACCATGACCGACGCCATCACAACCGCCAAAATGCTCTCGGAAGCCCTGCCCTATCTGCAACGTTTCACCGGCGCCGTGGTGGTGGTGAAATTCGGTGGCAATGCCATGGGCGACGATGCCGCGATGGCGGAATTTGCCCGCGATATCGTGCTGATGCGGCAGGTGGGCGTGAACCCGGTCGTGGTGCATGGCGGCGGGCCGATGATCAACGACATGCTGAACAAGCTGGGCATCAAGAGCGAGTTTGTCCGCGGCAAGCGGGTGACCGACAAGGCCACAGTGCAGGTGGTCGAGATGATCCTGTCCGGCCTTGTGAACAAGCGGATCGTGCAGGCCATCATGGATGCCGGCGGCCGCGCCGTGGGGATTTCCGGCAAGGATGACGACCTGATGGTCTGCGTCGCGGATGATCCCGAACTGGGCTATGTCGGCCGGCCGGTCGAGATGAACGTGCAGGTGCTGCGCGACCTCTACAATGCCGGGATCATCCCGGTCGTGGCGCCGGTGGCGACCGGCATGGCCGATAACGAGACCTTTAACGTCAACGGCGACACCGCGGCAGGGGCGATTGCCGGGGCGTTGCAGGCCGACCGTCTGCTGCTGTTGACCGATGTGCCCGGCGTCAAGAATGCCGCGGGTGAGGTGATGACCCAGATCACCCCCGATGAAATCCGGCAGATGACGGCGGATGGCGTGATCTCGGGCGGCATGATCCCCAAGACAGAAACTGCGCTGATGGCCATTGAACAGGGCACGCGGGCGGTGACCATTCTGGACGGCAAGGTGCCGAATGCCTGCCTTCTGGAACTGTTCACCGATCACGGCGCGGGCAGCCAGATCCGTTCGACCGAACCCCGGGTGAAACCGCGCGTCCGCCGCTGAACCCATAATCCGTGCAAAAGGCCGGGGGCGTCGCTCCCGGCTTTTTGCTGTCTGGATTGGGGTTGCGGGAGGATGCCTCCGGCGGGAGAATTTCGAGAAGGGCAAATGGGGGGCGGGATGCTGGCCGATCTGACGCAAAGGCTTGCCGGGGAGCGGCTGGAGGTTCTGGGCGGCTTTTCCTGCGAGGGTGAGGCCGGGTTGCCGCCCGGCACCCGCACGCTCCTGATGATCGGTCCGGCAGAGCCGGGGTTCTGGGCGCATCTGAAGGCGCAGCCGGAATGGGGCGGGGAAGACCCCGTGGATCGCTGGTCGCGCCGGGTGATCGGGCGGATCGCCTGCGACCGTGGGGCCAAGGCGCTGTTTCCCTTTGGCGGGCCGCCCTACCATCCCTTCTATCAATGGGCTTTGCGCACGGGCCGGGTCTGGGATAGCCCGGTGCGCCTGCTTGTTGGTGCCGATCAGGGGCTGATGGTCAGCTTTCGCGGCGCGCTGGCGCTGAAAGAGGTGTTGGACCTGCCCCCCGCCCCCCCGCGCCCCTGCGATAACTGTGCGCAGCCCTGTCTGACCGCCTGCCCCGCCGGGGCGCTGGGGGTGGCCGGCTATGATGTGCCCGCCTGCCATACCCATCTGGACCGTGAAGGGGCCGCCTGCCTGCAGGGAGGCTGCCTTGTGCGCCGCGCTTGCCCGGTCTCGCAAGGCTATGCAAGACTTGAAGAACAGTCGGCCTATCACATGAGCCGATTCCACCGGGCGGGAGGAACCGCCTGATCCCTGGGGAGGGCAGAACGAATGAAGCGGCTGATCCTGACGCGCCATGCCAAGTCAAGCTGGGACGATCCGCTGACGCCCGACCATGACCGACCGCTGAACGAACGCGGCAAGGCGGCGGCGGCCGATCTGGGCCAGTGGCTGGCCTCGCGTGGCTATGTGCCCGATGAGGTCTATTGCTCGGATGCGCTGCGCACCCGCAAGACCTGGAGCGGGATTGCCCCCGCCCTGCCCGGTTCGCCCGTGCTGGAACTGAAACCAGCGCTTTACCATGCCGGGCCGGATGTCATGCTGGCCGTGTTGCGCCACGCCAAGGCCGACACGGTGATGATCATCGGCCACAACCCGGGCATTGCCGAATTCGCGGCCAAGCTGGTGGCGCAGGCACCGCGCAACGCCGAGTTTGCCCGCTATCCCACGGGCGCCACGCTGGTTGCCGATTTCGCCGTGGAAAGCTGGGCCGATCTGGGCTGGGGTCAGGGCGTGGTGGATGATTTCATCGTGCCCCGCGAAATCGCCGCCTGATCAGTCGGCCCCCAGACGCTCGAACAGGCGGCCATAGGCCGTCTGTCCCAGCCGGAAGGCATCCAGCCGGAAGAACTCGTTCGGGGCGTGCAGGTTTTCGTCACCGTGGCTGAAGCCGAACATCACGGCATGAACGCCCAGCGTTTCCAGAAGCGTTGTCATCACCGGAATCGAACCGCCAACCCGCGTGCGATAGGGCGCGCGGCCATAGACCTCTTGCAGAATCTGGCTGGCGACGGCGGTGGCATTGTGGCCCGAGGGCACAAGGAACGGGTCGGCGCGGCCGGGGTTGCGCAGGACTTCCGCGGTCACACCGGGCGGGCAATGCTTTTCCACATGGGCGCGGATCGCCTCAAAGATCGCTTCGGGCGATTGCGCCGCCACAAGGCGGCAGGTGATCTTGGCGCTGGCCGTGGCGGGCAGCACCGTCTTGGTGCCCGCCCCCTGCCAGCCGGAGGTCAGCCCGTTGATGTCGAGCGTGGGGCGCGCGAAAATCCGCTCCTTGGTGGTATAGCCCGGCTCACCCCATGTGGTGGTGGCGCCGGTATCGGCCAGAAGTTCGACATCGGGGAAGGGCACGCGGTCGATCGCCGCGCGCACCTCATCCGAAAGCGGGATCACGTCATCGTAGAAGCCTTCGACGGTGATCAGCCCATCGGCATTGCGCAGCCCCGCAAGGATCTGCGCCAAGGCCAGCGCCGGATTGGCGATACCGCCGCCCACCATGCCCGAATGCTGGTCCGAACGCGGTCCTTTGACCACAATCTCCAGCGAAACCAGACCCTTCAGCGCCTCGACGATCTGCGGCTGGCCGGGCGCCCATTGCAACCCGTCGGCGGAAAAGATCATGTCGGCCTGCAACCGATCGGCATTTGCGGCAACAAAGGGCGGCAGGTCCGGGGAGCCGATTTCCTCTTGCCCTTCGAAGAAGAATTTCACGTTCACCGGCAGACGGCCCGTCGCGCGCAGCATCGCCTCAAAGGCGAGAATGGGGATCAGCATCCCGCCCTTATCATCCGAAGCGCCCCGGCCCCAGACCCGGCCCTCGCGGATTTCCGGCTGAAACGGCGGAGTGGTCCAGAGGTCAAAGGGTTCGGCCGGCTGCACGTCAAAATGGCCATAGATCAGCAGCGTCGGCTTGTCGGGCCCGGCGTGCAGCCATTCGGCACAGACAACGGGATGGCCTGCGGTCGGCAGCACCTCGGCCCGCTCGGCGCCGGCCGCGGTCAGACGGGCCGCCACCCATTCCCCGGCGCGCTGCACGTCGGGGATGTTCTCGGGCTTGGCCGAAACCGAGGGGATGCGCACGAAATCAAGCAATTCCTCGACGAACCGCGGCTGATTCCGGTCCAGATAGGCTTCCCAAGACATCGCATACCCCTGTTGCTGCGCGGCCAGCCTTGCCGCGACGGGCAGACAGGTCTTGCCCCCGGGCGACGCCGGGGCGGCGAAAATGGCAAAGGCGCCCCTTCCGGGGCGCCCCTGCCGATGATCGGTGCCTCAGTGCCCCAGAATCTGGCTGAGGAACAACTTGGTCCGCTCGCTCTGCGGATTGTTGAAGAACTCTTTCGGTTCGTTCTGCTCGACGATCTGGCCCTTGTCCATGAAGATCACCCGGTTCGCCACCGCCTGCGCAAAGCCCATTTCATGGGTGACGCAGAGCATGGTCATGCCCTCTTGCGCCAGCTCGATCATGGTATCGAGGACTTCCTTGATCATTTCCGGGTCAAGGGCCGAAGTCGGCTCGTCAAACAGCATGATCCGCGGCTTCATGCACAGACTGCGCGCGATGGCGACCCGCTGCTGCTGACCGCCCGAAAGCTGACCCGGATACTTGTGCGCCTGCTCAGGGATCTTCACCTTGGTCAGAAAGTGCATCGCCGTCTCTTCCGCCTCTTTCTTCGGGATCTTGCGGACCCAGATCGGCGCCAGCGTGCAGTTTTCCAGAATGGTCAGATGCGGGAACAGGTTGAAGTGCTGGAACACCATACCAACCTCGGAGCGCACCTTGTCGATGTTCTTGAGGTCGCTGGTCAGTTCGGTGCCATCCACGATAATCTGGCCGGATTGGTGCTCCTCCAGCCGGTTGATGCAGCGGATCAGCGTGGATTTGCCCGACCCCGAAGGGCCGCAGATCACGATCCGCTCACCGCGCTGCACGGTCATGTTGATGTCGCGCAGAACGTGGAACTGACCATACCACTTGTTCATGCCGGTGATCTGGATTGCGACCTCGTCCGAGACCGCCATCTTGAGAGAGGCTTCAGCCATTTTGGGCTCCTTAACGGTGATCGGTCTTCAGCTTGCGCTCGAGATACATCGAATAGCGCGACATGCTGAAGCAGACGACAAAGAAGATGACGCCGACAAAAATGAACGGCTCCCAGTAGATACCGCGCCATGCGGTATCCGACAGGACGATCTTGCGCACACCCTGCAACGGGTCCATCAGGCCGACAAGGGCAACCAGCGTGGTATCCTTGAACAGGCCGATAAAGCTGGACACGATGCCCGGGATCGAGATTTTCAGCGCCTGCGGCATGATGATCAGCCGCTGCGCCTGCCAATAGTCCAGACCCAGCGCATCCGCCGCCTCATACTGGCCGCGCGGCAGGGCCGCGAGGCCACCCCGCACCACCTCGGCGATATAGGCCGAGGCGAAGATGATCACCACGATGATCACCCGCAGGATCAGGTCGAAGTTGGTTCGCGGCGGCAGGAAATACAGCAGCATGAAGTTGGCGCTGAACAGAACCGTGATCAGCGGCACGCCCCGGAAGAACTCGATGAAGCTGACCGACAGCGTCTTGACCAGAAGCATGTTTGACTGCCGCCCCAGCGCCAGCAGGATACCGATGGGAAGCGAGGCGGAAATCGCGGTGATGCCGATCACGAAGGCCAGAAGGAAGCCGCCGAAATCATCCGAACGGACATAGCGCAGCTCGATCGGGAACCATTGCGCCAGAACGCCGGTGATGTGGCTTTGCACCAGCGACCACCACAGCACCGCCGCGATCAGGCCGATGGCAGCAGCCACCACAACGCCGACATGGCGCTGCGTCAGGCTCCAGACGAGCGCGAACAGGCCAAAGCCTGCCACAGCGCCCACCGTGCCCCAGACCGAGCCGCCCCAGAGCAGCCAATAGGCCACCGCCGGAAAGGCCAGCGTCACCCAGACCAGCTTTTTCGGCGCGACCCAGGCCAGCGCCGTCAGCCCCGCCATCACAGCCGCCGACAGGGCAATGTGATAGCCGTCGGTGCCAAGGCCCCAAAGCGCCAGAACCAAGAGCACGCCGACAATGCCCGCCATCAGGGCGTTGGCCCGCTGCAACCCGTAATACAGCACCGGCGCCAAGGCGACGAACATCAGGGCAAAGGCGGTGGTCGGGCGCCAGTATTCGGCAACCGGGTAAAGGCCATAGATGAACTGGTTCCAGCGCACCCGGACCATGGCCCAGCAGGCGCCGCCCACCTCGGCTGCACCGCTGTCGGCGATGATCTGCCGGCATTCGGTCAGCGAATTGGCGTTCCAGACCCCGTTCAGCAACCAGGGCATTGCCCCCTTGATCAGCGAATAGATCGAGATCAGCGCAAGGATCGTCAACACCGAATTCAGCGGCCCCGAGAACAGGTTCTCGCGCAGCCACTTCACCACCCCGCTCTGCGAAGTCGGAGGGGCCTGCGGGTCCAGCATCTGGTGGCGGACAAAGGAAATATCGGCCATCTCAGCGCTCCTTCAGTTTGACGGCGGCGTTGAAGACGTTCATCGCGGCAGAAATCATCAGGCTGAGGCAAAGATAGATCAGCATCATCAAGAGCATACATTCAAGCTCGCGCCCGGTCTGGTTCAGGGTGATCCCGCCCAGCGTGCCCTTGAGGTCAAGATAGCTGATCGCCATGCCCAGCGTCGTGTTCTTGGTGATGTTGAGATACTGGCTGATCAGGGGCGGGATGATCACCCGCAGCGCCTGCGGCAGGACGATCAGGCTCATCGTGCGGCCCGGCCGCAGGCCAAGGGCGAAAGACGCCTCGGACTGCCCGCGCGAGATGGCCATGATCCCGGC
The DNA here is from genome assembly GCF_013328815.1 of Tabrizicola fusiformis. GTDB lineage: Bacteria > Pseudomonadota > Alphaproteobacteria > Rhodobacterales > Rhodobacteraceae > Fuscibacter. The sequence goes on from NZ_JABUHN010000023.1 coordinate 21,095, forward strand.
GCGCACCGCTTCGGCGATATAGGTCGCCGAATACAGCGTCAGCGCCACGACCAGCGCGGTAAAGCTGTGCGCCACCGTGATGCCGCCCTGAAAGTTGAAGCCTTTCAGCGCCGGATAATCCCAGTGAAAGCCAAGGGCCGCCAGAAACAGGATCACCGGCGCGAACAGGATCAGCAGCGATTTCCACCAGGTCACGGGGCGGTCGCCCGTCGCCTCTTGCACGGCCTTGGCGCGGCGGCGCAACACGATATTGCCCCAGATCGAGGCCAACAGGATGGCCAGCGTCGCCACCACGGTCAGGTTCACCGGAACGGTGGCAATGGTCACCGTGCCCAAGGGCCGGTCCACCAGCGGCGCCGGAAAGCTCGACCCGCGGTTGGTTACCGCGATCACCCCGAACAGCATGTTCGCGGCGGGCTCTTGCCCGGCGGCGATCATCTCATCGGTGACGCGGAAATCCTTGGGTTGCGGCCGGGTCTCGGAAAAGACCACGAAGGTCAGGATGATCCACAAAAGCAGCGGCACATTGCGGAAGACTTCAATGTAGACCGTCATCAGGCGCGCCACGAGCCAATTCTTCGACAGCCGCAGAATGCCGACGAACACCCCGAGGATGGTGGCAAAAAGGCAGCCGAAGAAGGCCACGACCAGCGTGTTCAGCAGCCCCACGAACAACGCACGGCCATGGGTGCTGTCGTTGGTATAGGGGATCAGTTGCTGGTCAATGTCATAACCGGCGCGGTTGAACAGGAAGTCAAAGTTGATGTCCTTGTCGCGCATCGCCAGATTGGCGATCGTGTTGTTCGTCAGCCAGACCAGAAAGGCGAAGAACAACAGCAGCACGATGAACTGGATCGTGTAGCTGCGATAGCGCGTATCATATACGAGCATACTCAGCCGAAAGTGATCTTTCGGCGCGTCGATGGCGAGCGTCATGCGATTTTCCCCTGTGCTGACCGCTGTGCCGTCTTGCGCGGCTTATAGGCGGGGGATCCCCGGGTCAGGCTTTCATGTTAGCAAGACGGGCGCAGCTTGCGCTGCGCCCGTTGGCCGTTGCGGATCAGCGCAGCGGCGGTGCGTATTGCAGGCCGCCTTCGGTCCACAGCGCGTTCAGGCCGCGGGCCAGACCGATCGGGGTGGCCGAACCGATGTTGGCTTCGAAGATTTCGCCATAGTTGCCGCCTGCCTTGATGGCATTATAGGCCCACTTAGCATCCACGCCCATCAGCTTGCCGGTGTCGTTGTCGCCAACACCAAGCAGACGCTTCACTTCCGGGTCATAGCTGGCATCGTCGGTCGCAGCCTTGACGATGTCGTCGATGTTGGCCTTGGTGATGCCCTTCTCTTCGGCGATCAGCAGCGCGAAGTAGGACCAGCGCACGATGTCGCCCCAGTTGTTGTCGCCATGGCGAACGACCGGGCCGAGCGGCTCTTTCGAGATGATTTCCGGCAGGATGATGTGGTTGGCCGGATCGGCCATCGCGGCGCGGGTCGAGGCAAGGCCCGAAGCGTCGGTGGTGAAGGCGTCGCAGGCGCCGGCTTCATACTGACGCTGGGCTTCGCTGTCGTCGGCCACGGTGACCGGGGTGTAGCTGATGTTGTTCGACTTGAAGAAGTCAGCCAGGTTCAGCTCGGTCGTGGTGCCGGTCTGGATGCAGACCGTCGCGCCGTCGAGTTCCTTGGCGGACGAAACGCCGAGGTCTTTCTTCACCATGAAGCCCTGACCGTCATAATAGTTCACGGCCACGAAATCGAGCTTCAGGTCATTGTCGCGCGAGAAGGTCCAGGTCGAGTTGCGGACCAGAACGTCCACTTCGCCCGAGGCCAGCGCGGTAAAGCGGGTTTCGCCGGTGGTGGGGACGAACTTCACCTTGGTCGGGTCGCCGAGAACGGCGGCGGCGACGGCGCGGCACAGATCAACGTCAAAGCCGGCCCAGTTGCCGCTGGCATCCGGGGCGCCGAAGCCGGTCAGGCCGGTGTTCGAGCCGCAGATCAGCTCGCCACGCGCCTTCACGTCATCCAGCGTGCCGGCAAAAGCCGAACCCGCGACGATCGTGGCAGCCGCGACGGTGCCGAGAAGAACAGATTTGTTCATACTTACCTCTTCCTGTGATCCGCCCCTTCTGTCGGGGGCGGAGGTGATGCCCTGCGTGGGTCGCAGGTGCGATACCGATGGTCGGCCCGGGTCAGCACCCGGGTCGCCAGTGTCGGCCATCTTCGGTCAGAGGGTTCGCCAAGGTCAAGCAAAACCGCTTCGGATTGTCACCGGAACAATTTTCGCTGCCAAAGACCGGAAAGGCAGGACAGATTGCCAAAGAACGGCCCGCCCTTGGGAAAGATTGTTACCCGCACAAGCTCCAAAAGCGGGCGGCCTCGATCAACGCGGCGCGCTTGAGCGCCTCAAGCGCCGCCGCATCCTCGTCTTCGCCCCATTTTTCAGCCTGCCACTGCTCATCGATTCGGCTGATGCTGAAAGCTTCGGCAGCGGTCAGACGCTGCCCGGCCACTGCAAAGCCGAGAATCAGCGAGCCGGAAATCGAGATCAGGTCGTGCATCGCGGCAAGCTGGAAGGGCGTCAGCGCGAAAAGGCGGGCGCGCAGGGCGGCAATGCTGCCCGGCGGCTGCGCCACATGCACCACGCCCGCCGTCGCCACCAGCGGCGCGCCCAGCACCGCCGCAGCCCAATCCAGGAGCGGGTCCCAGACGGCTTCCTGCCGGGCGATCAGCTCAACCGGGCCGGTGGCGCGGTAGCACAGCAGGTCGCTTTCGCCATAGGCGGCCAGAAGACCCGCCACCTCGTTAAACTGCACCGCCACCTTGTCGATAGCGGAATTGGCCATCCGGGTGACCGGCATGGTTTCGGGGCGCACCTCTTTGACCTGCGCGTCCCATTCGGCGGCGGCGGTCTGCGCCATGGCCAGCGTCGGCAACACGAAGGCCGATTTGGCCGGGGTCTTCACCGCCCGGCCATCAAGGCGCACGGTGAAACCGCCGTCACAACCCTCGGCCGTGGCGGTTTTCCAAAAACGTTTGGCCTTCCACGCGCTCACTTGAAAACCTCGAACGGGTCGGCGGGCACGTCATCTTCCTTCCAGTCCAGCGCCTTCCAGGTGCGGGCCATATGGTCAGGCAGGGGGGCGGTGAAGGTCATCAGCGTCTTGGTGATCGGATGTTCCACGGTCAGGCTGCGGGCGTGCAGATGCAGCTTCTTCGAGATGTCGCCACCAATCGCAGCGCCCCAGCCGTCACCGGCATTCTCTTGCCCCGATCCGCCATATTTTCCATCCCCCAGAATGGGATGGCCGATTTCGGCCATATGGGCGCGCAACTGGTGCGTCCGCCCCGTTACTGGCTCAAGCGCCATCCATGACAGGCGCTGACCCAGGAACCACAGGGTGAAATAATCGGTATGGGCGCGCTTGGCATCGGGGTAATCGGCCATCTTGGCGGGATGGACGCATTGCATCTTTTCACCCTCGCCACCGCGGCCATGACCCGGCGCCTTCATCAGCCCGTATTTGATGCTGCCCTTGCGCGGATGCGGCACGCCCGCCACAACGGCCCAGTAAATCTTGCGCGTATTGCGGTGGCGCAGCGCCTCGGACAGGGCACGCGCCACCCGGTCGGTGCGCGCCAGCATCAGAACGCCCGACGTATCCTTGTCCAGCCGGTGAACCAGCTTGGGCCGGTCCTTGTAGCCGAATTTCAGCGCCTCGGTCAGGCCATCGACATGCCGGTCGCCCTGCCCCGAGCCGCCCTGCGACGGCAGGCCCGGCGGCTTGTTCAGGATGATGATATGCTCATCCTTCCACAGCACGGCATTCTGGATCATCTTGGTATCGGTCGCGCTGATGCGCCCGTCCACCGGGCGGCTGGGCGCCTCGGCATCCGGCAGCGGCGGCACGCGGATCACCATGCCCGGCGCCACCCGGTCCGACGCCTTGGCGCGGGCGCTGTCCACGCGGATTTGCCCGGTGCGGCACATCTTTTCGACATGACCTTGCGAGATTTGCGGAAAGCGGCGCTTGAACCACTTGTCCAGCCGCTGCTCGCCCTCATCCTCGGAGACGGTCAGAAGTTTAACGCCGCTCATCCGAGGGCTCCTTTGGCAAGGGCCGCGCCAAGGGCGACGGCCAGAAGAGAAAACACCACCGAACCGCCGGCATAGGCCGCCGCCGTCAAGGGCTGCCCGCCCTGCCACAGCTTGAGCGTGTCCAGCGAGAAGGCCGAAAAGGTGGTAAAGCCGCCCAGAACCCCGGTCATCAGCAGGGGCGACAGACCCGCGCGGCTGGTCAGCGCCACATGCAGCACCCCCATGGCAAAGCTGCCCGCGACATTGATCAGCGCCACGGCCAAGGGCGCCCCGACCGCAGCCACCGTCAGATAGCGCAGGCAGGAGCCGATGGCGCCGCCAAGGGCGACCTGGAGAAGCGTGGCGAACATCAGGTTTCCTTGGGCGGGGCAGCGGGTTTTGTCAACCGCAGGGGCGGGTGCCGCAGCGATCCACCATTGATTTTCGCCCCCTGCCCGTGCAAACCGCGCCAAAGAGCTTTCAGGGACGGGCGGGCCATGACCAGAATCGACGACACTTTCGCGCGGCTGCGGGCCTCGGGGAAAAAGGCTTTCGTGTCGTATATCATGGCGGGTGACCCGGATGTGCCGCGCGCTCTGTCGGTGATGAAGGGGCTTCCCGGCGCCGGTGTGGACATCATCGAACTGGGCCTGCCCTTCACCGATCCGATGGCCGATGGCCCCACCATTCAGGCCGCTGGCCAGCGCGCACTGGAAGGCGGCATGACGGTGGACCAGACGCTTCAGATGGTCCGCGATTTCCGCGCTGGCGATGCGGTGACGCCTATCGTGCTGATGGGCTATTACAACCCGATCTATTCTCGCGGCGTGGACCGTTTCATCGCCGATGCGCTTGCCGCGGGCATCGACGGGCTGATCGTGGTGGACCTGCCGCCGGAAGAGGATGCCGAACTCTGCATTCCGGCACAAAAGGCCGGGCTGAACTTCATCCGGCTGGCCACCCCCACCACCGATGCCAAGCGGCTGCCGAAGGTGCTGCAAAACACCTCGGGCTTTGTCTATTACGTCTCGGTCACCGGCATCACCGGCGCGGCGGCGGCGCAGGCGGATGAGGTCGGGCCGGAAGTGGCGCGCATCAAACGCTCCACCGACCTGCCGGTGATCGTGGGCTTTGGCATCAACACGCCCGAAGCGGCGGAGACGATTGCCGGGGTGGCCGATGGTTGCGTCGTCGGCTCGGCCATCGTCAAGGAAATCGCCACGGGCAAGCCGGTGGAAGAGGTTCTGGCTTTTGTCGCCACCCTGGCCGCAGGCGCCCACCGCGCCTGATCCCGGTGGAGCCGTTCCGCCACCCCGAGGTTGCCGCCTATTGCGTGCTGCTGGCCGACAGCTTTCAACGCCTGCTGGGGCGGCCACTTTGCGCAGGCGCCCCAGCAGAGGCACTTTGGACCCTGCCGCAACCGCTGGTCTCGCATGGCACCGGGGCCGATCCGGTCTTTCGCTATGGCAATGCGGCGGCGCTGGCCCTGTGGGAGATGGATTGGGACACATTTACCCGCCTGCCCTCGCGCCACTCCGCCGCAGATAATGCCGATGTGCAGACAGACCGGACCCGGCTGTTGCAGGCCGCGCTGCAAAAGGGCTGGGTGGACGGCTATGAAGGCATCCGCGTTTCCGCAACCGGGCGGCAGTTCCGTATCGCGCAGACAGTGCTGTGGACGGTCTGCGATACCAAGGGGCAGCGGCACGGGCAGGCGGCGCTGATCGGGCAGGTCGAGGCGCTTTAGCCTGCACCTTGCGCAGCGCGGCCCGGATTGGCAGGTTGCCACAGCCAGTCCTCAGGAACACGCCATGCCCGCCATCACCTGTATCGAAGACCTCAAACGCCTGCACCGCAGGCGCGTGCCAAAGATGTTCTGGGATTATTGCGAAAGCGGCAGCTATACTGAACAGACCTTCCGCGACAACACCGCCGATTTCGCCCGAATCCGCCTGCGGCAGCGCGTTGCCCGTGACCTCAGCGGGCGCAGCACCGCCGGCACGATGATCGGCCAGCCGGTGGCGATGCCGGTGGCCCTTTCGCCCGTCGGCTCTTGCGGGATGCAATGCGCCGATGGCGAGATCAAGGCGGCGCGGGCTGCCGCCGCCTTTGGCGTGCCCTTCACGCTCTCCACCATGTCGATCTGTTCAATCGAGGATGTGGCGGCGCACAGCCCCGTGCCCTTCTGGTTTCAGCTTTATGTGATGCAGGACGAAGATTACGTCGATGCCCTGATCGAGCGGGCGCGGGCGGCGAAATGTTCCGCCCTTGTGCTGACGCTGGACCTGCAAATCCTTGGGCAGCGGCACAAGGACATCAAGAACGGGCTGACCTCGCCGCCCCGGCTGACCCTGCCCAACATCCTGAACATGATGACCAAACCGCGCTGGTCCTTGGGAATGCTGGGCACGCCGCGCCGCAGCTTTGGCAACATCGTCGGCCATGTGAAGGGGGTGGACGATCTGGTCAGCCTGACCCGCTGGACCAATGAACAGCTTGACCCCTGCCTTGACTGGGCCAAGGTGCGCCGCATCCGCGATCAATGGGGCGGCAAGCTGATCCTGAAGGGGATACTGGACGCCGAGGACGCAAGGCTGGCCGCCGACACCGGCGCCGATGCGGTGATCGTGTCGAACCACGGCGGGCGGCAGCTGGACGGCGCCCTCTCCACCATCCGCGTGCTGCCGCAAGTGGTGCGCGCCGTGGGCGACCGGACCGAGGTGTTCCTTGATAGCGGCATCCGCTCGGGCCAGGACGTGCTGAAGGCACTGGCGCTGGGAGCCAAAGGCACCTTCATCGGCCGCAGCTACCTGCACGGTCTGGGCGCGATGGGTCAGGCCGGAGTGACCAAGGCGCTGGAGATCATCCACGCCGAACTCGACACCTCCATGGCCCTCTGCGGGGCACAGAAAGCGAGTGATCTAGGGCCAGAGCATGTGCTGGTGCCGCGGGATTTTGAGGGGGAGTGGGGGTGAGGGGTAGGCGGGGCCGGTAGGGGCATGTGCGGGCAGAGGCTGCCGGCCGTTCATGGCCGGTATGAGCCCACAACCACAGATACTGCGTCGAGCGCAAGCGGCAGCTATGCGCAGAAAGTCGGCCTTGCAAATTCCGATGAACAGCCCGGAGGACATTCGTAGATAACAACGCTAAGATCAAAGAAGCCTGCTTTGCCAAATGAGTGTCTCGGATGACAAAGAACGACTACCTTTATGAAATAACCCAGGAACTGGCGCGCTTTGATGCTGACCTCTTGGGTCGATTTAGATGTCCAACGTGCCTTCGAGACCTCCCCATTGAAAACTTTGGAAGTGCCGATGCAGACAATGCGATTAGCGAAGAGCACATAATACCTTGTTCAATCGGAGGAAAACATACGACGTTCCTTTGCAAGAGATGCAATAGCACATTTGGACACAGGCAAACAAAGTGGCTCGTCGATTGGATAGAGCTGAACGAGGGCGGTGCGCCATTTCCGAAAGATCCAAAAAAGCAGAAAGCTAGGATCATCGCGAACGGGCGAAAACTGAATGGCTCAATGTATCTTGGTGATGATGGGGCGCTTGAGTTTTACACGGACCGAGAACGCTCCAACCCAACGGACTTTGATGCTTACTGGCGCAATCCAAAACCCTCTGAGATCAAGATTGAATATTCGATGCCCGTCTTCGCCAACGAGGATGCGTTGCGTGTGGGATATCTGACTGCTGCATATGGTCTCTGGTTTAAAAATTTCGGATATTCTTTTGTTCTACAGTCCAAGCTGAACAGGGTGAGAGAGCAGATACTAGGGTCAGGACTCACAACCAATAGATGACAGTCGCGGCGAGGGCGCAGGCGGAGAGGAAGAGGATCGGGCAGCGGTCGTA
>NZ_JABUHN010000024.1 GCF_013328815.1 Tabrizicola fusiformis
TCAGTCTCAGAAATGCGACGCAGGCAAACCATTGAAAACAAATGGACCGAAGTCTCAATAACTCCGGCAGACCGACACAGATATCTGCCATCGCGCCGCCGTCACGTCCTGATCCCCGTGAAGGGGAAGAGCGCCTTGCACCGACGGAAGACGCCCTTTCCCTTCCCGGGCATATCGCAAGCTCCGGCGCCCTCGATCGGCTGGTCGAGACCGCACGGGACTATGCCCGCCATGCCGCGTCGGAGAACACGCTGAAGGCCTATGCCAAGGACTGGGCCCAGTTCGCGCGCTGGTGCCGGATGCGGGGGGCCGACCCCCTGCCCCCGTCGCCAGAGCTCATCGGCCTCTACATCGCCGATCTGGCGGCGCCGCAGGGAAGGGTTGCCACGCTCTCGGTCGCCTCAATCGAACGCCGCCTTTCTGGCCTGGGCTGGGCCTATGCGCAGCGCGGCCATCCTCTGGACCGCAAGGACCGTCACATTGCCTCTGTCCTGGCCGGCATCCGCCGCAAGCATGCGCGGCCGCCGGTGCAAAAGGAGGCGATCTTGCCGGAAGATCTGCGCGACATGCTGGACACCCTGCCCCATGACTTGCGGGGCTTGCGCGACCGGGCGATGCTGCTGATCGGCTTCGCCGGTGGCCTGCGCCGGTCAGAGATCGTCAGCTTGGACCACGGCAAAGACGACACGCCCGATGGCGGCGGATGGGCCGAGATCCTGGAGGGTGGCGTGCTTCTCACCCTGCGAGGCAAGACCGGGTGGCGGGAGGTGGAGATTGCCCGCGGCTCATCCGATCAGACCTGTCCGGTGCATGCCCTGACCCAATGGCTGCATTATGCCCGCATCGACTTCGGCCCGCTCTTCGTTGCGGTCAGCCGCAACGGGCTCAAGGCAACCGGCGCGCGGCTCTCCGACAAACATGTTGCCCGGCTGATCAAGCAGACCGTCGAAGACGCCGGTCTGCGCCCCGAGCTGTCCAAGGCTGAGCGGCTGGCGCTCTACTCCGGCCATTCCCTCCGCGCAGGCCTTGCCAGCAGCGCCGAGGTCGACGAGCGCTATGTTCAGAAGCAGCTTGGCCACGCCTCGGCCGAAATGACCCGGCGCTATCAGCGTCGTCGCGACAGGTTCCGGGTGAACCTGACCAAGGCGGCAGGGCTGTAGGCCCCTGCCCTCTCTAAATCTGTAGGACGTCTAGAACGGGTTCTCAACAGCAGCCCCGGTCGACGTAAAGTCACTGACATTCCCGGTCACGACGATCGCGCCGTGGCGCAGCGCTGATGCGGCGATCATCAGATCAGCGCCGTTGTGGCCGATCTCGGCTGACAGCCTTCCCCAGATTCGCGCATCCTCGGCCTCAAAAGCGAGAAGCCGGTCCGAAAACAATAAGACAGTCTTATCAAGCCAAGTGCGAAGGTCATTTGCAAACGCAGGGTCTCGCGCCTCCTGCTGGCGAATGCCGCGCTCGACTTCGCCCAACGTGATGACACTCAGGAAAAGGTCCTGTTCAGCCTTTCCGCGCAACCAGGCTGCCACTTGGGGTGCGCGGTCTGGACGTCGCACGGCTGAGATGACGTTGGTGTCGAGAATGTACATCAGAAGCTTACGTCACGCGGGACGGCGGTGGCGCGCGGGACATCCCCACCGGGAAAGGCCATCAGATGCTCTGCAAAGCTCTCTCGCGCCTTTACAGCGCCCTCAACCAGCCTGCGATACTCATCCGCAGACAGGATGACCACTGCAGGTTTGCCACGCCGCGTGACCTCTTGCGGCGTTCCCGCCAACGCCGCATCGACAACCGCGCTGAACTTGTTTTTTGCATCCTGAACAGTCCACATTGTGCACCAACTAGCTAGCTATCTGGCTAGATAGATGTGGGCTTGGCTTGATCATGTCAAGGCGCATCCACGCTGTAAGCTTGAGATGGTTGAGTCGGATGAGACAACTGATCCGCCACCCTCTTCGCCAATCGGTCGTTTATTGCTGATATATGAAACTGCAAATGGCCTGATTTTATGCCCCTGATCGGCTACGCGCGCGTCTCGACCGAGGATCAGACATGGGGTAATCGCGGGCCCTCGGTCCCCTGAACCTCAGCAAGGCTGGGAGGGTGGCTGTTCCCCGATATGATGAAGGTACGGGCTCTCGACTGGACGCCGGGCCCAAACATCTGATGGAGAACAGCCATGAAGGAATATATCGGTCTGGACGTTTCGATGAAAGAGACCGCTGTGTCGATCCGGCGGGGCGGGGAGCGTGTCTGGCGCGGAAAATGCGTCTCTGACCCCGCGGTGATTGCGCAACTGGTGCGCAAGCGGGCACCAAGGGTCGATCGGATTGTGTTCGAGACCGGCCCACTTTCGGTCTGGTTCTATCACGCCCTCCGAGCCGAGGGCTTGCCTGCGGTCTGTATCGATGCCCGTCACGCCAAGTCGGCCCTCGACATGGCGCCGAACAAGACCGACGCGAACGATGCCGACGGTTTGGCACATCTGGCTGAGATAGGCTTTTTCCGGGAAGTGAGGGTGAAAGGCTTTGATAGCATGCTGGCGCGGACCCTGATCGCCGCCAGGAGCCGACTGGTCAGGATCACGGTTGATCTTTCCAATCATATCAGAGGTTTCATGAAGACCTTCGGCCTGCTCATTCCTGCTGGCAAGGGGAGCACCTTCGAAGGACATGTGCGCCGCCTCCTTTCCGATCAGCCGAAGCTGTCCGAAATCCTACTGCCAATGCTCGACGCCTGGTGCGCAACCCGTCTGCAGGCCGCCCGACTTGCGCGCCAGATCTCCGCAGAAGCCCGACAGAACGATGGCTGTCGGATCTTGATGTCGATCCCGGGAGTGGGTGCGATCACCGCGACCTCGTTTGTCACCGCCATCGAAAGTCCAGACAACTTCCGGAAGTCCCGATCCGTCGGCGCTTGGGTCGGTCTGACGACCCGGCGATATCAGTCCGGTGAGATCGACTACAAGGGCCACATCTCCCGCCGGGGCGATCATCACCTCCGGGGCCTGCTCTACGAGGCTGCATCCGTCATTCTTACCCGCAGTTCGGCTGAAAGTGATCTGCGGACCTGGGGGCTGAAGCTCAGGGAGCGCATCGGCTTCAAGCGCGCAGCCGTCGCATTGGCACGGAAGCTGGCGGTCACGATGCATGCAATGCTCAGGGACGGCACTCTGTTCGACCGAGGCTTGAAGCCAGCTGCATGAGACCAAAGGAATAGCGCTCGGGCCTTGAGCGCGCCGAAGCGTCCCTGCCGGGACGTAGGTCGGGCCTTTCGTGCAGGGGGATGCACCGCTGACACCTCAGCTGAGTGCGGATCAGACATAGGAAGGCCCACCCGCGAACACCAATCATGCGGCGACCAAGGTGTCGACCGCGAAGACGACCCTGCTCCGGCAAACGTATTACGGTGCGCCTCCACGATCATTTGTGCTGATCATCGGTGGCAATCTGCCTGACCACGATAGAAAGGGCTTGCAGTATGTGATGCGATTAGACGACCCCCCTGCCCCAGTCGCAGGCCCTGAAATCCGCGGGCTGCGTCGAGATCTACGAGGAGCAGGCCTCGGGCGGCAATCGTGCGCGACCGGTGCTTGCGCGGGTGTTGGAACGCATCGGCAAGGGCGACACGCTGGTCGTCGTGCGGATCGACCGTCTCGCGCGATCCCTCTCGCATCTGCTGGAGGTGATCGAGCGGCTGGAAGCCAAGGGCGCCTTCTTCCGCTCGCTCATGGACCCGATCGACACGTCCTCCCCGCAGGGCAAATTCACTCTCCAGGTTCTGGGCGCCGCCGCTGAGTTCGAGCGCGCCCTGATCCGCGAACGCACCAAGGCCGGACTGGCCAGCGCACGGACCAAAGGCAGGGTCGGCGGTAACCCGGGCCTGCGCGCACGTGATCCGGCGGCGCTGCGCAAGGTCCGGCTGGCGCGGCAGGACGGCTACATGGAACGCCTGAACGAGACGGCGCAGGACTGGGTGCCCCATGTGCGACGCCTGCGGCCCGACATGGCCTGGGAAGACGTGCTGCGCATCGTCAACGGCCCCCTGCCCCGCGAGCGCCAATGGACGCAAAGCCGCCTTTTGCGCGCAGTCAACGCCTATGTGCGGGACGGCTTCCTACCGCCCACGGTACTGGACCGCGCCGGCCGCCGCGAAACCGACGACCGCCTGCCCGCCATCGTCGCCGCCATCAAGGGCGCGGACCCCGACATCACACTTCAGGCGATCTGCACTCGACTGGAAGCGATGCGCGAGCGTACGCCCCGCGGGCGGACAAGCTGGCAACCCTCCTCGGTGAAGATGCTGCTGGAGAGGGCTGAGAGGCTGGGGCTGCTTGCGTAGTCGAGATACCTTGCAAGTGCTCCACGACATGGAAGGATTTCAAGGCTTTGGCCAGCGCCATGCTCAGAAACTCTCTGCTCACGCAAAGGGGTTGATGATGCGAAGCTGGCCTTCGACCAGCAGGCCATCTTGCATGTCCTCGCTCCACAGCGTGGTGCAGCCCGCAACCAAAGCGCTGGCCACGATCATCGCGTCGTAGATCGAGAAGCCGTAGCGTTCCGCCAAGGCACGGCCGACGTCATGGGTCTGGAGGGTCAGGTCTTCGACGGGGCACAAAGCACGCACTCCTTCGAGAAACGCCCCTGCTTCTTCCCAGCTTAGGCCAGCCTTGCGGCGACAGTTCACCAGCGTCTCGTTTAGGACCTGAACGCTGATCCGGGGCCCCTGCCCCAGGATAATCTCGGCGCGATCGGCCTTTGGGCCATCGTCGAGCAGGTAAAGAACGACATTCGTGTCCGCGAACTCAGCGCTCATGCGCGTCATCGCGGCTCAGGCGCTCTGCAGCGGGCAGCTTGCCCCGGAAGCGGCGCAGACCCGTAAGCACCTCATCCGCGCGCGCCAGACGACGGACTCTGACCTGGCCGTCGTCCTTGACCAGATCGATCTGATCGCCTTCCTTGAGGCCAAGTTCCCGGACAAGCTCCGCGGGCAAGCGGACGGCGAGCGAGTTGCCCCATTTTGCGACCTGCATCGTGACCTCCTGCGTTGATCTACGTTTTGTAATGTATATCAAATGGGTTGCGCCGACAAGCTTGTACCCGTACCCGAGCTACTCTTGTGCGTCCCGCAGCGGCTGACACCAGATTTAGAAAGGTCTTGCACGAATCTGAGTCCTCCGGCAATAGTCACGGAAAAGGGCGACTAAACGCCGAAATCCGTGAACACGCCACGGACGCGAGAGGGCAGATGAGCAGAGCCGAGACACCGGAAGACCTGAACGCTGTGATCCGTCAGCACTCTGAGTTGCTGGCGGCGCAACTGCATTCGCAGCGTGAGAGCCTGTTCCCGCCCGACGCTTCTAAGACTATGCGCAAATTCACCTCAGGTGAAGCTGCTGCTCTGCTGGGCGTCAACGACTCATACCTCAGAAAGCTTCACCTTGATGGCAAGGGGCCGTCGCCCGAAGTCTCATCGGGGAACAGGAGGCACTACTCGGCCGAAGATATTCATAACTTACGGATACTGCTGGAGAAAACGGCTCGCAAGCCGGGAGATTACCTGCCTGGTCGTCGTGCTGGAGACCATCTTCAGATCATCGGGGTAATGAACTTCAAAGGTGGAAGCGGCAAGACAACCTCCTCGGCGCATCTTGCTCAAAGGTTGGCCCTCAAGGGGTACCGTGTCTTGGCGATCGACCTTGATCCGCAGGCCTCGCTCACGGCCTTGCACGGGGTTCAGCCGGAATTTGACCTGCTTGACGGCGGCACGCTCTACGATGCGATCCGCTACGAAGATCCTGTTCCGATCTCCCAGGTCATCCGCAAGACCTACATACCAAACTTGGATCTGATTCCCGGAAACCTCGAACTCATGGAGTTCGAGCACGAAACGCCGCGGGCACTGTCTCGCGGCAACGCGGGCTTGTTCTTCTTCCGCGTGAAGGAAGCTCTGGCGCAGGTCGATGATCGGTACGATGTCGTCGTTATCGACTGTCCTCCGCAGCTCGGGTTCTTGACCATGTCGGCGCTGTCTGCCGCGACGGGCGTTCTGGTGACGATCCATCCCGAGATGCTCGACGTGATGTCGATGAGCCAGTTCCTCAGGATGACGGCCGACCTCATGGATGTCATCGCCGATAGCGGAGCCGACATGTCGCATGACTGGATGCGCTATCTCTTGACCCGCTACGAGCCGACGGATGCACCACAGAATCGCATCGTTGCCTTCCTGCGAACTATGTACGGAGACAAGGTATTGAACGCACCGATGCTCAAGTCGACGGCCATCTCGGATGCCGGCCTGACAAAGCAGACCCTGTACGAGGTCGAACGGAGCGCCTTCACCCGGACAACCTATGACCGGGCAGTCGAAAGTCTGAATGCCGTCAACGATGAGATTGCCCAGCTCATTCAGAGGACGTGGGGGCGCTGATGACCGATAGCAAGAAAAAGCGCATGTCCATGCTCGACAGTCTGGCAGCAGCGGGGACGCCCCCCGCCCCGGGCAGCATGATGTCAAGCAATCGGGCCCTGCGCTCCGCGCGTGATGCCGTAGATGCCCATCATGTCTGGGAACTCGACCCGGTCGAGATCGAGGACGAGAGGTATTCGGATCGCCTCGACCCCAAGGATGTGGATGATCTGCGTGCGTCGATCGAGCAGAACGGCCAGACCGTCCCCATTCTCGTAAGGCGTCACCCGGCCGAGACCAATCGCTATCTACTCGTCTATGGACGCCGCCGTCTTGAGGCCATTCGTGCCTCCGACAAGGTCAAGAAGGTTCGAGCGCTTATCGCGAACCTGGACGACACGGCCGCGCTGCGTGCCCAGGTTTCCGAAAACACTGGAAGGCGCGATCTGAGCTATATCGAACGCGCCCTCTTCGCCCAGGAGCTGCTCGCCAGCGGCTTTGGTTCGCAGGCTCAGATTGCCGAAGTGCTGAATGTGACCCGTTCTGCTGTGTCGATGTCGATCTCGGTTGCCAAGTCGATCGGGACCGACTTGGCCCGTGCGATTGGACCGGCTCATGGAATCGGGCGCCCCAGATGGGAATCGTTGGCGAAGGAACTCTCCAATACCGGCATGGGCATGGACGAGCTTTGCCGTGTTGCAAGTGATGCCCGAGGCAAAGCGGCTGCAGTCGAACAGGCCGAAGAGGAGCCCCAGCTTGATCCTTCGGTCGCGGCATTTGAAGCCGTTGTCCGCCATGTGAAGAAGACCACTGGTCCTTCTCTTGGCAGGAAGCCGAGACCCAAAGCGACGCCTCTTTTGATCGATGGCGCGCCTGCGGGCGCCATAAAGCGGTCGGCTCGGACGGTCAGGCTGGACCTTACGGATGTGGACGATGCCTTTGCGCAGTGGCTCGACGCCCGTGCGCAGGACGTCCTCGACGAGCTTCATGATCGCTGGAGACGCGAGACATGAAGAAAGGCAGAGCAGCAACAAAAAGGAGGCACGGTACAGGCTAAAGAAAAGGTCCCGCAAAGCTTGCGCTCCACGAGACCCCAACTTTGATCTTAGCACCTTCAAGGTAGTGGGCCAGCGCGCAAACCGCAAGTCATATGTGATTCGCGGAACGGTCTTTCTACGCCTTCGTGAACTGACATCATGGAGTACACACCGATTTCGCCGTTTATGCGGCCGATCTCGCACGCCCATCTGCGCGCGGTCGAGCGACCTGAGGCGTCTGTTCCGGGCAAGCCCATCAACAAGTGGGAACTCCTGCGCGAACTGTCCAAGGCGCAAGCGGCCTTTGGGGTCACGGAACGTGATCTGACGGTCATGCAGGGTCTACTCAGCTTCTTCCCGGACGATGCGCTTGGCGGGAACGCTGAAATGGTCGTCTTCCCGTCCAACAAGGCGATCTGCGAGCGCCTGAACGGCATGCCCTGCTCCACCATGCGCCGACACTTGGCGCGCCTTGTCGAGGCAGGCTTGCTCATGCGGCGCGATAGCCCCAACGGGAAGCGATATGTCCGCAAGCACGGCGAAGAGCGCGTGGCTTTTGGGTTCGACCTGTCGCCGCTCTACTGTCGGACCGAGGAGATTACACGGGCCGCAGAGGCCGTGCGTGAGGCCGAGGACCGTGTGCGGCGACTGCGGGAGGTCGTGAGCCTGATGCGGCGCGATCTCGCTGCCCTCGCGGAGTTTGGAGAGGAAATCCAGCCAGGCCTTGGCCTATGGGATCAGTTTCGCGACAAGGCTGTCCTCACAGCGCGCGCCCTGCGCCGCAAGCTCACGCTTGAAGAGCTCTCCGCATATCGGATCAACCTCGAAGCCCTTCTTGATCATGCACGCAACGTCATTGATGGGCCTAAAACAGAAGAAATGAACACCAATGGTGCCCAGTTTGAGCGCCATCATCATAATTCAAATGAAGAATCTATAGATCTTGAACCTGCCTTAGAACAAGGCGGGGCGGCGGCCGGCACGCCAGATCCTGAAACGGATGCACTTGTTGATGACGTGGAAGAAGCGGACACAAGACGCGTGCCAAAGATTCCGCTCCATCTGGTGATCGCGGGCTGTCCGTCGCTTAAAACCTTCTACCAGGGCGATATCCGCCACTGGCATCAGCTTTTCGACGCCGCTTGCCATGTGCGGCCGGCCATGGGGATCAGTGCGTCCGCTTGGGAAGAAGCACAACGGTTCATGGGCCCTGAGCAGGCATCCATCGTAGTTGTGGCCATGCTGGAACGCTTTGCCGACATCCGATCGCCCGGTGGCTACCTCCGCGCGCTGACATCGAAGGCGGCAGCGGGCGAGTTCTCTTGCGGGCCGATGATCATGGCGCTGATGTCCCGGCGAACCGCGGCATAATGTTCACAGCTGTGAACTGGCTCGAGCGGGACGAGAGTTCACAGCTGTGAACTACATGACAGGTCGCGAGACGATGAACGAACAGAGGGAAAGGTTGGGGGTTTGAGGGATGACGGGAAGTGAGATCGGGAGAGTGGCTTCCGGCGCCCGTCGTGGAGAAGATCTGATGGCGAAAGTTGCCCAGAACGTCGTCCTGTCCCCGTCGCGGGACATCCCCTTCAACAAGCTCGTGCTGAGCCAGTCCAACGTCCGGCGCATCAAGGCCGGCGTCTCGGTCGAGGAACTGGCCGAGGATATCGCCCGCCGCGGCCTCCTGCAGAGTCTGAACGTCCGGTCCGTGCGTGATGCCGACGGGGTCGAGACCGGAACGTTCGAGATCCCGGCCGGCGGTCGTCGCTTCCAGGCACTGTCGCTCTTGGTGAAGCAAAAGCGGCTGGCGAAGACCGCGCCGGTCCCCTGCATCGTGCGGGATGCTGCGTCGGCGATTCTCGCCGAGGACGACTCGCTGGCGGAAAACATGCAGCGCGTTGCCCTGCATCCGCTCGACCAGTTCCGCGCATTCCAGGCTCTGCGCGAAAAGGGTCAGGGGGAGGAAGCGATTGCGGCAGCCTTCTTCGTGACCCCGCAGATCGTGAAGCAGCGCCTGAAGCTCGCATCTGTGGCCCCTGCCCTGCTCGAGGTCTATGCCGAGGACTGCATGACGCTCGAGCAACTGATGGCGTTCACGGTGAACCCGGACCATGCGCGTCAGGAACAGGTCTGGGAGGCTGTGAAGAACTCTTGGAACAAGGAACCCTACGCCATCCGCCGCATGCTGACGGAAACCTCGGTCCGGGCATCGGATCGTCGCGCGGTTTTCGTCGGTATCGATGCCTATGAGGCGGCGGGCGGTGTCGTGCTGCGCGATCTCTTCCAGGGCGATGACGGCGGTTGGCTGGAGGCCCCTGCCCTGCTTGATCGGCTGGTCGCCGAGAAGCTTCAGGCCGAAGCCGAGGCTCTGGTCTCCGAGGGCTGGAAGTGGATCGAGGTCGCGACCGACCTGCCCTATGGCTATAGCCACGGTCTGCGGCGTCTGGCCGGTGATCCCGCGCCGATGACCGACGAAGAAAGCGCGGCCCACGCCTCGCTCCTTGCCGAGTATCGTGCGCTGGAAGAGGAATACTCCGGCCAGGACGAATACCCCGAGGAGATCGATGCCCGGCTTGGTCAGCTCGAGACGGCGATGGAAGCGCTTGAGCAGCGGCCGCTGATCTACGATCCGGTCGAGATCGCGCGCGCGGGCGTCTTCGTCACGCTGGATCGGGACGGTAGTTTCGCGGTGTATCGCGGCTATGTCCGGCCCGAGGACGAGCCGCGCGAGGAGACCGCGGTCCAGGATAGTGATGGTGCGGATGCCATGGGGCAGGGGGGTGATGTCGGTGTTTCCAGCTGGAAACCCTCGGGGACCTCTGTCGGCGGCACTGTCATCACTTCGGGTGGTCAGCCGATCGGCGCGGATGCGTCCGAGGAGGAAGACGACGGCGCGCTGAAGCCGCTGCCCGAGCGGCTGGTCATGGAACTGACCGCCCACCGGACCTTGGCGCTACGCGAGGCCATCGGGCGTTCGCCGGACGTCGCGCTGACGCTCCTGCTCCTGAAGCTGGTGACGGATAGGAACTGTGATCGAAGCGTATCGGGACCTGCATTCCGAACCGCCCAAGGAGCTCTTCATCCATGGGCAGGCGTCATTCAACGATGAGGAGTGGAATGCGTTCTGTCGCGCGGCGCCGAAGGGGACGAATGTCGTCGGCGTTCGGATCAAGCCAACGGGTGGTGACGCAAAGCTCTTCCGTGCAGGCGACTACCCCGTGATCAGGGGAACAGCCCTAAATTTAGACGAAAGGAACGCCTACCTCTGGACGAGCGGCTACGTCCCACAGCTGGATACGTATATCGGGCCTGAAACACCCAACCCGCTTATGGTGACGATCTTGCGCTCAAAGCATCGTCAACCAGATATGCGGACGGTTCTTTCTGACATCATGGGACTGACAAAGATTAACTACAACTCGTGTAACTTCAACGACGGCCTACCGGTAACGGTTCGCTTCGCGAAGATGGTCGGCGACATCCTTGTAATGGGTTCGGCGCGGGAGGGCGGACCGCAGCCATTTAAATACTATATCTAGCGAGGCTGTATTCGGATGCTTGGCAGAGCTTTGTAATGGCAGCTGCTCTTCCCCTAATGCTGAGCACAAAGCATTGGAGGAAGAGCAGCCTCAGCTTATGGCTAGGTCGCTCGCAGTTTTCCCCGCCTCCAACGCGTCCACGAACCACTGCGGCTTGCGCCCACGACCGGACCAGGTGAGCGCCGGGTTCTGAGGGTGCCGGTATTTCGCCGAGGCAGGCGCACGGGAGGATTTGGTCTCGGTGCTGACAAGTTCGGCCAGGGAGTAGCCCAGATCCCGGGCGAGAGCTTCCACCTTGGCGCGTGCTTCCGCCTTCTGCCGATCCTCGAATGTGGAAATCGCCTTGGCGACGTCCTTCTGCATTTTCTTCAGCTCGCCGAGCGACAGTGCCTCGAGATCGTAATCAGCCATTGATGCAGTCCGTGTCCTGAATGTCCCTGTATCGATAGCCCGTCGCGGCAGGGTGCCGCAACTCCCGGAAGGCAAGGGCAGGGGTGGCAAAGGCTGGTGATCGCCGTCTTCGCCGCCGGGGGGGGTGCTGGATGGGGGGTCAGGCTGTTCCGAAGGGCAGGGTGACAGGGTCTGGTATGGGCTCCCCGCGCATCGCTGTCTCCTGGGCCATCCCTTCGACTGCCAATCCCCTAATCCCGTTCGGTTGCCTGCGCGCAACCCCGCGTCAGTCCGGGCCGTGTTGCCCCTTTGGGGCTGCCCGCTCCACCCCGGGTGACGGCGGCGATCAAATCCGTCGATCCGGCGGCTGAAGTCGTGACCGACGTTCCCGCCCGCAGCGTGCGGATCGAGACTTCGGCCAAGCCTGAGGCCATCAAGGCCGCGGTGGCGGAGGCGGGTTACACCGCCGCTTGATCCCATCGGACAATCTGGTGACGGAACGGGCCGGGAACCATTTCCCGGCCCGTTTCCTTTGCCGGACAGGGCCGCAAGAAGCCGCTTGACCCTGACATCGTTGGAAGCCCCAGAACCCGATTCGACGCATCTCGCATCGAAAGGATTCCCACCATGAAGGACGTCATCGACACCCCGTCCCCGACACTCCACGACAGCCTCGGCATCACCGGCATGACCTGCGCCTCTTGCGTGGCGCGGGTCGAGAAGGCCATCGCCAAGGTGCCCGGCGTGGCCTCGGCCTCGGTCAACCTGGCGACGGAGCGCGCCGAGATCCGCTACGACGGCGCCCCCGTGCGCGAGGCGGTCGTCGCGGCGATCCGCGGCAGCGGCTACGACGTCGAGGCCGCGTCGCTGGAGGTCGGGATCGAGGGCATGACCTGCGCCTCCTGCGTGCTACGGGTGGAGAAGGCGATTGCCGGGGTGCCGGGCGTGCTGTCGGCCTCGGTCAACCTGGCGACCGAACGTGCGACGATCCAGGCCACCGACGGCTCGCCCGCGATGACCAGGGCCATCGAGGCCGCGATCCGCGGGGCGGGGTATGAGCCGCAGGCCGCGAAGATCGATGCCACAGACAAGGCCGCCGCGCGCGAAGAGGAGCAGGGGCGCCTGAAGCGCGACCTTCTGATCGCGGGCGGGCTGACCCTGCCGATCTTCCTTCTGGAGATGGGCAGCCACCTGATCCCCGCGCTGCACCACTGGCTGGCGATGACCGTCGGGCGGACGCCGCTGTACCTTTTGTATTTCGTGCTGGCGACGATCGTGCAGTTTGGTCCCGGCCTGCGCTTCTACCGCAAGGGCGTTCCGGCGCTGCTTCGGCTGGCACCCGACATGAACTCGCTGGTCGTCCTAGGCTCGACCGCCGCCTGGGTCTATTCCGTGGTGGCGACCTTCGCGCCGGGGCTGCTGCCGCGGGGCACGGCCAACGTCTACTTCGAGGCCTCGGCCGTCATCGTCACGCTGGTCCTGCTGGGCCGGTTCCTGGAGGCCAAGGCCAAAGGCCGCACGTCCGAGGCGATCAGCCGGTTGATGGGGCTGCAGGCCAAGACCGCCCGTGTCCTGCGCGGGGCGGAGTTCATCGACGTGGCACTGGACGAGGTGCAGCCGGGCGACGTGGTCCAGGTGCGGCCGGGCGACCGGGTGCCGGTGGACGGCACGGTGCTGACGGGATCGTCCTTCGTGGACGAGGCGATGATCTCGGGCGAGCCGGTTCCGGTGCAGAAGGGTGAAGGCGCAGCCGTCACCGGGGGCACGATCAACAAGACCGGCAGCTTCACCTTTCGGGCCGAGAAGGTGGGTGCGGACATGATGCTGTCGCAGATCATCCGCATGGTCGAAAGCGCGCAAGGCGCGAAGTTGCCGATCCAGGCGCTGGTCGACAAGGTCACGGCCTGGTTTGTCCCTGCCGTGATGCTGGCCGCCGCGCTGACCTTCGGCGTCTGGTGGATCTGGGGGCCTGACCCGGCGATCACCTTCGCGCTGGTCAACGCCGTCGCCGTCCTGATCATCGCCTGCCCCTGTGCGATGGGCCTGGCCACGCCGACCTCGATCATGGTCGGCACGGGTCGCGCGGCGGAACTGGGCGTCCTCTTCCGCAACGGCGAGGCGTTGCAGAGCCTGACTTCGGTCAACGTGGTCGCGCTGGACAAGACCGGGACGCTGACCGAGGGTCGTCCCGTCCTGACCGACCTTGTGCTGGCGGAGGGCTTCTCGCGTTCTGACGTGCTGGCGCTGGTCGCGGCGGCCGAGGCGGGGTCGGAACATCCGGTCGCCACGGCCATCGTCGATGCGGCGCGGAGTGAAGGGCTGATCCTGGCCAAAGCTGACACCTTTGAGGCAATCCCCGGCTACGGCATCCGGGCCAGCGTGGGCGACCGGCGGGTCGAGGTGGGGGCAGACAGGTTCATGACCTCGCTCGGACTGGAGACGACCGGCTTTGCCGATACGGCGGCTATGCTGGCAAGCCGCGCGCGGACCCCGCTTTACGTCGCCATCGACGGCAAGGTCGCGGGACTGATCGCGGTGGCCGACCCGATCAAGCCGACGACCCCCGCGGCCATAGCGGCGCTGCACAAGTTGGGCCTGAAGGTCGCGATGATCACCGGCGACAACCGGCGCACGGCCCAAGCCATCGCACGAGAGCTGGGGATCGACGAGGTGGTTGCCGAGGTCCTGCCCGAGGGCAAGGTCGCCGCGCTGAAGGCACTGCGCGAGGGGGGCCGCAAGGTGGCCTTCGTCGGCGACGGGATCAACGATGCCCCGGCGCTGGCCGAGGCGGATGTGGGCCTGGCCGTCGGAACCGGCACCGATGTCGCCATCGAAAGCGCCGACGTGGTGCTGATGGGCGGCGACCTCGGCGGCGTGCCGAAAGCCATCGGCCTGTCGCGGGCCACGCTGCGCAACATCCGGCAGAACCTGTTCTGGGCCTTCGCCTACAACGCCGCCCTGATCCCTGTGGCCGCTGGAGTGCTCTACCCGCTGAACGGCACGCTTCTGTCGCCGATGTTGGCCGCGGGCGCGATGGCGCTGTCCTCGGTCTTCGTCCTCGGCAACGCGCTGCGACTGAAGCGCTTTGCCCCTGCCACCCCGGCGCGTGTTGCGCCGGGGGAAGCCCTTTCCCCGCAAGCCCTGTCCTGAAGGAGGCAGTCATGTCCCATTCCCATGTCGAGATTTACACCACCCCGACCTGCCCGGATTGCGCCACGCTGAAGCGCTGGCTGACGGCACAAGGCGTTCCCTTCATCGAGCGCGACCTGACGAACCCCCGCATCGCCGACGATGCGCGCCGCCGGACTGGACTGCGCATCGCGCCGATCACCATTGTCGACGGCAAGGCAGTCTGGGGCACGGCAGCCGAGCAGCTGCCTCGGCTGCGGAAGCTTCTGGCTACGGACCACGTATTCTGATCCCCGCACAGAATGGGCTTGACCTTCCAACGATGGGAAGGCGCAGGCTGACACCATCCCTCCAAGAAGGAGACCAGCCATGAACATCGGCGACATCGCGAAGGCCACGGGAATCTCGGCCAAGATGATCCGCTACTACGAGGAGACGGGCCTGATCCGTCCAGCCACACGGGCGCTATCGGGCTACCGGGTCTATTCGGACAACGACCTGCAGACGCTGCGCTTTGTCCGGCGTGCCCGTGACCTGGGCTTCACGGTGAAGCAGATCGACGATCTCCTGACGCTCTGGCGCGACCGCACCCGGGCATCCGCCAGCGTGAAGGAGATCGCCCTGGGGCATGTCGCCGCGCTGGCGAAGAAGATGCAAGAGCTGAAGGAGATGTCCGACACGCTCCTGCACCTCGCCTCACATTGCCACGGCGACACCCGGCCGGATTGCCCGATCCTGACGACGCTGGGCAGCACCGAGGCGGTGGCGGCGCTGCCCAGGACCCGTAACCGGAGCAAGACCCGTGCCTTTGACCGGGTGCGGTGACACACGCATGGCAACAGGTCGGGGCCTTCGCCACGTGGACCGGCGCGGGCTACTTGGCGGCGTGCGCCTCGATCCAGGTGGTCAGCTCCTCGATCTCCTTGGTCTGCGCGTCGATCATCTTCTGCGCCATCGCCTTGATCTCTTCGTCCTTGCCGCTGGCCTGGACGGTCTTTGCCATGTCGATGGCACCCTGGTGGTGCGGGATCATTCCGCAGGCGAAGGCAAGATCGGGGTCCGGGATCATCATCGCGGTCATCATCGGGCCGTGCATCGCGTCCATCGCCCTGCCATAGCCCATGGCGGCCTCGCTCGCCCTTTCGGGCATCTTCATCGGCTCGGACATCATGCCGTGTTCCATGCCGCCGGCCGCGCTGGTGCAGGCTTCGGGAAGGCTGGCCTCTTGCGCCAGGGCCATCCCGGCGCTGCAGGCAAGGGGGAGGATCAGGGAAATGCAGCGGAACATATCGGGTCTCCTTTGTTTGCTTGGTCCTGGGACAACCGCGATCAGGCCGAGCTGTTCCGCCGCAGCCACCGGGACCGATGCAGGGGACCCGCAACTTCGGCCTTGACCTTCCAACGGTGGAAGGGGGCAGGCTTAATCAATTGCGGGTGGACCGCGGTCCCTGCACCCTATGTGCCAGACCGCCATTGGTAACCAGTTGCCCAAGGTCGGCATAACGGAAAGAGGCCCCATGACCCACGATCACCACGCCCATGCGCATGGCATCTACACCTGCCCGATGCACCCCGACGTTCGCCAGCACGGGCCGGGAAACTGCCCGAAGTGCGGCATGACCCTGGTGCTGGCGGACCAGCCCCTCGCTTCGGCAAAGCCGGTGGCGGGCAGTTTCGACACGGTGCCCGAGGGCTGGCACGGGACGGTGTACACCTGCCCGATGCACCCGGAGGTTCGGCAGACCGGACCCGGCTCCTGTCCGATCTGCGGCATGGGCCTGCAGCGCGAGGCGAGCAGCGTCTTGGACGACGGCCCAAACCCGGAGCTGGTGGACTTCACCCGGCGGATGTGGGTGGGCGTGGCGCTGACGGTGCCACTACTGGTGCTGGCGATGGGTCCCCTGGTGGGCCTTGGCTGGGTGCGTGACATCTTCGGCGAACGCCCCTCGATGTGGATCGAACTGGCGCTGGGGTCTATCGTGGTTCTCTGGTGCGGCTGGCCGTTCCTGGTGCGGGGCTGGGTGTCCTTCGCGACCTGGCGGCTGAACATGTTCAGCCTGATCGCGATGGGCGTGCTGGCCGCCTGGGGCTTCAGCGTAGTGGGCGTCTTCGCGCCGCATGTCTTCCCCGAAGGCTTCCGCGACGAGATGGGGCATGTCGGGCTCTACTTCGAAGCGGCGGCGGTGATCGTGACGCTGGTCCTCGTCGGCCAGGTGATGGAGCTGCAGGCGCGGGAGGGGACGGGGAAGGCGATCCGGGCGCTTCTGGACCTTGCGGCCAAGACCGCGCGGGTGATCCGGCGGGACGGGAGCGAGGTCGAACTGCCGCTGGAGGAGGTGCAGGTCGGCGACCATTTGCGGGTCAGGCCGGGGGAGAAGGTGCCGGTGGACGGGGTCGTGGTGGAAGGCCGCTCCTCAGTCGACGAAAGCATGATCACGGGGGAACCCGTCCCGGTGGAGAAGGTGGCGGAGGATACGGTCACGGGCGCCACGATCAACGGCACCGGCGCGCTGGTCATCCGGGCGACGCGGGTGGGGGCGGATACGCTCCTCAGCCAGATCGTCGAGATGGTCGCCAAGGCGCAACGCTCGCGCGCGCCGATCCAGAAGTATGCGGACCATGTGGCGGGGCTGTTTGTCCCGGCGGTCATGGCCATCGCCGCCCTGGCCTTCGTCGCCTGGGCGGTCTGGGGGCCGGAGCCTGCACTCTCCTACGGGCTGGTCGCAGCGGTGGCCGTCCTGATCATCGCCTGTCCCTGCGCCCTGGGCCTGGCAACGCCGATGTCGATCATGACCGCCACGGGACGCGGCGCGCAGGCCGGGGTCCTGATCAAGAATGCCGAGGCGCTGGAGCGGTTCGAAAAGGTCGACACGCTGATCGTCGACAAGACAGGCACCCTGACCGAGGGCAAGCCCCGGCTGATCGCCGTCCTACCGGAGCCGGGGCATGACGAGGCCGAAGTGCTGCGCCTTGCCGCCTCGCTGGAGCGCGGGTCGGAGCATCCCCTGGCCGAGGCCATCGTGCGCGGGGCCGAGGAACGCGGCGTGGCGATGGTGGAGGCAACCGACTTCGAGGCGGTCACGGGGAAGGGGGTGAAGGGCGTCGTGGACGGCCGTCCCGTCGCCTTGGGCAACCTGCGGCTGGTGCAGGACATGGGCCTTTCGGGCGAGGCGCTGGTGGCCAAGGCCGACGCCCACCGCGACCAGGGCGAGACGGTGATGTTCGTGGTCCTCGACGGCGCGGTGGCGGGTCTGGTCAGCGTCGCCGACCCGGTGAAGGAGACGACGCCCGCGGCGCTGAAGGCGCTGCACGAGCAGGGGCTGCGGATCATCATGGCGACGGGGGACAATGCCCGGACGGCGCAGGCGGTGGCCTCCCGCCTTGGCATCGACGAGATCCGCGCCGACGTCCTGCCGCAGGACAAGGCCCGCATCATCAAGGAGCTGCAGGAGGCCGGGCACCGCGTGGCGATGGCGGGCGACGGGGTGAACGACGCGCCGGCGCTCGCTCAGGCCGATGTCGGCATCGCAATGGGCACCGGGGCCGACGTGGCGATCGAAAGCGCGGGGTTCACGCTGGTCAAGGGCAACCTCGACGGCATCGTCCGCGCGCGGAAACTGTCGCGCGCGACGATGCGCAACATCCGGCAGAACCTGTTCTTCGCGCTGATCTACAACGCGGCGGGGGTCCCCGTGGCGGCGGGCCTCCTCTACCCTTTCACCGGCATCCTGATCGGCCCGATCTTTGCAGCTTTCGCGATGAGCGCCTCGTCCCTCTCGGTCGTGCTGAACGCGCTGCGGCTGAGGCGCGCGGAAATTTGACCCCCGTGCGCAAATTCGTTCGCGGCGGGGCTTGACCTTCCCACGGTGGGAAGCCCCATCTTGAGGCAACATGGGCCGGACCCTCCGGCCTCAAGGAGACAAAGATGCTGAACCTGCACATCCCCAACATGAACTGCGGCGGCTGCGCCCGGGGTGTCACCGCCGCGATCCGGTCGGTCGATGCCGACGCCCGGGTAGAGCCGGACCTGCCCGCCCGCACCATCGCGGTCGAGACGAAGCTGCCCGAAGCCACCGTGCGTCAAGCGCTGGCCGAGGCCGGGTTCGTCCCCGCCTGACGTGAAACAGCGCGGGTGGGCTTGATCTTGGTCATGTCCGCCCTCGAACAAAGCTGCGACCCTTGCTGCAAAGGCTAAACGGATCGAATGCTGCGCCTCTTCGCCCTGCTCTGCTCGCTGGCCCTCATCCTGGCGCCCCTGGCCCCGTCCCAGGCGCAGTCGGGCTGTGCGATGGTGGCAGCGGCGGGGATGCATGCGGCGCATGGGACGGACCATCAGATGCCCGTCTCCGGCCATCCCGCTCAGACTTGCAAACAGCTCTGCGCCGTCGTTGCGATCCTGATCCCACCTGTAGCTGTCACCACACCCTTCGTCACCGTCCGCACTGCCCCCTTGCGCGTGGCCCGACTGATCGAGCGGGAACGCCCTGACCCGTCCGAACGCCCGCCGAAAGGCCTTGTCTGAACCGTTTCCCTTCAGACCCGGGCGCGGTTGGCGCCTGCCTTCTTCGGAGCATTGACATGCACAAACTCTCTCGTCGCGGCTTCCTTGCCGCCAGCGCTGCCCTTGCCGCACCCCTGATTCTTCCCTTCGGCCTGCGGGCCGAAACCGCCCCTCGCCTGTTGCGCGCCACGACCCGGACGCTGGACATCGGCGGCCGCGCCGTCAGCGTGAAGGGCATCCTGAACGACCAGGGCACCACCGGCCTGATCCTGAACCCGGATGAGGCGTTCCGGCTGGACCTCGTCAACGAACTCGACACGCCGACCATCCTGCACTGGCACGGCCAGATCCCGCCCAATGCGCAGGACGGCGTTCCGGACATGCCGAAACCCGCCCTGACCGCGGGCGAACGGCGGTCCTTCGACTTTCCCGCCACCCCCGGCACGCACTGGATGCATTCCCACATTCCGGTGCAGGAGATGGAGCTTCTGGCCGCGCCCCTGATCGTGCGGCGGGCCGAGGACCTGGCGGCCGACCGGCAGGAGGTGGTGATCCTCCTCCACGACCTCAGCTTCCGCCCGGCCGAGGAGGTGCTGGCCGAGATCACCGGCGGCACGGGCGGCATGGCGCATGACATGGGCGCGATGGGCCATGACATGGGCGGCATGGACATGGGGTCGATGGGCCACGACATGGCCGGGATGATGGACGGCGGGATGATGGACGGCATGTCGATGGGGGCAATGGACCTCAACGACTTCAACTTCGACGCCTATCTCGCCAACGACCGCACGCTGGACGACCCCGAGGTCGTCGCGGTGGACAAGGGCGGCCGCGTGCTTCTGAGGATCATCAACGGCTCGGCCGCGACGGTGTTCTGGATCGACACCGGCACGCTGCAGGGCCGGGCGGTGGCCACGGACGGGAACCCGATCCAGCCGGTCGCGGGCAGCCGCTTCGGCCTTGCGATGGGTCAGCGGCTGGACATCGAGTTGGACCTGCCGGCTGAGGGAGGTGCCTTCCCGATCCTCGCGCTGCGCGAGGGGGCGGTCGAGCGGACCGGAATCATCCTTGCCGGCAAGGGCACGGTGGTGGAGCGGATATCAGGTGTCTCGAACGAGGCGCACCCGGCCTTCTCGGGCAACCTGACGCAGGAAGCGCAGTTCAGCGCGCTGGTGCCGCTGGCGGACCGGCCGGTGGACCGCAGCGACACCCTGATGCTGGGCGGGTCGATGATGCCCTATCTCTGGACCATCGACGGGCAAAGCTGGGGCACCCATCGCCCGGTGGAAGCTCGCAGCGGAGAGCGCGTCACCCTCACCTTCCACAACATGTCGATGATGGCCCATCCGATGCACCTGCACGGCCATCACTTCCAAGTCGTTGCCCTGAACGGGCGCGCGGTGAACGGGGCGCGGCGCGATACGGTCCATGTCCCGCCGATGGGCATGGTCACCGTGGCGCTTGACGCGGGCGAGGCGGCGCGGTGGATGCTGCACTGCCACCACATGCCGCACCTCGCCACCGGCATGATGACCGAATTCGTGGTGTCGGCATGAAGGGGGACCGTCACATGCTTCGCCTTGGCCTGATCGCACTGCTGGCCACGCCCGCCATGGCGCAGGACAGCCTGCCCTTGGCGGACCTGATGTCCGCAACCCATGTCCATGGCATCGGCCCCGGACCCGGCGGCCCGGACAGCCTGACGCTTGCGACCCACAACGGGCTCTGGTCGGTCGATCTGGAAAGCGGCACCGCAACGCGGCTCGGGGGTTCGCAGGACGATTTCATGGGCTATTCCGCGGTTCTGACCAGCCCCGGCACCGCTTTTGCCAGCGGCCATCCGGCGACGGGGGGCAACATGGGGGTGATCCAGACCAACGATGCCGGGCAAAGCTGGACCCATGTCTCGGACGGGCTGGACGGGCCGGTCGACTTTCACAACATGGAGGTCAGCCGCGCCGATCCGTCGGTGATCTACGGCATCGGCCACGACCGCCGCGTCCAGCGCAGCGCCGATGGCGGGGTGACCTGGGAGGAAACGGGCGAGGCGCCGGAGAAGCTGATCGACATCGCCACCGCCCATGGCGACGCCGCCCAGCTTTACGCGGCGACCGAAGGCGGCCTTTTCCTCAGCCCCGATGGGGGTGCCACCTGGCAGCCGGTGATCGAAGGCGTCCCCGTCTCTACCGTCGATGCCGGGGCGGATGGCGTTGTCCGGGCGGTGGACCTGTCGCAGGGTCTGGTGACCCTGGGAAAAGGTGGAGAGGTCACGCCGGTCGCCACCGACCTGCCCGACGGTTATCTTCTGTTCCTGGCCACCACCTCGGTCGATCCACTGCGCCTGGCGGCCCTGTCGGCGAAGGGCCGGTTGGTCCTGTCGCGGGACGGGGGTGCCAGTTGGACCGACGCGGTGAGCACGGCCCCATGACCCCGCCCGCCGCTCAATTCGCCGCCAGACAGACGATCCTGCGCTTTCTGGCGGCGATGGCGGCGGGCAACCTGGTGTGGGAGATCGGGCACTTGCCGCTTTACACACTCTGGGTCACCGGCAGCCCGGGCGAAATCGCCTATGCCGTCCTGCACTGCACGGTCGGAGACGTGATGATCGGCGGCATCTGCCTGCTTCTGTCGCTGGCCCTGCTTGACCGCAAAGCCTGGCCGCACGCTCGCTTTGGCGCAGTCGCCGGGGCGACCATCCTGTTTGCCCTGGGCTATACCGTCTTCTCGGAATGGCTGAACACCGAAGTCCGCGAAAGCTGGACCTACCGTGAGGCCATGCCCCGCCTGCCCATCCTCGGCACAGGCCTGACGCCGGTCCTGCAATGGATCGTGGTTCCAGTTCTAGCATTCAGGTGGTCGTTGCCGCGGACAGTGAAGCAGTAGACCCAAAGACAACATGGGCCCCTCAGGTACGCTGCCCGACGGCTCCCCCGATCTCTACTTCCGGGGCTTCTACTGCTGGAATTCCGAGGTGGGCGCGAAAACCCTTGGCATGGCGAGCTTCTACCTTCGGGCGGTGTGCCAGAACCGGAACCTTTGGGGCGTCGAGGATTTCCAGGAGATCACCATCCGCCACTCGAAATACGCCGCCTCGCGCTTCGCGCATGAGGCGGCACCGGCGCTGACGCGGTTTGCCAATTCCTCGCCACAGGGCTTCGTGAACGGTATCAAGGCCGCGCGGCAGCAGATCGTGGCGCGGACGGACGAGGATCGGGATGACTTCCTGCGCAAGCGCGGCTTCTCGAAGACCGAATCAGGCAAGATCATCGAGAAGGTGCTGATGGAGGAGGGCCGCCCGCCCGAAAGCATCTTCGATTTCGTGCAGGGCATCACGCGGCTTGCGCGCGACAAGACCCAGCAGGATGCCCGCCTCGACATGGAGGGCCGGGCCAAGAAGCTCCTCGACCGGGTCGGCTAACGCCGGGCCCGACATCGCGACCGCCCTCGCGCGCGGCGGTCGCGCACTCCCCTTCCACACGCACGCTACTGGCCTCGCCCCGAGAGGGCAGGGGGCTTCGGCCTGCGCATTTCAGCGAGAACCCCCATGACCCCCCAGGAAGAAACCATCGTCCTCGAAGCCCGTGATATCCTCGGCCGTTACCTCAGCCAGAACCCGGTCATCGGCAGCTGGCAGGCGTTGATGGACTATTGCGCGCTCACCGTTCGTGGCCCCATCGAGTGTTTCCACGTCCTCTATCTCGACCGCAAGAACCGCATCATCTCCGATGAGCTTCTCTCGACCGGCACGGTCGACCATGTCCCGGTCTATCCGCGCGAGGTGATCAAGCGGGCGCTGATGCTGAACGCCAGCGCCTTGATCCTGATCCACAACCACCCGTCCGGCGATCCAACGCCGTCGGAGGCAGATCTCAGCATGACCAAGGAGATCCAGAAGGGGTGCAAGTACCTCGGCCTCACGCTGCACGACCACATCATCGTCGGTGCCGGGACCGAGCTGAGCCTGCGGGCTCTCGGCAAGCTCTGACGCGTCTTTCCGAACCGCAGCCGCCGCCCCTTCTAGGAAGAGGGCGGCGGTTTGGTCTTTGACGGATGAGGCGGGGAGAGAGGCTTCCCGCGCCGTCGGAGATACTCCCATGTTCGACCTGCCCTTGCCCATCCACCCGACCGCTTACGCGCGGGGCGTACCGCCGCATTTTCCCTCGGGCGACACCGACCCCAACCACCCCTTCGCCCTGACCCTGTCGCGCCGCGCACCGGCTGATCTCATGTCGGGCCGCGCGGTTCCGCTCGTCCTCTCCCGTTTCGCGACGCTGGCCGAGGCCATGCAGGACGCGATCGACCACGCCGAGGGGATAGCCCCTGATGCCGCGCCGCAGCTTCTGGCCATCCTTGACCGCGACGAGCGCCTGGTGCTGGCCGGGGCCGCCAGCGACCACGCCGTCGCCTGGTGCCACCCGGTCACGAGCGCAGCCGAAGCGCGGGGCGTGGTGACCGAGGCAAGCCAGCTGCGCGCGCAAGCGGGCCGCGCATCGGCCTGGGGTGAGCCCGATCTGGCGGCTCGGCTGCGCCAGCGTGCCGATCTTCTGGATGCGCGTCTCGTCGACCCGCTCTGGCGCGCCTTCGCCGCCCGGGCGCTGCAGGTTGCTGCGTGAGGTCCGAGAGACAGAGAGGGGCAGGGGGGATTTGGAGCTTGTCCGGGGGAGAGAGATCGCCCGGCCCGGCTCCGATCCTTCCCCTTACCGGAGACACCCGATGAACCTGACTGAACCTACCCTCGCGCCGCCGATGGCACCCCCGACCGTCGACATGGCGCAGATCTTCGCGGCGCATGCCGAACGCGCGGCCCGGATCGAAGCGCTGCGCCCCGGCAACAAGGACCGCCTCTTCGATGGCCTGATGGCTGCCGGCATCACCCATGTCACCGTGACCTTTGACGGCGCCGGTGACAGCGGCCAGATCGAAAGCATCGGCGCATGGTCCGGTGAGATCGCCGTCGATTTCCCCGCCACCGAAATCGAATACGCCGCGCTGACCTGGGACGACCCCGAGGTCGAGATGCGCCAGCTCTCGCTCGAAGATGTCGTCGAGCAACTGGCCTACGACTTCCTTTCCGACACCCATGGCGGCTGGGAG
Organism: Tabrizicola fusiformis; assembly: GCF_013328815.1. Lineage (GTDB taxonomy): Bacteria > Pseudomonadota > Alphaproteobacteria > Rhodobacterales > Rhodobacteraceae > Fuscibacter. The sequence goes on from NZ_JABUHN010000024.1 coordinate 24,108, forward strand.
AACAACGACGGCGCTTGGGGCGAATTCTGCTTCGACGCCGCGGCCCGCTGCATCCATCTCGAGTTCAACGAGCGGTACACCTCGTCCGAACTCTACACCCATGATTTCTGAGGAGGCGGCGATGGCACATCCCTATCACCACGCCCTGTCCTCGGTGAAGAAATGGGGCGGCACGGTCGACGACTTCATCGCGGTGCATGCCTGGTCGACCAGAGCAAGGAGATCACAGCGGACTTCCGGCACCGGGCGCTGCGCCACCATGCCGAGGGCATCTTCATGGCCGAGACGATTTTCGGCCAGACCCTCACGCTGTCGACCGGACGCATCATCCCGACCCGGTGGATCGGTGAGCAGCATGTTAAGGAAGACCTTGGCTTCATCCCGAGTTTCGCCGACTGGGTGAAGGCTATCCGGCCCGAACCCTGGATGGGCCGGGCCGAGCGGATCGAAACGCTGGTCGATCCGCATCTCGCCTCGCCCGTGATCGAGGTCACCTGAGATGACCGATCCGGCCTATCATCGGCTCGGCCTGTCGGCGACCGCTTCGCCCTACGCCGTCCTTCGGGCGGCGGTCAGGGCGCTCCACCCCGACACGCGCGCGGTTCGCGGCTTTCGGGCAGCGCGCAGGCGCTTCTACCGGCAGATGCTCTGCGCCCATGCCGCGCGACAGGCGGCGGGCGACGAGCCATCCGGCTGATCGCCCCCAACCACCCCTTCATCCCAATCGAGTGCCCGGCCTCTCGGCCGGGTTTTCCCCATTCAGGAGGTCCCCATGGCGGATTACTTCACCCATTTCTCGTGCCTGCTCGACGTCGGCTGCCCAGACAAGGCCGCCCGCGAGTTCGCGCTGTTCGAGGAACTGCGCGCAACCGATCAGGACGCCGACGATCAGGAGGTCGCGGGCTTCGACCTCGTGCGCCAGGACGCGCCCGAGGACAGCACCCTCTGGCTCCATGATGACGAGCACGGCGATGTCGAGGCCGTCATCGGCTTCGTGCTGCGCCTCGCTGGAGAGCTCGACCTCACCGGCCTCTGGGGGTTCCAGTATGCTTTATGCCGAATTCGGCATAAGGCGTATTATGCCGGGATCAGGATTATGCCGCATGGCCAGTGCCCACGCTTTAGAGCGTTGGCCTTGGCCATGCGGTCATTCGGCATATTCAGAGCGACTCGAGGAAGGCCAGCAGCTGATCGTCTGGTCGGTATCGGCTGGATTTGACCCCCGGTGCAGTCACCTGTCGGAGCGCATTTTCCTTTAGACGCATATCCGCGTGGATGTAGATCTGGGTGGTTTCCACGGATTCATGGCCGAGCCAAAGCGCGATGACCGCTTGGTCGACACCGCTATGCAATAGTTCCATCGCGGTGCTGTGGCGGAGCGTGTGCGGTGTAACGCGCTTCCCCTCAATGTTGATTTCCACCCAGAACTGAGCCGGCATTTCCATCGAGAAGTGAGCCACCTCTGACTATGGATTTCCGGTCATTCAGTGGTCAAGGCGTGATTGTTCTCCTTCTTTTGGCGCGTTGCGGCGGCTGAACTGGCTTTGAAGCGGAAGCTGTCGTTTCCGGTCTCCAGGATGTGGCAGCGGTGGGTGAGGCGGTCGAGGAGCGCGGTGGTCATCTTGGCATCGCCGAAGACCGTGGCCCATTCGCTGAAGCTGAGGTTCGTGGTGATGACGACGCTGGTGCGTTCGTAAAGCTTGCTCAGCAGATGGAAGAGCAGCGCCCCGCCCGAGGCGCTGAACGGTAGATAGCCCAGTTCATCCAGGATCACGAGATCAAGGCGGGTCAGGCTTTCGGCAAGTTGCCCGGCTTTTCCCTTGGCTTTTTCCTGTTCGAGGGCATTGACCAGTTCGATGGTGGAGAAGAAGCGGACCTTGCGGCGGTGATGCTCGATGGCCTGGATGCCAAGGGCGGTCGCCACATGGGTCTTGCCGGTGCCCGGTCCGCCGATCAGGACCACGTTCTGTGCTCCGTCCATGAACTCGCAACGATGCAGTTGTCGCACCGTGGCTTCGTTGATCTCGCTGGTCGAGAAGTCGAAGCCCGAGAGGTCCTTGTAGGCCGGGAAGCGCGCCGCTTTCATATGGTAGGCGATGGAGCGGACCTCGCGCTCGGCCATCTCGGCTTTCAGCAGTTGGGACAGGATCGGCACGGCCGCTTCGAAAGCCGGCGCAGCCTGTTCGATCAGGTCCGTCACGGCTTGTGCCATGCCATGCATCTTCAGGCTGCGGAGCATGATGACGATGGCGCCACTGGCAGGATCATGACGCATGACGGCCTCCTGCAACGGGGGTGCGCAGGCCGTCATAGCGCTCGACATTGGCCTTGGGCTCGCGATGGAGAACCAGAGCCTGCGGGGTATCGAGCGGCGGCCCGCCAATGAGCTTGCCGTCGACCAGCCGGTGCAACAGGTTCAGCACATGGGTCTTGGTTGCCACGCCCTCGGCCAGGGCCAACTCCACCGCGGTCAGCACGGCCTGTTCGTCGTGCTGAAGAACCAGGGCGAGAATGTCGACCATCTCGCGGTCTCCGCCGGGTTTGCGGAGCATCTGCTCCTGCAGTTGCCGGAAGGCAGGCGGGAACTCGGCAAAGGGCGCGCCATTGCGCAAGGCACCGGGCTTGCGCTGAAGAACAGCAAGATAATGCCGCCAGTCGTAGATCGTCCGCGGCGGCACCTGGTGATTGCGCTGGAACACGCGACCATGCTCGCACAGGATGTTGCCCTCGGCCGCGACAACCAGCCGGTCCGGGTAGATCCGCAGGCTGACGGGGCGATTGGCAAAGGACGACGGCACGCTGTAGCGATTGCGCTCGAAGCTGATCAGGCAGGTGGGCGAGACGCGCTTGCTCAGCTCGATGAAGCCGTCAAAGGCGGGCGGCAACGGCATCAGTGCGGCCCGCTCCGCAGCCCAGACGTCATGGATCGTGCCGGGCAGCGTGCCGTGCGGGGTCTCCTGCCACACCTCCAGGCAACGCTGCTGCAGCCAGGCATTCATCATGTCAAGATCGGGAAAGCCCGGCATCTTCTGCAGGATCTGGCGGCGGGAGTCCTGAACGTTCTTCTCGACCTGTCCCTTCTCCCAGCCTGCGGCAGGATTGCAGAACTCCGGTTCGAAGACATAGTGGTTCGTCATGGCCAGAAAGCGGAGGTTGACCTGCCGCTCCTTGCCTCGGCCGACCCGGTCCACCGCCGTGCGCATGTTATCGTATATGCCGCGCTCGGGCACGCCGCCGAACACACGGAAGCCATGCCAGTGGGCATCGAACAGCATCTCGTGGGTCTGGAGCGGGTAGGCGCGCAACAGGAAGGCCCGGCTGTGGGACAGCTTGATGTGGGCCATCTGAAGCTTGGTGCGATCGTCGGCCAGATGCCCGTAGTCTTCGCTCCAGTCGAACTGGAACGCTTCGCCCGGTCGAAAGGACAGCGGAACAAAGGTGCCGCGTCCCGTGGTCTGCTGTTCGCGCTGGCGATCTGTCCGCCATTGCCGCGCAAACGCTGCAACCCGGCCGTAGGAGCCGGTGAAGCCAAGCTTGACGAGATCGGCATGCATCTGCTTCAGCGTCCGCCGCTGCTTGCGCGACTTGCCGGCTTCTGTCTTCAGCCAGCCGGCCAGCTTCTCGGCGAAAGGATCAAGCTTGCTCGGCCGGTCCGGCGTGGCGAACTTCGGCTCGATCGTGCCCCCCGCCAGGTGCTTGGTAATCGTGTTGCGCGACAGGCCGGTGCGCCGCGCGATCTCGCGGACCGACAGCTTCTGCCGAAAGTGCATGCGTCGGATGATGTTCAAAAGTCCCATGTGGATCACTCCCGTTACCCCCGCCGCTCACCGCTTTGGGGAAAGGTTCACATGGCTCACTTCTCAGTGGAAATTACGCGCCGATCCGGCTCAGTTCTGGGTGGAAATCAACAGTCTCACCGCGACATCCGGATCGATTGGAAGGATTCGTTCCTTGCCATTCTTGCCGTTCTTTATGTGGAGCAACT
>NZ_JABUHN010000025.1 GCF_013328815.1 Tabrizicola fusiformis
TGGTCTGGCAGTATGCCAAGTCGATGCTTCTCGTCGACTGGAGGGCCATGCGGCATAATCCTGATCCCGGCATAATATGGTCTGACCTGCTCCCGGCCGCGCCTCGATGCCTTCGGCGGCGGCGCGCATGTGATCGATCTCGGCGCGCGCAAGTCCATCGGCTGGACGAGCAGTCAGGAATGGCTGGCCGCTGCACTGAACGGGGAGGATGTCGATGCCTGAGGTGATCTGCACCACCGTCTACCAGTTCCCCGAACTCTCGGAGGCCGCCAAGGAAAAGGCGCGCAGCTGGTATCGCGAGCTTGGTCCCCACGACGACTGGTGGGACGCGGTCTACGAGGACTTCGAGCGGGTCTGCGAGATCCTCGGCATCCGCCTGAAGACCACGCCCGTCCGCCTGATGGGCGGGGGGACGCGGGCCAAGCCCTGCATATGGTTCTCCGGGTTCTGGAGCCAGGGCGACGGCGCTTGCTTCGAGGGATACTGGTCCCATGCCAAGGGCGCGGCCGCGCGCATCCGGGACTATGCGCCCCAGGACGCGACGCTGCACGGCATCGCCGACCGCTTGCAGGCCATCCAGCGGCGGAACTTCTACCAGCTCGCCGCCGAGGTCAGCCATCGGGGCCGCTACTACCACGAATACACCATGTCGGTGGACGTCATCCGCGACAGCCCGACCTGGCAACCGCCGACCGAGGACGCGGAGGAGATCGTGACCGAGGCGCTGCGTGATCTGGCCCGCTGGCTCTACCGCCAGCTTGAGACCGAATACGAGCACCTGACCTCGGACGAGGCCATCGAGGAGGGGATCGTCGTCAACGAGTATACGTTCACTGAAGCCGGGCGGCGGTTCGTGTGAGCGCGCACACAGTTCATTTGATCTTTACAATTAGGCCATATGAACTATGTTGGGAACGATGGAGGACGACATGCAAGTCGCAGAGCAAATCCGGGAACCTGCTGAGATCAACTCAGTCGCGTTGAAAGCCTATGCCCGCGTGGCCGACGCTTGGGGTCTCAACCTCAAGGAAGCGGCTGGCCTTGCTGACATGTCGGAGAGCACATGGAAGCGCGCCAAGAAGCCCGACTTTGCGGGGGAACTAACCAAGGATCAACTGCTGCGGCTCAGTGCTGTGATCGGCATTTACAAGTCGCTCGAGCTCTATTTCTCTGAGCCGCTCGCGCGAAGCTGGTTTACCCGGCCGAACACCGGTCCGCTGTTCGGAGGCAGCCGTCCCGTCGACACTGCCATTGACGGGGGTTTGCCGCAGATCCTGGCGGTGCGAACCTATCTTGATGCGTTGCGTGGTGGGGCATGAAGCAGACCGAGGTTTCTGATCGCGGTCTCGTTCGCCTCCTGCCCGCCACCTACCACAAACCCCCATCGCTGCGCGGTCTTGTCGATTCTGATGACGAGATGGAGATCCTCGCAGAGATCGAGGGTCTGACCAGCGGCCGCCTTCTGGCCGAACGTGGCCGCAATCCCCATTTGGACCCGCGCGAGCTTGCGTGGCAACGCCGGAGCCGCGATCTGCGCATCTATGGCGACAGTCACGTCAACGCCGCCTTCACCTACACCCGCGCCGGCGGAAACCGTTTTAACACCGAGGAGCGCGGTGCCTGGTACTGCGCTTGGGACGTGATGGTGTCCGTCAGCGAAGTGGCCTGGCACCGAACACGCGAACTCGGCTTTACCGGCAGTTTTCATGACAGCGCTCGCTATGTGGAACTGTTGGCGGATTTCATTGGCATCTTCGAAAACATGACCGACGAGCCGGGTCATCCGGCTCTGCATCCCGATCCGGCTGTCGGATATCCCGAGGGCCAAAGCCTCGCCCTGCATCTCCGTCGGGGTGGATCGCGGGGCTTGATTTACCCCTCAGTTCGGGCTCCCGCGCCGGGCGGGAATTGCCTCGTGTGCTTCGAGCCCCATGCGATCCAGAACGTCCGGCCGGGCGCGTCTTGGGATCTTGTTTGGGATGGGACACCGCACTACTCGATTACGGCAGTCGGCTGACGAGTAACGGCGAATGCGTTTTGGGGGGCCGAAGAAATGAAACCGGCAGACGAAAATAGCGCGGAGGTCACGAACTTGAAGCCATGCGACCATCAGGCATTCTTCGAGGCTTTGGACTCTCCGCCCTCACCGACGGAAGCGCTACGAGCAGCATTTCGTAGGCGGAGGGAGTTCCTGCTGATATGGGCGCCACGGCCCTGAAGGTTGGCTGACGGGCGTCTTCCTTCGCACTCAATCGCTACGCGAGTAGCGCCTCTTCAGGCAGTCCCCAATCCGAAAAACTGCGCAGTTCGTTCAGTTCGGGAGCCGACCGCAACACTAAGCAGAAATCGGCGCCCCTAAGGGCGCACTTATGCAAACTCTCCACCGCCTGCGGCGCTTCCGAGATTTGCGTGCGGTCTCTTCGGGGGCATGGCCCCCCGCCGACGACGTCCCCAGTCCGGCGCTTGTTGCGCCGGATCAGGAAGAGTGTCCCGCCTTCCCGAACCCATCCTGGCCAACCTTCGCGGTTGGATCGCGCCCCGCTGTCCCTGCCGCCCTCATTGGAACTGGCCCCGAGAGCGGGGCGGTTCCGCGAGGGTGCCCGTGCCAGCGGGCGATCCGGTTCCGCCTGTCCCGAGGGCGGGACTGTCTGCCGGATCGGGTTTGCCGCGCTGCGCTTGTCCGGCAAACTGTGGCCCATCCTGGCGATGGTCCCGCGCATGCCCGGCAGCATGATCGCCCGCCTCTCGGCGTGGCTGCATGTCGGCCAGTTCGCGCGCTGGCCTGCTCGACCGGATGGCCCGCAGACAGCCTGCCTGTTTGCATGTCTGCCTGTTTGCATGCCTGGCAGTCCGCCTGCCTTTGCCCATCGCCGGATCGGTAGGGCGCGGCCATGGCCAGCTACCACCTTTCCGTCAAGACGATCAAACGCAGCGCCGGGCGGTCCGCCACGGCGGCGGCGGCCTATCGGTCTGCGTCCGTCATCGCCTGCGACCGGGAGGGCCGCATGCATGACTACACCGCCAAGCGCGGGGTCGAGGCCTGCTTCATTCTCGCCCCCGTTGATGCACCCGAATGGGCGCAGGACCGCGCCGCGCTGTGGAATGCTGCCGAGGCGCGTGAGACCAGATCCAACTCGGTGACCGCCCGCGAATGGGAGCTGGCTTTGCCGTCCGAGATATCGGACGCCGCGCGGATCGGCATCGCGCGGTCTTTTGCGGCGCAGCTGGTCGAGCGCTATGGGGTGGCGGCGGATGTGGCGATTCATGCCCCGCACCGCGAGGGCGATCAGCGCAACCATCACGCCCATATCCTGACCACCACCCGCGTTCTGTCCGCCGAGGGGCTGACTGACAAGACCCGCGTTCTTGACGCCGCCAGCACGGGCGGGCCGGAGATCGAGGCCATGCGCGGCTACTGGGCCGAGCTGCAAAACCACGCCCTTGAGCTGGCGGGGCAGGAGGAGCGCGTCGATCATCGGTCTTTGGAGGTGCAACGCGAAGAGGCGCTATCCTTGGGTGACGTGCTGAAGGCCGAGGAGCTGGACCGCGAGCCAGAGCTGAAGCTTGGCCCCGCCGCCAATGCCATCGAGCGCCGCGAGCAGTTGGCCGCCGAGGCCGAGGGTCGCGACTATGAACCGCTGACCCAAAGGGGGGCGCGGGTGCATGCGGTGCGCCAGGCCAAGGCCATGTTTGCCGAAATGCGGGAGCGGCTGGAGCTGGCGCGTGACGCCTGGGCCGAGGCCCGGGAAGAGGGCCGCGGCCATGTCAGCGCCGGGCTGGCCGCGCTGCGCGCCGCCGCAGGGCGGCAGGCGAAGGAACTGGACCCCGACGAGGTCAAGCAGCGCCTGGCGCGTATTGCAGGGCGTGATTTGGGCGAGGAACATGATCACAAGCCGGGGCAGGGCGGGCGGGATACACGCAGCAGGCTTGCCGATGTCTTGGGCAAAACAAGAGCCGAAGACCAAGAACGGGAAAAGGCCCGCCAGAAAGAGCGTGAGCAGGAACTGGACGAAGAACGCAGGCGGCAGCACCAAGTTGAACTGGAAAGGCAGCGCGAACTCGACAGGAATCTGGGCTGGGAACTTTAAGAAAAGTGGGGGGCGTCCCTTCTTGGCATTTTCGAGGAATGAATTAAGGGCAAGGAGGAACTGTCGCGCGAGGAACTTTTTGCGCTCGTCTGGGAAAAGCCGACCGTCGAGGTCGCTAGGTGCAAAAGGTGATCATCACCGCGGCCGCCAGCCCGCGCCTCGTCATCGCGAAAGCACTGTACAAGGGCCGTCAGAAATGGGCGGACCAGCTTTGTAGTGGTTACAATTTCCCGATTGTTATCGGATATCAACCTCCGATTTTGCCGTGAATCCAGATTGACAGAAAGGTCAGCCTGCTCGCTCTTAATGTGCGTGATTTCAATCAGAGAGAGCTACTTGCAGCATTCATTCAAAGGCATAGGCGCAGGGCGCAACATGTTGTTACCTAGACCGGGCCGCCCAATGCTGCGGCCCAGTCCAAATGCAATTCCAACCATATCCCGTGCAAGGAAGGGCGCCCCCGGCCCCTACCTGTGGATTGCGGGCAGAACAGACTTCAATCATGGAAAAGAAGGATACCACCCATGACCGGACTTTTGGGACGGCACCGCCATTTGACACGCGCCGCCTGCTTTGCGGCAACCATCATGACCTTCGCCCAGCAGGCGCAGGCGTCCAGCGATGACGCCTGGGTAGAGCTTGAGGTCGCCGTCCGGCAGGCCTGCCTGAACGCCGTCGGCGGGATGATCACGGTGAACACGATCAACGTCGATCCTTATGGTTCCGAATCCTACGCCTTTGCCGTGATGGTCGGGCCGGAACAGGGAGCCCCGGCCGACCGCGTCGTGGTCTGCGCCTATGACAAGTTCAAGCAAAGCGCCGAAGTCAGCGGCCTTTTCTGAGTGTTAAGGACAGGGCGATCCCGGCATATCGATCGCGTGCGCGCATCGTGCCGGGGACCCGTTACCTCACGTTGTCTACTGCAAACTTCGATTTCAAGGACCGTCGATGAACTGCAAGAAAAGTCTTCTCAACACCGTCACCTTAGCCTTCGGACTGGGTATCGCTGGCTCTGCAATCGCACAGGAGGTGCCGCAGGGGGGCTTTGGCCTTGTCGTCACCTGGCTTGAGGATGCTGGCAAATGTCTTGATGGGAATCCGGGCGGATTTGCCTTCCAGAACGATTGTGCCGGCCTTCCGTCGCAGCAATGGGAGGCTTTGCCGGCCGCCGACGGCAGCTATTTTCAACTTCGCACCGCGGCTGATTCGACACTCTGCCTTGAAGGCGGACGTGGCATTGTCGAGGAAGATTACCTGGGCGGCGGCGCCCATCTGGCGCCATGCGGAGATTTCGCCGGACAAAGATGGGTGGCCACGCCCCTGTCTGAGGACGTGATGGTGTTGCAGAACCAATATGCCGGGCCAGACCTTTGCCTTGAAGGCAACAGCGTGGGGCCGGATTCGGTTCTGCAGGGCGCGGCCTTCATGGATGCCTGCCAGAATGTCGCGGGGCAGAATTGGAAGATGATCGGCGGTCAGATCACTGACGGCCTGCCGCAGGCGACCGCCCCCGCCGGGGACGTGGTCGCTGCAGAAGAGCAGGTCGCCGCCGCGCCCATCGAACCAGCCGCGCCGCAGGACGACGTTGCTGAGGTGGCAGAGGATGCACCCGCCGGGGATGAGGTCGCCGCTGGGGATTTGGACGCCGCGTCCACGGAGGACCTCTGGGTCGAGGGCGACACGACCGTTGTGGCCATGACCGACGCCGCATCGGGGTTTTCGGTCAGGGCCTGTTCGGTCGGGGGCAATCCCTGCACCGAAAACACCGAACAGGGACATTTCCTTTACGCGGACGAGATGGGCACCGCCATGATCGGCGAACTTGCGCTGGATCAGCCAAAGCCCTCGTTCTTTGTCGAATTTCGCTTGCTGGCCGATGGCAGCGAGGCCCTGTCGATCAGGAACGAGGCCGGGCAGTATCTGATCGTCGATCCCGATACCGATTTCGTCGCCCGGTTCGGCGGCGCGAGCGGGGAAGACCCTGCCGCGCAGTTCCGGCAAATCCGGCTGCCCGGCGAATTTGCCGCCGGTCACGACATGCTGGAATCGGTGGCCCATCCGGGCAGGGTCCTGCGGCATTCCAACCTTGTCCTTTCTGCGCAGGCCAATGACGGCAGCGATCTCTTTGCCCGCGATTCCGCCTGGCTGGTGAACAGGGTGGGGATGACGCTGGGCAATATCGACTGGTCCTATGGCGATCAGGATGCCTGGGCGGCCATCGCGCCACAATGCGGGATGGATCAGCAATCGCCGGTCGATGTGCGGACTGACGATCTGGTCGACACTGCCTCGGCCAGCCCCATCCTTTTTGAGGATCGCACCGCCACCGTCGATATCATCTCTTCCGGCTACGGGCTGACCACCTACGGGTTGGTCGAGGCGGGGCTGACGGCCGAATTCCCGGGCCTGGGCACCTACACCCTGGATCAGGTCGTTCTGCACGCCCCGTCCGAACACAGGATCGACGGGCGGGCCTTTGCGGCGGAACAACAGTTGGTCTACCGCCAGAATGCCGGCACTGCTGGCGAAAAGATCGCAATCGTGGCGATCCTGCTGGATGTGGACCCCGCCATCACCGCGCCGGTCTGGTATGTCGGCGGCATTTGGGACGCCGATTTCACCGATCTCGCCGGCGCGGCCTATGTCAGCTATTCCGGGTCGCTGACCACACCGGCGCAGGGCTGCCGCGAGGGGGTTGACTGGTTCGTCCTTGGCCGGCCGGGCGCTGTCGCGCAGTCGGAGATCGACGCGATGATCGCCGCAGCCAGTGGCGAAAATGCCCGTGACATCCAGCCGCTCAACGGCCGCGCCGTTTCGTATTTTGCAGGCAACTGACGCCTGCGCGATCCATCACGCAATGCGCCCCGCCGGTTGATGGCCGGGCATTCAGATATCGGAAAACATCATGAAACGCATGATACACGCCATTTTCGTGGCCCTTGCCCTGGCCTTGCCAAGCTTTGCCGCAAGCCCGGCACAGGCCGAGATGATAAGAACCAACAACAGCGGAGATTTTTTCAGGTCACAATGTCTCGCCGTTTACGTCTACGACAACGGATGGTTCCAGTCGGACGACTATCGACTTGGGTCGATGCACTGCGCCCGCAGTGAAATCGGGCGCCCTGAAGAATGGGATTTCGTTGGTCAGCAGATCATCAACAGTGCAACAGGCGTCTGCCTCGATGCGAATTTTGCCAAGTCTCTCAGCAGCGTGACCGTTCACGAATGCCACGGCGGGCAAAACCAGCAATGGAGCCGTGACAGTCAGGGCCGCCTCGTCAATGCCTTCACGGGACGGTGTCTGGTAGTGGACGCTAGGCCTTATCTGGAACGCTGCAGCGACGTCCAGCCCGATCCGATGCCATCAGGCACGACATGGCTGCGCATCGACCGTATCCTGTGCGTTTCGCCTGCGGGCGGGATCAATGACGCCGCGCGGTATGTCGCCGCCATCGTCGGCGGCGTGGCCCTGGAACCCCTGAACGAAGTGCCCCTCGGCGAAGGCGCCATCATGCTGATCAGCACTGCCACCGTGCTCGCTCTGAACTCCGATACCCACTTTGGCGGAGAAATGTCGGGATCGACGGATTTCGGCAAGGCGATCCTTGGAGGGCTCGATAACCTGTTCGCAGGGGCGGACGATCTGTTCATCACCGTGAATGACACAAAGATCTGGCCCGCCAACCGGGACTATGCCGATGCCGATGCCGGGGATGACATCAGAACCGGCTATGCAGCGCCGCTGACCGGGGATATCCGGCTGGAATTCTGGGAAGATGACACCTTTGGCAGCGACTCCATGGGCTATATCACCTTCTCGCCCTCGATGGCTCTCGGTTATGAGAAAGAGGCCATGATCGTGAGTGAGGAAGAGGGCAGCGCCTATCTGGTGATCTATTCGATCTACCGGCAGTGATGCCGGACTGCGGCCCGGCCCAATGCGCAAACGCACGGGGCCGGGCCGCAGTCCTTTGGGCAGCGCCACCGGCCGGGCCCACTGCAATGGTCCCCCGGTCAATCCGTGGTCAAAGCGAAGAAGCCGCTGATCTGGTGTTCTGCAAAGGCTTGTCAGAGGGACGACGGTGCCGCGTCCACCGTTTGCTGCTCACGCTGTCGATCAGCCCTCCAAACTCGGGCAAAGGCCGCTACCCGGTTGCAAGAGCCGGTGAACCCGAGCGTCACTAGATCGACGTGCATTGCCTGTCATGGTGCAAGGAACATTGTGACTTCGCATAGCCAAGGCGCTGCAAACCCATGCCTCAGTTTTAGGCACCGATGTCGTTCCCGCCGAACTGCGCGACCTTCCTGGTTAGCGCGACGGCACGATGGGCGCTGGTTTCAACCGACATCAGCCGGTCCCAGTAAGCCTCGTCGAATTCGGCGGCTGGAGCGTTGTCGGGCCTCAGCGCGGCATTGTTCACCGCAGCGTCAAGGCGCCCGAAGCGTTCGACGGCAAAGGCCACCGTCTGCTTCACCTCGTCGGAGATCGACACGTCGGTGCGGACAAAGGCAGCTTCGTCACCGGCGTCCAGGATCGATTGCGCAACCTTCTCGCCCACCTCGGCGTTGAAGTCGGTCAGCACGACCTTGGCGCCCGCCCGGGCGAACAGTCGCGCCGTCGCCTCGCCCATGCCCATTGCGGCACCGGTGACGATCGCCACCTTGCCCTTCATGACGGGGAACGTCTCTGGTCCGGGGGGCGCTCTTTCCATGTCGATTTCCTTTCGTTTCAGTATCCAGAAGCCGATTTCGGGGCGGCAACGGTCAGGTTCAAGGACCGGGAACCAGCCCCTGCGCACAGGTAATGTGCCGGCAAGGCCGCGTCTGGCGACGCTGGCCTCAGGGCGTGAACAGCGCCTCGTCCAGTTCGTAGGCATTGGCCCAGTTCAGCCAGTAGACGTCGGTCGGCCCAAAGATGTGGTCGACGACGGTCCATTCCCCCTGCACCTTCCGCATCAGGACCATGGCGGTATCGCTCATGACGCCCTTCTTCATCTCGGCGGCGTAGGGTGTATTCGCCCAGTTGATCCTGCTGCCGTCGGGGTTGTGCGGGACGGCCTGCAGATAGGCCCAGGTCCCGTCGGTGCGCAGGACCGAGGCGACGAAGACGATGCTTAGGCCGATTTCCGCTTCGATGGGTCCGCGCGCGGCCGCCATCAGCGCCTTGCGCAAGTCTGTGCCGCGGGCGGGGCTCGTCAGGCGGTCCACCCGAACAGGTTCTTTCGTGACCTCGTCATCCCAGGCCGGATCGACACCTTGGGTCCAGTCGCCGGTCGAGGTTCCGGGGCCGAAACTGTTGGCCATGTAGGTTACGACCGGATCGAACGCCTCCTTCAGGGACGGCGGATAGGCGATCTCGAACACCTGAACCAGGCCCGAGGGATCGAGGATGACCTTGCGGTAGTAGATCACGCCCCCATCGCCATAGCCCGACAGCACATACCAGCCTTCGCCCGACTTGCGGTAGGTCACGCTGTCGGTGCCACCCTGTTCGATATCCTGGCGCATCATCTCGTCCTGTGTCAGCCCAAGGGCGTTGTACTGCGCGAAGACATAGAACTGCGACTGGCCGTCCGCCGACACGAAGGTGCGGCCGTCGCCGCTGTCCGGCGGCGGCTCAGCGCGGAAGTAGCTGGCGGGGTATTCGATGAAGGTGCCATAGCGCCCGTTGCGGTAAAGCGTGTAGCCGGCCTCGCCTTCGATGAAGGCGTCCGGGTCTTCGGCCGGTTCCTCTACGGGCATGACCGGGGGCGGCGGCGGGGGCAGCAGCAGTTCGGCCTCTGCGGCGACGGGCGGCTGGGGTTGGGGCGCGGGTTCGGGCGCGGCCGAGTGCTCGGGCGCGGGCTCTGCGGGCAGGCCAGAGAGGGCGGCGCCCACTCCCGCATCCTTCAGGGCGCATTCCTCCATCCCCTCGGGCCAGTTGAACCGCAGGCCCATCAGCAAGTCGCGCAGCGTGTCTCCGCTGAGGAACCTGTTGATCCCGGCCCAATACAACGCCACCGGCTCTTGCCCCGGCAGGCAGTTGCGTGAGATGTTCAGGAAGTGCCAGCCGGTGACCGGCTGGCCGTTGTCCATGAACTCGGCCGAAGTCGAGGGCCAGCCGAACTGGGTCCACTCCATGTAATAGTCGCCGAAGAAACTGGGCAGGCGGCCGGGCGGCACCAGCGCGGCGAGGCCGTTTGGCGGCAGGACCGCGGCGCCGCGCGCCACCGTGACCACCCCCCGCCCGTCCGGGTGCATCAGCGTCAGCGTGCCCTCGCCCGACATGGCGATCCATCCCTCGCGGGCGCTGTAGGTCAGGATGCCATTCAGCGCCGTCCCTTCGGCCTTTGCGGCCGGCGCGGTGGGGGCCGGCACACCAACGGCCTGGAAACCCGCCAGCCCGTCCGGGCGGGCTCCCGGGGAACCGGCAACGGCCCCGGCTGGCAGGTTCGCCGCGCCGCAAGCGGCATCGCCGCGCGCCGGTTCTATCGCGTCCACAAGCTGCGCCACCTGTTCCGACCGGTAAAACGAGGGCAGCCCCTCGAACCCGATGGCCAGCGTATCGGGGCCCGGCAGGCAGGTTTCGAACACGAAGATGCGGGTGGTGGTATCGGCGTCGCTGCCGTCGGAGAACCGGTTCGACCGCTGGGTCCATTCGTAAAGCAGCGCCGGCTGGTCCATGAGCGTGACCGGCTGGCCCGCGACATCCGACGGCAGATACCACCTGTTCAAATGGCCCGTTGCCGGATCGGCGGCATAGCGGTAAAGCGTGACCTCGCCGGCCAGGTCGCGCTGTTCGTAGGTCAGCACCTCGTCGTCGCTGTGGCTTTTCGTGTCCCATGTGCCTTCGACCGGGGCGACAAAGGCACCGCCCAGCACCGGCTCGCGCAGCACGGACCCCGGCGCGGGCAGGTCCAGCGAGGCGAGGATGCCGGCATGCACCGACCGATACGGGTCAAGTGCGTCGCCATAGGCGCTTTGCACGATGACCAGATGATCGTCTCCGGACACCGGGACCTTCGAGATCAGGATCTCGGCCCACATCTCCACGCCGGATTCGGTGACCGAAGAGGAAATGCGACGGAAGACCTGCCCGTTCTCGAACGTCACCTGCCCCAATTCGACGATCGTGCTGCCCGAAAAGGTCTGGTCCGGGTCGTCTTCCAGCATCAGGCCGAAGCCGGGACCGGTGCGGGTGGCGACATCGCCGCCGAAGTAGATCACGTTCTCGTCGCTGCGGCCCATTTCCTGCCAGCCGGGGGGCAGCGCGAAGGCGATGCCGCGGAACATCTGCGCCGACCAATCGCCCGGCACCTCGCTGCGGGCGATGGCGACGGTGTCGGTCGACGATTGGGCCGCAAGAGGCGCGGCAAGGCCCAGCGACAGCGCAAGGGCCACCGCGGTGGTGCAGGCAAGACGGGTTGCTTGTGTGGTCATTACGGGATCCTTTTTCCTGCGCCGGCCGGTCATTCGCCGTTGTTCAATCGCTCGATGATCGCCTCCGGCACGGTCATGCCGTCCATGTCGGTGCCGATGGCGCAGTCTTTCCAGAAGGCGGGGTTCGAGGGCAGCGGGTTGCGCGTGCAGCCATAGCCCGAGACGATGCAGGGAGGGCCGGGCGTGTTGCAGGCATACCGCGCGTCGTATTCGCCGTAGGTGTCGGGGTGGTAGATCTGCGTCGTGCCCATCTGGCCATAGGCTGCACGCTGACAGATGCAGGTCATCATGTCGTCCGGCGGCAGGATCTTCAGCACGCTCAGCACGTTCAGCAGTTCGTCATGCGGCAGGGCGATCAGCGTCTCCATCCCGATCTCGGGCAGCTTTTCCTTGACTTTGCCCGGCTTGGCGATGTCCTTGCAGTTGCCGTTCGCCATCGGCAGGTTCATCCGGTGTAGCGTCTCTCGCTCGACCTGCAGCTCGGCGAGTGTTTCAAGCCGATCCTCCATCGTCATGTCGAAATCGAAGCCGAGTTTGGTCAGCGTCGCCTCGTATTGCAGCTTTTCTGCAATGCGGCGCAGTTGCAGTTCCTGAAACGCCCGCGCGCGTTCCTCGCGGTAGTAGAGGCCGCCCGGTTCGGTTTCGGTGATCGCCCATTCATTGCTGATCCCGGACGGATCGCGCGTCGGGTCGATGACCCGGCCCATGCCCGGTTTCGGCTCGCCGCTTTCGGCATGTTCGCGCAGCCATTTCTCGCGCCGCTTGCGTTCGCCGCCGGTGGCCTCGTCCTCGGCGATGGCGGCCAGCTTGGCCTGATATGCGGCGTCCTGTTCGGCGTCTGCGGCGGCGTGGCGGTCCTCCTCGGCCTTGACGGCAGCCTCGAAGGCGGTGGTGTCGCGGTTGATCTCGGCCAGGATCCTGTTGCTTTGGGCCTGCAGGTTGACGATCTCGGTGCCGATCTCCTCGGCGGACCAGTCCTCGCGGCGGGCCTCGTCATAGACCTGCTGCGCCCAGTTTCCGTGCTTGACCGCGATGGTGTCGCCCCAGTGCTCCTTGACGATCCCGGCGGACTGCCAGGCGTTGTAGAGCGGGCCGATATGGGAGAAGCGGTTCTTCAGCCCCGCAAGCCAGTCGGTCATGTCGCCGCCCAGCCCCACGGGATCGGGCAGCGTCATGGTCGCCAGAACCTTCGTCGTCATCCACAGCGGACGGTCTACCGTGCCCAGGCTGTCGCGCAGGTTGGTATCAGCGATGCGCGCGTTCAGGAACATCGATAGGTCGGCCGCTGCGGTGCAGGGATCGTCCTGCCCCTCGATCAGCCGCGCCGCCTGAAGCAGGGTTTCGGGATTGTAGGCGTCAAGATCGGCCACATCCGGCAGCGGAAAGCCCGCGGCGCGAAACTCGGCAAAGCGTTGGCGCAGCGGGGCGAGTTCGGCCACGGCGGCCGAGTCGTCGATCACCGCCGTGCCGGATTCGATGCCCGCCGCGCCGCCATCGCCTGGCAGGCCGAAGATGTTCGCCGGATCGGCCGCGGTCTGCGCCAGCGCCGGCTGCGCCAGCGCGATCAGGGCCGCGAGGGCAAGGCGGGGACGGGTCGTCATGGCACGGTCTCCTCAAGCTCGGCGCGCAACAACCGCACATATTCCTCGGCGTCGAAGTCCTTGGTGCCCATCAGCAGCAGCCGCGACCGCGCCGTCATGCCTGACGGGGTGATCCAGCCGCCGTCCACAGACCGCAGCGTCATCTTCGCGGCGCCATAAGGATCGAAGGACCGCGACTGGACGGTGGCGAACAGCGACACGCCCTTGCGAAACCCGATTAAATCGGGCGCGTGAAGATCGGTGATGCCAGGCAGCGAGACGGTCGCGGCCCCCCTGTCGATGCGCAGGGTCAGCCGCCCGTCCCAGCCCGCCATCTTGGCCGCTGGGATGCGGCGGGTCCAGGTGGCGTAGAACCCGCCTTGCACATGCAAGAGCCAGTCCTCCGCCAGCCGCCCCTTCGCCTGCCGAACGAGGGAGATGAAGATCTCGCCGCTGTCGTCCATGTCTGGCTGGGGCGTCTGCGACAGGGTGACATATGCGCCATCCGTGGCGGCAGGATCGAAGGCGAAGTCAAGGCGATAGGACGTGCGGTCAAGCCGACGGTCCAGCACCGCCACCGGGGCCGACGACAGCACCCCGGCGCGGCCGCCCTGATACCCCTCGGGCGCTAGGACCACCACCGCGCCATCTGCGGTGAACTGCCCCGCCTCTTCGAAGGTCAGGCCGGCGACGCCGTGGCCTTCCCAAGGGGCGGCGGGATCTGGGAACAGGCGCACCACCGGAAGCGGCTCTAGGGCAGAGGGGGGCAGGTCGTCGGCAACCGCGGGTGCGGCGGGCATGCGCAAGAGGGTAATCCGGCGCATGGCCATCTGCGCGGCCTGGCTGTCATGGTCGCCCATCGCCAGCACATAAAGCCGCAGGCCGGCACCCGATTGCAGCACGGGCCAGGGCAGCACGTCGTCGGGGAAGCCTTCGGCCACGATCTGCACCCCTTCGGGCGTCAGCACCAGATCAACCACGGCGGGGATGCCTGGCACGACCGCGTGCAGCGGTTCGGCCGTGTCGATGGTGCGGGTCAGGTAATGCGCATCGCCCACCTTGCGCCAGTGCAGCAGGGCGCGCGGGCGGTGCGGCTCCTGATCGGCGTAGGACATCGACGCCGCCAGCGCCACCTGCACCCCCTGCGTCGCAGCCGGGTCGAACTCCAGCCGCAGGCGGGCGCTGGCGCCGGGGCCGAAGCGGTCAAGCCAGATGACCGGTTCAGGCGAAAACAGCCCGAGGCCCTGCAGCGCTGCTCCCGCGGCGTCAACGTGCAGGCCGTCGCCAACACTGATCAGCGGGGCCGAGCCCTTGGGGCCGTGCAGCGCGAAATGCGGGCCGGGGGTGCGGCCGTCGAACAGCTCCACCTCTTGGGGCGCATCGGCCAACAGCGCGCCCGGGTCGGCATCGGCGGCGACCGCCACATCCTCCATCCGCACACCGCGCAGGGCCAGCAGTGCGGAAACCTCACCCGACGGCGCGGTGGCCGAGATCTGCAGATGGAAGGGGCCATCGCCCGGCAGGGCGGCAAGCCGCCCCTCCAGCAGCACCGCGCCGGTACCGTTCGAGACAAGGATCAGCCCGTCGGGCCGCATCTCGATCTGCAGGCCGGCAAGCGCCGTCGCGTCGGGCAGCGGCATGCGGCCCTGCATCTTCTGCTGCACCGCAAGCACCAGTTCGGGCACGACATCGCCGTCCCGTTCCACCGCCAGCCAGACTTCGTGGTCGTGCCAGTCAAGCTGGTCTTCCAGCCCCGGTTCAACCAGCGCGATGACGATGTTGTCCAGCCGCGCGGTGTCGAGGTCGATCGACAGCCGCGTGGCAAAGCCGTCCGATGCCGAAGGCAGCCGCACTATCGGCGCCGTGGTGCGCAAGCCCGTAACGCGGAAATCCGGGCCGGCCGGCACCTCGGCGACAAAGGCCCCGCCCTCGAACCGGGTCCACTCCGCCTGCCCGCGCCGCGCAAGATGCAGCGCCCAGTCGGGGGATTCCACGCCCGCGAACAGCTGGCCCGGCGGCTCTGCGGGCTCGGCCGTGGATTCGGCAGCAGCATGCGCGGCGGGCGCTGTAGCGGCCAGATCCGCAACCTCGATGCGGAACCCGGCGGCGCCATCGGCACGCAGCAGGACCAGAAGGCGGCGCGCGGGGTCGGCCAGCGCCACGTCCCTGCCACCCGCCGCCGTCAATGCTCGGAGCCACAGCATCGCGGCTTGCGGTTGGCGCGGGTCCTGCGGCAGCGAGACGACGGCCGCTTCGATCGTGCCAGCCGCGCAGCCCGCCACCACCTGCGGCGCAAGGGCCATCGCGGCCAGCGCACCGGCAAAGGCATCGCCCGCCACGTCGCGCGCGGTGCATCCGCCCTCGAAGCCGCTGGCCACCAGCGCCAGCGTCTCGGCCGCCGACAGCGCCGCCGCGGGGGCGGCAGGTGCGGGCGCGGGAGGGGGCGCTTCGGCTGTTGCTGTCGGCGCCGGCTGACCGAAGGCAAAGCTCGCCGCCATGTCCGCCAGTTCCTGCCGCAAGGCGGGCGGTGCGTCGGCGGCGTGCAGGGAAGCCAGCATCACGTTGCCCTCCGACGCGCTGCCGGTGAAGATCCAGGCATTGCCACGTCGGAACGGCAGGGTGATGCCGGCAAAGGGATAGACCTCGGCCTCCAGCGTGACAGCCACCCCCTCGATCCCGGCGAAGGGATCATGGCTTTCGCCGAGGATATCGGTGGGGATTGCGGTTTCGGCCAGAAAACGGTCCCACCACAGCAGCACCGTGTCGGCCGTCGCCAGATCGAACACCGCGACATGCAGCAGCGCATCACCCGCCGGCGACAGCGCCACCAGACCATGCCCCTCGTCAGGACTGACCGGATGGATGGTCCAGCCCGCCGGAATGGCCAGCGAAAACCCACCTTCGGCGTGATGGTTCCGGCCGCCCGATGCCGCGGTGCCCGGCGAAGCCTGCGGCACGACCGTCGCGGCCGAGGCCGGGTCGCCGGCAAATCGCACCGACTCGGCGATCGGCAGCAGCAGCGCCTCCAGCGCCTGCGGATCGGCATCGCTGCCTCCCACCGTCAGCAGCAGCCGTTCACCATTCCGGTTCAGTCTCTCGAACGCGATGGTAACCTGCACCAGCGGCCCGGTGCGCGATTGCCTGACCAGCGCGGGCCCGGCAGGAAAGCTGCGCGTCTCGGCCGACAGCTCTCCATCGTGGCCAGTCAGCGGCTCGTCCGGGAACCACCAGCGGACCATCAGATAAGCCCCGCCGGGACCGGTGAAATCGACCTCGCGATCACCCCGCCGGCCCGCCTCGGCCCAGTCGGCGGGAACCTGCGCCTCGGCTTCGCCCAAGGTGTGCAGCGCCTGCGCCCAAGCCGCCGCAGGAAGGAAGACCGCCAGGCAGAACGCCCGCAGAAGAGTCATGGCCAGAAAACCTTTCATCGTCAGATGCGTCTCCTCAATGTGCCGGCTCCAGCCTTGGCAGGCCGCGTTCGGTCAGTGCGCGCTGGACACGGGCAAGCCCGTTTTCGAACCCTTCCCGGGGAAGGCGCCGGCTGCGGCCGGTCCGTAGCACAATCTCGACCCCCGTGCTGGCCCGCGCCAGCAGCACCGCACCGGCAGCACCCGGCGGCAGGAACGGTGCCACGGCACGAAATACCCTCAACCGGTCGCGCCGCCAGGGCCGCCAGCCGATGATCTCGTCCCAGCCTATCCGTTCGGTTCTCCGCAGGCTGCTGATGCTCAGCCCGGCAGGACCGACCCAAAGCCCGAAACAGGCGTTTGACGCCGCGACGAACAGCAGGGCCAGTGGCGCAGGCAGAAGTGGCCAGATCAGCAGCGCCGAACCGTGCAGCCCCTCGGCGCCTTCGGCCCGGCCGATCCAGACCGGAAGCGCCACGAACAGGGCAAGCAGCCCGACGCCGATGATGTCCGGCCCGATGACCGCGCTGCCGCGGTGCATCGTGCTTGTCCCCGCAGGGAACCGGGCTTTCGGCCAGAGGATGTATAGCGCCAGGCCGGACGCAAACCCGAGCATGACCGTCCAGAGAGGAGCCGTGCCTGAGACACTGGCTGATAGACAGAAGAGTGCCGCCACGACAGTACGCAACGCGATCTCCGAAGCTCCTTTTCCCGTGGGCCAACTCAACGTGATTATCTCGCTCATATCACACCCCGCGATCGGCCGAGGCAGGGACGATCTTGATTGCCAAGTCCACACCGACCGTCCTCCGAGATTTGAGAATGTTTGCAGATGCTAAGAATTTAGCAATGACGTGGATCAATCCGCCCGCGAATCCTCGACAGAAGACTGGGCCCGGAGATCGGTGGTTACGGCGGAGCCGTCCAATGGAAGCTTCAAGGAACGTCTGAAAAACCTGCGCGTTTTGGCGTGATCTGATAGGGTTTGCGGGGCGCGACGAGGAGCCCCGCCGATGCCGAAATAGCCTGCCTTTCCCGGTCTTCGAGACGCGATGAAGAAGAAGGTAACGCGGCGCGAGCAGTTCCTGACGGAGATGGAGGCGGTTGTTCCGTGGGGGCGGCTGCTGGCGCTCATCGCGCCGCATTACCCCAAGGTCGGACCTAAGGGCGGGCGCCCGCCGATGCCGCTGGAAACGATGCTGCGGGTCTACTTTCTTCAGCACTGGTATGCGCTGAGCGACCCGATGGCCGAGGAAATCCTATACGACAGTGAGGCGATGCGTCGGTTCTCCGGGATCGAACTGGGTGACGACCGCATTCCCGACGAGACCACGATCCTGAATTTCCGGCACCTGCTGGAACGGCACGGGCTGACCGAGGCAATCTTTGCCGACGTCAACGCCCATCTGGCCGACAAGGGTATCACGCTGCGCTCGGGCACGCTGGTGGACGCGACGATCATCGACGCGCCGTCATCGACCAAGAACAAGGCCAAGGCCCGCGACCCCGAGATGTCGTCCACGAAGAAGGGCAACGACTGGTATTTCGGCATGAAAGCACATGTCGGCGTGGATGCGGACAGCGGCGTGACCCACAGTCTGGAAACCTCGACCGCCAAGTTGCACGACAGCCAGGTCTGGGACGAACTGCTGCACGGCGAAGAAACCTCGGTCTGGGCCGACAAGGGCTATGTCAGCGCCGACCGGGAGGCCGCATTCGCGGGGCCGGGCAAGGTCTGGGGCGTCATGCGCAAGGCCCCGAAGGGTGGCTCGCTGCACCCGGTCGACGAACGGATCAACCGGATCATCGCCATGGTGCGCGCGAAGGTCGAGCATCCTTTCCGCATCATCAAGCGTCAGTTCGGCCACGTGAAGACCCGTTACCGCGGCCTCGCCAAGAACCGCGCCCAGCTGTTCACACTCTTCGCCCTCGGCAACCTGTTCCTGGTGCGACGGAGGCTGATGGCATGAGGACGAGCCTGCCTGAAACCCACGAAAGGGCCGCTCAGGCGGCTCGAAATGCACGAAAACAGTCTACGGACGCAGGTATTCGGGTGGCACAACGAGTCACGCGGCCATCTTGGCGCAGCCAAAGCCGTTGATCAGACGTTCCTCAACGTGCGGAGCGCGTCACCTTCCTGCGATGTGCCTGGACCTGTTGCGGATTGGTGCCGCTGCTTTGATCACGTAATGTGCAGCAAAGGAGATGAACCATGGACACAGGCAGGACGGATGAATTTTGCAGGGATGCGGTGCGGATCGCGTTGACGAGTGGGCTTTCGCGGCACGTAATCATGCTGGGCCGTCAGCAACCGCATGAAACGCGATCTGGCGATCCGGGCACTGAAAATGTCCATCGCCCCGCGGTCCCCGCTTCGGGGCTGCATCTTCCACAGCGATCGCGGCGATCCCTGCCTTGGGGGGCAAATCCCCGCGTCAGGCGGCATGGTGACGATCCGATGGGCGACTACGCCTTCGGCTGGATCCGGGCAGAACTCGGGTTGCAGGAGCATCGGAAATGATGGGTGACGCGGTAATACGCAGGGCCAAGCGGTTGACGAGCGCGCAGATCTGCACCGACAACAGCGCAGAAGCGCCCAAACTTCATGCGTCATCCGTCTATCTCGGTTTGGGTCCGATTGTGCTGTTGCCTCAGTTTTCGAGACATAACCCGCTACCAGTTCCTTCTGAACGCACGGGAGGCGCAGAGATGATGCGATACCTCGCCGCAGCGCTGGTTGTCCTTGCGGCCCCGGTCAGTGCCGACCCGATAGGCGATGGCTCTGCCCTGGTGCAGGAGAACTGCGCCCGCTGCCACGGCGTCACCGCCGAGGATCACAGCCCCAATCCTCGGGCAATACCGTTCCGCTTCCTTGGCAGGCTCTATCCGATCGAGAGCCTGGAAGAGGCACTGGCAGAAGGGATCATGGTCAGTCACGAAATGCCGGAGTTCGTGCTGGAGCATGACGAGGTCCTGGCACTGATCGCCTATCTCGATTCCATACAGGTCCGGTGAGAAGAGGGAACTGAACCGCAGTTCTGACTCGACCCGGAAAGCGGACGTCGTTTCTTCACAAGCCAAGGGCTGCTTTCCGCCCTTCGCATCAACGAGAAGGCATCATGGCGGCGGCGCATTGGATTTTACCGCCCCAACCGCTTTGCTCTCTCAGCCATCCTGACCACCTGTGCGCTCGCGGTCGCTGCGGCGCTCCGCACAGCTGCAGGGGCCTGCACCGCCCCCCGCCCGATCGCCTCACCCGTGGTCAGCGCTCCGATCCGCGCCCTGCCTTGCACACCTGCGGTATTCACGAGCCCCCGCAGCACTCCTGCAGAACCGCTGACGATCGCGGGTGCCGCGGCCACCATTAGGTTCCCCGAAATCCCCCGCACGATCAGGGGTGTTGCCGCGACGAAGCCCTTGGCCAGGAACACCATCACGAAGAACGGCACCAGCGAGCCGATGTTGGTGGCTGAGTTCGGATCGCCGAGCTGGGCCAGCAGCGAATTCGCCATGCCGACGACGGTCGAGAACATGGCGGCGATGACGATGGGGTAGAAGGCGTAGCTGATCGTCGTCGAGACCCATCTGTGGAAGAAATCCTTGGTTGCATCGAAGAGCGACAGCGCGATCATGATCGGTGCAAGGCCGAGCATCAGGGTCAGCATCATCTTGGCGAAGATGAGGACGATGCCGGTCATGAAGCCAAGGAGGCTGAGCAACACGAGGCCGATTCCGCCGAGGATCGCGCCAGTCATCCAGTTCAGGTTGTTACCGATAGCGTTCAGGTACTGGCTGAACTCCGTGATGAGATCATCGAACTCGGCGGCAAAGTACGTGGCCCCTGCCCCGCCGCCGCCAACCGAGGAGATCAGGGCCCCGGCGACGTAGTCGAGCCCGCCGATGACGGCATTGGCAACTGCGTTGAAGTTGGCCCAGTTGAAGGCAAAGAGACCTATCAGCGTCAGCTTGATCAGGTACCAGAAGAAGCTAGCCCCATCCATGCTGCGGAACTGGAAGGCCATGTTGATGCAGACGCCGATCAGCGAAAGCGTGACCATCAGGAGGACGATCGTGCCGGTATTGCTCGACACAGCCCCGAACTGGGACTCGGCGGCATCGGCAAGGAAGCCATCGGCGGTTCCGACCATCCAGCTGACAATGCTCATTACCAGTTGCCTTGCGCTTCGCAGAGGTCCTGGACGTCGCGGGCGATCTGGTTTTGCTCGTTCCGAATGGCCAGGCGCGCTTGACTATGCTCCGCCTGCGTGCTTGTCGCGAACCGCTCCTCGTACTCGGCGGCGGCAGCATCCCATGACGGGAAGCGGACATCACAGCCGCAGTCGCCAGTTGCCTTGATCGCCTCCCAGGACCGCAACTCGTAGAGCCGCATCAACGTCAGCGCCTTGTAGGCCTCACGCGGGTGGACTTCATCCATCCAGGCCGGACGTGCGGGCCTATCGTTGCAGATCCGGTACTGCTGGGGCTTGATGGTCACAGTGAGGTCACTCGTGACCTGAGGCGAAGTCTGGGCCGCGAGGGGCGCGGCCAGCAGGGTGACAGCTGCGGCGAGGGTGATCTTGAGCATGGGGATTTCCTTTCGGTTCATTCGGCCGCGACCGCAGCACGCTCGGCGGCTCCGGTTCCGGCAGTGTTCTGATCTGGATGTCGCGCCTGCCCCGGCAGGAAGAACTCGGTGATGCCGCGGGCGCCGTCATGGCGACCGGCCTGGATGATCACGTCGATGGAGCCCTCGATGTAGTCTACCATGTCGGCATAGGTCATCGGCACATCGGTCTTGAGCGCGGCAATGGCGAGACGGCGGACGGCCAGTTGCGGGGTTTCGGCATGCAGGGTTGTGAGCGAGCCGCCATGGCCGGTGTTGATCGCCTCGAGGAAGGTCATGGCCTCGCGGCCACGGACCTCGCCCAGCACGATCCGGTCGGGCCGCATCCGCAGGGTGGAGGCCAGAAGCACATCCGCGCTGCGGGCTTCGGTGTCGCGATCAGCAATCAGCGTCACGGCGTTTGGCTGCTCGGGGCGCAGTTCTGCCGCCTCCTCGATGGTGATGATTCGCTCCTCGGGTGGGATCAGAGAGAGGATCTTGCGCGCCGCCACAGTCTTGCCGGTTGAGGTGCCCCCCGAGACGATCATGTTGAGCTTGTTCTCGACGCAGAACCGCAGGGCGGCGTCGATGTCGCCGGAGGCCACCACATCGCGCAGCGCGGCGTTCCGTTCGCGTCGCAGGCCTTCGAGGCTGCGCTCCTTGCCATAGAGGAACCCAACACGCCGATCAGGGCTAGCGTGCCGATCACGATACCCAAGGGGCCGGTGATCGCGTCGACGATGCCTTGCAGCAGCGTCTGCACCGGCGACAGGTCGATGCTTTGGGCCAGCGCCGGTCCCGCCAGCACGATGAGGGCCATCGCGCCGAGCGCGATAAAGGAAGATTTGGACGTCACGAAAGGTCTCCTCTCAGCCGCTGGAACACGGCTGTCACACGGGCCACATGGCCTTGGGTTTCTCGAAAGGGGGGAATGCCGCCGTGGCGGGTGACCGCATGGGGACCGGCATTGTAGGCAGCGAGAGCCAGCGCGGGATCGCCGAACTGCTCGAGCATCATCAGCAGGTAACGCGCCGAGCCATCGAGATTCTGGGCGATATCATGGGGATCGACGCCGAGATCGCGCGCGGTATCGGGCATCAGCTGGCCAAGCCCGATGGCACCGACCGGGCTCAAGGCGCCAGGATTGTACGCGCTCTCGACCTCGATATTGGCGCGGTAGAATAACGCCCAATCGCTGACCGACAGACCTGCCTGACGCAGGGCGTCATGGCTGCCGTAGCGCAGCGCCGTGGTCTCGATGGCGTGGAGGATTTCGGGGGAGGCGCGGACGGCGCGCGGGGCGATCGCTGCGGCAGCTGTCACATCGCTCAGGGGAGCATCATCCCCACGGGACTGCGGTGCTGCAAAGAGAAAGAGACGATCTGGAAGGAGTCTATTCTGGGTGTCGTCGTCACCGGTGAACGAGCGCAAGTTGCTCGTGGTATCAGTTGTGTCGATCAGTCGGCCATCGGGACTGACCTGGAAGATGAAACCGTCGGCCAGGGCCAGGGGCGCGGAACAAACGCCTGTACCCAATGCAACGACGAGCGCAAACGCGCAGTCAGTTGTTCTTGACCAGAACCGGGCCGGTCCTTGGCTCGGATGTCCGTCCGGGGGCTGCGTGACGCTCGCGGGCACCCTCGACGAGCGGGATGCTGGCGGTCGTGCAGCCCATGTCGGCAAGGAAGCTGACAAGGCCGACGATGGTCTTGAAATCGCGCAGCTTGAGGACACTGCGGCTGGTGACGAGCATCTTGTCGTCGCGCCCGTCCGGAGCAACTGCCCGTATAACCCAGGCGCCGTACCAACTGTTGTGGCGCTTCTCGGCCCCTTCCTTGCAGACCACCTCGATGAGGTAGCCGTCGGCAAGGAGGCCGCGCAGTCCGTCTTCTGTAACCACATTCGGGGCTTCTTCTATCATGGCCATCCGCTTCAGGTCCTTTTCTGCTTGGGTGCAGTCTCGGGCCCACGGAGTCGCAACACCGCGGGCGATACAAGACAACATGAACGATAGCAAGACAATTAAATCGACTTGACGAAGATCGCCTTGCTCCGATAACGGTGATAGCTGACAAAATCGTGATCTTAAAGGCGGCAAAGGAGTTTTGCCCTGCACATGACTTGTGCGCGCAACATCCCCCTAGTGCTGCTTAGCACCGTGCTCGTGGCAGCAAGTCTGGCAAGTGCCTGCACCCCGCCGGAGCGCCCGTTCGTGCCCACATCACGCGAAGACATGCGCGCCTTCGCGGACCTGATCCGGGGGGATTTCGAAGCCTACATCGCCGATGTGCAGGAGTATTTCCGTTGCCTGGACGAGGAGCGGGCGCGGGCGTTTGTCGAGGCCAGGGAGGTGAGCCAGGAATACGGGCGGTTCGTGGACGCCTTGGAATAGTGGACTTCCCCTCTACCGGACCACCACGAAGATGGGCCGCGCTACGCCTATTGCGCTCCTGCGAACCTCAGCCCTCGCGGTCGGGAAACAGCCCCGGCATCCACCGCCCAGCATACTTTGCAGGGAAAGCCAGCTTCAGCGGCGCACGGGTCGATTCTGACGACAGCGCACCCGCTTCCAAAAGCGCGGATGTTACCCGTCGCGCAGTGCGGTCACTGGTGCCAAGGATGGTCTCGACCTCTCCGCGCTCGATCTGCCCCTGATAGAGCACAGCCTTCAGCACGGTATCGGCTTTTGGTGGCAGCGCTCCAGCACGCATCTCTTCTTCTGCCCAGATCAGGATGCGGTCGCGCAGCCGGTCCGGTCGCATCAAGCTTTCCATGAACTCTACCTGGTCAACGCAGATGCGCAGGAAGAACTGCGCGAAGGAGGCAAGGGCGGCCTCGCTGAGCGTGCCCCGTCCGTCACGATCGCCACGGCGCGGGCCGTCACACGCGGCGAGGTGTTCCTTGTAGGCTGCCTCCTGCCGCGCAAGCCCGCGCGCCACTGACCACAGGCCGCGCGTGTCGAGAGTCTTCCGTAGGATTGCGTAAGACATGAGACGGGCAACACGACCATTTCCATCAAGGAAGGGGTGCACCCAGAGGAGCCTGTGATGGGCGCAAGCCGCGGCAAGGATAGGTTCGATCCTGCCGGGTAGACTGTAGGCTTTGTGCATCCGCTCGAGGAAACGAGGGACGGCACCGGGGCTTACGGCGATATGGCGTCCAACTTCAACGTATCGCGTGCGCAGCTCCCCGGGCAAAACTGGTATTTTCTCGCCTGTCTTTGGGTTCTCCACAAAGAGAAGTTCGGGCGGCAAAAGTTTACAAAACCGTCGATGCACTTCGATGACCGACGCGGGTGCGGTCGGCTGGTCCGGCATTCCGTCCTCATCGATCCATTTCTGAACAGCGATGTGCGCCTTCGCTTCTAGCTGAAGATTTCGCTTCTTCGGATCGGCACTATAGTCGTTCCGCATTGCACGTTCGATGTCGACGGGATGGGTGTCATGCCCTTCGATGAGGTTGCTATAGTAACAGTTCATCGACCGCACGAGCTCGGCAAGCGCCTCGGCCATTGAAGCGGGCAAGCTGCTGCGGAAGCCGGCGGACTTCTCCGCCAACTCGAGCACGAGATCATTCAAGCCTGCGCGGGCCGGAGAGCCCTCCGAGACCATGAGTGGCTCGAACAAGCCTACCGTCTCTCCATCGTCGCGAACCATCGAATGACCTTCTCCTTGGCCACTTCACTGGCCGTGCGAACTTCCATCAAAAATGCTGCTTATCATAGTATTGCGTGACAAGATACGGAGAACGCGCTCGGTGACTTGGCCGGTTTAATGGCCGCTTACGCGCGGATCGTGGATGTAAGTGCCCAATCGGTACGTCGAAGCGAAATCAGGCTTTGGGCGGGCATCTGCGCCACCGTCTGGGGACGACATCGCAGCCGGCGCGCTGAAATTACCTTGCTATCGCGCATGTTGTTTTGTATCGCCACACTATTATAGTGGGAGTCGGCGTCATGAAGCATAGGGTCCGAACCGCGGCGGCTGCCGTAGCCATCACCGTGTCGAGCCTCGTCGGTTCGGTCGAGCCGGCGCAGGCCTATCAGGTCGACTGCGCCATCTTGCTTTGTCTGGCAGGTGGCTGGCCGGCATCCGCACCCTGTGCCCATGCACGCGCGGTCTTCATCCGTCGGATCACGCCTTGGCCGATCGAACCTCCCTTGCAGATCTGGCGCTGTCCGATGGGGGCGTCGTTCAACGTCCCTGCCCCGCTTTCGCCGATGGAGCGGCTGTACGACATCACGTTCCGCGACACGCCTCAGGTTAGCCCCCCGCAAGATCACCTGCCCCTTGTCCGGGTCCAGTCAGACGATCGCGCTGACATCGACATCTCGGGTGATGCCTTCGATTTCGTCCGCAGCATCCGCGTGTTTCACATCCAGTTCAGCCAGCGCCAGAACCGAGACGGCGACTGCATCAGCTCTGACTCTACGCGCCTCGGCTCCTATGGGGTCCAAGGCGACTATCACTGGACCCGGTCCAGCGTCGCCCAGGTGCCGCCCACCTCCGATCTGCCCAATACCGGACACTGCAACTGGGTGAGTTACCGCTCGGTCTTCGTCGACTGGCGCGATCATGAAGGCAACTACGGCTTCGAAGAGGTCCGCTACTGAACCCGGTCGGGCCTCCATCGGGCAGGCCAGCCACTAGCACACCTTGCACCGGAGACCGTGCACCGAACCCAAAAAGGGAAACGACGCCAGACCGAAAAGCCTGACGCCGCGCTAAAAGAACCCGTGAACAAGAATCTTCTAGCGCACTGTCCGAACCTCCGCAACCAGCAAAGTTTTTTTGCTGGCAAGAATGTTGTTTGCTCTCGGCATGGGGTCGTCTCTCGAGGAGACACCAACCATGGAACCTACGACCGGCCTGATCTTGCGAAGGATCACTCAGACAGACCTATCCGTTTCCGCCCACAAGCTGGCAACTGTCATCCTCGACGCCATCGCGTGGAAGGAGGGCTACAACGGGCTGTCGCGCGGGACGGCCGCCTTCACGCTCGCGGATCTCGCGTCCAAAATGAGCATC
Organism: Tabrizicola fusiformis; assembly: GCF_013328815.1. Classification (GTDB taxonomy): domain Bacteria; phylum Pseudomonadota; class Alphaproteobacteria; order Rhodobacterales; family Rhodobacteraceae; genus Fuscibacter. The sequence continues at coordinate 26,125 of NZ_JABUHN010000025.1, forward strand.
TCGCGCCAGTACCTGACCGAACTGCTGGCGGAACTCGAGGCGTCCGAGTTGGAGCTGAGGCGAGAGAAGCCAAACGGCAAGTTCGCCCCTTGGCTCTTCCGTTTCGCTGCCTTTGACGCAGAGGGGCAAGAGCAGAATGTTCAGTCAGGCACAGGCGACACATCACTATCTAGAAATAAAGATAACAAAACTGTATTCTCAGGACAGATCACCATTGGTGCTGGCTCGAACGTCTTCCAGACCTGCTGGGCCGAGTTGATCAAGGCGGCAAAGAAGGCCCTGCCCTGCTGGAACGTCGACACGCAGGTGATCTGGGACCGCTTCCTGGCCTTCAACCGGTCTCGCGGAAACGACAAGGTTCCTGCCGGGTTCCTGCTCGGTTTCATGCGTCGCTGGGCTCTGTTGCACAAATCGGTTGATCGTGGGACCTCCCCTTTCCGTGGACAGACCTACCCCGCGACCTCTGTGATAG
>NZ_JABUHN010000026.1 GCF_013328815.1 Tabrizicola fusiformis
ACTGCTGCAGACCGGGTGCAGACCGGCCTCGACCGCACGGTGGCCGGGCAGGAGGCGCAGGTGGCGGCGGGCCACCGCTACGCAGCCGAGGCGGCAGCAGTCACGGCAGCCAGTGCTGCCGCGTTTTACGACACCATCGCGGCGGGCCGGGCGGCTGTGGCGGATGGGTCGAGTTTCGGCGTGCGGGCGGGAGGATCGGACGGCCTGGCCCGGCCCAGCATCTACCGGCGGGACAGCAGCGCCAGTCAGACGCTGATCGTCGAGCTGGCGCCTGGCTCAGAACTCTCGGCCGAGGTGGCGGCGCGCACCGATCTGGTCCGGGTCACCAACGGGCAGACCCTGCCGGACGGGCGCGCAGTTGTGGCGGTCGAGGTCGACGCGCTGGGGCGCGTGCGGCGCGCCACCCTGCCGGATGGGATCGAGGTCGACTTTGCCGGACGCGAGGCCGCAGGTCAAAGGTATCGCCCCGATGGCGATGCCATGGTGATCGAGGTGGCGGAGGTCGAAATCGGCCGCGACCGGGCCGTCGAAGCCCCATCCGATATTGTCTGGGCACCGGTGTCCGACCCTCATGGCCGCCTGCCTCTGTCGATCGATGCAGCCGGAGCGGTGCGTCTGACCCCGGCCGAGGGGAGCCTGGACGACTATCTTGCGGTCTGGGCCAGCCGCCAGGGCCTGCCGGCACAGCCCCGCCCGGTGATCTGCCCCGATCTCATGGCCATCGTGGTCTATGGCCAATCGCTGGCCGCCGGCGTGGCCTCCACGCTCGCCCTGACCACGGTCCAGCCCTTTGACAATCTGATGCCCTCGGGTGGTCTCTTCGACGGCCCGGTCAATGATCAGGGGCCGACCGGGGCACCTGTGGCAGCGGCCTTTGAGCCGCTGCGCTACATCCAGCAAAACGCAAACCTCGGCGAAAACGTCGCGTATGGCGGTGCCAACATGCTGCGGGCGCAGACCGGCCAGCGGGTGCTGGCGCATTGCGCGGCCTATGGCGGGCGGTCGATCGCACAACTGTCGGCAGGCACCACCTATCACACCTGGCTGCTGCAGGCGGTGGCGCAACACCGGGCGCTGGCGCTGGCCAGCGGGCTGACCTACGGGCTGGGCGCTATCTGGTGGCTGCAGGGCGAGACGGACGCCACCAACAGCACGCCGATTGCCACCTACAAGGCGGCGCTGGCGGCACTGATCGACAGCATCAATGCAGCCTCGGGCCAAACACACCCGGCTGTGCTGCTGACCTATCAGACGGCCAGCCACACCGTCCGCGATGGCGGCCGCCCGCCCGAAATCGCCATCGCACAATGGCAAGCCGCCACCGAACACGACCAGATCATGCTGGTCGCGCCGACCTATCATCTGGCCTACAATGCCGACGACGTGCATCTGCCGCCGCACTCCACCCGCTGGCTGAGCCAGTATTATGCCAGGGTCACCGATATCGTCTGCGTGCAGGGGCGGGAGTGGCGCCCTCTCGAGCCGATCCGGGCCACGCGGGCCGGGCGCATTGTCGACATCACCTATCATGTGCCGGTGGCCCCGCTGGTGCTGGACCCGGGCCGGGTCAACGACCCCGGAAACTATGGGTTTACGGTGGTGACGGCGGGGGGCGCGGCCCTGACCATTGAGTCGGTGGCACTGCGTGGCGCGACCGCTGTGCGGATCGTGCTGGCCGCCGATCCGGGCGCGGAGGTGACGGTGCGCTATGCCTGGGGCGCCAATGGCGAGGAGACGGGCCGCTGGTCGGGCGCGCGGGGCTGTCTGCGCGACAGCGATCCGACCCAGTCCTACCACCTCGACGCGGTCGGGCGGCCCTACGAGCTGTTCAACTGGTGCGTGATATCGCAGATCCAAACGGAGCAAATCTGATGAGCCAGACCATCGTGCGCCAACTGCCTGGCGTGTTTTTCAACAACCCCGCCCTGCCGCGCATCGCGCTGCCCGGCGCCATTGCCGTGATCGACGGGCTGATCGGTGCGTACCGCTTTGCCGGGGCCGGCTATCTCTCGGACCTGTCAGGATCTGGCCGGACCCTGACGGCGGTCGGGGCACCCGTGGTCGCGGGCGGCTATGCCACCTGTTCGGATACGGCCTATTTCGACACCGGCATCACGCAGGCCGAAGGTGACAGTTATAGCCTGCTGATCACCGCGCGGCTGTCGGCGTTGCCGGCGGCCAACGCGTTCATCGTGGGCAACCTCGAAACGTCCGTTTCCGGCTGCACGGTCTTCTACCGTACGACCGGTCGCCCCTATGTCCAGTCCAGGCACATGACCAACACGGCGTCGAATGACATGATCGTCGCCAGTCAGACCGAGCAGTCCATCCTGGCCACGACCTGGACGATGCAGAGCCTGCGGCACTCTGGCCGCGTCGCCAAATGGGACATCCCCCGATCTCCCGCCTACAGCTACACCCGGACGGCCGGCGATCTGACCACCCGATACAAGCCCGGCGCCGCCTCGTTGCGCATCGGCCGGGCGGTCACGGCCGGTGACACCACGGCGGGCCGCCAGATCGCCGAGGTGCTGATCTACAACCGCATGCTCTCGGATGCCGAAGTCACCGCCGCCTATGCTGGCATGGCGGCCTATGCCGCCACGGTCGGCATCACCGGGATCTGACCGCAACCCGCCATCAATGCAATCGCCCGGATGCTGACCCGGACCCCGAACCGAGGAGACCACGATGCCAAGATCTGCCATTGTCAATGTCCCGATCCGCAGTTGGACCGAGTTGACCGCAGGTGATGTCGCCGCCATTGCCGTGCAGTGTCAGTCGGCCTATCCGGTGCTACTGACCGCCACCACCGGCGCGGCGCCGGCGGGCGTGCCGGATGACACCATTGCGACCTATGTCATCTCGCCCGGCCAACTCCTGCCTGCCAGCGTCTGGCTGGCCGATCTATGGCCGGGCGTATCCGGCGCGAAGCGCGTCTGGGCCTGGTCCGAAGGCGCCGGCGCCGCCTGCGCCGTAAGCCATGCGTGAGGGCGCCCAATGATCAAGTTCTTCGGTCAAGTTGCCGGCGCCGATCGCCGCCTGCGCTCGCTCTTTCGGACTGCTGACAAGGGTCTACTCCTCGAAGACCTGGCGCCCACCCGGGGCCGTCTGTTCGAGGACAGCGGCGGGTCGATCCCCGTGACCGCCGCCGGTCAGCCCGTGGGGCGTGTCCTCGATCTTTCGGGACGGGGCAATCATCTGACGCAAGCCACCGCGTCCAAAAGGCCCACGCTGGGGCGGCATCCGGCCTCCGGGCTGCGCAATCTGGCCCATGGCAGCGCCTCCGTGGCCAGCGCGCCCTATTGGATCGCCAGCGCCTCCAGCAACGGGATCACGGTCACCAAGATCGGCTCCGGCACCGAGGGCGGTCTGCCCTATGTCGATTACAACGTGGTCGGGACGGCCACGGCCCATACGTTCATCGGTTTGACCGCCTCCGCCAGCAATGGCCAGGCATCCGCTGCGCAGGGGGAGCCATGGTATGCTTCCTGCATCGCGCGGGTCTTGACCGGGACGCCACCGGCAGATTGTGGCATCCGGGCCGAACTGACCGAGATCACCGCGCCCGTAACGGTCAATGCCGGAGGTGCAGGGATGCTCTACAATGGCGCGACGGACGCGACGGTTTTCCGCGCCCTCACCGTCAGCAATGCGGCCAGCAACATCATCCAGGCGGGGCCGCACATCCGCACCGAGAGCGGGGCGGCGGTCAACTACACCTTGCGGGTCAAGGGCTGGCAGATCGAGCGGGGCACCGCGCGGTCGGTCTATCAGGCCAGCGTCAGCCCATATGATGTGACCGAGCCGGGCTATGCCGACCGATGGTATCTGGCCTTCGACGGGGTGGATGACGGGCTGGCCAGCCCGACGATTGCCTGGGCGACGGATGAGGTGACGGTGGTCGCGGGGCTGGCCCGGACGGCGCGACCCGGCAGCGGCACCGTGCTGGTCATCGGGCCCAACGCGAGCAACAACCAGTTCTATTTGCGATCACCGGACGCGGTGGGCATGGCAAACGCCGGGTTCAAATCGCGCGGTGGCGCTGCTGGCGGCGAGATTGCCCTGCTCAATATCTACGACCACACGCCCTATGTCTTGGCCGGGCAGGGCAAGATCGCGGCCGACCTGAATTGGTCGCGGGCAAACCGGGGCACCCCTGTCGCCCCGCCCGAGGACCAAGGATCGGGCGTCTTCCAGACAGCAGCCCTCTATATCGGTTCTCGCGGCAATACCGTTAACTACTTTGCGGGCCGCATCTACGGCCTTCTGGCCATCAACCGCGTTCTCTCCGCGACCGAACTTGAGGTCGCCGAGAGGATCACCAACGCAAAAACCGGAGCGTTCTGATGCGTGTGACAATTGCCTGCCCAGAGGCACTGATCGGGGACGCCAACCAACTGGCGCTGTGTCTGGGCCTCGGCCCCGAGGATGCGATGACCTACGGCGATCCTGTCTGGCAGGACGGCACGGGCGCCCTCTACGCTGTGGCCTCAGCTATGGTCAGCAACGGTTTCGTCGCCGCCGCCGCGTCGCCGCTGCCCGTGCCACCTTGGGGCGCCGATATGGCAGCTGCGGCACGGGCACAGGCCGCCATCGCCATCTGGCAGGGCGAGGACGCGATGCCCTGGGCCGCGCCGGATCGTCTGGCGGCGGTGATCGGGACCGATCCACAGGTCGCGCTGGCGGTGCTGGGGCTGACGCAGGTTGAGCAGGCCGCGTGATGCGCGATCTGCCACGCGGTTGGGGCGGTGATGCCGATCTCGAAGCCGCAGTCACACCCGACGAAATCAGCATCGTCATGGCAGGCTTTCAAACCACCATTGAAGCCGTCTTCAACCTAGCCTGAACAGGCCATCCGAAAGTTGCCCAGACAATCCCGGTCGGTCCGGGTCGCGCTGATCTGCGCAAATGCTATATGACCAGAGTCGTGGCGTCATTGCTGCAGCCTATAGTTGGGTGTTAATGATCCCGTTAAGGGGTGGCCAATCCCTCTCTTCACGGTGGCTGATGCTATGTGCGGACGTTTTGTCGACCCAGATATGAGGAGCGCCGGCCTCGACACCTCCTGGCTCAAGATCAACCCCTTCCCGAGGCGCTGGAACGTTAAGCCGACGCAAGACGTATTGATCGTCGCAAAGCATCCTGCCGAGGCCATGATGGCGCGCTGGTGGCTCATCCCGTCCTGGTTCGATGGGCCGAATGCCAAAGCCTGGAAGGCGACCACCTTCAATGCCCGGATCGAGGAGGCACGCGACAAGACCAGTTTTCGCAATGTCTGGCGGCATGGGCGCTGCCTGATCCCAGCCGGCGGCTACTACGAGTGGCAGGGCGAGCGGGGCGCCAAGCGGCCCTTCTTCTTCCGACTGGCGGGTAATGACGACACCTTGTGGGTCGCAGGCCTGGCATCACGCTGGCAGGGCCTGCTGACCTGCACGATGATGACCAGGGCGGCCAACGCCTCGGTCGAGCCGATCCATGACCGGATGCCGGTGATCTTGAACACCGAGGAGCAAGCCGCGTGGCTGGCGGGCAGCGATGATTTGGAGATCGGTGCGGGTACCCGGCTGCATCACTACCCGGTGCGCCGATTCGGTATCGCGGACGAGGGCGCCGATCTCATCGAGCCGGTCCAGTAATTCGCGGGCGCTTTGACGGCCCTTAGGAAAATCGCGCTGCTGCAAATCTTCGTGTCGCACACTGCAAATCTTCGTGTCGCGCTACATCAAACGTTGAGGTGGCGTTGAGGTAAAACGCTGGTGTCTATACACAAGTGTTTTTGCCGGATTCCAAGTCTTTGATAAGACTGGAATTTTTGGTTGCGGGGGCAGGATTTGAACCTGCGGCCTTCAGGTTATGAGGCGTGCCGAACAAACCATGAACAATCGCGCAGTAACCCGAGTTTTTGCGCGGTTTCCGCCAGTTGCGAAGCCGGTCCCCGAGGCCGGCCTGCGCGCGGATTGTCAGGATTGCGCAGCGGTTTTCACCCTCGTGCTTCCACCATGCTTCCAACGGGTGGCAGAATGATTTTCCGGTAGCACGGCAATCATCCGTCAATCCGCGACCAGAAGCCGGTCTTCTTGCCATGCTCCGCCTTTAGGCGCACGACATAGTCAAGGTGCGGCTCGACCGGTCCGAAGTCCTCGATCCTTCCGGCCAGATCGGCACAGCTCGCCAGGTGCTGGGCAGCATAGCCATAGCGCTTCTGCCTCCCCTCTGTCAGCGTGAAATCGATCATCGCCCGCAGCGCCACTGTCGCGGCCAGCGGATGCTTCTCTGCCAATGTCTCGGCCGCTGGGGCCAGGAATTCGTAGTGATCGCCGTCGACCTCGTCCTGCCGGTCGATCAGCAATCGTGCGGCATGGGCAAGCGATGGCCAGTTCAGAAAGAAGGCCAGGGCGGCAAGCAGGTCCGGATGCGCGGCGGCATGCGCCATCGCACGCTCCTCGGCCTCGATGTCCTCGAAATCCGGCAGACGCTTCAGATAGGCCCGCAGGTGCTCGCCCGACAGGTCGCGCTCGAAACATGCCCAGCGGAACGCCTGCGCCTCGTCCTTCCTATCAAGCGCCTCCAGCACGGCAAGTCGGGCGTCCTGCCACTCCGGCGGGATCCAGCGCGCCTTGTCCACCTCGGCCCGCTCGATGAAACCAAGCGCGTCCCCTGCCCTGCCAGCCGCCAGCAGACGCTGCGCGATCTCGGCCGCGATCTTTGGCACCTTTCGGGTCTTCGGGTCGTACTGGGCGATGAAGCCATCGACGTCACCCTGGACGTCGGCGATGTCCTTCAGCGCCATCTCGACCGTGCTCTGCCGCGCGCGTTCCTCCATCTCGTGGGCATAGCGCGTGCCGCCGCTGCCCCAGCCGACGGCCTGCCACTCGCTCTTTGGCGGCACCGGCACGGGCGTGCGCCCTAGTTCCTCGACCAGCGTTTTCAGATGTGCGACGCCGTCGGCGCCAAGCGCCGGGGCGATGATCGCGATCAGCCCGTCATACTGGCCAAACCCGTTGTCCTGCAGCGCGTCGAGAACCTGCCGCGCCAGCGCCTCGGGCGCAGGACCCGCCGCCTTGGCCACCTCGCCCAGATCGGCGCAGGCCTGGTGGAAGATGTCGATGACAGTGCCGCTGCTGTCGTCGCAGCGTTCGAACACGGGCGTGGCCAGTCCCATGAACCGCCACAAGAGGGCCAGCGCCTCACCCGGATCATGCGGGGCGATCTGTTCCATGATGGCGCTGCGCTGCGTCTTAAGATCCTTCACCAGCGGCTTGCGGTTCTGCCAATTCACGAAGGTCCGCGCCTTTGCGATGCAGTTCAGCCGCTTGGTGATCTCCCGCGCCGCCTCCCTCGGCCCCTCAGCTCCGGCGAGGGCCAGGCGCAGCTTGCGCTTGGCCGCGACATCACCGGTGCTGATCTCGATCAGCAGTTGCGCCAGACGCTCAGTGCCCAGCGCCTCCAGGTTCTTTGCATTGAGGGTGGATTTCGACGCCATCGGGATTCCGTTTCTTTTCGCGGACCTTAGCAGCGCGAATGGGTTACCGGAACCTGCGTTCTGATTCGTGCGGACCATCCTTTCCGCTCACGACTGCGATGCAGCCCCTGCGTGAGATTGCGCGGATTTTCCTTTTTCTACGCAATATCAATGTGTTCGTTGACTATGCATCCGCATTGCGCACTGTGGAAGCCAGACAACCCGGAAGCCGATCTCCCATGCCCAAACTCACAAAGCGCATCGTCGATGCCGCAGAAGCTCAAGCCGCCGAATACTTCGTCTGGGACAGCGACATCCCTGGCTTCGGACTTCGGGTGCTGCCAAGCGGCCGGAAAGGCTACGTCGTGCAATACCGCGCCGGACGCCGTTCTCGGCGGATCAGCCTTGGGCCAAGCACCGTGCTGACCTGCGAACAGGCACGCACCCGGGCCATCACCATCGTCGCCGCCGCGCGCAACGGGCAGGACCCTGCCGCGGAACGCGATGCCGGGCGCAAGGCTATCACCATCAAGGAACTGGCCGAGCGGTTCGACAAGGAACACATCGCCATCCGCGTGAAGGCCAGCACGGGCAAGGAGTATCGCCGGAACCTGCAGCGCTTCATCCTGCCCGCCCTCGGGCAGTTGACAGTCATAGGGATCACACGGGCAGACGTCGCAAAGTTCCACCACGACCTGCGGCACATCCCCTATCAGGCCAACCGCTGCCTCGAGGTGATCTCGAAGATGTTCAGCCTGTCCGAGATGTGGGGACTGCGTCCGGACGGGACCAACCCGCGCAAGCACATCCGGAAATACCCCGAGGAGAAACGCGAACGGTTCCTGAGCGCGGCGGAGCTGCGCCGGATCGGCGAGGTGCTGCGCGAAATGGAAGCTGAAGGGGTGGAACTGCCCTCGGCCATCCTCGCCGCCCGCCTGCTGATCCTGACCGGATGCCGTCTGAACGAGATCATGTCCTTGCAGTGGTCATACGTCGATCTCGACGTTCCTGCCCTGCGCCTGCCGGATTCCAAGACGGGGGCGAAGGTTGTCCGCGTCGGCCAGCCGGTCGTAGACCTGCTGCGGGGCGCCCGGCACGTCGACGGCAACCCTTGGGTGATCACCGGTACTCTGCCGGGCAAGCCCCTGAGCGATCTCCAGCCCTTCTGGCAGCGCGTCCGCGCCCGCGCCGGGGTAAAGGACGTCCGCATCCACGACCTGCGCCACACCTTCGCGTCCACGGCCGTGGCGTCGGGTCAGGGCTTGCCGATGATCGGCAAGCTCCTCGGCCACACGCAGGTCCAGACCACGGCGCGGTACGCCCATCTCGCGGCGGAACCCGTGCGGATGGCGGCCGATGCCGTCGCGCAGAACCTGCGGCAATCCTTGGGATAATTGCGCGCCAACCCTTCCCTTTTCGATTGATCCCCAAGCATCGCGCGGCTACGGTCTAGGAAAGCCCAGAAAATGGGCGCGCATAATTTCCATGCGTATCGACCGAAGACGGGAGAGCGTGGTGAGCAACGACAGGTCGGAGCTTCGTTGGGGGGTCGAGCAAAGGCTCGAGTTCATCGAGTTCCGCCTGTTCTGGGAGGGGCATGTGAACCGCAGCGATGTGATGACGCAGTTCGGGCTGTCGGTGAACCAAGCGTCATCCGACCTGAGCCGCTACATCGGCCTCGCCCCTCACAACATGGACTATGACCGTAGCCTGCGGACTTATGTGCGCCAGCCTGGCTTCAAACCAGTGTTCGACAAGCTGGATGCCGGTCGATACCTCGCCCAACTGCGATCAGTCGCCGACGGCATCCTCGATCAGGACGACTGCTGGATCGCGGGTCTGCCCACCTACGATTCCGCCCCCACCCCGGCGCGTGGCGTCGACCCTGCAACCCTTCGGTCCGTGGTCGATGCGATCCGCCGATCCGAGGCGGTCGAGGTGCAGTATCAGTCCTTGTCCAATCCGGAGCCCCGGTGGCGCTGGATCGCGCCGCATGCCATCGCCTTCGACGGGTTCCGCTGGCATACGCGAGCGTTCTGCCTGACCGACGATTGCTTCAAGGACTTCCTACTCTCACGGATCCTCGACATCCGCGGATCACGGGAAAGCGAAACGTCGGCCGACGAAGATCGCGACTGGCATTCCGAGGTAACTTTGGAGGTCGGACCCCACCCTGACCTCTCGGAGACGCAGGCCAAGGTCATCGCGCTCGACTACGGGATGCGGGGCGGCAAGGCAAAGATCAAGGTGAGGCGCGCGCTCCTCTACTACGCGCTCAGGCGGCTTGGGCTCGACACCGATCCGGCTGCTCGTCGCCCGCAGGAGCAGCAGATCGTGCTTCTTTCGCCACCTGATCTAGCCGGCAACTCAATTCAAAATGTGGGCGGGGAATAATGATGCCCATCGTAGCGGTCAGGAAAGTACACGCCGACGCTTCCTCGCAATCCCACCTAGTGATCAAAACTTGCATGCCATTAACTTGGCAGCTGTCCGAATAGGATTTCGTGATGGATATTAGTTCGGCCGCTTCACTTCAGACAGTTTTGAAAACCAGAGTGCTCGTAGGTTTTCTTGGCGAACGAGCGCAGTTTGGTTGGTGGCCGACGGCGTTTTACGAGTCGTCGGGCCGCCTCTTTCTGAAGCCGATCTTTTCGAGGACACCGCAAGTCGCCCAGTATCACGGTGTCGTGGAGGCTGCCCGCCGCCTCCACGACGAACACCTGAGTGTCGGCACTTACCACCTTTTTCGTCTGCCGGAGGAGATAGAGCAGGATCTCCACATGCTTGTGCAAACTGCGGGCGAAGAATGGTCTCCTGCGGCGCTCTATCGAGATAAACAGACTGCGCTCGCCATGCTCACCGATATGACTGGCGCTGCAATGAAGGGTGGCGTCGGCCCTGTTTCAATCGGAAATGTGAGGGATTTTGCCGACCACCTGACAGAGATTGCCTCGGTTTACTGCTCGGCGTTTTCGTCCAACGCCCAATCTTTTCCGTACCTGGTGAGATAAGCGATGGCAAAGGACGTTCTCTACACGACTCAGTTGCAAGCAGGGTTGGGGCTCGTGAGCGAGACGAAGGCGCTGCTAGAATTGTGGTCGCCGGGCATGTCCGTGTCGCAGCTTTGTCAGGTTGCTCTTGATTCCGGCAGGTTTCCGAACGTCACCGCTCGGCGTCTTCGCAACATTGTCTTCGAATGCTTCGCACCTCGCTACCTCGTTTCAAACGGTGCGCCAGCTCAACATTTGAAGAAAATCGGTGGTGCCGTTACTGGTTCAGATGTTGCGCAGCTGATGTTGTTATTCACGAGTCGAGCTAACCCGATTTTAAACGATTTTATTGGTAACGTTTATTGGGTCCGATATGCCGGTGGTTACGTTGAGGTTTCCAATGAAGAGGCACGGCTCTTCGTCGAGCGCGCGATCGACGATGGAAAGACGGCAAAACGCTGGTCGGAGTCAACAGTAAGACGGGTTTCCGCTTATTTGACCGGATGTTGTGCGGACTATGGTTTGCTTGAGCGCGGATTGCGATCGAGCCGCCGGATACTACCATTCAGGATATCGTATCCCGCTGCGGCCTATCTTGCTTTTGATCTTCATTTCGCGGGCATCGGAGACAATGCCCTGCTGACCCATCCTGATTGGCAACTCTTTGGGTTGGCTCGCGAGGATGTGTTGGATGAGCTCAAAAAGCTCTCTCTCAAGGGGCACCTCATCATTCAGGCCGCGGGCGACGTCGTTCGGATCAGCTGGAAACAACCTAGCATGGAGGCGCTTTGCGATGCCCTCTCTCAGGGATGACTTTGACGAGTTGCGCGAGCGCATCCGACATGGGCGCGAGCTGGGCCATGCCAGCTTCGAACCCATTTACTATCTGATCTTTGCACCAGAGCAGATCCTGGAGGTGAAGCGCCAGACGCCTGCATGGATGGCAAAGCTTCATCAAGAGGGCTGGGACGTTCACCCGTTTTCGATTGCGGAGAACCTCTGGGACATCCTTCAGAACGATCCGTTTTGGTCCCTCTGTCTGATGGAGGACAAAGCTTCGCCCCAAGACTGGGCACGCACAAATAAGGCCCTGGCCGATATTGTCACGTCGGGAGGCGGTCTGCTTCGGCGCCTCGAGGATGCGCTGAGGCCGCTCGAAGCCAGGCCGAACGCGCTGCTCCTCGTGACGGACCTCGAGGCGCTACATCCGTTCTTGCGCATCGGCGCGATAGAGAGCCAGCTGCAAGGCCAATTCTATGTACCAACCGTGTTCCTCTATCCCGGCGTTCGAACCGGAAAAACCCGTCTGAAGTTTCTGGGCTTTTACCCGGAAGATGGGAACTACCGGTCCGTCCATGTTGGCGGCTAGAGAGTTAAGAAAAGGCTGGGGGACTACGCCGTGAACATTCGCAAAATATTCGATCCGTCAAAGGATATTTACAGGACGATCGAGAAGGTCATCACTTATGGTGCCGCGCAGGAAGGGCGTCTGAAGGCTGAGATCTCCGAATATGTCGTGACCGAGAGCATCGAGGAGCAGTTCCGAAAACTCCTTGATCGCATGCAGCTGGCCATGGAGGCGGGTGGACAGAACGAGGTCGGGGTTTGGGTTTCGGGCTTCTATGGCTCGGGCAAAAGCTCTTTCACCAAGTATCTCGGCCTAGCCTTCGATAATCATCGCACGATCGACGGGACCCCATTCATCAAACACTTGCAGGATCGCCTGCATAAGCCGCAAACCAAGGCGTTGCTTAGCGCGGTCGTGCAACGTTTCCCGGCTGCCGTAGTCCTGCTCGATCTGGCTAGCGAGATGCTGGCTGGCGCGACCATGGAAGAGGTTTCCACGGTCCTCTATTTCAAGGTCCTCCAGTGGGCCGGCTATTCGCGGAATCTGAAAGTAGCCGCTTTCGAGCGAATGATCGAAAAGGACAATCGCACGGAGGAACTGCATCGCCGCGTTGCAGAGGCCTTGCCTGGAGCGACCTGGGACCGCGTTCAGAACAATCCGCTCGCGATCGATGGGCTTATCCCGAAGATCGCCCATGAGATGTATCCAGGATTGTTCCCCGATGCGAAGTCGTTCTCTTCAAGCACCGAGGGCTTCTTCCAGTTTGAGGATCAGCGTGTCCAGGAGATGATCGACATTGTCCGCGAGAAGAGCGGTAAGGCAAACATCATCTTCATCATCGATGAAGTCGGTCAGTATGTAGCGTCACGCGACAACCTGATCCTCAACCTAGATGGCTTGGCCAAGAACCTTAAGCGTCTTGGCGACGGCAAGGTCTGGATCATTTCCACGGCGCAGCAAACCTTGACCGAGGACGATCCGCGGGCGGCCTTGAATTCGGATAAGCTCTACAAGCTCAAGGATCGCTTCCCGATCCAGATCGACCTCGAATCCAGCGACATCAAGGAGATCTGCTATCGCCGATTGCTTGGGAAGTCCCCGGCGGGCGAGAAGCAACTTGGAGAGTTGTTCGATGCCCACGGCCAGGCACTTCGGCACAAAACGAAGCTGCAGGACGCCAAATACTACGAGGCGGACTTCAGCCGTGAGACGTTCATAAAGCTCTATCCGTTCCTGCCCGCTCATTTTGACATCCTGCTGCACCTTCTGGGCGCCTTGGCGAAGTCCACCGGCGGCATTGGTCTACGGTCCGCGATCAAGGTGGTGCAGGACGTGCTCAAGGGAGAGGGCGGGACGATGGCGATGGCCGATCAGCCGGTCGGCTGGCTCGCAACGACCGTCACGCTCTACGACGAACTAGAGAAGGACATTCGGCGCGCATTCCCGTCGATCCATCAGGCGGTCGGGAAGGCTCTCATTCGGTTTCCGGACTCGCAACGGCATCAGGACATCGCAAAGTCAGTCGCTGTCTTGCAGATCCTCGGCAACCTGCCGGTGACAGTGCAGAACGTCGCCAGCCTGATGCAGCCATCGATTACCGACCCGTCGCAGCTCGAGGCGGTGCAAAAGGCGGTCGAGGAGATGCTCGGCGACGTTCACGTTCCGCTCGGCGAGAAAGACGGCAACCTCGTTTTCCTGAGCGAGAAGCTTCGGGACATCGAGCAAGAGCGTGGCGCCCTGGCGCTGCGTTCGGTGGACGTCAGGCGCGTCTTCAACGACGCGTTGCGCGAGGTGTTCGATCCGCTGCCGCGGGTCAATCTTCATGGAACCTTGGCCGTTGCATCGGGCCTGAAGGTGCAAACGGGTAGTGCAGTGACCAGCCTTGCCGGCGATCAGAATGCTATCCAGACAATCGTCGAGTTGATCCCGGCGGCGGACTATGACGCGGGGCGCACCCGCATGCTCGACGACTCGCGCAGTCGTACCGGCAGGAACGTCATCGGCCTTTTGGCGCGGACGAATCCCGAACTCGATGACCTCGCCAACGAGATTTACCGCAGCCATCGCATCGCCGAGCTGCATCGCAACGAACCCGACCAGGAGGTCCGCGACTATTGCGCGGGGCAACTCGATCGGGCGGCCAAGCTTGCCGTTCAATTGCAGAGCAAGATCAAGCAAACCCTGCAGGGCGGGTCGTTCGTTTTCCGAGGCCAGGCCACCGCGGTTTCAGCTCTCAACGTGGACCTGCTGGAGGCTGCGAAGAAACTCCTCGCCGATGTCGCCGAGCAGGTGTTCGACCGATATGGCGAGGCGCCGGTCCGCGTGGCCACTGATACTGCTGAGAAATTCCTGAAGGTTGCCAACCCTTCGGCGATCAGCAGCAGCCTGGATCCGCTCGGCTTGGTGCAGACGGTCGCCGGACGTCCGACGTTCCGCTCCGACCACAAGTCGATGATCAGCATTCGCGACTACGTCGACAGGCGGGGCACCGTCGATGGAAAGCGGTTGCTCGATGACTTCAGTAGCGATCCCTTCGGATGGTCGCCCGACACCACGCGCTACATCCTCGCCGCCATGCTGATGGCGGGAGAGATCAAGCTCAAGGTTTCTGGTCGAGAAGTTACGGCAGCGGGCCAACAGGCGATTGACGCGCTCAAGACCAACAACTCATTCAAACCGATCGGCGTGGCGCTGCGGGACGAGCGCCCGTCGAACGAGACGCTTGCGCGGGCCGCCGAGCGGTTGACGGATTTGGTCGGCGACACGGTCATTCCCCTCGAGCAGGAAATCAGCAAGGCGACCGTCAAGCATTTCCCGCGGTTTCAATACGACTACGGCTCGCTGGCGGAGAAGCTGAGCGGTCTCGGCCTCGCTGGGAGCGGTCGCGTCCAGGTGATGAATCAAGAGTTGGCCGACGTGCTCTTTACTGACGCTTCAGACGCCCCGCAGCGCCTGGGCGCGGAGGCTTCGGCCCTATACGACAACCTGATGTGGGCGCTCGAGGTAAAGCGTTCGCTGGACAGTGGCCTTGATGGGACCTTGCGGGAGTTGCAGTCGCACCGTTTGGACGTCGAAGCGCTTCCCGATACGGGCATCCCCGGCGAATTGCGCAACGAGCTTCGGGAAGACCTCTCAGCGCTGTCCGATCGCTTAAAGACGGACGACTTCTATAATCATGTCGCGGATTTTAACTCTCTGCTCACCCACGTCAAAGGGCGTGTCCGCGAGTCCGTGATCGCACTGGGTGATCAGCAGAAGCTTCGGATCAAAGAGGGTGTCGAGGACCTCCAGCGTCTGCCTGAGTGGCCGGAGCTTACCCAGGAAGAACGCGGAAATGCCGTAGATCGACTTGAGGCACTCGCTCTCGCCGTTCCGCACGACTTGGCCGGCCTGAAAAAGCTGCTGGCCCGGGACTACGATATCAGCAGCACTCTCGAGGACATCAAGCGGTCGATCAACCGGCAGCGGCAAGAACGCATCCGCCAGGAGCTCGACGATGAGGCTGCAAAGTACAAGGCGCAAGGCGGCGGCAAGCTCGCACGGTCGATCGCGGTGCCGTCCAAACTTTCGTCCGCCAGCGATCTTGACGCGCTAATCCTGAAGCTCAACGAGATCAAAACCCAGCTCGCGCTCTTCGACGAGATCGAGGTTTCCTTCGTCGTCGAAGGAGACCAGTGACGATGGCCTTCGATCAGCCGACCCGAAACCGCCTCCAACGCTTCGTCACTGCGGCGCGAAGCACGCTGGAAGAAGAATTCACGCGCCAGCTGCAGAATGACTACGGAATGGATCCGGCCTCCGGCACGGTCGCCCAGTTGGCGAGCCTTCGCCACATCGACGATCAGCAGTGCGAGACGGCACGGATTCTGCGCGATACGCTGGCTCACTATTGTGCTGGCGAGGACACCGATACGAAGGCGGGTCTCGACCGCATCGTGCGCGAACAGGCCTTCACCGTCCTCAACCGCCTAGCGGCGCTGCGCATGGCCGAGGCGCGTGGACTGCTGATCGAGTCCGTCGGCAATGGCTACCAGGCCAAGGGGTTTCAGCTTTACGCCCGTCTGGTAGGCACCGGCCTGGGCGAAACTGGCGACGCTTACCGCGTCTATCTCCAGAGTGTCTTCGACGAGCTTTCGCAGGATCTGCCCGGCCTCTTTGACCGCTTCTCGCCCCAGGACCGCCTGTTCCCGCGTGAGGCCGCGCTGATCCAGGTCCTCAACCTCATCAACCATGGAGAGATCGAACCGCTCTGGGCCGAAGATGAGACGATCGGCTGGATCTACCAGTACTTCAACTCGAAGGAAGAGCGCAAAGCGATGCGCGAGGCGTCCCAGGCGCCGCGCAACAGCCGCGAGCTTGCGGTGCGCAACCAGTTCTTCACCCCGCGCTATGTGGTGGAGTTCCTGGTCGACAACACGCTGGGGCGGCTCTGGTTCAACTGGACGGGCGGACAGACCGGCCTGCGTGACCGCTGCCAGTACCTGCTGGTGAAACCTGACACTGTTGTCCTTGGAAACATGAGCATCGAGGATGCCGCGTCAGCGAGAATTGCTAACGCCATCATGAAAGGCCAGCTATCGGACCTGCCGAATTTCGACACCACAGACCAAGGTGTCCAAGCCATGATCGAGTTTTCCCACTGCGTGAATGGCTACGATCGCGACCAATCTGAGTTAAGGGGTCAGTCGCTCGGCTCGGCGTACTTTGACGGCTATAGGCGAGACCTGCAATCCGGACGCATCGACGCACTCACGACCCAGCAGATCTGGGACGGCCTGTTTTTCGAGTGTCGTGCAGACCGGCATGGCGGCTTCGGCGAAGTCTACCAGGAACAATGGTTCTTGGCAGCCGTCCAAGAGATCGTCGCACGGGTGAAGGGGGATCGGGAGCGTAAACCCGAACTCATTCAGAAGCCGCTGAAACTTCGCGACCCGCGCACGATCAAGCTGCTCGATCCGGCCTGCGGGTCGATGCACTTCGGGCTCTACGCCTTTGATCTATTTCTGGAGATTTATCGTGAGGCCTGGGCGTGGGAGCAGACCCATGGTCCCGGCTGCCTTGATACCGAGACCGGCGGCAGCGCCGATCTGAAACCGCTCAGCCAGACCTACGCCGACCAGGACGCGTTCCTGCACGACGTGCCGCGGCTGATCATCGAACACAACATCTATGGTGTCGATATCGACCCGCGCGCGGCTCAGATCGCGTCGCTGGCGTTGTGGTTGCGGGCGCAGCGCGCCTGGCATCAGGCGGGCGTGCAGGCCAAGGACCGGCCGCAGGTGGGCCAGGGCCATGTGGTGGCGGCCGTCGCGCCCCCGGCCGAGGTGGACCTGCGCAAACGGTTCATGGAGGAGCTCGATCCCCTGGATGCTGAGCTGTTCGAGCAGACGCTGTTCATGCTCAAGGGCCTGCCCGAGCTTGGGGTGCTGCTGCAGGTTGAAAAGGAATTGCCTGCCCTTGTGCGCGCGGTCTTTGGTGAGCATGGCGATCTCTTCCGCGCGGAGGATATGGCGCAATGGCAGAAGGCCGAGGCACGGCTGCGCGAGGCGCTGACGGACTATGCCCGCGCGGCGCGCTCCACCTATCAGGGGCGGCTGTTTGCAGAGGATGCACTGCAAGGGCTGCGGATGATCGACCACTGCCGCGAGGTGTTTGACGTGGTTGTTATGAACCCGCCCTTTGGGGCCCTGGCTTCTGGAACTAAGGAGCAAATTTCCAAGGCTTATCCGAACAGCAAGAATGACTTGCTCGCTGTCTTTGTTGAACGCGGCCTTGAGTTAATGCGCACAAGTGCTCGCATTGGTGCGATTACTTCACGAACCTGCTTTTTCTTGTCCAGCTTTCAAAGTTGGCGCGAAAACGTTGTGCTAGGCACAGCGAAACCTGAAGCAATGGCCGATATGGGTCACGGCGTAATGGATGACGCGATGGTTGAAGCAGCCGCTTACGTCTTAGAGAAGCAAGCATGACCCTATTTCTTCGTCTCTCCGAACCCGTCAATAAAGAGCAAGCGCTTTTGGACATGTGCTCCGACATTCGAGTGGGCCAAACTCCTGCAAATTGTTTTGAGGTAGCACCTGAGGAGTTCTCTGCAATCCCTGGCTCGCCATTCCCATACTGGAGCAGTGAGAACCTGCGCGGCAGCTTCCATCTGCTTCCGGCATTTGAACTTGAAAGCCGCTGTGCCCGTGTTGGCCTCCAGACGTCAGATGATTTTCGCTTCGTTAGAGCTTTCTGGGAGATAGATTCTACGTCACAAACTAAGACTTGGTTTCCGTTTGTCCGAGGCGGCGGAGCTTCAAAGTTTCAAGGGGTTCTTTCTCTCTTTGTCAATTGGAAGCACGACGGGGAGCAGCTGAAGTCCTGGGCCACTATTGTCAACAATGGAAAACACTGGTCGCGAAATATTAGGAGCCCTGACTTTTACAAAAGACCAGGTATCACCTGGCCGCTTCGGGCAGCCGAGCTTTCGCCATATCCAATGCCTAGTGGGTCGCTATTCAGCGTTCGGAGTGCGGTAGCATTTGAAGAGACTGAGAATCTCCTTCCACTACTCGGACTAATGGCCAGCAAGCCATTTGATTATCTGTATAAATTGCTATTGGGACGATTTGGCCATCCAGAGTTTGGAATCGGCGCGCTACAAAAAGTTCCTGTTCCAACGCATATTTCACCGAGGCTCGGTGCGCTAGCTAGGTCTGCGTGGTCTTTCAAGCGAGTTCTGAAGACTACAAGCGAAACTACACACGCGTTCCTCCTGCCCGACGCATTGCGCGCACGTCTTGGAGACTATGACCCACCGTCGATTGAAGCTGAGCTAGTTAGAATCCAGGCAGAGATCGATGACATCGCCTTTGGTCTTTACGGGTTCAGTGACGCGGATCGCGCTGCAGCGCTAGGGTCATCTGGCGCGGTGGACGAAGATGACGGAGACGAAGACGCTGACGATACCGAAGACGACGATGGTGGCGAAGCGGTCGACCAGACGGACGGTCTGCTTAGCTGGGCCGCTGGCGTCGCCTTCGGCCGCTTCGACTGGCGATTGGCCACAGGAGAGCGCGAGGCCCCACCCGAGCCAGACCCCTTTGATCCGTTGCCCGCCAAAAGCCCCGGCATGCTGCCTGACGGAGCAGAGCCGTTCCATGCCCATTCCGGCATCCTGGTGGACGACCAGGGGCATCCGCATGACCTCGCCCGCCTGATCGAGGAAGTGCTCGCCCGCGTCGACGCCCCGGTGCCCGCTGATGTGCGCCGCTGGCTGCAGCGCGATTTCTTCCCCTTGCATCTGAAGCAATACAGCAAGAGCCGCCGCAAGGCCCCGATCTACTGGCCGCTCTCGACGACTTCGGGCAGCTATACGCTGTGGTTCTACTACCCCAGCCTGACCAGTCAAACGCTCTACTCCGCCGTCAACGATTTCGTGGAGCCGAAGCTGAAGCAGGTCAGCCGCGACGCCACCACGCTGCGCGACAAGGGCGCTGCCCGCTCGCGCGACGACGAGAAGGCGTTCGAGGCGCTCCAAGCCCTTGAGCTGGAGCTGATCGAGCTGCGCGACACCCTGCTGCTGATCGCCCCGACCTATCGCCCGAACCATGACGACGGCGTCCAGATCACCGCCGCGCCCCTGTGGCAGCTGTTCCGCCACAAACCCTGGCAGAAGATCCTGAAGGACACCTGGGCCAAGCTGGAGAAGGGCGACTACGACTGGGCCCACCTGGCCATGGCCTATTGGCCGGACCGCGTGCGGGAGAAGTGCAAAGCCGACAAGTCGCTGGCCATCGCCCACGACCTGGAGCACCTTTACGTCGAGCCCGAGGCCCAGCCAAAGAAGGCCCGAAAAAAGCGGGGTGACGCATGAGTATCGCTGCTTTCATCCGCGACACGATCCTACGCCCCCGATTGCTCGAGGCAGGCTGCATGGTCGTTTATGATCCAGACCGGCGCTATCAGGCAATTTGCGCCAGCCTTGAGGACGAGCGGGTCCGGGTGGTCGACGCATCGGAAAGTAGCATCGAAAGCCGACTGGCAGCGATCGAAGCGCTGCGCGAGGTCGGCCGACCAAAGAGCGACCTGGATGCGGTTCTGATCTACGTGCCCAAGCGGCGGTCGGAGACGGAGGAGGAACAGCAGGTCGATCCATTCTCGATCTATGCCGCCAGCGGCGCCAGGTTTCCGCGTGACGACGGCGACGACTATCTGAGCCTCTGCCTACGCGCGAAGCCCGATCATTCGACCGAGGTTCGCCGTGTTTTCGCGGGTTCGCCCTCGGGCCCGGCCTTTTCGGTCATCGATGCGATTGGCGGCGGCGCCAGCTGGCCGCAGTTGCGCGCCGCCTTGAAGGTCGAGTCCGGACGGGAAATCCTCGTCGCTCTGCTCGCGCCCAGTGTGGCGCAGGTCGACGCGCTTAAGGCTCAAGAGGGATGGGGCGAAGAAGCCCGTGAGTTTCTGAGGGCGACCCTGGACATGAGCGTCAAGACTAGGGGCAAGACGTGGAATGCCCTCGCCGACGAACTTTGGCGCTATGTGCTTTTCAGCGAATTCGTGTTCGACCTGCCGGTCGCGCTGCCGGCGTCGCTGAAAGACGTGCCACATGCGCCGAACCAGGCGAAACCGATCGTCGAGGATGTCTGCGATCGGCTGCGCAACAACCCAAATGCACGCAACACCTACATAGAACGAGCCGAGGCGATTGAAGCCGAATTGGATCTGCCGGATCGGTGCAGTTCGATCGATGACCTGGGTGAGCGGGACACGTTCCCGTTCGAGGAGCGAACCTTTCTTAAGGCTGCGATCAAGGGAATCGTGGCCAACGACATGGATGCCGCCCGTCGCGTGTTGGCCCGCCACAAGAACTCCGTGTGGCTTGGAAAGGGCGAAAGCCAGGCCCAATGGGAGCTGGTTCGTGCCGGTCTCAGCCTCATCGAGGCCTGCGACGATTATGAGCGGCAACTGCCGGAAAATGCGCGTTCACAGGCCGATCTGCTGGAATTCTATCTGGGGAGCCTACGGGAGGCCGATCGCCTTCAGCGCGAATTCGAGCAGGCGGTCGGAGACTTCTTGGATCCGCATGGCCTGATGCAAGAGGTGATCGATGAGGCGCGAGCCCGCTATCGTCGTCTCGCCGAGCGAGTCCAAGCCGTTTTCGTCAAACACCTCGAGACGACTGGCTGGACGCCGCCAGGACGGCTCGCCAATGCCGACATCTTCGATCGCTTTGTAGCGGATCGCCTGAAGGAGGGCGGACGACGGATCGCTTACCTGATGATTGATGCGCTGCGCTACGAACTCGGCGTGGCGCTGGAGAAGATGCTGTCCGAAGACGGACCGGTTGAACTGCAGGCGGCTTACGCCCAGCTTCCAACGATCACGCCGGTGGGAATGGCCAGCCTGCTGCCCGGCGCGCGGACGGAGCTGACGCTCAGCCTGGAGGGGGACTCGCTGGTCCCAAAACTGGGCGGAGCGCGTGTCGCCAACGTCAGCCAACGCATGGACGTTCTGAGGAAACGGTTGGGCGATCGGTTCCAGGAGATGCCGCTCAACGATTTCGTTCGCGGCAAGCCGAAAATCTCCGAGACGGTCGACCTTCTCGTTCTGAGGTCCACCGAGATCGACAGCCAGCTGGAGAGCAACCCCGAGACTACCCTCGGCCTGATCCCAGGGACGCTGAAGCTCATCCGCGTGGCGCTGCATAAGCTTCGCGGGATGAGGTTCAGGGACGCGGTCATCGCGACTGACCACGGCTTCTTCCTGAATGCCCAGGCGGAAGCAGGTGACGTGTGCATCAAACCCCAGGGCAATTGGCCAATCACCGCACATGATCGCATGATGTTGGGTGACGGAAATGCTGACACGCACAGCACGGTAATCGGAGCGGAGAAGCTAGGCGTTCGAGGTGATTTCGCTCGGGTCGCCCTGCCTCGGAGCATGGCGCCCTATCGGGCGGGACACCTTTATTTCCACGGCGGCGCGTCGCTCGCCGAAGCGGTTGTACCGGTGCTGGTGGCGCGGCTGGACACCAATGAGCCTGCGGCAGTCGGTAGGGTGACGGTCATGCTTTCCTATAAGAACGGCGCCAAGCGCACCACGACGCGCGTGCCTGTGATCGATATCCGGGTGCAGTCCGACGACATGTTCTCGCAGGGTGTAAGCGTCGAGGTGCTGATCGAAGCCCAAGACGCCAAAGGCAATGTCGTGGGCGAGCCTCGCCCGGGCGGCGACGTGAATCCCGCCACGCGCACGTTCACACTCATGCCCGGTCAGAGCAAGCAGATCGCTTTGCGGATGGAACCGGACTTCGAAGGAAAGTTCACGGTCAAAGCGCTCAATCCAACGACACTGGCGAGCTTCAGCGCCCTCACTCTCGAAACGGATTACACTGTATGAGCGAATTGGATGCACTCGATCGGCAGCTGACCTCGGCGTTCGACGGTAAGGTCGTCCGCAAGGATCTGCTGCATCGGATCAAGAAGGGCACGAACGTGCCGACATTCGTGCTGGAGTTCCTCCTCGCACGCTTTTGCGCCAGCGACGATCCGGCCGAGATCGACGCGGGGATGGAGGCCGTTCTCGCGACGCTACAGGACAATTACGTCCGCCCCGATGAGGCCAATGCAGCCCAATCGAAGGTCGCGACCAAAGGAAAGCACCGATTCATCGACAAGGTGCATGTCCGATTTGTCGAGAAGGAGAAGCGCCACTGGGCGTCGCTGGAAAACTTCAACTCGCAGCGTATCGCCGTCGGTGAGAAATTCTACCGCGACAACGATCGCCTGCTCGAGGGGGGGATATGGGCGGAGGTGACGCTGGCGCACAACGCGATCGAAGAAGATGACTACGCCTTCTACATCGAGGACTTGCGCCCAATTCAACTCTCACGCTTTGATTTTGAGCAGTACGCGAAAGGCCGGAAGGCGTTTTCGCGGGACGAGTGGCTCGACGCGATTATGCGGTCGGTGGGGCTGGAGCCGGCCAAGCTCTCCAAGCGGGTGAAACTACATTTCATCGCGCGACTGGCGCCTCTAGTTGAGCCGAATTACAATTACATCGAGCTCGGCCCGCGCGGCACAGGTAAGTCCTATTTCTTCAGCGAATTTTCGCCTTACGCCACTCTAATCTCGGGCGGTCAAGCGACCAAGGCGACGCTCTTCTATAACAACGCCCGGCGAAAGGTCGGCCTCGTAGGCTATTGGGACACCGTGGCATTCGACGAGGTGGGAGGGATCAAAGTGCGCGATCCCGACACTATCCAGATCATGAAGGATTTCATGGCCAATGGCCGCTTCTCGCGCGGCGCGGAGGTGATTGCCGACGCGAGCTTGAGCTTCGTCGGAAATATCGATCTTTCGGTCGAACAGGTCGTCAACTCGACCGAGTACGACCTTTTCCAGCCGCTACCGCCTGAGTTGGACTTGGCGGTGATGGACCGGTTCGCCGCGTATATCCCAGGCTGGGAGATGCCCAAGAACAGCAGCGAGTTTCTGACGAACCGGTATGGTTTCATTACCGACTATCTAGCCGAGGCCTTCCATTACCAGTTTAAGCATACGAACCGGTATGAAGAGGTCAGTCGCCGCATCCGACTCGGTAAGGCCATTGAGGGGCGGGACGAGAAGGGCATCAAGAAGACGGTAGCGGCCTTCTTGAAGATCCTACACCCGGACAGCGGCGCCACCGACGAGGAGTTTGAGGAGTACGTCGCATATGCGACCGAATGCCGGCGCCGGGTGAAGGAGCAAATGAACAAGCGCAAACCTGATGACGAGTTTGCGCGCATCAACCTGTCTTACTTCGGGGCGAGCGGAGAGGAAATCGTCGTCTTTTGCCCTGAGTCCAAAGATGCGCTCGCCACACAGCAGCCAGAGCGCCGGCGTCTCAAAGCGGATGAGACGGAAGATACGTCCAAGCCACGTGCGGCGCGGCCCAATCCGGCTAAGTCTGAGCCTTCCGCCACGCCTGTCCAGTCGTCCGCCGATGAAGCTCGGGCTGAGGCCGCTGCCGCAGAGCCGCAGGAACAGCATTTCACAATTCTTTATGGCGACACCGGGCACAGCTACGAGTCGATCATGGGACCGTATATCCGCGGAGCCAAGGCGGTCACGATTGAGGACCCTTATATTCGCCTGCCTCATCAAATTCAGAACTTTGTTCGCTTCTGCGAGACCTGCCTCAAATCGGGGACGGTCAAGTCGATCAATCTGATCACTGGCTACGACGACAAAACTCAACTCGCAGACATCTCTGAGAAGATTGAGGATCTGAAGCAAAGCCTCCTAGAAATGGACGTCGTGCTTAGTGCGAAGCTGAACCCAAATATGCACGACCGGGAAATTCGACTGGACAATGGCTGGGTCATAAAGATCGGGAGGGGACTCGACTTCTATCAACGACCTGGGAGCTGGTTCGAAGTTGGTGCGAACGATCTCAGCCTGAGGAAGTGCCTCGAGACGAAGGTCGATATCTTTAGAACCGGTATGCCGGAATAGGGCTAGACGAGGGTTCTGGACACGCCCGCGCCTGTTCTCGAATCATCGTGGCCCAGCCGGTCAAGCAGTTGTTGACCAGCAGCTTGCCGGCACCCGTGTACGGATCGGACAGCTCAGAAGTCCGTCTCCAGATAAACCCCGGCGCAGTCGTAGGCGACGGCGGCGGCTGTAGCGCCGGTGTTCAGGAACAGCCGTGGTGACAGGAACTGCGTCACGGCGGGCAGGTCGGCGGTGATCTCCTGCTCGAAGACCGCGCCGGAAACCTCGTCGACGACACGCACCCAGACCGAGCTGCCATGTAAGCGGTCGCTGGCCACCACGGTCAGCTTATCTTGACGGCTTGAAGTTCCAGGGCAGCAGGTCGTCGATGCGGCT
>NZ_JABUHN010000027.1 GCF_013328815.1 Tabrizicola fusiformis
CCAACTCCCGAGCAAACCTGCAAACCCCACAGAAAAATCGGCGGAAATCCCCCGTTCCAATCATGGGAACCGTTGATCTGTGTAGATTTTGTCGATGTGAAGCGAAGCGTCCGCAGGCTGACTGCCTGAGTCGGCTTGCCACATAGCAAGACTGGCGAAGGCAGGGGATTCTATTGCCAGGACCAGCGGGTTGCGGTTTCACCAATCAGTCGTCCAGATGAAATCTCTGCTCGGGACCATGACAAAGCCAACGGGAACAACTCGATGAAACTGAAGATTTTCGGCATGATGGCAGCGACCTCGGCGCTTGGTGCATGTACGCTGCAAACTGAGCAGAGCCCCGTAACTCCACCACCTGTTCCCGAGAACATTGTTGCGCTGGCCGCACCTTATCAAAACGTCCAAACGGCTCGCCTGATGCCCGACGACAACTGCTATTGGTATGAGCACGCAGGTCAGGTCGAGACAACTCTACTGCCGCTAAATACAGCAGCCGGACGGCAAATCTGCGTTCAAAGGCAATAGTTTATCTGCACAACCTCCCTGTATCTGCCGCACCGCAGTTCAACTGCAACGGGGTACCGGATCCGGCCGAGGCCTTACGCATTCAGCCCGCTCTCGAGCGATTGCTGCACCAGAGCAGCAGGGCCATGATCAATGTCAGAAACGGGAGAGGCCCGAGATTGTTGGCCCGCCGGCCTGCAGTGAGCAGGTTCGAGCCAGCAAGGAATAGCATCATGGATGTCGGTCCAAAGACCGTGGACTCGTTCGATCCCTGAGCTTTGGCGCGCTGCTCTGGCCGAGAATCAGCTTGTACGCTCTCGGAACCGGGGCAACTGCGCCCATTTTTCTTCGGGTCAGCCGGTTGGCGTGATGTTGCGGCAAGGGGATACCGGCAAAATGTCTCCTTGGGCCACAGCCTGATTGGACGCTTCCCGGATGCGACGGCAGTTCCGCAGTTTGGCATGATGGGAGGCTTGGCGGCCTTCAGTCAAAGGTGCTCATCGCGCTTCGTCCTTTAACTGAATGGCCGTCCGCTTCGGGCGCACGCGACATGTCCGTACTTCAACTCATGTCATCCAAAGCTCCGGCTTGGCAAGAATACCCGGTCGCAACGCTGCGGCGCAGCGCGCAGAACGAGCATGAAAAATTGTCCAGCGAGCGCTGCCCCATTGACCCTCCAGTAACTGGAAGCACTAGCTTTGCCGTCATGCAAATCATCCGGCATGACGACATGCCGAACAACATGCTGATTCAGATAAACAAACAGGTGGAGAGCCAGAATGTCCGGCACCTACAGAATCGAAGTCTACACAACGCCGACCTGCCCCGACTGCCTCGCGCTCAAGCGTTGGTTTGCCCAGGAGGGGCTGTCCTTCACGGAACACGACCTGAGACGGGCCGAAGTCGCAGAAGAGGCAAAGCGCCGCACCGGCGTGCGCGTGGCCCCTGTGACCGTGATCGACAATGAGCACGTGTTCTACGGCGTCTTTGCTGAACAGAAGAAGAACATCTCCGCTCTGCTCAAGCTCGATGGCAAAGCGGCCGAGGCATGAAAACCGTCTCCCTGCCCCAGATCCACCGCCGCGTGCCCGTGGCGGAGGGCGGAACTGTTCTGGAAGCCGCCCTGCGCGCCGGTGCCCCTTTTCCCCATGGATGCCGTTCCGGGCGTTGTGGTTCGTGCAAATCGGAACTTCTCAGCGGCGAGGTGGAGATGCTACAGCATTCTCCCTTCGCCCTGACCGCCGCGGAGCGGGACTCGGGACAAATTCTCGCATGCCGCGCGGTTCCCAAAACCGATGTCACCGTCGCCTGGCTGGATGATGAATTCATTGAAAAGCCCGCCATCCGCCAAAAGGCGCAGGTCATCGCCCGGGACAAGATGACGCATGACATCATGCGACTGCGGCTGGCGCTGGAGGCGCCGGTGAAATTCCGCTTTGCCGCAGGCCAATACCTGAACCTGACCATGGCGGATGCACCGATGCGCAGCTATTCCATGGCAAACCGTCCGGATGAAGCAATCGTCGAACTCCATGTCCGACATGTTCCGGACGGGAAAACCAGCACCGCCATTCACCGCGACCTTGCTGTCGGCGATAGAGTTGAAATTGAGGGCCCCTGCGGCTCCGCCTGGCTGCGCGATGCGCATGACGGGCCAATCATCGCGCTGGCGGGCGGGAGTGGGCTCGCGCCTATCAGGTCCATTGTCGAGACCGCCCTGCACGCCGGTATGAAGCAGCCGATCTGCCTTTATTTTGGCGTCAGGCGAGAAGAAGATCTTTATCTCGTCGACCATTTCGAGGACTTGGCAAAGCAGTTTCCCAACCTGACCTTCATTCCCGTTCTATCCCAGTCTGCAGCGACGCGCCACAGAACCGGCTTTGTCACAGATGCGCTGGCATTCGATCACCATAGCCTGGCAGATGCGCGCGCCTATGTCGCCGGCCCTCCGGGCATGGTGGACGCTGCCTATGCCGTATTGACCGAGCGGGGCGTGCCTGCGGCAAATATCCATGCGGACGTGTTCTTCACACCCGAAGAGGAACATCCGAAGATTGCCTGACTGCGGTGGTAGTTCAAAACGGTTGGTTCCCGTGACTGGAAGCCCTATATCAGGAGCGAAGCAAGCTCAGGAGAACATCATGAACATCGGTTCTGCATCGGAACGGTCAGGTCTTCCTGCAAAAACGATCCGCTACTATGAAGAAATCGGCCTGCTGACTGCAGGTCGAAGCAACAATGGATACCGGGACTACTCTGCATCGGATGTCAGCCGCCTCCGCTTTCTAAAGAGATCACGCAGCCTGGGTTTTTCCGTGGAGGAGTGCCGCCAGCTGCTTTCGCTTTACAATGACACCGATCGCCAGAGTGCCGATGTGAAGGCGCTCGCGATGGTGAAGCTGGCGGATCTGGACGACAAGCTCAAAGAGTTGATGGAGTTGAGGAACACTCTCCAGCACCTCGTTCACAGCTGCAATGGGGACAGTCGATCGGAATGCTCGATTATCGACGGACTGGCCGATGAAACACTGCATGCAGGTGTAAAGAACTGACCGGGCGAGAACGTCTCTCCCTCGGCAACACTGAAAAGTGAATTGCGACGCGGACCAGTTGCGGGGCAGTTCCCACAGATGCAAGATTGAAGGACGTAGCGGCTCATGCTGACCAGAC
The DNA here is from genome assembly GCF_013328815.1 of Tabrizicola fusiformis. Classification (GTDB taxonomy): domain Bacteria; phylum Pseudomonadota; class Alphaproteobacteria; order Rhodobacterales; family Rhodobacteraceae; genus Fuscibacter. Next base: position 3,175 of record NZ_JABUHN010000027.1, read on the forward strand.
GCCACTTTATCGCAACGACTGCAGCGTTGTTTTCCGCGCCGCTCGCCGACCCGGTATTTGCAAATAGCTGGCCTTCCGAATCGCAAATGGCGGCTTGGGATGCTCAGGTCACACCTGCGAATTACGACCCGGCGACAAGCAATCCCTGGGGGATCCATCCTCGCTTCCTCCCCAGGCGGGTCGAAGCAAATGACGGCTTGATGGCGGGCGATATCCATGTCGATGCGGTCGCCAGGTACCTTTACCACATTCAGTCTGACGGCACTGCCATGCGATACGGTGTCGCGATCGGCAGGGGAAACCTTTACGAACCCGGCACATACACGATCAAGCGCAAAGTCAAATGGCCGCACTGGACGCCAACCCAAAACATGATTTCCCGTGAACCAGAACTATATGGACGGTTCGCGGGTGGTGTCGAGCCGGGGCCAACAAATGCACTCGGCTCACGCGCACTCTATCTCTACGTAGGTAATCGCGACACCTACCTTCGGATCCACGGGACGCCCGCGCAAAGGTCCATCGGCTCGCGCGCTAGTTCGGGCTGCGTGCGAATGGTAATGGCCCACGTGATCGACCTTTATGATCATGTTGCACCAGGGTCTACAGCATTCTTGTATCCCGGAGAAGATCGCATATCTGCCGCAACCTGAAACTCTAACGCCCCTGACCCAATTAGAAAAAAAGACGGAGCTTGCATCTGAGCAAACTCCGTCCGGAAATCTAAAATCATTATGCTTGAGTAACAGCTCGCGATAGCTTTCATCTTGCAAACTAAGGTAGACAATACACCAGTTCGGTCGACAGGAGCCGAAAGCTCCACTTCATTTCAATCAGCATTAATTTCTTAACCTCATTGGGGCTGATCCGAACCGGATGTGCGCCTGTCTTCGCTCATTTCGAACCACATAGCATTTATCACTGCAAACATTGCCGCGACGGGCAGCCCCAGCATCCAGGCGAAATACCACATTTCAGAGTTCCTTCCGGGTTAATAGGCATTGGGATTTTTTGTCAGCTCGTCTGCGCCCACCTTGCCCCAGAGCACCCGGTATACCCAGGCGGTATAGGCCAGAATGATGGGCATGAAGAACAGCGTGGCACCGAGCATGATGAACAGTGTCTGGTGCGACGATGAGGCATTCCAGACGGTCAGCGAAGATTTCGGATCCAGCGAGGATGGCAGGATAAACGGAAACATCGTCAGCCCGACGGTCGAGATGACCCCGAAAATGCCCAGTTTCGAGGCCAGAAGCGACCAGCCGCCAGCCCCCCGTGACAGGCCAAAGGCGGCCAGGGCGATACCGATCACCCCCAGCACCGGCGCAACCGCGATCCAGGGCCGGATCTGATAGGCCGCAAGCCAGGAACCTCCCCGTGTCATCGCTGTCAGATGCGGGTTGGACGGACCTGCGGGATCAACAGCGCCAATATAGTGATAGGCCGGAATACCGACCGCCAGCCAGAGCCCGGCCGCCAGGAACCCGAGGATCGCAATTCCCCCGGCCACGACCCCGATCCGGCGTGCCCGGACCGCGACCATGCCTTCCGCCTTGAACGAAAGCCAGGCCGCGCCATGGGTGATCAGCATTGTCAGACTGACCATGCCAACCAGCAGCGCAAACGGATTGAGCAGCGCGAGAAGCTTCATCAGCGCATTGCCCGGGTAAAGCGGCACCATCATCTCTGTCAGTTGGAAGGGCACGCCTTGCAGCGCATTCCCGACCGCGATGCCAAAGGTCAGCGCCGGAACCGCGCCACCGATGAACAGCGCCCAGTCCCAGCGGGTCCGCCATTTCGGATCCTCTTTCTTGTTACGGTATTTGAACCCGACGGGCCGCAGGATCAGCGCCGCAAGGATCAGGAACATCGCAAGATAGAACCCCGAAAAGCTGACCGCATAAAGCGGTGGCCAGGCGGCGAAGATCGCTCCGCCGCCAAGGATCAGCCAGACCTGGTTGCCTTCCCAGACAGGGCCGATGGTGTTGATGGCAATGCGCCGCTCGACATCGGTGCGGGCCGCAAAGGGCAACAGCGCGCCAACCCCCATGTCAAAGCCATCGGTCATCGCAAAGCCGATCAGAAGGAACCCCATCAGCCCCCACCAGATCAGGCGCAGTGCCTCATAGCTGATAAACTCATGCAGGATCATGCTCGGGTCACTCCGCTGGCTTGATATCGGTGGCAAGCACGCCGGACAGGCGGGCCTGATGCGCTTTGTTCCAGGCATCGGTTTCTACCGCATCCTGCACCGGGCCTTTGCGGATCGCGGCCAGCATCAGCCGGACCTCGATCACCAGAAGCACGGTGTAAAGCGCGACGAAGCCCGCCAGCGTGATCAGAAGATCGGCGACAGACAGGCGGCTTGCCGACAGGAAGGTCGGAAGCAGACCGTCCACCGTCCAGGGCTGGCGCCCGAACTCGGCCACGAACCAGCCGGCCTCGATGGCGATCCAGGGCACCGGGACCATAAGGACGGCACCGCGCAGGACCCACGTGGGATAGCGCCCCTGGCGGAAATTTGTGCGCCAGAACATATAGGCAAGAAAGCCAAGCATCAGGAAACCCGCGCCGACCATGATGCGGAAGGACCAGAACAGCGGCCAGACCGTCGGGATCGTATCTGCGGCGGCCTGGGCGATCTGTGCCTCAGTGGCATCGCGCGGATCCTCGACATAGCGCATCAGCAGCATGCCGTAACCCAGGTTGCCGCCGTTCGCCTCGAAGATCTCGCGCACCTCGGGCGGCGTGTCCGCGCGCTCGGTGCGGATGGTCTGCAGCGCGTCCCATGCGATGATGCCGGAACGGACACGCTCTTCGGACTCCTTCACCAGATCTTCGATTCCGGCAATTTCCTCGGTCAGCGACCGCGTGCCGATCAGCCCCATCACATAGGGAACATGCACCGCATAGCGCGTCTCGCGCGCCTCCTGGTCGGGCAGGCCGAAAAGCGTGAAGGATGCGGGGGCTGCCTGCGTTTCCCACATCCCCTCCATCGCGGCCAGCTTCATGCGCTGCGCATGGGTGGTCTCGTAGCCGCTTTCATCCCCCAGAACGATCACCGCCATGACCGAGGCCAGACCGAAAGAGCAGGCCACCGTGATCGAACGCCGCGCCAGTTCGGTGTGGCGCCCCTTGATCAGGAACCAGCTGGACACCCCGATGACGAAGATCGAGGCCGCGACATAGCCCGCGCTGACGGTGTGGACGAATTTCGCCTGGGCGACCGGGTTGAAGATGACCTCGAAGAAGCTCTCGATCTCCATCCGCATCGTATCGGGGTTGAACACCGCGCCGACCGGGTTTTGCATCCAGCCATTGGCGATCAGGATCCACAGCGCCGAGAAATTGCTGCCGATCGCCACGCACCAGGCCACGATGCAATGGGCGCGGGCCGAAAGCCGGTCCCAGCCGAAGAACCACAGGCCCACAAAGGTCGCCTCAAGGAAAAAGGCCATCAAACCTTCCAGCGCCAGCGGGGCCCCGAACACATCGCCGACATAGACGCTGTAATAGCTCCAATTCATGCCGAACTGGAATTCCATCGTGATCCCGGTGGCGACGCCCAGCACGAAGTTGATGCCGAAGAGCGTGCCCCAGAATTTCGTCATTTGCCGCCATATGGGGCGGCGGGTCATGACATAGACCGTCTCCATGATCGCCACGAGCAGCGACAGGCCAAGGGTCAGCGGCACGAAAATGAAGTGGTACATGGCCGTCACGGCGAATTGCAGTCGTGACAGGTCAACGACATCAATGTCCATCGGTGGCCTCCTTTTTGAGGGGCGCTGCGCCCCTGCGTGTGATGTGGTGAAGGGGTGGTGCGGCTGGCGGCATCCGACTGTCACGGTCAGCCGGAGGCAGTTGCAGGCGCCGGTCGGCACCGGCCAGATCGCTTTCGCGATGCGAGACGAGAATGATCCCCGACCGGGGCAGATATGCGCGCAAACCCTGCAGGACCGCGGCCGCATTGGCCGGGTCCAGCCCCTCGGTCGGTTCGTCGACCAGAAGGAGGTCCGGTTGCCGCAACAGCGCGCGCGCCAGCGCAAGACGCCGGGTCTCGCCGCCGGAAAGGCCAGCGCCCCGCTCGCCCAATTGCCGCCCGAGCCCTTCGGGCGTTGTGAGAAAATGCGACAGGGCCACTGCCTGCATCACGGCCGCAAGTGCCGCATCACCGGCCTGCGGATCGGCAATGCGGAGATTGTCGGCCAGCGATCCGGCGATCAGCGCGGGCCGCTGCGGCACCAGCGTCACCCCGGCGCGCAGATCGGCCTCGGGCCATTGGCACAGATCGCGACCCAGAAGGGTGATCTCACCCGGCTTTGACGCGGCTGCGCGTGCCAGCATTGCCAGAAGGGTGGATTTCCCGGCTCCCGACGGAGCATGGATCGCCAGGGTCTCGCCAGGGTCCAGCGTGAAATCCACAGGCGCGCTCAGCACCCTGCCGCTGCCATGGGCGTGCACCACAAGCTGACGCACTGCCAGCAGCGACGCTCCGGAGCGCAGGGGGGCAGGCGCGGACATCGGATCGGGTGCCGGTCGGGTATCAGCCCGCCGCCGCGCAAGATTGCGTGCCGCCAGTTCGATCCGCCCGCGCTCGGACCAGCCTCGCCACAACAGCCGAAGGCATTCGGTCAATGCCAGGTTGATCAGGATCACCGTCAGCAGCAGCGCCGGTGAAAGGCTGCCCCCCAAGACCAGGGTTGCGGCAATCGCCATGCCCGGTACGAGGTGTATCACGACGCCTGCCAGACGGCCCATCAGATTCTGGCCGCTGCGCGCCACGGTAGCGCGGGCGATCGCCGCCTTTGCCTGATCAAGACCTTGCGCCAGCAGCCCTTGCATCAGCAGATCGCCGCGCAGCGCCAAAAGCCCGGCGGCACGCGACCTTATCGCCTGCAGCGCCGCCTCTTCCCGGCGGGCATCGGCGCGCTGCCCGCCCCCGGCCAGCCGCGCAAGGCACAGGACTCCCATCGCCCAGATGGCGGCCAAGGCCCCGGCAAGCGCCCCTCCGCCGATGATCCAAATCACGCCAAGCCCGATCAGCAGCGACAGCGCTGCCGCAAACGTCGGGAAGACCAGACGGATCAGCAGCCCTTCAAGCGCCTCCACATCGGCGGTCAGCCGGTTGAGCATCTGCGCGGAATGCCGACGCGCCAGCGTATGAAGCGGCACAGCGGAAAGATCACGGAACAGCCGCAGCCGCAGCCGTTCCAGCGCCCGCAGCGTGGCATCATGCCCCAGCAGCCGCTCGCCATAGCGCGAGAAGGCGCGGATCAGCGTCAGCGTGCGGATGCCACCCGAGGGGCGCAGAAAGTCGAAGACAAGGCCAAGCCCGGCCGCACCCGCCATCGCGGATGCGGTGATGAACCATCCCGACAGGCCAAGAAGTGCTGCCCCCGCAAGTGGCACCATCGCCGCCAGAACGGCCGCACGCCGCAGATGCCGGCCATTGCCGTCGTTCAGTTCCCGGATGACGGCGGCAAGATGTCTCATGCGGCCTTCCCCCCGGCGTGCAGCGCGATGACATGATCCATCGCCCCGACAAGCCGCGCGTCATGTGTCGCGATCAGCAGCGCGCTGCCCGATCCGCGCAGCGCCAGAAGCGCACCGGTGATCTCCTGCGCGGAGGTCGCGTCCAAGTCCGCGGTCGGCTCATCCGCCAGCAGAAGCGCCGGAGGGGCAAGCAACGCGCGGGCGATCATCAGCCTGCGCGCCTCGCCGCCAGAGACACCGCCGCCGGTCTCGCCAAGGCGGGTGCCGAGGCCTTGCGGCAACGACGCCAGGACATGACCAGCGCGGGCGCGGTGCAGCGCATCAATCAGGGCCTCGTCGGTGGCATCCGGTGCGGCAAGGCGCAGCCAGCGGCGCAGGCTCATCGCCGGAAAGCGCGGCTGCTGCGGCAGCCAGCCGGTCGCGCCGCGCAGGCCCGCAACCGTCGCGTCCGAAAGCCGGACATCGCCGAAGTGGATGGTGCCGGAGAGTGCCGGGCGCAGCCCCGCAAGCGTGCCCAGCAATGTGGACTTTCCGATTCCGCTTTGCCCCGTGACCGCCGTGGCGGTCCGAGGCAACAGGGATCCGTCCGGCACAGCAATCGCGGCACCCTGTCCGGGTGAGATTACCAGACCCTGCCAGCGCAGCGGAAAGGGCCTTTCGCAGCGGGCGGCGGGTGCCGCGCCCTCGCCAAGGATGCGCGGCATCCCCTGCGCCAGCGCGGCCCGCGCCTCGCCCAGCACCGCCAGAGCCGCCGCCCGATCATGCCAGGACGCCGCCAGATCCCGCATCGGCTGATAGAAATCCGGCACGATTAAAAGGACAAAGATCGCCCCGAAGGCGCTGATCGGTCCGCCCCAACCACCCCAGGACACCAGCCCGAGGAGCGAGACCCCCATCTGCACCGCAACCAGCGCCACCCCGAGCGAAGCCATCAGTTCCAGCACCGTCGAGGACAGGAACGCGAGGCGCAAAACCTTCATCACCCGCGAGCGCAGATCCGAGGCACGGATTTCCAGATCGGCCCCGGCCTGACCCACGGCGCCCAGAAGCCGCAGCTCGGCAAGGGCCGCGATCCGGTCCATCAGCAGCCGGTTCAGCGCTCCGGCTTCGACCAGATGATCGCGCGAGGCCGCCTGCGCCGCATAGCCAATCAGCATCATGAAGACCGGGATCAGCGGCCCGGTGACCGCAAGTGCCAGCGCCGCCGTCCAGCTCTGGCTGGCAACCAGCACCAGGATCGCCACCGGCACGATCCTGGCACGGCCCATTGCGGGCAGGAACTTCTCCAGCCAGGGGCGGAGCATCGCCGCCTTCTCGCCCATCAGGGCAGCCTGTGCGGCCGCATCCTCGCCTGGTCCCGAGGGGGAGCGCCAAACCGCCGCCTCCAGCAACTGAAGCCGCAGATCTGCAATGATCTGGGACGCTTCATCCTGACTTCCAGCCTCGGCCATCCAGTCCAAACCAGCGCGCAAGCCACTGAGCAAGATGAGCCACGGGGCAATATACCAGCCTGGCATCTCGCTGGCGATAAGATCGGATATGACCCAGGCAATCAGTGCAGCCTGCATCGGCCAGACAAGCCCAGAAAAAACCGAAAACGCAACCGCTCTTCGGCTGATCGGAGATCTCGCCCTGATTAAGAGCGCATGGCTCTCTGGATGAATAGATCGGTTGATTGTCACGGGATTATCCGTATGGCGCGTTTGCGAGTCCCATTTCCGAAACGGCCTCGTCCAGTCACCAGATATCTCCTCAACCAGACAGGATTTGGCGATTGGACATTATGTCTCTGACAATTCGCCGCAGAGCGCGAACTTCAATTTATTGCGAAGTTGGCATTTGTGCGGAAATGGCCGCCCTCAAGAAAAGTTCATCGCATCTGCTCAAGAAACCCCTTGAAGCTATAGCAGCTGGAGGTCCTACACATCGGACCCGGCGAGAGTAATTAACCCGGGTGGACCCGGGCGGGAGGCTTGGGATGAACGGCCCATCACGGCTTGAATGGACGGTCGGCGGCATGGATTGTGCCTCCTGTACGGTCAAGGTGACGAAGGCGATCGAGCGCTTGCCGGGAGTGAGTGACGTCAAGGTCGCCCTGATGACCGAACGTCTGTCCCTGAACCTTGCGCCGAACACGACCGGGGCCTCGCATATCGAAGATACCGTCCGGCGGCTCGGTTATCAGATTGCGCCGCGCAATGCGGCGGCCGGGGCTGTCCCCGCCTCCGTCCCAACAGCTAGGAAGGCGCCGCATGTGCACGGGCCGGACTGCGCGGATCACGACCATGAAAAGGATCATGACCACAAGGATCACGCACATGCGGCGGGCGACCATGTCCAAGGGCCGGCTTGCAGTGGCCATGAGCATTCGGCCCCGCCGGTTGCGGCCAGGGCTGCCAGAGGCGACGATTCCGGTCATGGCAGCCCCGGCCATGTGCATGACGATCCGGCGGCTCGCGGCAAGAAATGGTATCAGACCGGCAAAGGGCGACTGGTGATCTTCACCGGCCTGCTGCTTGGTCTTGCCTGGGCGTTCGAACTGCTGACGAATGCCGAATATGGCTACTGGGCCTTCACCCTCGCCTGCGTCATCGGGGTCGCCCCGGTGGCGAAACGCGCCTTTGAGGCGCTGCGGACGGGTCAGCCCTTCACCATCGAAAGCCTGATGACCATCGCGGCCATCGGCGCCCTGTTCATCGGCGCGGCGGAAGAGGCGGCGCTTGTGGTGTTCCTCTTCGCCGTGGGCGAGGTGCTGGAAGGCGTTGCCGCCGGCAAGGCGCGCGACGGCATCCGGGCGCTGGCCAATCTGGTTCCCAAAACCGCCCTGCTGGAGTTCGACGGCAAGACGACCGAAGTCCCGGCCGAAACCCTCACAGTCGGTGCGCGCGTGCTGGTCCGCCCCGGTGACCGCATCCCGGCGGATGGTGAAATCGTCGAAGGAACCAGCGGCATCGACGAAAGCCCCGTCACCGGGGAAAGCGTCCCGGTCACGCGTGGGCCGGGGGAGACAGTCTTTGCCGGCTCGATCAACACCGAAGCTGTGCTGCGCATTTCTGTCACCAGAACCGCCTCGGACAACACCATATCGCGGATCATCAAGCTGGTCGAAGAGGCCGAGGATGCCCGCGCCCCGACCGAGCGTTTCATCGACCGCTTTTCGCGCTGGTATATGCCGGCCATCGTCGTGGTGGCCGCACTGGTGATCCTGATCCCGCCGCTGGCTTTCGGCGGCGATTGGGACACCTGGATCTACCGCGGCCTCGCGCTTTTGCTGATCGGCTGCCCCTGTGCGCTGGTCATCTCGGTCCCGGCTTCGATTGCCTCTGCCCTGTCCTCTGGGGCGAAGAAGGGCCTCCTGATGAAGGGTGGTGCAGTGATTGAGTCTGCGGCCAAGGTCAGCCGCATCGCCTTTGACAAGACCGGCACCCTGACCCATGGCAAGCCGAAAGTGACGGACATCGTCACTGCGCCCTCTGTGGCGGAGAGCGATCTGCTGGCGGTGGCTGCCGGGGTCGAGACCGGATCTTCGCACCCGCTTGCGCAGGCGATCCTGCGCCGCGCCGCAGATGCCGGGGTCGAAGCCTTGCCCGCCAGCGACGCCCGCGCCATTGTCGGCAAGGGGGTCGAGGCCCTGGTGGGCGGTTCAAAAGCCTGGGTTTCTTCGCCCCGCCACGCTTCGGAGGCCGCCGGGATCGCAACGGACCATATCCGACGGGCGACGGAATTGGAATCTGAGGGCAAGACTGTCGTGGCCGTCTTCCGCGAACGTCAGCCGCTTGGGCTGATCGCCTTGCGCGACGAGCCGCGGGCCGATGCCGGTGACGCGATGCGGCAACTCAAAGCCATGGGCATCGCCCCTGTCATCCTGACCGGCGACAACCCCCGCACCGCCGAAGCCATTGCAGGCCAGCTGGGCATGGATTTCCGAGCGGAAATGATGCCTGAGGATAAGTTGAGTGTGATCCGCGAGATGGGTCAGCAGGGTGGCGTCATGATGATCGGGGACGGTATCAACGACGCACCGGCGCTGAAACAGGCCGGGGTCGGGGTGGCCATGGGATCGGGCACCGATGTGGCGCTGGAGACCGCCGATGCCGCAATCCTGCGCGATAGGGTGGCTGATGTGCCGGCGCTGATCCGGCTGGCGCGGGCAACCATGGGCAATATCCGCCAGAACGTCACCCTCGCCCTGGGCCTGAAGGCCGTGTTCCTTGTCACCTCGGTTCTGGGCATCACCGGCCTGTGGATCGCGATCCTTGCCGATACAGGCGCAACGGTGCTGGTGACGATCAACGCGCTGCGGCTGCTGCGGTTTGACCCCGCAAAGGAAGGCTGAACCGGATGCCTTCACTCATGGGATGGGCCTCCTTCGCGGCCCTTTCAACCTATCTTGTCCTCTTCTTCATCGGCACCCTTCGACTTGCACAGCATGGACAGCGGGTCTGGCTGTTCACCGAGACAAGTGGTCCAGACAGGCTGGCAGCGCTTGGGTTCAGAGCCGCCTTCGCACTGGCCTTCCTGGGGCCGCTCCTCTGGCAAAGCATCCCATGGCTACACAAGAGCGATCCGCTCTGGAGCGAGTACGGCATCCTCATTCCCGGCCTTGCCGGCGCAGCCGCGGCATGGATCGGTGCGTTCATCGCACTTTCCTCGCAATCAGATATGGGCACCTCATGGCGGGTCGGAACTGCCGCAGGACAGAGTAGCTCCCTGGTCACCACCGGGCTGTTCTCTCTGTCGCGCAATCCAACCTTTCTGGGTCAGGCGTCGCTACTGATCGGCATTGCACTCGCTTTACCTGGTCTCGCAACCGCTATAGCCCCGGTCATTTTCCTTTGGGCTGCCAAGACCCAGATCAGCAGCGAAGAGACCCTGCTGCTTGCCACCCATGGAGAAGACTATGCCCGATATATGCGCCACGTTCCGCGCTGGATCGGCCGGAAGAGTGGTGCAGCGTGAGAAACTTTCCTGTCTTTCTGATCGTGGCGCTTGTGGCACTCGCCGCAGATCAGGCAACCAAAGCCGCCGCCCTGACGGGCCTGTCCCCGGGCCTGCCCGTCCCGGTGCTGCCGGGCTTCAATCTGACCCTCGGGTTCAATACCGGCGCAAGCTTCGGGATGTTGGGGGGCTTCATGGCCGACAAGCCTCTGCTGATGGCTGCCCTGACTAGCGCAATCACGCTCGGCCTCATCTGGATGGGTGTTCGTGCAACTGCCACCCCGGAGCGAGTTGGCTTCGCGCTGATAGCCGGGGGGGCATCCGGCAATATCCTTGACCGGCTGCGTCAGGGTGCCGTGACCGATTTCCTGGATTTCTACTGGAGGGACTGGCATTGGCCAACCTTCAACGGGGCCGATATCGCGATCTTCCTCGGCGTCGCGCTGATCTTGCTCTCCAGCTTCCTCCGCCCCCGACAAAATGAGAGACCCCATGCCTGACCTGAACTCGCGAATGAGCCTCGCTTTCATAATCGCACTGATCGCGACGCTTTCAGCACTGTTCATCGGGGAGGTCCTTGGTCAACGGCCATGTACGCTTTGCTGGTATCAGCGGATCGCCATGTTCCCAATCACCGCGATCCTGGCCATCGCACTTTGGCGCGACGATTCTGCGGGCCGCCTTTACGCACTGACACTGGCAAGCATCGGGCTGCTGATCGCGGCCTGGCATTCTGGGCTCTACTCCGGGCTGATAGCCGAGCCGATCATCCCCTGCAGTGAAACCGGGCCTTCCTGCACCGACCGCGATGCGCAGTCGGTTCTTGGCCTGTCACTGCCCTATCTGTCGATGGCGTCCTTCTTCGCCATTCTCCTCCTGCTTTTGCCGAAAGGACCCGCAAAATGAACCGACGGACCATTATCATTGGATCACTCGCAGCCGGCGTGGCGGCTTTCGCCGGCGGTTCCTGGTATATTCAGGACCAGCGCCGGAAAGAGGCTCTGGCGGAAGCAGCCAGGCGCGCGGCCGAGATCCCGGACATCAATGCGCTTTTGCTGAGGCCAGGTGCCGTGGCCTTCGGCCCCGAAAACGCGCCGGTCACTCTGGTCGAGTTCTTTGATCCGTCCTGCGAAGCCTGTCGTGCCTTCCACCCGGTTCTGTCACAACTGCTCAAGGAATTCCCCGAGCACTTCCGGATCGTTATGCGCTATGCGGCCTTTCATCAGGGATCCGACGAAGCTGTCGCGATCTTAGAGGCAGCCCGCCGGCAGGGCCTGTTTGAGCCTGTTCTGAACGCGCTGTTCGAGTCGCAGCCGAACTGGGCATTGCATGATGGCCCTAACATGGACTTCGCTTGGCAGGTAGCTGCCGCACAGGGCCTCGACATTTCTACACGTGAAGTCGAAACACGTTCGCCGGGGACAGTCGCACTTCTGAATCGGGATCGCGCAGACATCGAAGCGCTTGGGGTAAGGGCTACCCCGACCTTCTACCTGAATGGTGAGCCTCTTGAGCAGGTCAGCTTCGACAGCCTTTCAAGGGCGGTCCGAAATGCGGTTCAGGAGGCGACAGACAGCCAGTAGAAATCTCGGGCATATGCCTCGCAGTTTATGAGGTGTCGGCCCTGAGGTTTGTGCAACCGATTGTCGGTTGGACTGCGGGATTCGCGAAAAGTTGTGCCCTGTAATGCCGCAGGTCAGGCGCGCCGAGACGCTTCCTTGCGCAGAGATCACGGGCGCTCATTTCCCCGTGATCCCAAGCAAGGACGGCAATATCCTGCTTGAACCTCGAGTAACTAGAGGTCGTATCCACCCCGAAGTCAGCACCCACCGCCGTGAGGTGGGCACGTCCTGCTGTTGGTTTTCTGTCCGGTCACCGTGTCGGCATAGCAGTGCTGACATTTTGAAAGTGACGACGGAGGAGGTTCTGATGAGCAGGCACGCAGGAAGCAGTCAGGCTTCAAGACGGAGCATTCTGAGTTTGATGGCCGCGAGCGGGCTGACTGGGTTGCTGCCCGGCAGAGCACTCGCACAGACTCTTCCAGCTTTCAGCATGGTACTTGCAGAGAGTGTGGCAGACGACCCCGGGCTGTCTGCCTTCTACCGTAACACCAATTATATGCCGGTCTGGACAGGATCCGAGCACGGAGCGCGCAGGGCAGCTTTCGTGACAGCACTCTCCCAGGCAGGAGATCAAGGATTGCCGACGGGTCAGTACGACCTTGAGGGGCTGATTGCTGGTTACCATGCAGTTTCATCAGAACGGGACCGTGCAAGGATTGAAGCTCGGACCTCGAAGCTTTTTGTGCGATATGCCCGCGACCTGGGGAGCGGCGTTCTGGATCCTATACAAATCATCCCCCAAATTGTCCGAACCCTTCCCCGCCCCGATGTCGCCAGCCTGATGCACGATTTCGCCATGGCCGAACCGGCGGCCTTCATCCGCAATATGGTGCCATCCTGCCCTGAATACGCACGCCTGCTGCGGTCGATCTATCACTTGCGTGAGAAAATCATCCAGGGTGGCTGGGGCCCTGCGGTGACTTCTCTGAGTTTACGGCCCGGCGATCTGGGAGGAGCGGTAGTCGCGCTGCGAGACAGGCTCATAGAGATGGGTTACCTCGCCCGCACTGCTGTTGCGACCTATGACCATCGAATTCAAACTGCTGTCGCCCGCTTTCAAAGCTTCCACGGCATCGCGGCAACCGGCGTCGCGGACGCAGCAACACTGGCGGAAATCAACATCTCTCCGGAGGCTCGGCTCCGTTCCCTCACAGTGGCACTCGAGCGAGAGCGATGGTTGAACATACCCCGAGGGCAGCGCCACATCTGGGTAAACCTCGCCGATTTCACCACCCAGATCATGGACGATGATCTGGTGACGCTGGATACGGTTTCTATCATCGGCGGCCGCCCAAACGACACACAGACCCCCGAATTCTCACACCAAATGACCTACTTGGAAGTCAACCCGGACTGGACCCTACCGCGCTCGATCGTTGCGCGAACTTACTGGAATAGCCTCGTCAGCGGCGGAGCGCGCCAACTCGACGTCATCGACAGTGCAGGGCGCGTGGTCCCGCGGAGTTCGATCAACTTCTCGCGTTATACTGCGCGCACCTTCCCCTACAGCTTGCGCCAGGCTCCAGGACCAACCAACCCATTGGGCACAGTCAAGTTCATGTTCCCCAACCCGTGGGCAATCTATCTGCATGACAGCCCCGAGCGCCAGCTTTTCAACAATGAGCTGAGAGCTTTCTCTGCCGGGTGCATCCGCCTGAGAGAGCCACATGAATTCGCATATGAGCTTCTGTCGCGCCAGAGCGACGACCCGATCGAACTGTTCCAGTCGACACTGCGTAGTCAGAGGCAAACCCGCATACAACTGGAGCAACCCGTTCCAGTTCATCTGGAGTATCGTACCGCCTTTACCACCGCACGCGGCGGCGTTCACTTCAGAAAGGATGTCTATGATCGCGACACCAAGCTCTATGATGCGCTGGATCAGTTGGGTGCTATTTTCAGATTTAGTTGAAGAAAATAACCTCACTCTCACCATACGCTATGCATTTCCGACCGTGCACCTGCAGCAGTCCGAAGAATAAATGATTGCGGCGCCTTGTGACAAAGCCGTGAGGGACCCTTTTTCCACTTGATCCTCTAGTTGCTTGAGGTTGTAGGCGAACCCTCGGACCAGACGAAATAACTTTGATCGCAGGAGAATATGCTCGTGGCCACAGAGGCAGACCGATGCTCGCGCTAATAGCACTACCAATTGGAGCTATATGGGGGGCATTTCTCGCGAAAAAGAGGGGAGGCAACCGGCTTGATATGTTGCAGTATGCGGCTGGCTTCGCAATCGCGTTCTTTCTGCTCACTGTGGTCCTGAGCATAGCGTTCGCTCGATACCTGGAGCTCTGAACGTATGTTACGGTTGAGCAGAATTCAAAAAGCTCTTTGGATTGCAGCAATCCTGGCCTCTTTCGTATTCGCCATCCTGAAGTCAGGGCTCTGGTCCGAAGAAACGCCCCCAACCATCGAGAGCGCAGATTTCCTGCCCCAGTTCAGCCTGCCGGACAGTTCGGGTAAATTGCGCGACAGCGAAGAATTCCGCGGTCGCTGGCTGCTGGTCTTCTTTGGCTTCACAAATTGTCCCGACGTATGCCCGACAACTCTGGCCGAGGCCGCACAGGTTCTGGATGACCTTGGGCCACAGGCCGCTTCCGTTCAGCCAGTGTTTATATCGATCGACCCCGAACGTGACCTAGCGCTTGGAATCGACGACTACACTGCAGCATTCCACTCGCAGATCCTGGGTCTTGCGGGATCACCAACTGCGACCCAGGCCGCCGCCGACAGCTTTCGCATCTATTTCTCACGGGAAGATGATGAAAACGCGCCCGATGGCTACACCATGTCGCACAGTCCCGGCCTTTTCCTCGTTGCACCTGACGGGCAATGGTTGCGCCAGTTTGCATATGGCACCTCGGCAACCGAGATCCTCGCCGATCTGAAAGAAAGATTCTGAGGTATGAAGTATCTCCTGGCCGCACTGGCTGTCAGCATGACGGCATCCGCCGCCTCTGCCCAAAGCTGCCCCTCTTGGCAAAGTGGTGATCTGACCCTCACCAACGCCTGGTCGCGCGCAACCATCGGCCCGGCCCGCCCCGCCGTCTTCTATGTCGAGATCGCGAACGCGGGCAGCGTGGATGACTCCCTGACGGCGATCTCTACGCCGCTGGCCGAAATGCCGATGCTGCATGAAACGGTCGTGACCGACGGCGTAGCGACCATGCCACATGTCTCGGACATTCCGGTGCCTGCCGGATCGACGGTCAGCCTCGCGCCGGGCGGCTTTCACGGGATGCTCATGGGCCTGACCGCCGCGCTGGCCGAAGGGGAGAGTTTCCCCATGACCCTGATATTCGAACGTTCCGGAGAAGTGACCATCGATGTCGGCATTGCCGCCTATGCTGCCAGGGGGCCGGCATGCCAACCCGACGACAGCTGATCCTCGGTGCCGCAGCGGTGGTCGCTACCGCAGCCGGCACGCTGGCTCTGGGTGCCTGGCGCAGCCGGCGGAACCCACCGCAGACAGACGCATCGCCACTGCCTTTGGCACTGACTGAAATGGACTGGCGCCTGACCAGCCAACGGGGTGTGCCTGTCGGCCCCGGGGATTGGATCGGGCGACCGGCGCTTGTCTTCTTCGGCTTTACCTGGTGCCCCGACGTGTGCCCGACAACGCTGATCAACATCTCGGACTGGCTGGAAGAACTGGGTGAGGACGCGGAAGCCCTTACCATCGCGCTGATCACCGTGGATCCCGAGCGCGACAGCCCCGAGGTACTGGCCGATTATGTAAGTCTGTTTGATGCCCGCATCACGGGACTGACCGGAACACCGGATGAGATCGCCCGTACCGCCGCAGCCTTCAGAGTGAGGTACGAAAAGATGCCGCGCGAAGATGGCGACTATACGATGAACCACACCGCCGGCGTCTTTCTGTTCCGGCCCGATGGCCGCTTTGCGGGCATCATTGATTTCCACGAAGACCCCGCCTTCGCCATTCCTAAAATCCGTCGCATCCTGACCTGAAAAGGACATCCTGCCAGATGGCCACAAAACTGACCGTCCCGCTGCTCGCTTTTCTGTTGGCGGCCCCATTACATGCAGAGCCACTGGCGAGCGAGCAAATCGAGACTGGGGCAGCCGTTGAGGTGCAGTCCGCTGAGATCACTATCGCGCAAGGGGACTCTCTTGACAGGCTGTTGGCGCAGGGCGGCATCTCGCCATCCGACCGCGCTGAAGCCGCTCTCGCGCTGGACGGCGTGTATGATATCCGCGATTTGCGCCCAGGCAACGTGTTGCGCTGGACGACCAGACGCGACGACAATTCTCGCCTAGAGTCGCTCCAACTCCTCGTAGGCAATGGCGTCGAAGTATCTCTCTCCTTCACTGGCGAGGTTGAAGCGGTTCGTCTTGAACCAGAAACAACAACCCGGGGCCGGCAAGAGACAGTCGTTCTGAACGGTTCGCTCTATGATGCGCTGGTCAGTATTGGAGCTCCACCACGGTTCGCTGTGGACCTGACCGCGCTGATGGCGGGTCAGGTCGATTTCAGGCGCGACCTGCGAGGCGGTGAAGCCTTCGCCCTGATCTGGCAAGAAGACATCCTGCCGGATGGCAGCATTGCCGGGGAACCACGCCTCTCTTACTCGAGACTGACCATTGGCGGCCATGACTACGAACTGGTGGCGACAGACGCTGCCAGCCCGGTCCTGTTGTTCGAAGACGGTGAACTCGTCCAGCGCAGTGCTCCGCCGATCATGGGCGCGCGGCTCTCCTCAGTTTTTGGGAACCGCAACCATCCGGTATTGGGTGGGCGCCGCATGCATACAGGCATTGATTATGCCGCGCCGACGGGAACGCCCATCAATGCAACAGGGGCGGGCAGAATTGTATACGCCGGCACCATCCGCGGCTATGGATTGACAATTGATGTCGACCACGGTGGTGGCGTGACTACACGCTATGCTCATCTCTCCGCATTTGCTGAAGGGATGGCTCCCGGAACTCGCGTTCGCGCGGGAGATCGTATTGGTGCGGTTGGCGCAACTGGCCTAGTGAGTGGCCCCAACCTTCACTACGAGGTCTTGATTGACGGCCGACCAGTTGATCCACTCGAAGACGATGCAGTTCCGACACAGGAAATCGCGAGCGCCATCGACATGGACGCTCTTGCAAGAGGGCGCCTCGCAACAGGCTACTCCTCGGATCAAGAAGGTTGAGGGTATCTGAGCGGCCTCTGCCGGCATCTCGCACAGATTCTGAAATTTCCGTGATGCGGCAGGATTTCGGGCATCCCGGCCTTGAACCTCATGTGGCTAGAGGAATTACAGGGTCTTCCGAACAAAATGATCTGAAGGCCTATATACGTCTGATGAACTATAGGAATGAAACCATCACCCAGTCGGGTTCCCCGACCAAAATGCGGGCTCCTACCGCGACGATGTTTCGTGGAGTACTGGGTATTGCTGCGCTGCTCACCTTCTCAGCATGTGCCCAATTGAACCCGTCTGCGCCGCCTCGGCTTGATGATTCTGGCTCGTCAGTTCAAGGGATATATTCTGTAACACCTGAGAATGTTGCCAATGTACGGCAGCGTGCACTCGAAACAGTTAACAACACCAGAAGCGCTTCCGGGGTTGCTGCGGTAGTTCTCGAGCCTGCACTCATATTAGCAGCGGACGAGCATTCTCGTTCTATGGCGCAGCAACGCCGCGCCTGGCACTTCGGCGCAGATGGAAGTTCACCGATGGACCGCGCCCGACGCGCCGGCTTCTCTGGCAATGTGCTGGGAGAGCTGGTTTCAGAGACCTATGAGAGCGAAGTTCAGACAATTGCGACTTGGATGGGCAACTCCGCTCAACGAGCTTTGCTCCTCGATCCGGAAGCACAACGCATTGGCATTGGCGTGTTCCAGGAGCCCGGCAACAGGCTCTGGTGGACTATGACGATCGCCGACTAAGAAAAGGAAAAGCTTGATGACCGGTCTTTCAACACGGCGCGACATCCTCACTTTCGTTGCAGCCGGAATGGCTGCCCTTGCGACTCCAGCCGTCTTGCGGGCCCAAGAAGTCACGATGATCGCGCCTTCCGCACCAAATCGCCACAACACAGCGAGTTTTCGCTCTCAGCGCTGGCAAGACCACTTCCAACACCTGAGAAAGGGGGCAATTCTCTGCGATTTGGAGGCCCGCGTCCTGCATTACTGGTCAGAAGACGAAAGCCTATATCTCGTATACCCTTCTTCGGTGCCCATGAGTGAAGAATTAACCCGCCGCGGCTATACCGAGATAGTCTTGAAGCGCCGAAATCCCACCTGGATTCCGACACCGAATATGCGTGAGCGCGACCCGACACTTCCTCAATCAATTGGTCCGGGTCCGGACAATCCCCTTGGTTCGCGGGCGCTGAACCTAAGTTGGCAATATTACCGGATCCACGGGATTGATCTGGTTGAAAAGATAGGCCGTCCCGCCTCAAATGGTTGTGTCGGAATATACAATGAGAACATCGAAAGATTGTTCGATATCGTTGAAATCGGAACGCAAGTGAGGCTGCTCTAGGGTCAGGACCCATAAATTCACTTGAGTGTCGGCTCGCGGCATGATTCAAGCTCCCGACTTGTGGGGAGGGATCATGAGCGAGCGT
>NZ_JABUHN010000028.1 GCF_013328815.1 Tabrizicola fusiformis
TGGTCTGGCAGTATGCCAAGTCGATGCTTCTCGTCGACTGGAGGGCCATGCGGCATAATCCTGATCCCGGCATAATACGCCAATACCTGCTCCCGACCGAGGGTCGACGGGTTCGGCGGCGGCGCGCACGTCCTTGATCTTGCCACCGGTGAGACGGTGGACTGGATTTACACCGACGGCTGGCTGTCCACCGTGCTGGAGGGAGGCAATCCCTATGAGTGAGGTGATCGAGACCACCGTCTATCGCCTCGACGAATTGTCGGAGGCGGCGAGGGACAAGGCCCGCGCCTGGTATCGCGAGGGCGGATTTGACTATGGCTGGTATGACGCCGTCTATGAGGATTTCCAGCGCATCGCGGAAATCCTCGGCCTCGACTTCAAAACCCGGCCCGTTCGCCTCATGGGCGGCGGCACACGGCAGGATCCCTGCATCTGGTTCCGGGGTTTCTGGTCGCAAGGTGACGGAGCATGCTTTGAATCGTGGTATTCCTATCGGAAAGGAGCGCCCCGCCGGATCCGAGACTATGCGCCACAGGATGCGGAACTGCACCGCATCGCCGAGGCCCTGCAGGCGATCCAGCGGCGCAACTTCTATCAGCTTCGCGCCGAGGCCAGCCATCGCGGCCACTATTGTCACGAATACTGCATGGCGATCTCGGTCGAGCGAGACAGCCCCATATATCAGGACATGACTGCCGATGCCGAAGATGCCGTCATCGAAGCATTGCGTGATCTGGCCCGCTGGCTCTACCGCCAGCTGGAGCGCGAATACAACTACCTGTCCTCCGACGAGGCGGTCGATGACACCATCGCGGCCAATGAGTATACTTTCACGGAGGCCGGTCGCCGCTTCGGATGACGTTGGCACGTGTCCCTCGCTCGGTCGGGGCGCCTGGCGGCCATTCTATTCTGTCAGGTTGACTTCGGCTGACCGCCGGAACAATAAGTGAACATTGCAGCCGATCATAGGCTGAGAGTAGCGTTGGTTCATGTGATGTTCGTCGTCCCTTTCCGGGACTTCTCCCCTGGCCGCGCCCTGTTTCTGAAAGGACCGTTCGCATGCTCAAGGTGATTGCAGAGGATTTTATCAATCCTGATGCGCTGGAGATCGTGATGCCACTCTATCGTGAACTGGTGGAGGCGACCCGCCGGGAAGAGCGCTGCATAGCCTATGATCTCTTCATCGATCAGAAGGATCCTGGGCACTTTGTCTTCATTGAGGAGTGGCCAGATCGGGCTGCTCTTGACGCCCATTGCGCGTCGGAGCACTTCACGCGATTGGTACCGCTCATAAATGCCTATCAGAGACAGCCCGCGAAGTTCATTTTCATGGATGCGTTGCCCGGCTGAGCACACACTGCGGCAAGAGCGGGCTGCATTCTCACCAGGTGCCAGATCTTTCGACGGAGCATTCCCAAGTCACGGGCGGGTCCTCCCGTCCGGAATTGAGGAGCCAGTGGACTCTGCCGCTGCCATCCTGATCACCATGATAGGCTGAGATCGGTAGCATACCAGGACCGCTCATCAGGCCCTGCTCCTCTTCCCTGTCGAGCGTTGCTTTGGCCTGCGCCGCTCCGGCGGCCGATCAGGATCCGGTGTGGAATTGCACGGCCGTAGCTGCAGGTCGGTGGGGAAATGGCGCAAGCCTGTCCGTCAGCCGCTGGTGTGAGCATTGCCGGTCGTTGTCTGCCTGATCTTCCTGCTGGTTCCTTCAGGATCGCCGCTGTCTCCCTGTCTGTGGCGGCTCGCTCGCATGCGTCCTCTGTGATGGGCTGATCTGGCCGAAGAACAGCGCGCAGGCGCGCCTCAACGTCTCGGCGCAACAGCGTCGTGGGACTTTCTTCCCCTGCCGGCCCTGCCGTCATTCCTCGCGGGTCAAGAAAGCCCTGCCTGTGCTGTCAGGATCCCGTTCGGGACTGCGCCGGCCTTTGTCTCCGGCCTTTAGATCGCCATCGAGGCCGCACTGGAGCGGGCCCGAACACGAGAGAATGGAGACAGACAATGGCGACCATCGGCACCTTCAAGAAGACCGGCAACGAATACTCCGGCGAAATCGTCACCCTGAGCGTGCAGGCCAAGGGCGTGCGCATCGTCCCCGACCTGCGGTCCACGGGCGAGAACGCGCCCTCGCACCGGATCCTGGTCGGCCGCGCGGAGATCGGCGCCGCCTGGACGAAGCGCTCGAACGAGGGGCGGGAGTATCTGGGCCTGAAGCTGGACGATCCGAGCTTCAGCCACCCGATCTTCGCCAACCTCTTCGATGACGAGGACGGCGAAAGCTACAGCCTGATCTGGTCGCGGCCCAACAGCCGCCGGGGGGACTAACCCCCCAACCAGGGCCCCGGTCGAAGGACCGGGGCCTTTAAGATCTTCCCGGTTGGACCGGCAGTTTTGCGGGACGAAGCCTCCATTCGCTGCAAGACATCCTTTTCGCAAGCTCCACACCACCTGAGACAAGATCTTCGACATGAAAATCGCTGCAGGTTATCGAAGCTGCGCAATGTTGACTTTTAATTAGGCGACATATTATATGCCGCCGCATGACGACACTGGAACAAAAACATCTCGCATTGCTCAATGAGGCACAGCGCCGTGGACAGTCGGCCACGGACAACATGCGTCTCTGTTTCGAGGTCTTGGCGCTGGCCTCGGGCATTGACCGGGCTTGCGCGTCGCGCCTCGCGCCGCATCGCCTGTCTGAAGGAAAATTCGTGCTGCTGTTCCTGCTGCGCGATCTGCCGGAAGGGCTGGCCCCGCACGAGCTGGCCGAACGCGCCGGCGTCACGCGCGCCACGATTACCGGCCTTCTCGACGGATTGGAGCGCGACGGCTTTCTTGTCCGGCATGGAGACAAGGAAGATCGACGCAAGGTGTCGGTGCGCCTCACCGCCAAGGGGCAGGCGGTGGCACTCGATCTGTTCAACGAACATAGCCAATGGATTGCCTCGCTTTTCGCGGGCTTCGACCAGCACGAGCGCGAAGCCCTTAGCGGCCTCCTGCGGCATGTCTGGCGCAATTTGGCAATTCCGGCGAAGGACAGCGCGGCCGTTGCTGCTGGCGATCCCCGGTGAATGCTGGTCGGTCGGGAAAACGTGTGATGGATATTGAGCCTGCCCGTCTCGGCCAGCTCAATGCCGGCGTTACCGAGGCCGCCACGCTGACCGAGTGCCTGGCCGTGGATTTTGCGGTGCTAATGCGCGCCGCCCTGCCTGAAATCGCAGCAGATGCCATAGCAGCGATGCAGAAAGCGGCAGGCGAGGGCATTTCGCGGCGCATGGCATTGGCTGGGCGCCTGATCCATGAACGGCGTGGCATGATCGCCGTGGAAGAACTCCGCCGCCATGTATCCGACACGGTGCGCGGGTGGGCTTGCTTCACTATCGGCGCGGCCGAGGACATGCCCCTTCCCGCCCGGCTCGCTGCAATCAAGCCCTTTGCGGACGATCACCATTTCGGGGTGCGGGAATGGTCATGGATGGTCGTTCGCCCGCATATCGCCGCCGATCTCGACAACGCGATTTCGCTGCTCGCCGCTTGGACGGGCGAACCGTCCGAACGCCTGCGGCGCTTCGCCAGCGAAGCAACCCGGCCGCGCGGCGTATGGTGCGCCCATCTCGGCGCGCTGCGGCAATCTCCCGAAAAGGCACTGCCGATCCTCGAACCGCTCCGCGCCGATCCCGCCCCCTATGTGCAGGACTCCGTTGGCAACTGGCTGAACGATGCCAGCAAGGACCGGCCCGATTGGGTGCGCTCGCTCTGCGCCCAATGGTCAGCGGAAAGCGCCATCCCCTCAACCACCCGAATCTGCAAGCGCGCCCTGCGCTCCATCGACCGCAAGGGCTGACATACGAAAGGACCACCTCTATGGCGCACTATCTCGCTGAACTCTATTCCCCTAAAACCGCATGGTTGGCGCTCGACCAGAACGGCCGTCAAGAGTTTTTCAAGGCCGTTGGATCTGGCATGGGCTCGCTATCGGCCCTCGGCGTGGAAGCGATTGCCCTGGGTGAAACGAACGCCGCGACCCTTCATGCCCCGTCGCAAAAGTTCTTTGCGATCTGGCGTGCGCCCGACGCGGCAGCAATGAACGCCCTGGTGTCGGGCATCGCCGCTTCGGGGTGGCATGACTATTTCGACACGATCAACGCGACCGGCTCCGGCGTCGATCTGAACGGCCACCTCGCGCAGCTCGCGGCGCTCTAACCGTCGCAAAATTCCCGAAACTTGCGACAATTTACTCTGCTGCGCGGTCCTTTGGAACCATGTCTGTCAGAGCTTCCAGATCGCCGAGGGCCAGTGACAGTAACAGGCTCAAACTGAACCGGGCGTCTCCCGGCAAGGCCGGGACCGGGCTCAGGTCCTTGCGGACGGGAGCCGGTGATGCCGTCTCCCCCCATGCGGGCAATGATCCCTGACGCAAGGTCAGGCCGGTCCGAAACCGAACCGGATAATCTGCCCGGCTGTGCTGGATCGATCTGGAGAGACAGAGAGCGGCCGGGACGGGGGTGGTTCCCGGCAGGTGAGAGAGAGCGCTGGCGGGGCCATCCCGCTGTTCTGCTCTCCTGAGGTTCTCCCCGATGAACGATCTGTCTCCCGCGACCATGGCGCAAGCGCCGGTCGCGCCCAAAGCGCCTGCCTTTGGCTCCGGCGCGGCCGCGATCCTTGCCGCGGCCCAGGCATTGCTGCCGCGTCTCGAACGCGGCCAGCCTGTCGATGCTGGCATCTTGCGCGACGCGATGCAAAAGGCCTTCGGCACATCCGACGCCAGCGGTGCCTGGGACTGGAAGACGGCCTATGAGGCCTGCGAGGTCGCCACGGTTCTCTTCCTGCGAAAATACGGCCGGGCGATCTTCCGCAAAGCCGCCACGCCGGGTTCCCGACTTGCAGCACTCTCGAAGATCTCAGGCCTGTTGCCGAGCCACACCCGCCGCTCCGAGGAAAGCCAGGCGCTGCAACAATTCAGCACGCCGCTGCCCCTCGGCCTTGCCGCTCTGACCGCAGCAGCGATCACACCGGTTGATGTCGTTCTGGAACCCTCGGCAGGCACAGGCCTTCTGGCGATCCTCGCAGAGATTTCTGGCGGCAGTCTCGCTTTGAACGAATTGGCCGAAACCCGCGGCGATCTGCTCTCGCTCCTCTTCCCGGCCCTTTCCGTCACCCGTTTCGATGCGGCCCAGGTCCACGACCATCTCGATGCTGAGATCGTGCCTTCGGTGGTACTGATGAACCCGCCTTTCTCCGCGCTGGCCAACGTCACTGGCAGGGTTTCCGATGCCGCTTTCCGCCATATCGCCTCGGCATTGGCCCGCCTTGCTCCTGGCGGGCGTCTGGCTACCATCACCGGTGCGGGCTTTGGCCCCGAAGCCCCCGCTTGGCGGGAAGCCTTCATCCGTATGCAGGAGAGCGGCCGCGTGGTCTTCACCGCCGCCATCAATGGAGCGGTCTATGCAAAACACGGCACGAGTTTCGACACGCGCCTTACGGTGATCGACAAGGTTCCTGCCGAGAACCCTTCGTCCTTCCCGGCCTCTTCCGGCATGGCCCCCGATGTTGCCACTCTGCTCGACTGGATCGCGACGCAGGTGCCGTCCCGTCCGCCGGTCGATCTCCCGAAGCCTGCGGCGCTGGCTGCACCGGCAGCCGCCAGATCGGTTCGATCCCATCTCGCTCGAGCGCGTTCTTCGCAACCTCTCCCGATCATTCATGTCAGCCCGAATGCCGTTGAGCTGACCTATGAGACGATCGACTGGACCCCGCCCGAAGCCGCGCGGCTCTCGGACGCGATCTACGAGGAATACACGCTGCAATCGATTCGGATTCCCGGCGCGGCCCCGCATCCGACGAAGCTGGTGCAATCCGCCGCCATGGCCTCGGTCGCGCCGCCACGTCCCTCCTACTGGCCACTGCTGCCCGCTGACATTTGCACCCGCCTGTCCGACGCCCAACTGGAAACCCTGATCTATGCCGGTGAGGCCCATTCCGATCATCTTGCAGGATCCTGGACCCTCGACGAGACCCTGGACAAGGTCAGCGCCGCACCGGCCGGTGCCGCAGGTGCCGTGCGGTTCCGGCGCGGCTTCATGCTTGGCGATGGTACCGGTGCGGGCAAGGGGCGGCAATCGGCGGGGATCATCCTCGACAACTGGCTGCGCGGGCGGCGCAAGGCGGTCTGGATCTCCAAATCCGACAAGCTGATCGAGGATGCGCAGCGCGACTGGTCCGCGCTTGGGCAGGAGAAACTGCTGATCACGCCACTGTCGCGTTTCGCGCAAGGCAAGGCCATCACGCTCTCGGAAGGGATCCTGTTCACCACCTATGCCACGCTGCGCTCCGATGAGCGCGGCGAGAAGGCATCGCGGGTGCGGCAGATCACTGACTGGCTCGGATCGGATTTCGACGGGGTCATCATCTTCGACGAGAGCCACGCGATGCAGAATGCCGCTGGCGGCAAGGGCGAGCGCGGTGATGTCGTGGCCTCGCAACAGGGCCGGGCGGGTCTGCGGCTTCAGCACGCCCTGCCCGATGCCCGGGTGGTCTATGTCTCGGCCACCGGGGCCACGACCGTCCACAATCTCGCCTATGCACAACGCCTCGGCCTCTGGGGCGGCGAGGATTTCCCCTTCGCCACTCGGGCCGAGTTCGTCGAAGCGATCGAGGCCGGGGGCGTCGCAGCCATGGAGGTGCTGGCGCGGGATCTGCGCTCGCTCGGCCTCTATACCGCGCGGTCCCTGTCCTATGATGGCGTCGAATACGAGCTGATCGAGCATCAGCTGACCGATGAGCAGCGCCGGATCTACGATTCCTATGCCGGGGCCTTCGCCGTCATCCACAACAACCTTGATGCGGCGATGGAGGCCGCAAACATCACCGGCTCGGACGGCACGCTGAACCGCCAGGCCAAATCCGCTGCCCGATCCGCCTTCGAGAGCACGAAGCAGCGCTTTTTTGGCCATCTGTTGACCTCAATGAAGACGCCGACGCTCTTGCGTTCGATCTCGGCGGATCTGGCGGCGGGCCACGCGGCTGTCATCCAGATTGTCTCGACCGGCGAGGCGCTGATGGATAGGCGGCTGGCCGAGATCCCGACCGAGGACTGGAATGACCTGAATACCGACCTCTCGCCGCGCGAGTATGTCATGAGCTACCTGCAGCATTCCTTCCCGGTGCAGCTCTACGAGCCGTTCAGCGATGGCGAGGGAAATATCAGCTCGCGTCCGGTGTTCCGGGATGGCCAGCCCGTCGAAAGCCGCGAGGCCGTTTCCCGGCGCGATGCGATGATCGAGCATCTGGCCGGCCTGCCGCCGGTGCCGGGCGCGCTCGACCAGATCGTGCAGCATTTCGGGACCGAGAAGGTGGCAGAGGTCACGGGGCGCTCGCGGCGGATCGTCCGTAAGGGCGAAGGTCCGGCGGCACGGTTGGCAGTCGAGAACCGCGCCGCTTCGGCCAATCTGGCGGAGACCTCGGCTTTCATGGATGACCAGAAGCGTATCCTGGTCTTCTCGGATGCAGGTGGCACCGGGCGCAGCTACCACGCCGAGCTTTCCGCGCGAAACCAGCGGCTGCGGGTGCACTATCTGCTGGAGCCGGGTTGGAAGGCCGATGCCGCCATTCAGGGTCTGGGGCGCACCAACCGCACCAATCAAGCGCAGCCGCCCCTGTTCCGGCCAATCGCCACGGATGTGAAGGCGGAGAAACGGTTTCTCAGCACGATCGCGCGGCGCCTCGACACACTCGGCGCGATCACCCGCGGCCAGCGCCAGACTGGCGGGCAGGGGCTGTTCCGGCCGGAGGACAATCTCGAAAGCCCCTATGCTCGTGCCGCTTTGCGCCAGCTCTATCTTCTCCTTGTGCGGGGCAAAGTGGAGGGCTGCTCGCTGGAACGGTTCGAGGCCGCCACCGGGCTGAAGCTGATGGACAGCAATGGCATGAAGGATGAGTTGCCGCCGATCACCACCTTCCTCAACCGCCTGTTGGCGCTGACCATCGAGTTGCAGGGCGTGCTCTTCACGGCCTTTGAGCAGCTGCTGGAGGCGAAGGTCGAGGGTGCGATAGCCGCCGGCATCTATGATCTGGGCCTTGAGACGTTGAAGGCCGAGAGCTTCACCGTCACTGACCGGCAGGTGATCTATACCCATCCCGGCACCGGGGCGGAGACCCGGCTTCTGACCATCACCGAACGGCGGCGCAACAAGCCGCTTCTCCTTGATGCCGCACTGGAAGAACTGGATGATCCGCGCGCGGTACTGCTGATAAACAGCCGCTCAAACCGGGCGGCGGTGCAGGTGCCGACCACTTCGATCATGCTTGACGATGGCGAGATCGAACGGCGTGTGCGCTTGATCCGACCGATGGAAGCCTTCAGCATGTCAGTCAGGATGATGAGTGACACCCTTTGGGTTGAGACCGACAGGAAGACCTTCGCGGCCGCATGGCGGGCCGAGGTCGCTGATGTGCCGGAGTTTTCCGACGCAACTCTGCATGTGGTATCGGGCCTGCTTTTGCCGGTCTGGAAGCGCTTGCCGCCGGATGAGACCCGCGTCTACCGCCTCCAGACGGATGCGGGCGAACGTATCATCGGTCGCCGGGTCTCGCCTGCATGGGCGTCCAATGCCACGACCAGTGTCGCGGTGAGCCTGACCCCGGATCAGGCCTATGCTGCACTTCTCGACGGTCGCACGATCCTCGATCTGGAGGAGGGGCTGCAATTGCGCCGCTCAAAAGTCATGGGCGCGAACCGGATCGAACTGACCGGGTTCACCGAGGTGATGCGCGACCGACTGCGGGCCTGGGGCCTCTTTAGCGAGATTATCTCCTGGAAGCTTCGCTTCTTCGTGCCCGTTGGGGAACACGGCACCGCGATCCTCGGTAAGCTGCTCGCGATCTATCCGATCAGCCGTATCACCGAGCGCGAGGCGGCGTGATGGCCCGCATCGATGCCGCCGATCTGTCGCAGCGTCTCGGCCAACAGGCCGAGGCGGTGTGCCGGTACTATCTCTCGAACGGCCGCAAAGAGGGCAACTACTGGCAGGTCGGCGATGTGCGCAACGCGCCTGGGCGGTCGATGTTCGTCCGCCTTACCGGTCCAGCATCCGGCAAGGGCGCAGCGGGTAAGTGGACCGATGGCCAGAATGGCGAACACGGCGATCTGCTCGACGTTATTCGCGAAAGCCTCGGGCTCGCCGATTTCACCGCAGCCGCTAAGGAAGCTCGGCGGTTCCTTAGCCTGCCGCAACTGGAACCGGCACCAGAGGGGAAGACGCGCAGATCGGCACCATCCCCTTCAGGATCATCTGAACCGGCAGAACGTCTCTGGCGCATGTCCGGTCCCATTCGGGGCTCACTCGCCGGCACCTATCTGCGGACCCGTGGCCTGACCGATTTGCGCGGCACTGATAGTCTCCGCTTTCACCCTGACTGCTATTATCGTCCGGAGGGCGAAGGTCCGACCGAGACCTGGCCCGCACTGATCGCGAAAGTCACCGACCTCGACGGCAAACTCACCGGCGTCCACCGTACCTGGCTCGCCCGCGATGGCAGCGGGAAAGCGCCTCTCGACCCAGCCCGCAAGGCGATGGGGGATCTGCTCGGCCACGCGGTCCGATTTGGTCGCGCGCAGGATATCATGGCGGCAGGGGAGGGCATCGAGACTGTAATCTCGCTCCGCCAGATCATGCCAACGATGCCGATGGTCTCGGCGCTGTCGGCCGCACATCTCGCAGCCATCCTGTTCCCGTCGGGTCTGCGCAGGCTCTATATCATCCGCGACAATGATCCGGCCGGTGAAGGGGCGCGGGACAGCCTGATCGCCCGGGCACATGAGATCGGCATCGAGGCCATCACGCTCTCGCCCATGTTGGGGGATTTCAACGACGATCTCATGGGGCCGGGTCTGGAGGCGCTTCGGGCGCAGGTCCGGGGGCAACTCGCCCCTGAAGACGTCAGCCGCTTCATGACACTTCGCTGATCCGCCGGGAGTGGGGAGGGTGATCGGGCGGTCTGGCGCCTGCCCGGGCAATCAGGGGAGGCAACCCCTTCGGCAAGAGGACCGCGCCTTGGCCTTCTCAGAGGGCGAGCGGCCCACAAACGCTCCAGCCCGGCAATGGCGGCGCCCGACTGATTTCCGTCGGCGAGAAAACCACCCCACGCGACAGGTCGCGTGGGGGCCCCGTCTTCCCCGCCTTTACATCGCGAGGCAAATCAGCCGGGCTTTGCCATCAAGGCCCGCGAAGGCGCGGGCTGCCCGGCCGGAGCGCCCGTGGGCTTGTCGTCGCCAGAAGGCCGCGACGGTCGCGGTCCAAGCCGAAGGATGCATCCCATGTATGCCCAGGATCAGTTCGAACCCGATCACACCATCTCCCCGACCGGCCATATCATCGAAGACATGCAACTCTATGGCTACCGTCCTGCCGAGGGCGAGGCAGATCCCCGGCCCACACCCGAAGACCAGGCCATCCAGACCGCGGTCTCTGACATCTTCGACGCTCTCATTTCCACCATGGCTGATACCAACCTCGACTTCGACCTCGACGAAATCCTCTGGTCGACCGTCAACACGTTCCACCGCGCTGCGGAACGGATCGAGCGCAAGCTCGATGACAACGAGCAGGCGCAGAAACGCCTCCAGCGGGAACAGGATGGCAGCGAGGTGAAATCCGTCCAACTCGAGAGCCTGATCGGCATCGGTGGCAACCTGATCGAGCGTCGCGAAAGCCTGGAACTCTTCCGCGAAACCGCCGCCGACATCTTCCTGCGCGTGACCGGCACCCATTGGGCACCGCGTTCGGGCTCACGCACCAACCATCGCCATCTGACGGCAGCCATGATCGACAGCCGCGACTTTCTCGCCGCCAAGAAGATCGCCGAGACCGAAATGCTGGTGCCGCCGGGGCCGAAAGTTGCCTTCTCGGGCGGCGACACTACCGATCACCGCACGATCTGGGATCGTCTCGATCAGATCCACGCCAAGCATCCGGACATGGTGCTGATGCATGGCGGCAGCCCGAAGGGGGCCGAGCGCATTGCCGCCACCTGGGCCAGCAACCGCAAGGTGCCGCAGGTCGCTTTCAAGCCCGATTGGACCAAACACGCCAAGGCCGCACCCTTCAAGCGCAATGACCAGATGCTCGACTGCCTGCCGATCGGTGTCATCATCTTCCCCGGCACCGGCATCCAGGAAAACCTGGCCGACAAAGCTCGCAAGATGGGTATCCCCGTCTACCGCATGGCGAGGGGCGGCGCGTAAGCGTCGCCAATCCACTTGACGCACCCTGCCGTGATTGCCCTTGGCTCGTCCCCAGCTTGTGAACGGGGTAAGAGTTGGTTGCCTCTTGACTAACCCGGGTAGCGTCTTTGACCATTGGCCATGGACAGGATCGATTTGCTGCGTATTTTCGTGCGGGTTCTGGAGACCCGGAGCTTTTCCCGAGCTGCTGCTGATTTGGATATTTCCCGGTCCGTGGTCTCGGCGGCGATCCAGGATCTTGAGATGCGCTTTGGCGCTAGGATGTTTCATCGTAGTACGCGAAGTGTACGAGCTACGCATGATGGCGAAGCGTTATATGTGTGTGCCCGGCATTTGATCAACGATATGGAAGAGGTAGAGGCCTTATTTCGCGGCAAGCAAAGCAATGTGACAGGCAGGGTACGAATTGATGCGCCGGCGCGCGTTAGCAGCACGATACTCGCCCCGGCACTGCCGACGCTAATTGGTGCCTATCCTGAATTGCATATTGAACTCGGCGGTAGCGACAGGTTGCTAGACCTTGTTGCCGAGGGGGTGGACATCTCTGTGAGGTTCGGGCTTCTTGCTGACAGTGATCTGGTAGCAAGGCGTGTTGGTGATGTCCGCCTCGTGACTGTAGCCAGTCCGAGCTACCTGAAGCGATACGGAATACCTACCGACATGCGACAGCTCGCCGGTCATGTCGAAGTTGGTTTGATATCTCCTTCCACCGGTCGTCCTCTGGACTGGGGGTCTTTGGATGGCACAAACTTGATCTCACCACCTCTCAGGTCACGTGTGAGCGTGAACAGTGCGGATTCTCTGCTTGCTTGTGCGCTCGCCGGCGTCGGTATTGTCCGCGCTCCAGCCTACGAGGTTTCCGGGTTTATAAACCGTGGTGAACTTGTCGAGATTTTGAGCGACTTTTCTGCGCCGTCTATCCCGGTTTCGCTAGTATGGCCTCATAGGCGACAGATGCCCTACCGCGTTCGCGTCGTTTCCGATTGGGTCGGTCAATTAATTTCTGAAGCTCTTGGCCTTGCGCGTTTTACTAAGTCTGGCTCAGATTTGGCTATTTTCACTCGATAGTTGGGCGCGCGAAGAGACGCCGGCATGGGACGTTATAACCCAGGCGTCGCTGAAGGGGCAAACGGGTACTGCAAGCAGCACGCGACTTCAGCTCGGCTTGTTCATGAATAGCCCACTACGCGGTAGCTCCTTAGTTGTATGACCCGCGGAGTCTGCGTGCTGCGTTGCTCGATGCTATTAGACATCAGATGTCGGGAACCCCGAACAATCGATGCCGATCTGACGTACGAACAGCCTGTGAAAAAAGTGATGCGCTGCATCCCACGTCTGCAGCGGCGTCAGCGCTTCTCAACAAGAGGTTCTTGCAATGCGTTAGGGCAGGGTTTGTCCAGCCAAGCTGGCATGTGCTCGCCGGTGTTCCACTTGTACAGAAAGCCCACTAAGCGCTGCGTCTTTCTATCTCTAAGCTTTGCCACTGGATGCGCGCATAGCTTAGCTTCGCGTGGTTCATATTTGGGCGTTTGAGGGGCAGGCTCATGTTCGTGGCGCATCTTACTCATAACCATATCTAAGTAAAGAGAGAGTGGCGAATGTCCCTGAGTTTGGCGCTTTGCATCAAGGGGGGTTCGTCACCCGAGAGTTGAAACGGAACAAGCTTGATCACAACCTGTCACAACGGGTGCGACTTCTCCATGCGGATACCCGTTGGGGTAAGGTGGCAGGTTGTATTCCCACACCTGCGGGAGGGGGAAATGGTTTGGAAACTCATGACGGAAATGCCGGCGCTGGACGCGCGGTTGCGCCAGATCGGGACCAGCGGCTACTCACTTGTTATTCATCTGAGGGGATTGGCGCCGGAGTACTATGTCTCCACCTTCCCTGAGCCGTGGCTAATCCAATACCGGGACGGACAATTTGCCCTGCTTGATCCGGTCAACCACTGGGCGCGGACCAACACCGGCAGGATGCGCTGGAGTGATCTGGAACCGTCGTCCATCACGGCAGCCGGGGCGCAGGTGATGGAGAGCGCGAAACGGCACGGCCTGTGTTACGGTGGCGGGGCCTCGCGGCATGATCCGGGGCGACCTGCGCTGCTGAGCTTTCTCTTCTGCGCCCGCGAAGACCGGGAGCTGACCGACAGCGAGTTGGAGGGGGTTGAGCATATCCTCGGGCATATCCTCACCCGGATCGGGGCAAACCGGGAACTGTCGGGGAGCGAGCTCGACATGATCGATGACATGGCGCTCGGCCTCTCCTACAAGCAGATTGCGCGCAAACGCGGGATCAGCCCCGAGACCGTCAAGAAGCGGCTGGAACGGGCGCGCATGATCCTTGGGGCGAAGAACTCGGTCCATGCTGTGGCGATTGCCACCCGCCGCGGCTTGATCCTGAACCGGCCTGATCGGGGACCGAAAGGTCGGCGATCCCGGGATTGAAAGCGGGTTCAGCCGGCAGAAGGATGGTCATCCTGCAGCGTGTCCAGGAGCGCGTCGATCTCCTCCCATATCAAGGGTTCCAACTGGCCACGGACCAGAGACCAGCGGCTGCAGACGCCAAGCGGGTCCTGTGTCGCCTGAAGACGGTCGAATACGGCAGCGGGGACAGCCACGCTGGTCCTGGCAGTCCAACTGGTATCGCCCGCACGCTTGTGCGGGGCAGGCGGCATATAAGTCGGGCAGAGGGTCCACCGCTTCACGGCCCTGCGCAGGGCAGCACGAATGACCTGCGCCGGTGCGATCCCGCAGGCTGACAGCGCCGCTGCCTGACGGTCGAGGGCGGTGGCGCGCACGTCGATCTGGATTGAAGATGCCATCCGATCCGGCTGGGCAACGGGATCCGGCCCGATGGTCCGCCCTGCGTCCGGCATTTGCTCAGCGGTATCAACGCTTATTGGGCTTTCGGGCAGGCTGCTTGCGGAATCCGGGCGCGGGCCATGCGGGGACAGGCTGGCCGAATAGTCCGGGTCAGGTCGTGTAACGAGGGGAATGCGTTTGCGCACCATGGTTGCCTTACCCCGCGAGAATGTCGTTGAGGATATCGACCGCCTCTTCCAGCGCTTCGACAATCGGTCGGACATGCGGTTTCATCAGCGGGTTAGGGTCGTTCTGCCGTTCCAGCGCGATGGCGTGCAGCAGGCCCAGTTGGTCCATGTCTTTGTAGGCCTTGCGACGCATCATCACGGTCTCGATGACGGGGAAGCGGCTGACCGCCCGCGCGATCAACTCGGCATCGGCCTTGGTCGGTCTGGGATCGACCATGTTCAGCACAACGTGATGGCGGGGCAGGGCGCTTGGGTCGTCGACGCGGTTGCGGAGGTTTTCGAACCAGGTCGCCGTCTGCTCGCCGACATCGAGATCTGTTGTCGAGAGCATGACCGGCGTGACCAGATGATCCGCCAGCACTGCGACGCCGTCCGACCATTCCGCGCCAACACCGGCCGTGTCGACGAAGATGAGATCCGCAAGGTTATGCTCATAGGCGTGATCGATGGCGCGGCCTATGGTCTCGACACTCTCAGCCCTGACCAGGGTCAGCAAGGGCGATCCATAGCCACTGGCTACCGCACGCTTGTACCAGGACGCGAAGGCGCCAGTACTGTCGCTGTCGATCAGGGTGACACGGCGACCCGCTGCAGCAGCAGCGCTGACGAGTGCCCGGCTCAGGGTCGTCTTGCCTGACCCACCTTTGCGGGCCATGGTCGCGATCACACGCAGAGAGTCACTCGCCATGGCACACCAACATAAATACTGAATCGACACGATACAATATTATTGACTAGGCAGCATTTCATGCCGGGTCAAGCAGAATGCAGACCGCATAGCGCAATTACCAGATCGCAGAGAACGTGGCGCACTCTCCAGAAATCAGAGCGCGTCACGCAGATGGCGGATAGCAGCTCCCATTCCCCTACCGGCACTTTCCATTGTGCAGAATGCAGGACGCAGGGGGCGTGATGCAGGGTCCAGAGCGCATATCCCGTATTGCAGATGACGTGGCGCAGACCGCAGAAAACGTACCGCAAACGGCAGAGGACGGGGCGCACGTTCCAGAAGACGGGATGCAGATCGCATAGGACGTGACGCATTGTGCAGACACCGTGAATCCGCCCCTCGGGGGCGGTTTTTCATAATGAGTACAGGCCCGTAGGCCCGACTCCGCTTGTGCTGGGAGTCGGCGGGCCTGTACGATTCTGGCAAGAAATAGGAGCGTTTTCTTTACAATGGCCAAGGCCCGTCGACTGACCGAGGAGGAGCGTCTGCGCATCGCCAAAGAGCGGTCGGAAGGCGTGTCTGCGAGGGAGTTGGCATCGCGCTACGGCGTCAGCGTCGTGTCGGTCTACAATGCGGTGAACCATGCCAGCGGTCGCCGTATCTCGAACGGAAGTCGGACCCGCGTGCTGAACCTGCGGGTCAGCGAAGCCGAGCTGAGGGCTTTCGACGCCAGCCTGTCACGACGCGGGATCACTCACCGCACCGATGCGCTGAGACGTTTCGTGATGGCTGCAGATGATCTCCTGGCCCCGGACGAATACATGACAGAAGAGCTGCGCGGCCTTGGCGCGGCGCTGAACCGGGTCGGCAACAACATCAACCAGATTGCCCGCCGCCTGAATGAGGGCCGGGTCAGGGGTGAGGTGGCGAAGCTTTCGGTGCCTGAGCAGGCGGAGATCCGGGCGCTGGCAGGTCTGGTCTTCGATATGTCCGACCAGATTCAAGAGCTGGCGCGCAACCGCCGCCGCGCGTTGGAACTGGAGGTCAGCCAGGCGTTGGCGCCCCTGGTGGCGGAGGTGCGCGATGGCCCGCGCTGACGCCGTCCGGGCGATCAATCCTGCGCTCTTCGATCGAGGCTGGAGCAAGGTCTCAGGCTCTGCCTCGGGCGGGTTTGGCAAACGCGCGCAGATGGTGCGGGCCGCGCGCGGCCATTCGCCGGCGATCTTCAAGCCGATCCGCCAGGGCGGCTGCCATACCGGGGCACAGCTACGCGCCCAGCTCTCCTACCTCACCACCAAGTCGAGCTTCATCCTAGATTCCCGAGGCACCCATGATGGCAAGAAAGTGCTCTCGCCCGGCGAGATCGAACGGGTGGCGCGGCGCTTCGAGAACCAGTGGAACGAGCGCCACGCGCCGAAGCTGGGCCATACCTCGCATCTCCTGATGGCCTTTCCCATCGGCACCCGCAGAACCGAGGTGCGCGAGATCACCCGCGAAATCTGCGAGCGCTTCTTTGAGAGCGATGGTGCCCGCTTCGACTACATCGCTGCAATCCATGAGGACCGCGCCCATCCCCATGCCCATATCGTGCTGAACCGTCGCAGCAAGGACGGGGAGATGTTCTTCCTCGGGAAGGACCATCACTTCAGCTATGACGCCTTCCGCGAGGCCATGGTCGAGGCGGCCGAGCGCCACGGGCTGCGGCTCGAGGCGACACGGCGGCTGGACCGGGGCGTGCTGACCCGCGCGGCCAACGAGACGGAGATCCGCAAGGCCGAGGCAGAGGGTAGGGTGGCGGCTGAACGCCCGCGCACCGGCCCTGACCTTGACCGCGCCCTGGCCGAGGTCGCGCGCAATGCCGCGATTTATCGAGGTCTCGCGGCCGAGGCCTCGCGTTCGAACTTCCATGATGTAGCGGAAGCCCTGACCCGGGCAGGGGATCTGTTGGCCCGGGGCGCAAGTATCCAGTCAGACGGAGTGTTGTATATGAGTGAAGATGTTCATGACTTTGACGAGTTGATCGACCGGTTCACGCAGAATGTTCGGCAGATCGAGGATCTGATCGAGCGGGCTCCGGCAACCGAGCGCCCGGTGATCGAGCGAAAACTGACCGATGTGCTGCGCGAGGTCTCACACCTGCAGCCGCTCGGCGAGCGGTCCGACACTTTGCACGAACCCGCGTCCCGCGACGGGATCTATGCCGCCCCGAACCTTGTGGAGGCGCATCGGGATCAGTTGGACGACCCTGCTCTCAGAACCCGCATCACAGAGGCGGTGCAGGGCACCGGCATCGACAGCGATGCGGTTCTGGCCCGGATGCGCGAGGGTGCAGGCAATGCCGCGCTGGAACAGCAATGGCTCGCACAGGATTTGCGGGCAATTGCCGGAAAGGAAGGGTTGGACCTGCGCGATGAGGTACAGCGCGATCAGGCGATGGATCGGCTGGAGGCTGTCCATGGCAAGCTCGGAGATGTCCTGACCGAGGCGCGAGTGTTGAGGGCCGTCGAGCAGGTGGAGCGGGAAGAACCGGAAAGGGAGAATAGGGCGCGGGCCTCTGACCGTGCCGTGCACCGGGCAGAGGTGGATAATGCGGCGGGTGGGGGCCGCGAGCCCGACATCTACAGTCCGGCCGAGCGTCAGGAGTTCCGGGCGCTGGTCTATCAGTTCGAGCGGACTGACTTCAGCTATTCCTACTCCGATGATCCGCGGGCCCGTCGGGCTGGCGAGAAGGGCGTGGCCGAGGCTACGGTGGCCTTCGACCGCTTCGCTCAGCGCTCGCCCCAGCATGCGGAACTCGCAGCCATGGCGTGGGAGAAGGCGACCGATGTCATCCAGCCCCCGAAATCCGGAGTTAGGGAAGCGGACCGCGGCTTGCATATCGGCGACATGGAACTCGCGCTGCGCGATCCGTTCAGGGATATCGGCCCGATCACCGAAGAGGCCAGAACCCTGGCGCGTTACCGTGCCGAGATGCCGGCGGACGAGGTCCGCGCCGCAGTGCAGCGTGAGATCGACCACCTTTATGCTGAGGGAGCATCGCGTGACTATATCAGCGAACGCGCCGTCGAGAGCGAGGATCGCTTGCGCCAAGTCTACGCCGAGCGCCGCCATATGGCCGAATCCGCCCCGGAACTGATCGCGGTCCTGCGCGAGGCGGGGCAGGGCGAGGTCCGGCCCTTGTCAGAGGCAGGGCAGGCGCGGCTGGTCGAGCAGGTCAACGCCCGGCTGACCGATGCGGATATTCGCGCTCTGCGATCCGGAGATGCCGAGGCCCTCGAGGCGATCACCGACAATCCGCGCCAGCAGCTTGTACTGGCGAAGGTCTGGCTGGAGGCCAACAAGGTGCATGCCAGCGATCCGGCCATGGACAGAGTCTTGGACCGGATCGTGGAAGATCGCCATGGCGACGATCTACGGCACAACCAGACCGACGGCGAGAAAGGCATCCGCCATGGATAAGGGCAAGATGGCCTTCGCCGCCGCGACACTCACCCTGCTGGGCCTGATCATCGGCTATGTGCTGGCGACGCTCTACTTCGTCCTGCAATATGGCCACTCCACCCGCAGCCTCGACCTGACGCTGCTGGCCCGAAACTGGCTGGCCCTACGCAACACGGCCCCGCAGGATTTTCTCTGGGTCAATGGCATCATCGCCGGATCCGGCCTGCTGGCGCTTCTGCTCACCGCGACCATGCTGGGCGATGCGCTGACCCGGTTCGGACTGACCCATTGGCAAACTCGCTCAGAGATGAAGCGCAACGGCTTCTTCGCAAAACCCGGTGCCGGATTCCTTCTTGGCAAGATGGGCCCCCCGAAGTCGAAGAAGCCCTTCATTGTCTCAAAGACCTTTCCGCATGCGCTGGTCGTAGCCCCAACCGGGCGCGGCAAAGGCGTCGGCTTCGTGATCCCGAACCTGCTCACCTATCGCGGTTCCGCCGTGGTGCTCGACGTCAAGGGCGAGAACTTCCGCGAAACCGCGCGATTCCGCGCCTCCTTGGGCGACAAGGTTTTCCGCTTCGCTCCAACGGATTGGGAGCGCCCGACGCACCGCTACAATCCGCTGGCGAGGATTGCGGCGATGACCAACTCCGACCGGCAACAGATGGAGTTGAAGCTGACCGCGAAGCTCTTCCTCCAGACCGACAACGAGAAACTGAACGGTTTGCTTGCTGGCGGGATCGACCTATTTGTGGCCGCCGGGCTTCTGGCCTTCGAGCGCGGGATTCCGACCATCGGCGAGATCTACCGCATCACCGCCTCGGGAGGCGACAAGCAGAAGGAGTATCTCAAGCGCGCCCATGAGGTGAAGAGCCCCTCGGCTAGGCTGATCTTCGAGCGCATGGCTTCCACCAACAACGATACCCTCACCTCCTATCTCTCGCTCCTTATGACCTCGGGCCTGGATACCTGGGACAATCCGGCAATTGACCGGGCAACGGCGACATCGGATTTTTCCTTCCGGGATATCCGTCGTCAGCCGCACTCCATCTATCTAGCGGTGGAATCCGAGATGATCCGGCCCCTCGCGCCGCTCATCCGGCTGTTTTTTTCGGATTTGATCGCATCGCTTCAGGCGGCCGAGCCGAGGGAAGACGAACCCTGGCCAGTGATGATCATGCTCGATGAGTTCGACCGGCTCGGGAAGATGCCGATCGTGGCCGAAAGCATCAAGACGCTACGCTCCTTCGGCGGCAACCTCGCCATCGTTACCCAGACCATCCCGGCGCTGGACGAGATCTATGGTGAGAATACCCGCCGGTCCCTGCAGGGTGGGGCAGGGGTCAAACTCTACCTCACACCATCGGATCAGAAGACCATCGAGGAGTTGAGCCAGGCGGTGGGGAAAACAACGAAGCGTGTGGTGACGCGGTCCCGCTCTGTTGGGCGCAACCCGTTTGAAGGCCGCAGCGTGACGGAACGCACTGAGGAAACGCCTCTGTTGAACGAGGATGAGGCGCGGCGTCTTGACCTTGATGAAGTCATCCTCGTGGTCGATGCGCAAATGCCGATCCGGGCCCGGCGGATCAAGTATTACGAAGATCCTGTACTCCAACTGCCCCATAAAGGTCAGTGGGGTAGCTATCCGTATCCTGATGCTGAGAAGCTGCGGTACGATTCCCGGCTAAAGGAGGCAGAAGATGCTGTGGGACTCCTATCCCGAAGACTGGAAGCCGTAGGTCAAATGCGAGGCAATGATCTTCTCCCGACAGCAGGAGCTAATACCGTCTCGGATCCCAAATTGCGTGCACCTAGTCGACGTGACGCGATTGTACGAGCCCTGACGCCGATCCGCCTTGAGCCTTTGGCCTTCCGTCGGACTGATGACAGTAAACTTGCGGTCGAGAGAGCTGTCCTTAAAGCCGCAGATATTATCGCCAATCACGCAGGGATCACACCCTGAGGCGAGCATCCCATACGGGCACCACATGCAGTTCCAGGTTGGGTATGAGAAGCGCTAACCGGGAACACAGCATGCAAGGGTCGGGAAGTTCAGCTGCAAGCAACATGGCCGTTGATGAGTCCAGAATTCCTGAACCTTCTAGGGTCAGGACTCACAACCAATAGATGACAGTCGCGGCGAGGGCGCAGGCGGAGAGGAAGAGGATCGGGCAGCGGTCGTA
>NZ_JABUHN010000029.1 GCF_013328815.1 Tabrizicola fusiformis
TACGACCGCTGCCCGATCCTCTTCCTCTCCGCCTGCGCCCTCGCCGCGACTGTCATCTATTGGTTGTGAGTCCTGACCCTAGACCTTTGCCGTCAGTTTCTCCTTCCGTCGGCTGCTTCGAGCGGTAGCCGTTCGCTCTCAAGAAGACAGGTATCGGTTGACACCCTTTGATTCACGAGCCATAAGGGTATCGGATGATACCTTTGGGATTCCCACATGAAACGCTCTGCTTTCCTCTACTGTGCCGACATCGACTTTGCTCGCTACAAGGTCTTGAACCAGCGCCACCAGCTTCCCTTTGTCGCAGATCAGAACCTTGGCGGTTCGAACTACACGCTTGACCATGCGTTCCGCCTTCGGCTGCTGCTTGACCTGCTAGGAGGTGAAGGGGACGAAGCCTCTACAATGGCGGGCTTGGGTCCTTCCTATGCAGTGTCCGTCGTCTTCAACGCCATGACCAAGTTTCCCCGGCACCCGTTGAACCAGATCGAACCGCGCGACTGGTATCTTGGTGTCGTCGTTTACGAAGAACCCGGACGCGACGGCGAGACCTTGCGTCATTCTGAATGGATTGCCTGCGAACTTGAACAGCTTCCGGCTTGGTTGGAAGAGCGCCGGACTGACTCGGTGACGCGGCAACGCAAGCAAATCATTCGCGTCTTCATGGTGAACGTCACCCGCGCGGCGAACTTTGTCCGTGTTCGGGCCGAAGCGCTTGGTCTGCCGGAAGGCAGCGACTTTTCGGAGATTCCGGTTTGACCGTTCTTTCCCGCATTTTGTCACGGTTCACAGGACCGACACACAGACGCCAGATCGAAGCTGGCGGCGGCGGGCGGCGCTGGCAGGGTTCGCCCATGATGAACGCGCCGCAAGCGTCGATCCTTGCGGCCCGCGCGCCAACCAAGGCCCGTGCGGCGGCGCTGTCCATGAACAACCCGACGGCGGCGCGGATCGTGGAGACTTGGCTTGCGGCACTCGCTGGCAAGGGCTGGCAGGCGCTTTCGCAGCACCCGGACCCGGCAACGCGGCGGACGCTGAACAATGAGTTTGAAGGGCAGATGCTGGCGTTGTTGCCAGTCGCGGTGCGCGCCTTGGTGCGCGACGGTGAGTCCTTTATCAGAACATCCGTAGGTGGCAGCGACGCCGACGGATCAGGACGGGCAGCGTTTGGTTCCTTGGCGCTGCCCGCCGACCAGATCGACCCGTCCCTAACCCGCGACCTTGGCGACGGCGCGCGCATCGTTGCCGGGGTGGAGTTTGACGCAAGCGACCGGATCGTCGCCTATTATATTCTGCCTGATGCCGCCGGAACCCCGTTCGGGATGATCGGGCAGGCGGTGCGGGTTCCGGCGCGCGAAGTGCTACACGTCTTTGACCAGCTTTTCCCCGGACAGGTGCGCGGCATTTCATGGCTTGCCCCGGTGCTGCTGAAACTGGCGGATTTTGACGCCGCGTCCGACGCCATGCTGATGACGCTGAAGGTGCAAAGCCTGATGACGGGCTTTGTGCGCGACGCCGAAGGCGGCACGGCGGGGTTCGAGTCAACCGACGGCAATTTGAATGTGAGCCTTGAACCGGGCGCTATGCGCGTTCTGCCCTTCGGTGC
This sequence comes from Tabrizicola fusiformis, assembly GCF_013328815.1. Lineage (GTDB taxonomy): Bacteria > Pseudomonadota > Alphaproteobacteria > Rhodobacterales > Rhodobacteraceae > Fuscibacter. Next base: position 1,607 of record NZ_JABUHN010000029.1, read on the forward strand.
AGAGGTTGAATTCTCGCAGCCCGGCCAAGGTCTGTCGCAGGCCGTTGAATTCGTGAAAGGCCAGCAACGCGAAATCGCCGTCGGTGTCGGGCTGACCTATGAACAGGTGACGGGCGATCTGTCGGGCACCAACTATTCAAGCGCCCGCGTCGGCTTGCTGGAATTCCGCCGTCGCGCCGAAATGCTGCAACGCACCCTGATCGAAGCGCAGTTGCTGCGCCCGCTTTGGCGGCGCTGGATCGACGCCAAGGCATTGGCGGGCGAAATCGGCGCAAGCGAAGCCGAATTGGCCGATTATCGCGCCGTCAAATTCGTGGCCCCCGGCTGGCAATGGGTGGACCCGCTGAAGGAAGCGAATTCCGAAATCCGCGCCATTGAAGCGGGCTTGAAATCCCGCGCTGAAGTGGTCGCAGGACGTGGCCGCGATATCGAAGAACTGGACGAAGAAATCGCGGCAGACACGTTCGCCCGCGCAACCAAACCCACAGGAGTCTGAAATGCGAAATTCCCTCTATTCGGGCAACAACGTCACGCTGCCCGCGCCCTATGCCCTGACTTCGGGGCAGGTGGCACAAGTCGGTTCGATCATCGGCGTCGCCCAAGGTGCCGCTGTGATCAGTGCCGACGTAGTTCTTGTCCGCCAGGGCGTTTTCACCCTGACCAAGACCGCCGCGCAGGCTTGGACCCTTGGCCAGAACCTGTATTGGGACAACGCCACCCGCGCCGTGACCACCACGGTTGGCACGAACAAGATGATCGGTGCCGCCTTCGCCGCTGCCCTTGCGGCGGACACGGTGGGGCAGGTGCTGCTTGACGGCGCGATCCGCTGACAACCGGGAACCGAAGCCATGACCATTCACCTTCGGGCCGCGAACATGCGCCCCGCCACCTTCAACGCCGAAGCCCGGACGATTGAGGCAATCGTTTCGACCGGGGCAGCGGTTGCCCGGCCCGGCTATACCGAGGTTCTGGACCTGCGCGGCGTCGATCTGGCGCGGCTTGTCGGTGCCCCGGTGCTGGATGGGCGCCGCCGCGACACGACCCGCGATCAGTTGGGCATGATCGAGGCGGCGCGCATGACGTCCGAAGGCTTGCTTGTGGTGATCCGGTTCCGCGAATCCACCCAGGCGCAAGCCGTGATGACCGACGTTGCCAACGGCACCCTGCGCGGGCTGTCGATTGGCTACACGATTGAACAGACCCGCGAAGCCAAAGACGGCACCAAGCGGGTTCGCACTGCGACCCGATGGACGCCGATTGAAGTGTCCATCGTTCCCGTTCCCGCCGATCCCGGCGCACATTTCAGAAATGGAGAAGTCACCATGCCGACCACCGAAAACGAAGTGCAGGTGCAAACCCGCGCTGAAATGAACACCGAAATTCGCAGCATCGCCGAGCTGGCGGGGCTGGACCGGGCTTGGACCGACGCGCAGATCGACGCCGGAAGCCGCGCGGGAAGTCGCCTTCGCCGCGATGGCGCAGCGGCAATCGCAGACCCGCACCCGCACCACGGCGCAGATCACGTTCGACCACAACGACCCGGCGGTTTTCGCGTCGCGTGTCGGGGAAGCGATCCACGCCCGGATGAACCCGGCGCATGAACTGTCTGCCCCGGCGCGCCAGTATGCGAACATGCGCCTGCCCGACGTGGTGCGGGAAGTCATGAAGCGGCATGGCCAGACGGTGCAGGGCGTGTCCGACGCGCAGGTGTTCACCCGCGCGGGCAGCATGGTCACGGGCGATCTGGCGGGCATCCTTGGCGATAGCGCCGGGCGCAGCCTTCGCACCGCCTATGACGCCGCCCCGTCCGGTCTGCGCCCCGCTGCGCGCCAGACGCAGTATCCGAACTTCAAGGTGCAGACCAAGTATATGCTTGGCGATGCCCCGGCCCTTCGTCGGGTTCTGGAAGGTGGCGAATATCCGATGGGTTCGGTTGCCGAGTCGGCCAATACGAACACCCTGCAAACCTTCGGCAGCATGATCCCCTACACGCGCCAAATGTGGATCAACGATGATCTGAACGCACTTGCAGACTTCAGCCGCCGCATGGGCATCGCCGCGCGTGAATTCGAGAACTCGCAGCTTGTCACCGCCCTGACCAGCAACCCGATCATGGGCGACGGTCTGGCGGTGTTCGTCGCTGGCCACGGCAACCTTGACGCGGCGTCCGCGCCAAGCGTCACCAGCCTGAACGCCGGGCGGGTTCGGATGCGGAAACAGACTTCGGCAAACGGGATGCCGATCAATGCCGCGCCCCGCTATCTGATCGTGCCGCCCGAATACGAAACCATCGGGGAACAGTTGCTGACCACGCTGAACGCGACGGCTGTCAACGACGTGAACCCCTTCGCCAAGCTGTCGCTTCTGGTGGAACCCCGCCTGACCAATGCGACGCAATGGTATCTGGCGGCGGACCCCGCGAACATCGACGGTCTGGAATACGCCTATCTTGAAGGCGCACCCGGCCCGCAGGTGGAAACGACCGTCGCCTTCGAGGTTGACGCCATGATGATCAAGGTCCGCTTGGACTTTGGCGCTGCATGGATCGACCATCGCGGTTGGTATCGGAACGGCTGATGGCTATCGATCCGACCGAACTGGAAACCCTGCGCGACGCCCTGATCAGGGCGCGCGCAAGTGCAACACGAGTCGTCATGTTTGAGGGCAAGCGGGTTGAATATGGCAGCGACGCCGAGATGGCGAACGCTCTTGCCGATCTGGAAACCCGTATCCGCCGCGCCTCTGCGCCCCGACCCGGCAATATCAACTTTTCAACCTCTAAAGGTATGTGATGGCAAACCGTCCCGCACTTCTGAAACAGTCCGAACTGACTCGCTATCTCAAGGCGATGAAAGCCGCTGGCAATGAGGGCGGCAGAGTTGAAGTGAAGCCTGATGGAACTCACGTCATCTTCCAAGGCGAGTCCGAAACTTCAACCGTGACCAACCCTTGTGACAGGCTGTTGAAATGATCCGACGCAAGAACCCTTACCCCGGTGTGACCCGGATCGTGGATCGGCACGGCCAAACCCGTTTCCGGTTTCGAAGTAAGGGCTTCACTTGCTATTTGCCGGGGCCGTATGGCGCTGTCGCGTTCCGTGCGGCCTATAACGCGGCGATTGAGGGCGCGAAGTCACCGAACCGCAGCACAACGCCCCAAGGCACCTTGGCTTGGCTGATCGAGCAGTATTTGGCCAGTCCGAAGTATCGAAACCTGTCGGAAAGCCGCAAGCGCAGCATCCGGGGCGAATTGGACTGGTTGCGCGGCGTCGCGGGCGATCTGCCCTTTGCGAAGTTTGGCACCCAGCACGTCGAAGCGCTTATGGGCAAGAAGTCTGGCCCGACCGCTGCGAACACGGTCAAGAAGAACCTGTCCATGCTGTTTAACTTTGCGATCAAGCGGGAAATGGGTGTGACGTTCAACCCGGCCCGATACGCTGACAGGCGCAAGGAAAACGCCGACGGCTATCACACTTGGACCGATCAAGAGATTGCCCGATTCAAGGAACACCATCCGACGGGCAGCAAGGCCCGGCTGGCGATGATGCTGTTCCTCTGGACGGGCGCGTCTCGGCAAGACGTGGCGGCGATGGGCTGGTGCAATGTGCAGGGTGATCGGATCACCTACAGGCGCGGCAAGACGGGAATTGGGGCCGATCTGCCGATCCACGAAGAACTTGCCGCAGAACTGGCCAATGTCCCGCGTGACCAGTTTCTGTTCGTCACGCATGGCGACGGCTTGGCCTACAAGCCGACGACTTTGGGCAACTGGTTCAAGGATCAGTGCAAGGCCGCAGGCAACCCGCTTTGTTCGGCGCATGGGCTGCGAAAGTCGCTTGCAACCTTGATGGCGAACGCGGGCAAGTCACCCGATGAAATCCGCGCCGTGATGGCCCACAAGACCAACAAGGAAGGCGCGACCTACACCAAAAAGGCGGATCGATCACGGCTTGCCGATAGCGGGTTTGTCGGGTTGTCCAGCACAGAAGCGGAACGAAACTTGTCCAACCTTTCGGATGGGTTGGACACGAGGGTGTCGCAACCTATTGAAAGGAAGGCGAAAAAATGAAGAAGTGGCAGCCCGTAGGGGAGTCGAACCCCTCTTACCTGGTTGAAAACCAGGTGTCCTAACCGATAGACGAACGGGCCACGCTGTCGGTGGAGCGGTGTTTATTGCCCTGTGCGGCGGGGCGCAAGAGGGAAAATCACGCGATTGCCGCATCTTCCAGCCGAAGCTGGACTTTGGTGCGGCCGCCCCAGTGGTTCAGCTCCAGCCGGCCTGCCAGATGCACCCGGCGGTGGCCGGTTTGCTCCAAGGCCGGGCCAAGCGGGCCGTCGAAGGCGCCGAAGGCCACCGCCTCAAGCCGGGACGAGGTGCCGTCGCCCAAGGTCAGGCGCAGGTGCTTGTCGCCCATCCGCCGCGCGCTGACCGCGACATCGGCAAAGGCAAAGCGGGGGGCGGGGGCCTGCGCACCGAAGGGGCCAGCCGCCTCGATCTGTTCCACCAGTTCCGGCGTCGCGGCGCCCGGCATCAGCAGGCTGTCGAGCCGCAGGTCACCCGGGCCTTCGCTGCCTGCGCCCTGCCGGGCCAGCAGCTCGGACAGCCGCGCCATGGCCGCCTGCACCCGGTCCTGTGCCACGGTCAGGCCCGCGGCCATCTTGTGGCCGCCGCCCTTGATCAAAAGCCCCTCTGCCGCCAGCCGCTGCACCGCCGCGCCAAGGTCCACCCCCGACACCGACCGGCCCGAGCCTTTGCCGATGCCATCCTCAAACCCGATCACCACGGCGGGTCGATGCGCCGCCTCTTTTAGGCGCGAGGCGACGATGCCCACCACCCCGGGATGCCAGCCTTCGGCGGCGGCCCAGACCAGCGGGGCGTCAAACCCGCGCGCCTCGGCCTGTGCCATCGCCTCATCGCGCACGCGTGTCTCGATCTCGCGCCGCTCGGTGTTGAGCTGGTCCAGTCGGGCGGCAAGGGCGGCAGCCTCGGCCGGGTTGTCGGTGGCCAGCAGCCGCGCGCCAAGATCGGCCTGACCGATCCGCCCCCCGGCGTTCACCCGTGGTCCCAGCACGAACCCCAGCGCATAGGCCGAAGGCGCCTGATCCATCCGCGCCACATCGGCCAGCGCACGAAGGCCGACCCGCTCGCGCCGGGCCATCACCTTTAACCCCTGCCGCACCAGCGCGCGGTTGACGCCGATCAGCGGCGCCACATCGGCCACGGTGGCCAGCGCAACAAGGTCGAGCATCGCCATCAGGTCGGGGCCTTGGGTGCCGGTGGCGCGGAGTTGCCGATTGGCTTCGACCAGCATCAGAAAGACGACCGAGGCGGCGCAGAGATGCGCAAGGTCGCCGCTTTCGTCCTGCCGGTTGGGGTTCACCACGGCCAGCGCGGGGGGCAGCGTCTCGGCGCCAAGGTGGTGGTCCAGCACCACCACGTCACAGCCCGCCGCGGCAATCGGTTCATGGCTGAGGGTGCCGCAATCGACGCAGAGGATCAGGTCATGCGCGGCGCCAAGCGCCTGCATGGCGGCGACATTGGGGCCATAACCTTCATCAATCCGGTCGGGAATATAAAGTGTGGCCTGCGCGCCCATCGCCCGCAGCCAGACGATCAGCAGCGCGGCGGAGGCGCCGCCGTCCACGTCATAATCGGCAAAGATCGCAATGCGTTGACGGTTTTGCAGCGCTTGAAGGAAGCGGGCGGCGGCGGCGCCCATGTCGCGCAGCGACAGCGGGTCGGGCAAGAGATCGCGCAGTTGGGGGGCGAGAAAGCCCGGCGCCTCGGCCGGGGTCACGCCACGGGCAACCAGCGTCTGACACAGCGCAAGCGGCAGGCGGGTGGTCTGCGCCATCGCTTCGGCCAGACGCTCGGCTTCAATGCCGGGGCCGGTCCAGCGGCGCCCGGTCAGCGAGCATTCGACATTGAGAAAGGCGCGGGTCATATCCGGGGGATGCCCCAGCGCGGCCCGCCGCGCAAGGGCTTTGACCAGTGCGTGCCTGACTTGCGTGTTTACTTGACCGGCGTGCGATACTGGATGCGGCGGACCGATCCGGTTTTCGAGCGCATCAGGATCGTCTCCATCGTCACCCAGCCGGGTTCCCGCTGAATCCCGCGCAGCAGCGAACCAGAGGTCACGCCGGTCGCGGCAAAGATCACATCGCCGCGCACCAGATCGTCGCGGGTGTAAACCCGGTCAAAGTTCACGATCCCGGCCTTGGTGGCCCGCCCGCGCTCGTCATCGTTGCGGAACAACAGCTTGCCAAAGAACTGGCCGCCCATGCATTTCAGCGCCGCCGCTGCCAGCACCCCTTCGGGTGCGCCGCCCGAACCCATATACATGTCGATCCCGGTCTGATCCGGTTCGGCGCAATGCATCACGCCGGCCACGTCGCCATCGGTGATCAGCCGGATCGAGGCGCCGGTCGAGCGGATTTCCTTGATCATCGCCTCATGCCGGGGGCGCTCCAGAACGCAGACGGTGATATCCTCGGTCGAAACCCCTTTGGCGGCGGCAAGGGCCGAGACCCGCTCGGAAGGGGTCATGGTCATGGTGACCGTGCCGGGGCGGAAGCCGGGGCCGATGGCCAGCTTGTCCATATAGACGTCGGGGGCGTGCAGCAGGGTGCCGCGCGGCGCCATGGCGATCACGGTCAGGGCGTTGGGCATGTCCTTGGCGGTCAGCGTGGTGCCTTCCAGCGGGTCAAGTGCGATGTCCACCGCCGGGCCTTTGCCGGTGCCGACCTCTTCGCCGATGAAGAGCATCGGAGCTTCGTCGCGTTCGCCTTCGCCGATCACCACCACACCGGCGATGTCGAGCAGGTTCAACTGGTCGCGCATCGCATTGACGGCGGCCTGATCGGCGGCCTTTTCATCGCCGCGCCCGATCAACCGGGCCGAGGCCAGAGCCGCCGCCTCGGAGACCCGGGCAAGGCCCAGCGAAAGCATACGGTCTTGAAAATCCTGCGCGTCGGCCATGGGGAGTCTCTCCTGAAAATGATGCTTTTGCCTTAGCCGGGCGTCAGGGCTGCGGCAAGCGTGGTGGCGCTAACAGTGCTTCAGCGGCCGAAGTAGAGCGTGTCCCAGTGCGCAAGAACCTTGGCGTAACAGGCATCTATTCCCTCGGCCGTTGCGCGATCAGCGGCGGCGGCAGGGTCTTTTCGCGGCCGGATCATTAAATACAGCCCCCGATCAGAAGCGAGATATGTCACCGGATCCAAGGCATCGGCAAAGGGCTGCCAGATTGTGGTGGCGCCGAATTGATTGCCCGGAAAGGCCAGATAAGCGGCCTCACAGGTTGCGATGCTGTCCGGACAACGTGCTTCGCAGAGGCGGGTCACCGGAAGAAGCTCGGCCCTGCCCGCAAGAGCCCGGCGCGCGCGCTCGGCGGTCGTCGCTGGTGTCGGGACTTCATCATGGTTGAGCCAGACGGCACGGACTGCGCGAGCGTCCTCGATGCGCTCTGCGACATCTGCGGCAGAAAGGCCGCTGCCGACGGCCGAGTTGCCGATGATGTCAAAGACGTCAGGGGTGCTTTCCATCAAGTGAACGTAGGTCACCCATGCTGGCAGTCTTTCTTCCCGCATCAGGGACATCAGACGAACGGCTTCCTCCTTTCCTGAACCGCTGTTGTAAACGGCATCAAGCATCCGAAAGTAAAGCGCAAAGGCACCCAGCATGGCCGGGGTATCTTCCGTCAGAAGCTGCGGTGGCAGGTCACCGCGCCCGCCGGTCTGGTTGACCCAGGCTGAGATCAGGTAAGATGCCTTCTCGGTCTCGCCGAATGCCAGAAGGCCAGCGGCGCGGTCTGGCAAAAAGCTCGCATCTTCCAGGTTGCCCGCATCCCAGAGCGCAGTCGCTTCATGCGCCTTCTCGGCGGCATCTTGGGCATTGATGTCGTCCACCCTGCGCTGGGCGTTCTTTTCCCTGAGGTTTCCTTTTGGTGGAACCCACAGCAATGCGAAGGGCAGGGTGATCAGGGCGGCGGTGTTCCCCGCTTCGGCCAGATCGCGCAAGGCGGCGACGGCAGCGGGGTCATCCGTGGCAAGCAGGCTGGTCAGGGTCGCTTGGAAGGCCGTGTCTTCGGCACCCGGAAGCGTTTGGGCCTGCAGCGGCGTGATCAGGGTAAGACAAAGGCTGACTGAAATAAACGGCTTGAACATGCGGACCTCCGAAGGAGAAATCCCCGCAGGCGTCCCATGACAAGGCAGATGCTGTCAAGGAAAGGCTCAGACCTCTTCGATGCGGATGGCCACCGGGGCGCCGACCAGAACGCCGGTCCCGGCAAAGCGGCCGATGGCATGGTCGATGTCGTCGCGGGCGGCCTTGTGCGTCACGATCAGCACCGGGGCATTGGCGCCCTGATGGCCATATTGCCGCATCTGGTCGATGGACACGCCCGCCTCGCCCAGACAGGTGGCGATCTTGGCCAGCGCGCCGGGTTTGTCGAGCAGCGTCATGCGCAGATACCAAGGCGCGGGCGTGGCGGTGCGGGCGGCAACCGGGGTGGCCAGCGTGGCGGCGGGCTGACCGAAGGTGGGCAACCGCAGCCCGCGGGCAATGTCGATCACGTCGGCCATCACGGCGCTGGCCGTCGGCCCTTCGCCGGCGCCCGGGCCGCGCAGCACGATCTGGCCGACCGAGTCGCCTTCCAGCACCACCATGTTGGTGCCGCCCTGCAACTGGCCCAGCGGGCTGTCGGCGGGAACAAGGCAGGGTGTCATCCGCTGCTCCAGCCCGCGGCCCGTCAGTTGCGCCACACCCAAGAGCTTGATGCGGTAGCCCATATCTTCGGCGAGCCGGATATCGTCGATCGAGACATTGCCGATGCCTTCAAGCTCCACCGCGTCAAAGCTGACCCGGGTGCCAAAGGCGATGGCGGCCAGCAGCGAAAGCTTGTGGCCCGCGTCGATCCCGCCCACGTCCAGATTCGGGTCGGCTTCGAGATAGCCCAGTTGCTGGGCGGCGTCGAAAACCTCCTGATAGGACAGCCCTTCGTTCTGCATCCGGGTCAGGATGTAGTTGCACGAGCCGTTCATCACCCCCATCACCCGGCGGATCTGGTTGCCTGCCAGCCCCTCGGTCAGGGCCTTGATCACCGGGATGCCGCCGGCCACTGCCGCCTCGAACCGGATCACCCGGCCCGCCGCCTCGGCCGCCAGCGCAAGCGACTGGCCGTGATGCGCCAAAAGCGCCTTGTTGGCGGTGACCACATCCTTGCCTGCGGCAATCGCCGCCTCGGTCGCAGCGCGGGCGGCGCCTTCATGGCCGCCCATCACCTCGACGAAGACATCGACATCGGCCCGGGTGGCCAGCGCCACCGGATCGGTTTCCCAAGCATAACCCGAGAGGTCGGCATCGCGGTTTTTCGAGCGGTCCCGCGCGGAAACGGCGGTGATCACCACCTCGCGCCCGGTGCGGGCGGCGATCAGCGCGGCATGGCGCTGCACGATCTTGACCACACCGATGCCGACCGTCCCCAGACCGGCAAGACCAAGGCGAAGCGGGGCGGCGGACATGGCATTCTCCACGGGATTGTTCGGCACGGCTGTTAGCCGTTTGCCGCGCCCGTTGCAACGTGGGCTGCGTATCGGGGTCGCCTCAGCGGGCGCGCAGCGCGGCGGCCCGGCCACGCAGGGCCGCAGCCTGCCCTGACAGCCCGGCGCCCGGATCGGCCGGGTTTGCGGCGGGCGGAAGCTGCTCCAGCGGCAGAAGCGTGGGCGTCGGCCCGGTCTTGCCCAGAACGCGGGTGACCTGTGGCAGCGGCGCACAGGCGGACAGCAGGATCAGGGCAAGGGCAAGGGTGGGGCGCAACATGGCGGCACCCTAGCGCGGGACGCCTCCGGGGGAAAGCCCCGGGTGGTTGGGGCTATGCGCCGCGCCCGGCGCGTGCAAGGCTGCGAGGGGTGGGGGTTTCCCCACTGGCGGAGTGTTGCGCCCCGGGGGATCGTGGCGGCAAAGGCGGAGGCGGGCATGGCATTCACGCGGCGGGCGGTTCTGGTGGGGGCGGGGGCGGCGCTGGGTGTTGCCGGAGCCCGCGCCTTTGGCCCACAGGCGCTGGTGCTGGACGGGGTGCCGCTGATCGTGCCGCAGGGCGGGGCGGCGGTGCTGAACGATGCCTCGCTTTTGTCGGAAACCCCGATCTTTCGCCATATCGTGCTGCGAGATGATCCGGGCGAGGTGTTGCTGGCCGCGCTGCGGGCCGAATTGCGCGAGGCGGCTGCGGCGGGCCGCCCTGTCAATCTGGCCGCCGCCCGGCATTCGATGGGCGGGCAGTCGATTCCGCGCGAAGGCCATGCGATCACCTTCGACAACGGTCTGGTCGAGGCGTCGGGCGACACCTACCGCGTTCATGCCGGGGCGCGCTGGTATCAGGTGATTGCCGCGCTGGACCCGTTGGGCCTGTCGCCCAAAGTGATGCAGACCAATGCCGATTTCGGCGTGGCGGCGACCTTTTCGGTGGGCGCCCACGGCTGGCCCACCGCCTTTGGTCCGATGGGTTCGACCGTGCGCAGCGTGAAGATGCTTATGGCCGATGGCAGCCATATCACCGCCAGCCGGACCGAAAACGCCGACCTTTTTGCCGCCGCGATGGGGGGATATGGCCTGATCGGGCTGATCACCGAAATGGAGGTGGAGGCGGCGGCGAACCAGCTTCTGGAACCGGGGTTCGAGGTGATGGCAGCCGAAGACTTTCCGGCGGCCTTCGCGGCGGCGGTCAAGCGGGTGCCCATGGCCTATGGCCGCATGAACATCGACCGCGCGGGGTTCTTCCGTGAGGCGATGCTGGGCACATGGACGCCGGTGGCGGGCGAGATTCCCCCGGCCAGCGGTTCGGGCTGGATGGCCAAGGCATCGCGCGCCATCTTCCGGGCGCAGCCGGGCAATGAATGGGTCAAGCGGCGGCGCTGGGGGATTGAAACCGGCATCGGCGCCCGGATGGCCGGCGCCGCAAGCCGGTCCAGCCTGATGAACGAACCCGTGGTCACGCTGGACGACCGCGACCCGTCGCGCACCGATATCCTGCACGAATATTTCGTGGCGCCGGAACGGTTCGGCGATTTCCTTGCCATTTGCCGGGCGATCATTCCCGCCAGCTATCAGGAATTGCTCAATGTCACCCTGCGCTGGGTTGAACGGGACGAGACCGCCCTATTGTCCTATGCGCCGCAGGGGCCGCGCATCGCCTCGGTCCTCCTGTTCAGTCAGGAGATGTCGCTGCGGGGTGAAGCGGATATGGCCTGGATGACCGGCCGCCTGATCGAGGCGGTGCAGGGCATCGGCGGCAGCTATTATCTGCCCTACCGCCCCCATGCCAGCCCGGCACAGTTCCGTGCCGGCTATGCCCGGGCCGAAGAATTCGCCGCGCTGAAGCGCCGGGTCGATCCGGGGCTTTTGTTCCGCAACGCGCTCTGGGACCGTTACATCGCCAGCTTGTGAGGAAACCGATGCACAGAACCGTCGCCCTTGGCTATTTCGTGGTGCTGTCGCTGGTGGCGGCGCTGAACTATATCCCCGGGGTGACGGATGCGGATGGCCTGACCTTCGGCATCTTTGCGCTTGATATCTATGATGACGCACTGCACGCCGCCTCGGCCCTTTGGGCGCTGGGCGCGGCGGTGGTTTCGGCGCGGGCGGCGCGGCTTTATCTGCTGCTCTTCGGGGCGCTTTATCTGGCCGATGGGGTGCTGGGTCTGGTGACCGGCTCGGGCTATCTGGACCTTGGGATATTCACCTGGGGCTGGCAGGATCTGCCGTTCAGCTTCAAGATCCTTGCCAATGGGCCGCATCTGGCGCTGGGCGGCTTTGCCCTTGCCATGGGGTTGCGGCGATGAGGCGCCTGTGGCGCTGGCTGCGGCGGCTGGTGGTTGCAGCCGTTGTGCTGCTGCTCTGCCTCTTGTTCCCGGTCGGCTATGTCGAGCTGATGTGCCGTCCCGCGGGCACGGCGATGCCCTATGCTCCGCTGGTTGCCGCCGAATGGCAGCGGCCCGAGGGGCGCACGCTGATGACCTATCCCGAATGGCATATCGTCCATGCCTATGATGACTACGCGGCGGTGATCGCCCGGGGCGACCCGCAGGATTTCGGTTTTGTCACTGCAGTCGGCGGGTTCTGGGGCGCGCTTTGCCCCTTGGCGCAGGCATCCGGCGCGCATGGCGGCTTTGACGGCGAAACCCGGCAGATGATCTATACCATCGGGGTCAGCTTTACCGCCGAAATGCTGATGAAAGCCGCCTATGAAGAGACGCTGGGCCGGGTGGCGACATGGCTGCGCGGGCCGGAGCGCGCCCTTCTGGATGATGTTTCCGCCCGGCAGGCGGCGGATTATGCGCGGTTTTTGCAGCAGGTGCCGTGGTATCGCTGGGATTTTGACCGTGACCGGGTGGAACTTTCGCCCGCAGAGGGGTTCCGCAATGCCGAACGGCGGCTGGCGCTGGGCCTCGAATACCGGGCCAAGGCGGGCTATGCCCGGGTCATCGCGGCGGCGGTGGCAGGGATGGAGCCCGATGCGCTGCGGATGCGGGTGATCCTGCGCGGCCTTGCGCCCGAGATTCTGGCGCAGGCCGAAGACGTGCAGGTGATCGCCACCCGCCCCGAAGGGATCGAGGTGGAAACCCCGCGCTACCGTGCCTTTACCGATCTGGCCCGGCTCTGGGCGGCGCAGGGTGCCGATTTTGTCGAGATCGCGGGCAATGACGATATCCTGTTCACCGCGATTTCGCCGGATGGGCCGATGCCTAGCGCGCTGTATGCGGCGGCGCGGCAGGGCAATCCGGGCTATCGCAACCTGATGCTGGTGCGGGTGGCCGATCTGGCGGCAGAGCTGCGGCGCCTTGGCCCGGCGGTGGAGCATATCCATGATTACTGACCTGCGCCGCCTTGCGCTGGCCCTGCCTGTGGTTCTGGTCGCATGGATTGCCCTGCTGGCGCTGGTCATGCGGCTTTCGGGGCAGGCCCCGGCGGCGCTGGCCATTCTGCCGCCCGGCGGAATGCTGGCGGCGCTGCCGCAGGGCGCCGCCGTCACCTCGACCGGGCCCTACAGTGTGACGGTCAGCGGTGGCGCCGGGCTGGTGGCCGATCTTTATGCGGCCGGTGCGCTTCTGGTGCTGCCCGCCGGATTGACGGGATGCCTGCCGCAAACCCGCGGCTAACTGCGCGGCGCCCAGCCGGGCGGGCGCTTGTCCAGAAAGGCGCAGATGCCTTCGTCGGTGTCGGGGTCAAGCATGTTCTCCACCATCCGCGCGCCCGCCAGCGCATAGGCGCGCTCCAAGGGCAGGGCGGCCTGTTCGTAGAACCCCGCTTTGCCGGTGCGGATCGCGGCGGGCAGTTTGGCGGCCACGGCCCGCGCCAGTGCCATCGTTTCGGACAGAAGCGCCTCGGGGGGCACGACGCGGTTGACCAGACCCGCCTCGCGCGCGCGGTCTGCGTCAATGAAAGCCCCGGTCGAGAGCATTTCAAAGGCCAGCGCGGGCGCCACCTTGCGGGTGAGGGCGACCATGGGGGTCGAGCAGAAAAGGCCGATGTTGATGCCGTTCACGCCGAACCGGGTGCCGGTTGCCGCGACGGCCATGTCGCAGGTGGCGACCAACTGGCAGCCGGCGGCGGTGGCGATGCCCTGCACCGCGGCGATCACCGGCTGCGGCAGCGCGGCCAGCGCCTGCATCATCGCGGCGCAACGGTCAAACAGCGCCTGATAATAGCTGCGCCCGCCATCGGCATCGCCGCGATGGGCCTGCATCTCTTTCAGGTCATGGCCCGCGCAGAACGCCTTGCCTTCTGCACGGATCACCACCACCCGGATTGCGGGATCGGCGGCGATATCGGCAATCGCCGCTTCCAGTGCCGCCAGCATCGCTTCGGACAGGGCGTTGAAACTGGCCGGCGCATTCAGCACCAGCACGGCAACGGCGCCCTCATCGGCGCGCAACAGGATCGGATCGGCCATTCCCTTCCTCCCAAGGTTTCGGCAAGTCTAGGGGCGCAGATGGCGGAGGGGAAGCATGGCTCTTGTGATGACGGCGGCAGAATTGCAGGCGTTTCTGGCGCGCGATTTCGGGCAGGTGGCCGATGATTTCGCGGTGGAACGGGCGGATGAGGCCGGGCTGGCCCTGCGGCTGCGGGTGGCCGGGCGGCATCTGCGCCCCGGTGGCACCGTTTCCGGCCCGTCGATCTTTGCGCTGGCGGATGTGGCGATGTATCTGGCGATCCTGTCGCGGATCGGGCCGGTGGCGCTGGCGGTGACGACGAATTGCGCGATCGACTTCATGCGCAAGCCGGCCGCGGGCGTTGATCTTGTGGCCGAGGCGCGGGTGCTGAAACTGGGTCGCAGCCTTGCCGTGGGCGATGTGCTGGTGTTTTCCGAAGGGCAGACGGCGCCGGTGGCGCGGGCCGGGCTGACCTATTCCATCCCGCCCGCTGCGGCCAAGGATGGTGCGTGAAATCACGCACCTTGCCGATCTCAGCCCTTGTTCAGGCGGAACCGCCCTTCGATCTGGGCGCCGCTTTCGATGATCAGCGTGCTGTAGCTGACTTCGGCGGCCACCTGGGCCGCGGCGCGCAGGGTGAAGGCGCGGCTGGCGACCTTGCCGTCAAGCTTGCCCTTCACCTCGACCGTTTCGGCGACGACATCGCCGGTGACGCGGCCTTCGCCGCCCACCACCAGCCCCTGCGCCGAGATGGTGCCATCCACCTCGCCCATAACCTCGATCTGGCCGGTCGAGGTGATCTCGCCGGTGATCTTCAGGTCGGACCCGAGGATGGAACGGGTATTGCCGCCCAGACCGGCAGGACGGGCGGGGGCAGAGGGGGCGTCGGTCTTGGAGAACATCAATGGAATCCCTGGGCAGCTTGTCCGCGATAAGGACCGAAGGCGACGGCGGGGTCAAGTCTGGCGAAGGAATGGTGTCGGGAAGGGGACAGAAGCCGCCGCGGCGGGACTTACAATCGCGGCGGAATTTGATCAGATGCCGCAGGGAATCACCGTGCGGGAAGGGCAGGCAATGACAGGCGGCAATAACGACGGGTTCTTTACGCCGGTTTCGGGCTTTGACCTGCCACGATTCGCCGGGGTGCCGACCTTCATGCGGCTGCCGCATGTGGCCTTTGACCACCCCCGCTTTGCCGAGGTGGAAATCGGGCTGATCGGCGCGCCCTGGGATGGTGGCACCACCAATCGCCCCGGCCCGCGCCATGGGCCCCGGCAGTTGCGCGACCTGTCCACCATGATCCGGGCGCAGAATGGTGCAACATGGGTGGCCCCCTTTGAATTGGCCGCCTGCGCCGATCTGGGCGACGTGGCGCCCAACCCCGGCGATCTGATGGACAGCCTCGCGCGGATGGAGGCGTTCTATGACCGGGTGGTCGCGGCGGGCATCCGGCCGCTGACCGGCGGCGGCGACCATCTGTGCAGCCTGCCCATCCTGCGGGCCGTGGCCAAGCGCCGCCCGGTGGGGATGATCCAGTTCGACAGCCATACCGACCTGAACGATGTCTATTTCGGCAGCAGCCGCTATAACCATGGCACCCCCTTCCGTCGCGCGGTCGAAGAGGGGCTGATCGACCCCAAACGCTATTGCCTGATCGGCATTCGCGGCACGGCCTATGGCCGTGAGGATTGGGATTTCGCCGCCGCCAATGGCATCCGCATCATTCCGATTGCCGAGTTCCACGCCCGCGGCGCCGATGATGTGATGGCCGAGGCGCGCGACATCGTCGGCGCGGGGCCGGTCTATGTGACCTATGACATCGACTTTGTGGACCCGACCTTTGCCCCCGGCACCGGCACGCCCGAAGTGGGCGGTCCGAATTCATGGCAGGCGTTGCAGGTTGCGCGCGGGCTGCAGGGCCTTGATGTAGTCGGCGCCGATCTGGTCGAGGTTTCGCCGCCCTTCGATGCTTCGGGCGGCACGGCCTGGCTTGGCATCAGCCTGATGTTCGAGATGCTCTGCGTGATGGCCGAGCGTGTGGCGGAGCAGCGGGGGCAGGGGTGACGCCCCTTTCCCGCGGGATTTGAAGACAACAAGGGACGGGCAGCCATGACGGCGGAACTGATCATCACCAATGCACGGGTGCAGACGATGGACGAGGCCCGCCCCCGGGCCGAAGCTTTGGCCGTTGCGGCCGGGCGCATCCTTGCCGTCGGCAGCCGGGCCGAGGTTGAGGCACTGGCGGGGCCGCAGACCCGGGTGATCGACGCCGGCGGGCGCAGCCTTCTGCCGGGGTTTGTCGAAAGCCATCTGCATCTGGTCCTGGGCGGCAATGAGTTGTCGCAACTGCAACTTGGCGGGGTTGAGGGGTTTGAGGCGCTGAAGGCGGCCTTCCTTGCCTATGCGGCGGCCAATCCCGACCGGCCGCTGCTGATGGCGCAAGGGGCGGCTTATGAGATTCTGGAGGCGCCCGTGACGCGCCACGATCTGGACCGGATCATCGCCGACCGCCCGCTGGCCATGATGTCGCCCGACCACCACACAGTCTGGGCCAATACGCTGGCGCTGCGCGAGGCCGGGCTGCTGCACGGGGCCGAGATGCCGCATGGCCATGTGGTGGTGATGGGCGCCGATGGCACCGCCACCGGCGAACTGCGTGAGTTTGAGGCGTTCGGCCCGATCCTTGCCCTGGGCGGTGAGGCGCATCTGCAACTTGGCATCGCCACCGGCGGCGAGCCGGAGCCATGGCCCGATGCCGCGCGCCGCGCCGCCGACAAAGAGAAGGTCGCGGCAGGGCTGGCGCATTGCGCGGCGCATGGCATCACCTCGATGGTGAACATGGATGGCAACCGCTATACCTGTGAACTCTTGCGTGAGATGCAGGAAGAAGGCCGCCTGACCGCCCGCGTCGTGGTGCCCTTCCATTTCAAGCCGCATATGGAGCTGTCCGAGCTGGAGCGCGCCAGCGCCATGGCCGCAGAGTATCAGGGGGAGTGGGTCCGCTCGGGCTTCGTCAAGATGTTCATGGACGGGGTGGTGGACAGCCGCACCGCCTATATGCTGCACCCCTATCCCGGCACCGATGAAACCGGCGAGCCGCTGTTCGCGCCCGAGCGCTTCGACGCCATCTGCACCGAGATCGACCGTCGGGGCCTTCAGATCGCCGTCCATGCCATCGGCGACGGCGCGGTGCGTCAGACGATCGACGGTTATGAGGCCGCGGGGCAGGCCAACGGCTTGCGCGATATGCGCCACCGGATCGAACATATCGAGTTGATCGACCGGGCCGATGTGCCGCGTCTGGGGGCCTTGGGCATCACGGCGTCTGTGCAGCCGCCGCATCCGCCCGGAGCGATGGATTTCCCGATGTCCACTATGGAGACGGTGTTTCACCGTGACCGCTGGCGCGACGCCTATCTGTGGAAGACGCTAGCGGACCACGGCGCGCCTCTGGCTTTTGCTAGCGACTGGCCGGTCACCGATGTCTCGGTGATGCGCGGCATTCAGGCGGCGCTGACGCGCGCGCCCTATGAGGGCTGTCAGGATGAACGGGTGGCGCTGGGCCGGGTGCTGCACGCCTATACCGCGGGCGGCGCCTGGGCCGTCCATCTTGAGGGGCTGACCGGGCGGCTGGTTCCGGGGATGGCGGCCGATCTGGTGCTGATCGACGGTGATATCGAAGCGGTTGAGCCCACCAGAATCGGCGCAACGGGAATCGCTTTGACGGTTGCGGGAGGCCGGGTGACCCACCAAGCCCCCGGATTCGCTTGAGTTATCCACAGATTCGACCCGAAAAGGGCGGCAGGACATGGCTCTGCCGCCCTTTTCATTGGCAACCCCGGGAAACCTGTCCGTCCGGTCAAAGAAAATTTCCCAAGAAAACTTGGGTTTCTCGCAGGGTCCGACAAAAAATCGTCACGAACCCTGTTTTTTCCTCTTGCGGGTTTTGGCGTTGGTCCGTAGATACCGCCTCACCGAAGCGGAAGACGCTGAATGAAGCGAAAC